>NZ_JBVIGF010000001.1:0-4243 GCF_055570965.1 Streptomyces sp. NPDC031064
ACCTCGTCTTCATCAACGCCGACAAACCCACCAACCCCCACTACGTGGAGTGGACACTACGACCGACCCCCCCCCCCCCCCCCCCCCTCCTCCCCCCCCCCCTCCCCCCCCCCCCCCCCCCCCCCCCCGCCCCTGGGACGAACCGGTACCCGGGGCTGTCAGACAGCCGGGGCCGGGTAGGTCGGGTACTCCACCCCGGAGACGTGCTGGACGACACGGATGACCTGGCAGGAGTAGCCGAACTCGTTGTCGTACCACAGGTAGAGGATCGCGTTGTCACCGTCGACCTTGGTGGCGCCGGCGTCCACGATCGAGGCGTGGCGCGAGCCGATGAAGTCGCTCGACACCGCGTCGGGGGCCGTGGTGAAGTCGATCTGGCGCTTCAGCGGCGACGTCAGCGAGACGTTGCGGAGGTAGTCGAGGACCTCCTGGCGGCTGGTCTCGCGACCGAGCCGGAGGCTGAGGATCGCGATCGAGACGTCCGGCACCGGGACGCGGATGGAGCTGCCGGTGATGGGCGCCTTGAGGTCGGGCAGCGCCTTGGCGACGGCGGAGGCGGCACCGGTCTCGGTGATCACCATGTTGAGCGGCGCCGAGCGGCCGCGGCGGTCGGCCTTGTGGTAGTTGTCCAGCAGGTTCTGGTCGTTGGTGAACGAGTGGACGGTCTCCACGTGGCCGCGCAGCACACCGTACTCGTCGTCCATCGCCTTCAGCGGCGGGACGATGGCGTTGGTGGTGCAGGACGCGCAGGACAGGATCTGCTCGTCCGGCTTGATGGTGTCGTGGTTGACGCCGTGGACGATGTTGGGGACGTCGCCCTTGCCGGGGGCGGTCAGGACCACCTTGTCGATGCCGGGGCGCAGGTGCTTCGACAGGCCCTCGCGGTCGCGCCACTTGCCGGTGTTGTCGATGAGGATGGCGTCCTTGATGCCGTACGCCGTGTAGTCGACCTCCGACGGGTCACCCGCGTAGATCACCTTGATCTCGTTGCCGTTGGCGATGATGGTGCTCTTCGCCTCGTCGACGGTGATCGTGCCCTGGAACTGGCCGTGGATGGAGTCGCGGCGCAGCAGCGAGGCGCGCTTGACGATGTCCTGCTCGCCGCCCTGGCGGACGACGATGGCGCGCAGCCGGAGGCCGTTGCCGGAGCCGGCCTTCTCGATGAGGAGGCGGGCGACGAGGCGGCCGATGCGGCCGAAGCCGTAGAGGACGACGTCACGCGCCTCGCGGCGCTCGATCTTGTTGGCACCGGTGGCGCCGGCGACGGCCTCGGCGGTGAACTCCTCCACCGAGAGACCGCGGTCGTCGGCCTTGTAGGTGGCCGCGAGCATGCCGATGTCGATCTGGGAAGGGCCGAGGTCGAGCGCGGTGAGGGCCTGGAGGAACGGCATCGTCTCGGTGACCGAGAGCTCCTCACCGGCGATCTGCCGGGCGAATCGGTGGGTCTTGAGAATGCTTACCACCGACTTGTTCACCAAGGAGCGGCTGTGGAGCAGGACCGTGACGTCCCGCTCCCGCTGCAGCTTCCCGATGATCGGGATCATCGACTCCGCGATCTCCTCGCGGTTTTTCCAGCTAGTGAACGAGTCCTCATTGACAGTCACAGGTTCATCTTTCGAGCTAGGCGGTGCTCATATGCTAACCCCCCACTATTTTGATCGTTCAAACGGCCCCACTTGAGCGCGTGGGCGCCGGAATTTGTACGGTTTTAAGCCGGTTTTGGACCGGTTTCACCCTCGCATCAGTGGGCGAACACCGGGCCCGCCGATGGGTCCGGGCGCCCCTTGGGCAGCAGAGCCGCACTGGCGACGGCGGCCACGGCACAGATGACCGCGCAGGCGGCGAAGGCGGCGCCGAACCCGTCGACCGGTGGCAAGCCCGCCCCATCGCCGCCCTCCAGGCTCGCACCGGCGACCGCGGCCACGACCGCGATGCCGAGGGCGGCACCCAGCTCGTGGCCGGTGTTCACCAGCCCGGAGGCGAGCCCCGCGTCCGCGTGCTCCACGCCGTGCATGGCACTGGTGACGGCGCAGACGAAGCCCGCGCCCAGGCCGAAGGCCAACAGCAGGAAGCCGGGCAGCACCTGGGCCCACGCGTCGCCGTCCCGCTCCAGCCCCGCCAGCAGCAGCGCACCGGCCGCCGCGAGACCGAGCCCGCCACCGGCCGTCCACCGCCAGCCCACTCGCGCGACGGCCCGCGAACCGAGGTGGGCGCCCACGGTGGTGACCGCGGCGACCGGGAGGAAGACGAGCCCGGTCTTCAGCGCGGAGAAGCCGAGCACGTGCTGGAGGTAGAAGGAGCACAGGAAGAACGCCGAGATCAGGACCCCCGACGCGGCGAGCATCACCAGGCAGCCACCCAGCAGGGAGCGACGCGCGAGGAACGGCAGCCGTACCAGCGGCGCGGCCACCGACCGCTCGGCCACGACGAACAGCACCGCTCCGAACAGCGCCCCGACGAGCGGCAGCCACGCGGACGTGGCGCCGAACCCGTGGTCCCGGGCCTGGACCAGGCCGTAGATGAGCAGGGCGGGGGTGGCGGTCATCGTCAGCGCGCCGGGAAGGTCCGCACCCGGCGCACGACCGGCCCCATGCCCGCCCCCGGCCCCATGCCCGTCCCCTGTCCCAAGCCCGTGCCCGGCCCCATGCCCGCCCCCGGCCCCATGCCCGTGCCCGGCCCCATGCCCGTGCCCGGCCTCATGGCCACCCCCGTGCCCCGCCTGCCCCTGCTTGAGCAGGGCCGGGACGGCGACCAGCACCAGGACACCGATCGGAACGTTGATGTAGAACACCCACTCCCAGCCCGGCCCGGAGACGAGGACGCCGCCGAGGAGGACGCCGAAGGCGGCACCCGTGCCACCGATCGCGGCCCACACCCCGAGGGCGCGGTGCCGCTCCGGGCCGTGGAACACCGACATGACCAGGGCCATCGCCGCCGGCGACATGACCGCCGCGCCCACCCCCTGGGCGGCGCGGGCGGCGATCAGCACACCGCCGCTCTCCGCCAGCCCGGACACCAGCGAGGCGGCGGTGAACAGGGCCAGGCCGGCCAGGAACACGCGCCGGCGGCCGAGCAGGTCACCGACCCGCCCGCCGAGCAGCAGCAGGCTGCCGAAGAACAGGGTGTACGCGGTGACGACCCAGGTCAGCGCGCCGGCGCCGAGCGCGAGCTCCGCACCGATGGTGGGCAGCGCCACGTTCACCACGGTCACATCGACGATCAGCATGAACTGCGCGGTGCACAACAACGCCAGGACCAGCCAGCGCCGCGGGTCCGGAGGCCCCGCGGGCACATCACCGTGGTGCCCATGCCCATGCCCATGCCCGTGCCCGTGCCCATGCCCATGCGCGGGCCTCTGTCCGTGCTCCACCTGAGCAGGAATCTCCGAACTCACCCGAACTCCTTAACCTGAACAACGCTGTTAAGTTTCAACAGTAGGGCATCCGCCGCCGAAGTTGAACAGTGTTGTTCAAGTTAACGGGTACGCCGGCCGACGTGGACCACGCGCGGAGGGGTGGCATACGCTCGCCCCATGCCCACGCCGCACCAGAAGGTCCGCCGCGCCGACGCGGAGCGCAGCATCGCGACGATCGTGGCCGCCGCTCTCGACTGCTTCGTCCGGGATCCGCACGTCAGCATGACCGCGGTGGCCACCGCGGCCGGGGTCAGCCGCGTCACCCTGTACGCGCACTTCCCATCCCGGGAGGCCCTGCTGGACGCCGTGCTCGCTCATTCGGTCGAACAGGCGGACGCCGTTCTCCAGGGCCAGCACCTCGACGAGGGCCCGGCCGACGAGGCGTTCTCCCGGCTGGTGCGGTCGAGCTGGCGCATCCTGGAGCGGCACGCGTTCCTGCTGTCCGCCTCCGAGGGCGTCATCACACCGGCCCGGCGCCGCAAGCACCACGAGAAGGTCCTCGGACGGGTGGAGCGGATCGTGGCGCGCGGCCAGGAGGAAGGGGTGTTCCGTTCCGACCTGCCGATGAGCTGGCTGGTGACCACCTTCTACAGCTTGCTCCACGCCGCCGCGGCCGAAGCCGGCGCCCGCCGTCTCAAGGCCAAGGACGTTCCGGACATCCTCGACCGCACGTTGTCGTCCCTGCTCCGGAAGGCCGATGCGACGGCCTGAAACGCAACACCGCGGGGGGGGGGGGGGGGGGGGGGAGCCGCGGGGGGGGGGGGGGGGGGGGGGGGGGGGGGGGGGGGGGGGCGGGCGGGAGGGGGGGGGGGGGGGGGGGGCTCCCCG
>NZ_JBVIGF010000001.1:4252-749983 GCF_055570965.1 Streptomyces sp. NPDC031064
ACCCCCCCCCCCCCGCTCCCCCCCCCCCCCCCCCCCCCCCCCCCCCCCCCCCCCCCCCCCCCCCCCCCCCCCCCCCCCCGCGGTGGGTAGGGGTGGTGTGGTGTTACGGCGCCATCTCGTACGCGCCGGACAGCGCCTCGACGCGCTCCCAGACCCGGGCCGAGCGGGCCTCGTCGACGACCGGGCGGCGGACCGCGCCCAGCGCCCAGAGCTGCTGCTGCTCGGTGGCGGAGTCCTTGCCGTGCAGTTCGACGGCGTGGGCGGAGAAGTCACGGACGAGGACGGCGAACAGCTCGTCCAGCACGTCCTGGTCGAGGCCGGTGAGGCCCGCCTGCTCCAGGATCAACTGGCCGTGCACGACGAGCGCGAAGAGCTGGCCCACGGCGAGCAGGAGGTCGAGGTCGCGGCTCTGCTCCTCGTCGGGCGCGGCCGTCGTGACGAACTCGCACAGGGCGTCGGCCTGCTCACGGAAGCGGGCGACGTTGGGCAGGTGGGCGTACGCGTCGAAGGCGGGACGCCAGTCGTGGAAGCGTACCGAGCCCAGGCCGCGCGCCGGGCCCTGACGGAACAGGAAGTCGTCGTCGGCCGCGTCGAGGCGGGTGGGGACGGGCTCGTACTCGGCCGGGTTCAGCAGGTGGTTGTGCATGAACTTGAGGATCAGGGCGAGGTTGACGTGGACCGTGCCCTCCAGCTTCGGCAGGCCCCGGATCTCGATCGCCGCCTGCGCGAAGTAGTTGTCCTTCTCGAAGCCCTTGGCGGCGATGACGTCCCACATCAGGTCGATGACCTTCTCGCCCTCCGTGGTCACCTTCATCTTCGTCATCGGGTTGAAGAGGAGGTAGCGGCGGTCGTCGGGGCCGGCGGAACGGAAGTAGTCCACGGCACGGTCACTGAACAGCTTCATGCCGACGAGGCGGACGTAGGCGTCGGTCAGCTCGCGGCGCACGTGCGGGAAGGCGGTGACGGGGCGGCCGTAGAGGATGCGGTTGTGGGCGTGGGTGACGGCCTCGTACATCGCGTGCTCGCAGATGCCGATGGAGGCGGTGCAGAGGTTGAACTTGCCGACGTTGACGGTGTTGAGGGCGGCGTCGAAGGCGGCACGGCCGGTGTGCAGGACGTCCTCGGGGGCGACGGGGTAGTCCTCCAGGCGGAACTCGCTGACGTACTTGGAGGAGTCGACGACGTTCTTGACGAGGTGGTACGCCGGGTGGCGGCTGTCGGCCGCGAAGAAGACGTAACCGTCCGGGCCCTCGACGTCGGTGCGGCGGCCGAAGACGGAGACCAGCCCGGCGGCGTTGCCGTTGCCGATGTAGTACTTGGAGCCGGTGGCGCGGAAGCCGCCGGCACCGTCACTGTCCGGCTCCAGCAGCATGTCGGTGGAGTAGATGTCGGCGCCGTGGGCCTTCTCGGAGAGGCCGAAGGCGAACACCTCCCCCTCGGTGAGGAGTTCGGCCGCACGGGCGCGTGCGGCGGCGTTGTCGCTCTGCCAGACGGGGCCGAGGCCGAGGATGGTGACCTGCCAGGCGTACCAGTAGTCGAGCCCGTAGAAACCGAAGATCTCGTTGAGTGCCGCGATCCGGGCCGTGTCCCAGCGCTTGTCCTGCTGCCCGCCGGTCTGCTCCCCGGCGGCGGAGGCGGGGGTGAGGAAGGTCGCGAACAGGCCCTCCTTGGCGGCGAAGTCGAGGAAGTCCGCGAGCCAGGCGCGGGAGCGGTAGTCCTCGATGAGCTTGCGCTTGCCGCGCGCCTCGAACCAGTCGACGGTGGCGCGCAGCAGCCGGCGCGTCTCGGGGTCGAAGTGCGCCGGGTCGTAGGTGCGCGGGTTGAACAGCAGCGGGTCGGCCATGGGTGTCCGCCTTTCCGGAGAGGGGTGTGCGTGAGGGTGGTTCAGCGTTCGGCAGCGAGCCGGCGGAGGGTGTCGAGTACGTCGTCGAGCCAGGCGAGCGTCATCCGCTCGTACGCGATGCCGCCGCGCAGCACCACGTGCTGGAGCTCGCGCCCCGCGTCGGGCGGTCCGGGGGCGTGCGGTGCCTCCGGTCCGGTGAAGTCCCGCCGCTCCCCCGCGAGGTAGTGCGCGAGCCGCTCGGTGTGGACCCGCCGGTACCGCTCGACCTCGCGGATGAGGGCGGCCGGGTCGTCGAAGGCCGCGCCACGGATCTTCACGGCGAGGTCGTGCCGGACGCTCTCGGGTTCGATCGGCTCGTGCAGCCACGCGGAGAGTGCGGCCCGCCCGAGGGGGGCGACGGAGTACTCCTTCTTGTCCGGGCGGCCCTGCTGCGGGACCTCGCGGACGTCGATCCAGCCGTCGCTCTCCATGCGCTTGAGCACGCGGTAGATCTGCTGGTGGGTGGCGGTCCAGAAGTAGCCGATGGACCGCTCGAAGCGCCGGGCCAGCTCGTAGCCGGAGCCCGGTTTCTCCAGCAGGGACACGAGGATCGCGTGGTCGAGCGCCATGCCCCCGATCCTTCTATGCAACTTGTTGCATAGACAAGCGCCACAGGCCGGGTGAGACGCGGCTCACCCCGCTCGCCACCGGGGACGGCAGTGCGGCACGACCGTGAACGCCGACGGCCGGCGAGCCGTACCTTCCACGGCGGCCCGGGCTCGCGAGCCGGGCGCCGCCGGGTCATGGGCTCCGTACGGAAGGACCTCGGGTGTCGATCGGAACGTCTCGTCCGCTCCCGCGCGTGGCGGTGTCGCGCGTCGTGGTGTCGCGCGTGGCCACGGGGCTGGCCGCCGTGCTGGTGGCCGGTGCGCTGCTGCTGCCGAACCGGCTGGAGCGCCTCTCGCCCGGCGCGTTCGCGCGCATACCGGTGGAGGCGATAGCCGGGGCCGCGCTGCTGCTCCTACTGCGGCCCGGGGCCAGGCGGGTGGTGGCGGTGGCGGCCGGTGTGCTCCTGGGGGTACTGACGCTCCTGAACGTCCTCGACATGGGCTTCCACTCCGTGCTCGCGAGGCCCTTCGACCCCGTGCTCGACTGGGTCCTCTTCGACGACGCCGAGGCGTTCCTGCGCGACTCCATCGGCGGGGCCGGCGCGACCGCGGCCGTGATCGGCGCCGGGCTCCTCGTCGTCGTGCTGCTCGTGCTCATGGCCCTGTCGGTCGTCCGGCTGAGCCACGTCGTGGTGCGGCACAGCGCCGTGACGGTCCCGACGACCCTGGTCGCCGGGACCGTCTGGGTCCTGTGCGCGGCGCTCGGCGTGCAGGTCTCGGGCGCGGCGGTCGCCTCCGGGAGCGCGGCGGACGTCGTGCGGAGCCGGGTGCAGCAGGTGCGCGCCGGGATGGCGGACCGGGAGGCGTTCGCCGAGGAGTCCGCCGTGGACGCCTTCCGCGACACGCCGGGCGACCGGCTGCTGACCGGGCTGCGCGGCAAGGACGTGCTGTTCGTCTTCATCGAGAGCTACGGCCGCAACGCGATCGAGGACCCGGAGACGGCGCCGGAGGTCGGCGCGGTGCTCGCGGACGGCTCCCGCCGGCTGCGCGCCGCGGGGTTCTCCTCCCGGAGCGCGTTCCTCACCTCCCCCACGACGGGCGGCGGGAGCTGGCTGGCGCACTCCACCTTCGCGTCGGGGCTGTGGATCGACAACCAGCGGCGCTACCGCGACCTCACCTCCAGCGACCGCCTCACCCTCACCAGCGCCTTCCGGCGGGCGGGCGCCTGGCGGACCGTCGGCATCATGCCGGGCGTCACCCGGGCCTGGCCGGAGGGGCGGTTCTACGGCCTGGACCACGTCCACGACTCACGCCACCTCGGGTACCAGGGCCCCAAGTTCAGTTGGACGCCCGTGCCCGACCAGTACAGCCTGGCGGCGTTCGAGCGCCTGGAGCACGGCAAGGCGGGCCGCGACCCCCTGATGGCCGAGATCATCCTCACGTCCAGCCACAACCCGTGGGCGCCCATCCCCACCATGCTCGGCTGGGACGAGATCGGTGACGGCTCGGTCTACGAGAGGGTCAAGGAGGCGGGCAAGGACCCCAAGGAGGTGTGGAAGGACCCCGCCCGGGTGCGCACCGAGTACCGGCGCTCGATCGAGTACTCGCTGAACAGCCTCATCTCGTACGTGGAGACGTACGGCGACGACGACACCGTGCTGGTCTTCCTCGGCGACCACCAGCCGGTGCCGACCGTCACCCGGGACCGCCACGGCCGGGACGTTCCGGTCACGGTCGTCGCCCGGGACCCCGCCGTGCTGGACCGGATCTCCGGCTGGGGCTGGCAGGAGGGGCTGAAGCCCGGCCCGGACGCCCCGGTGTGGCGGATGGACGCCTTCCGGGACCGCTTCCTGACCGCCTACGGCCCGCGGTGAGCCACCGTGGGAGTGCGGTGGCTCACCGCCTGCCGGACCCGGACGCGCCACAGCCACCGGACGTCCCGGCCGAAGGACCAGACGAGCAGCGCCAGGGCCACCGCGACCGCCGCGTACGCGGGTACGCGCGGAAGGAGGCCCGCGCCCGCCACCAGGAGGACGACGCCCTGCACGGCGGCCACCGTCTTGCGGGCCATGCTCGGCGGCAACGGCCCGTTCAGCCACGGCAGGAACCGGGCGGCCGCGACGAAGACGTACCGCATGGCGCCGATCGCGAGGACCCAGGGGCCCATCGCCCCGGCCACGTGGACGCTCAGTACCAGGATGAGGAAGGCGTCGACCTCCATGTCGAAGCGCGCCCCGAACGCGCTCGCCGTCCCGGTGCGCCGGGCCACCCGCCCGTCGACCGCGTCGAGGGCCAGCGCCACCGCGGTGAGCCCGGCGAGGACCAGGACCGGGGGCCGGCCCACGAAGAGCTCGGCGACCAGCGCCGTCACCCCGCCGACGAGCGTCGTCCGGGCCAGGGTGACCGCGTTGGCGGGGCCGAAGGGCGCAGGACCGGGCCACGACCGGCACAGGGCGCGGGTGAGCACGGCCCAGGTGGCGACCGTGAACGCCAGCCCGGTCAGCCATCCCACGGGCCCCAGTCCCGTCACCGCGCCGAGCAGGAGCAGCAGCACGAGCTGCGCGGCCGCGCCGAGCGCGGGCTCCGGGCGCAACGGACGTGCCGCGGGACGCGCCTGGAGACGTGCGTCGAGACGTGCGTCGGACATGTCGCCCACGGACACGGGAACCCCTCCGGATCAGTGACAGAGTCAAGGGCCGCCGCCCCCTGCCGTGCGCGCGGCCTCGTCACCCTCACAACGTGCACCGACACCCCAGCGTTCAACAGGAGATGCCGATGAACCGCACCGCGCTCGCCTTCTGGCTCCGCTCCCCCGGCCACGGCGAGATACGCGATGTGACACTGCCCGTCCCGACCGCCGACGACGTCGTCGTACGCACCCTCTTCTCCGGCGTGAGCCGGGGGACGGAGAGCCTCGTCTTCCGCGGCGGCGTCCCGGAGAGCCAGCACCGCGCGATGCGGGCGCCGTTCCAGGACGGCGAGTTCCCCGGGCCCGTCAAGTACGGGTACCTCAACGTCGGTCTGGTCGAGGAAGGCCCGCCGCACCTGGCCGGCCGTACCGTCTTCTGCCTCTACCCGCACCAGACCCGGTACGTCGTCCCGGCCGGCGCCGTGACGCCGGTGCCGGACTCCGTGCCCGCCGCGCGGGCGGTGCTGGCCGGGACGGTGGAGACGGCGGTGAACGCCCTGTGGGACGCGGCGCCGCTGGTCGGCGACCGGATCGCGGTCGTGGGGGCGGGGATGATCGGCTGCTCGGTCGCCGCGCTGCTCGCCCGCTTCCCCGGCGTGCGCGTCCAGCTCGTCGACGCCGACCCGGCCCGGGCCCACGTCGCCGCCGCGCTGGGCGTGGACTTCGCGCTGCCCGGGGACGCGCTGGACGGCTGTGACCTGGCCGTCCACGCGAGCGCCACGGAGGCCGGCCTCGTACGCTCCCTGGAACTCCTCGCCCCCGAGGGGACGGTGCTGGAGCTGAGCTGGTACGGGGACCGGCGGGTCAGCCTGCCGCTGGGCGAGGCGTTCCACTCCGGCCGTCTGGTCGTGCGCGGCAGCCAGGTGGGGCGGGTGTCGGAGGTCCGGCGCTCCCGGCGGACCTTCGCCGACCGGCTCGCGCTCTCGCTCGACCTGCTCGCCGACCCCGTCTTCGACGCCCTGGTGACGGGCGAGTGCGCCTTTACGGAACTGCCGTCGGTGCTGCGCGACATCGCGGGCGGTGACCTGCCCGGACTCTGCCACCGGGTGCGGTACGACGGGGCCTGAACGCGCCGGGCCCGCGGGCCGTACTGATCAGCGGGGGCCGCGACCGGCCCCACAGGAGACGTACCGACGGACCGGGAGGTCACAGCCGTTGTTCAGTGTCACAGTCCGCGAGCACCTCATGATCGCCCACAGTTTCCGGGGGGAGGTGTTCGGGCCCGCGCAGCGTCTGCACGGGGCGACGTACCTCGTGGACGCCACCTTCCGCCGCGCCGAGCTGGACGCCGACAACATCGTCGTCGACATCGGGCTGGCCACGAAGGAACTGGGCGCTGTGGTGGCCGAGTTCAACTACCGCAACCTGGACGAGGAGCCGGAGTTCGCGGGCGTCAACACCTCGACGGAGTACCTGGCGAAGGTCATCGCCGACCGGCTGGCCGACCGGGTGCACGCCGGGGCGCTGGGCCAGGGCGCGCGCGGGCTCGCCGGCATCACGGTCACCCTGCACGAGTCGCACATCGCCTGGGCGAGCTACGAGCGGCCCCTGTGACCCCCGGGGTGGCCACGCCCGCGCGGTCGGTACGGATGGTGATGCCCGGCGGCGTGGACGACCCGGCCGCGCCGAGCGGCGGCAACGTCTACGACCGCCGGGTGTGCCGGGACCTGCCGGGCCTCGGCTGGCGGGTCCACGAACACGTCGTGGCGGGCGACTGGCCCCGGCCCGGGGCCGCCGCGCGCACGGAACTGGCCCGGGTCCTGGCCGGGTCGGCGGACGGCGACCTGGTCCTGCTGGACGGGCTCGTCGGCTGCGGTGTGCCCGACGTCGTCGTCCCCGAGGCCGGCCGGCTGCGCCTGGCGGTGCTGGTGCACCTGCCGCTGGGCGACGAGACGGGGCTCGCCCCGGAGCGGGCGGCGGTGCTGGACGCGGCCGAGCGCCGGACGCTGCGGGCGGCGGGCGCGGTCGTCGCGACCAGTCACTGGGCGGCGGGCAGGCTCGTGGAGCACCACGGGCTCGCCCCGGAGCGGGTCCATGTCGCCGTGCCGGGCGCCGACATCGGGCCGCTGGCGCCCGGCGGTGGGGCGGGCGATGAGCCGGGCGGTGGCCCGCGCCTGCTGTGCGTCGCCTCGGTGACCCCGCGCAAGGGGCAGTACGAGCTGGTGGAGGCCCTCGCGACGGTGGCGGATCTGCCGTGGAGCTGCGTGCTCGTGGGCGGCCTGGGCCAGGACCCCGGCTACGTGGCGCGGCTGCGCCAACTGATCGCCCGGCACGGCCTCGACGACCGCGTCCACGTGGCGGGCCCACGGGGCGGGCCGGCGCTCAACGCGAGCTACGCCGGTGCCGACCTCCTGGTGCTCGCCTCGCGCGCCGAGACGTACGGCATGGCCGTGACCGAGGCGCTGGCGCGCGGCGTCCCCGTTGTGGCGACGGCCGTCGGCGGGCTCCCGGAGGCGGTCGGGCGGGCGCCCGACGGCAGCGTGCCGGGCGTCCTCGTACCGCCGGACGACCCGGCGGCGCTCGCCGGGGCGCTGCGGCGCTGGCTGGGCGAGCCCGGCGAGCGGCACCGCGCGAAGGTGGCCGCGCGGCGGCGGCGTACCGCGCTCGCCGGCTGGGAGACGACCACCCGGAGCCTGGCCAGTGCACTGGAACAGCTCCGGCGCGAGCCCGGGGAGGCGGCATGAGCAGCGTCACGGCAACCCCGGGAGACGGCATGAGCAAGGTGACGGCAACCCCGGGAGACGGCATGAACGTGAATGGCGGGCCCGGCTACGCCCCGGAGTGGCTGGCGCTGCGCGAGGCCGCCGACGCCGCCGCCCGCGCGCCGGAACTCCTCGGCCCGCTGCGGTCGTACCTGGCCGGGCGGACACAGCCGGGCGCCGTACTGGTGATCCGCGACCTGGGCTGCGGCACAGGGTCGATGGGGCGCTGGCTGACGCCCCGGCTGGCGGGCCCGCAGCACTGGGTGCTCCACGACCACGACGCGCGTCTGCTGGGGCTGGCCGCCGAGCGGCTGCCACGTACCGGCGGCGACGGCGCACGCGTCACGGTGACGACCCGGCAGGAGGACGTCGCGCGGCTCACCGCGGGCGAGCTCGCCGGTACCGGGCTGGTGACGGCGTCCGCCCTGCTGGACCTGCTCACGCGCGAGGAGGTGGACCGGCTGGCGGCCGCCTGTGCGGGGGCCGGCTGCCCGGTGCTGCTGGCCCTGTCGGTGGTGGGGCGGGTGGAGCTGACCCCGGCCGACCCGCTGGACGGCGCGATCGGCAGCGCGTTCAACGACCACCAGCGCCGCCTGGACCACGGCCGCCGGCTCCTTGGGCCCGACGCGGTCGCGGCGGCCCGCGAACTCTTCGCCGGCCACGGCATGACGGTCCGGGTGCGGCCGAGCCCCTGGCGGCTCGGCGCCGACGAGTCGGCGCTGACGGCCGAGTGGCTGCGGGGCTGGGTGGGCGCGGCCCGTGAGCAGCGGCCGGACCTGGCGCCCCGTGCCACCGCGTATCTGCGGCGCCGTCTGGAGGCGTGCGAGGCGGGCGAGTTGCGGGTGGTGGTGCATCACAGCGATGTGCTGGCCCTGCCGGGACAGGTGGGTGACGCGTCGTGATCGCACGCGTGGTGCGCGGGCGCCTGGGGACGGTGGCGGGTGCGGCCGTCCTCGGGGCGGTGGTGTGGTGGCAGGGCGGCGGTGCCTTCGTGGCCGGGCTGCGCGGCGTCGACGTGTCCACCGTGGTGGCGGCGTTGGGCATCGGCCTGTTCACGACCGTGCTGAGCGCGTGGCGTTGGTGCCTGGTGGCCCGCGCCCTGGGCGTCCGGCTGCCGTTCGGCCGGGCGGTCGCCGACTACTACCGCGCGTTGTTCCTCAACGCGGCGCTGCCCGGCGGTGTCCTCGGTGACGTACACCGCGCGGTACGGCACGGGCGCGCCGAGGGCGACGTCGGCCGGGGGGTGCGCGCGGTGGTCCTGGAGCGGGTCGCGGGCCAGGTGGTGCTGGTCGCGGCCGGTGTGGTGCTGCTGTGCGCGCATCCCTCGCCGCTTCCGGCGGAGGCGGGCCGGGCCGTCACCACCGCGGTGGCGGTCGTGGCGGTCGTGCTGGTCGCGGTGGTCGCCGTGCGGCGGCGCGGCAGGCGGGGTGCCCCGGCGGACGCCCCGCTCGCCGTCGCCCGGCGGGCGCCGCGGACGCCGGCGGGGTGGGACCCGGCGAGCTGGGCCGGGGTTCTGGGGGCGTCCGTCGCCGCGCTGGCGGGGTACCTCGGCATGTTCCTCCTGGCCGCGCGTGCCGCCGGATCGACGGCGCCGGCCGGCGAGTTGCTGCCGTTGATGGTGCTGGCACTGCTCGCCATGGCTCTGCCGCTGAACGTCGGCGGCTGGGGGCCTCGGGAGGGTGTCACCGCGTGGGCCTTCGGCGCGGCGGGCCTGGGCGCGGCCCAGGGGCTGACCGTCGCCGTGGTGTACGGGCTACTTTGCCTCGCCGCGAGCCTGCCCGGTGCCGGTGTGCTCGTGGTGCAGTGGCTCGCCGGGGCGCGGCGGCCGCAGGTCGAGCTCGAAGAGGGTGTCCTCGCCGAGGACGGTGCGCCGCGTCGGCGGGCGGAGCGCGTCGCGCATCAGCGCCGGGCCCGGGAAGCCGAGTCCGGGCACGCCGTCGCCGAGCAGGACGGGGGCCACGGTGACGTAGAGGCGGTGCAGCGCGCCCTCGTGGAGGAAGCGCGACACGGTGACACCGCCGCCCTCCACGAGCACCCGGCCCAGGCCGCGGCGCGCCAGTTCCCGCACCACGTTCCGGGGGGCGAACGCCGCGCGGTCGGGCAGCGTCAGCACGTCGACGCCGTCCGGCTGCCGGGCCGCCCGCCCGCGCACGCCGTCCGCGCCCACCACCCACAGGGTGGGCGCCGCACCGTCGGTGAACACCTGGTGCCCCTGTGGGACGCGGCCGCGCGGGTCCAGGACGACGCGCACCGGGTTGTCGCCCGGGCAGGCGCGGACGGTCAGTCGCGGGTCGTCCGCGACGGCGGTGCCGGCGCCGACGACGACCGCGTCGGCGAGGGCGCGCAGGCGGTGCAGGTGCTCCCGGTCCTCCTCGCCGGTGACGTAGTCGGCGTCACCGGTGCGGCTGGCGATGAAGCCGTCCAGGCTCTGGCCCAACTGCGCGAAGGTGACGTGCGGCCCGGCCAGACACAACGGCAGGTAGCGGTCGGCCAGGGCGTCCGCCTCGGGCGAGCCGTCCCGCCACCGTGCCCGGCCGTCCGCGCCGCGCACGAGCCCGGCGGCCTCGGCGTCCGCGACGGACCGGATGGCGCGCAGCCGCTGCCACGCCTCGGCGGGGCCGATCCCGTGACCGCCCTTCACCGCACGCCCCGCCCGGAGTCGGGGGCCGGCAGGGAAAGGTATGCGGTGAATGAGTCGACCAGGGCGGCCAGCAATTGTCTTCCTTTCTCGGCCGACGCCTTCGAAGGGCGGCCGATCACTCCGGATTCCGTATAGGCCCGCATACCGAGCGACAGCAAATGCTGACGTTCGTCGGCGATCCAGTCGGAGGTCTCATAACCGGTCCGGACCAGTTCCGGATGGTCGTGCAGCAGGATGGAGGTCTCCACTTCGCCCGCATGCATATCGCTGTACGACGGCGTCAGCACACCAGCCCTTTCCCTCGCGGCTTCCCAGTCGGCAGGCCCGGGGAACAGGGCCATTCGCGTGCCACTTCCGGCCGATTCCTGAACCACATTGCGCAGCACATAGTTCCCGCCGTGCCCATTGACCAGAACCAGGTTTTCGATACCGGAGCGGCGCAGCGATCCGGCGATGTCCCGGACGAGGGCGTAAAGGGTCGCGGCGGAAATGCTGACGGTGCCCGGCCAGTCGGCATGCTCGTGCGAGCAGGAGATCGTCACTGGTGGGAGCAGGTGTACGGGGTGTACGGCGGCGACCTCGCGGGCGATCGCGCAGGCGATGACCGTGTCGGTCATCAGGGGGAGAAACGGACCATGCTGCTCGAAACTCCCTATCGGAAGAAGAGCCACCTCGGCCCGACTGTCCGCCACATCCCGTGTTGTCGTGTCCAGCGGCAGCATACCCAATGCCGGTATCCGCGGTCGCGGCACTCCACTCATCTTCCCCGCCCCTTTCCTCTCGTCAGTTTCCCACCCACTGCCGGAGGTTACCCGATACGATCGCGCCATGATAGACACCGATGACGTACTCCGTGACACCACTCGCCGAACGGGCATCGAGCACGTGGTGAATGTGCGGTTGTCCACCGAGTTCGGCGAATTTCTCGCCGCCGGCTATCTGGACCACGACCGGGGCGAGGAGCAAATAGCGTTGGTGTACGGCGATATCAACGCCGACGACGTCCTCACCCGCCTCCATTCCGAGTGCCTGACCGGGGACGCCTTCCGGTCCCGGCACTGCGAGTGCGGGGAGCAGCTCTCCGCCGCGCTGCGCGCCATCGTGAGCGAGGGGCGGGGCGTCCTGGTCTACCTGCGCGGCCACGAGGGCCGGGGCATCGGCCTGTTGGCCAAGCTGCGCGCGATGCGGTTGCAGGCCGAGGGGCTGGACACGGTCGAGGCGAACCTGGCGCTCGGGCTGCCGGACGACGCCCGGGACTACCGGGCGGCGGCGGGGGTCCTGCACGACCTCGGCGTGCGGTCCGTGAGGCTGCTGTCCAACAACCCGCGCAAGCACGACGCGTTGGAACGCCATGGCATCGCGATCAGCGAGCGGGTGCCGCTGCTGATCCCGCCGCGTGACGAGAACCTCTTCTACCAGTGGACGAAGCGGGAACGCCTCGGTCACCACCTGCCGCATCTGCCCGGATGAGACAAGCTCGCTCGCGTTGCGTATTGCCTGACGACGGAACACCACGGATGGCATGTACCGCGCGAGGAGCACCACCGTGCACGATGACGACAGCATCATGAAGTCCTTCCAGCGGGTGCTGGACGACCTGGACGCCGCACGCGCCGAACTCCAGGGGTTCGGTCCCCAGGGGTTCGGTCCCCAGGGGTTCGGTCCCCGCGACGGGCGCGGCGGCGCCCCGCCGCACGTGACCGTCGAACCGTTGTGGGCGCGCGACGCGCCGCACGGCACCACCCCACCGGCGGACGCCCGGCCGGCCGGGACGCCGTTCCGGCGGGGGCGCTGGGCCGGGGTGGGGGTGTGCGGGGCGGGCGCGGTGGGGGGTCTGCTCGTGGTGTCCTCGGTGCTGGCCAACGGCACCCTGGGCCCCGGTGGGCCGGGCGGGTCCGGCACGTCCACGCGGCCGGACCGGCCGGCGCACCAGGACGTCCAGGGGCCCCAGGGTGCCGGCGGCGCCGAACGCGAGGTGCCGAGGCGTACGTACCGCATCCCGCAACCGCACACCGGCGGTTGGTCGCACGGCCACCACGCCATCGAGGTCCGGGCCGTCGCGGCCCGGTTCCAAAACCCAACGGCCGGACCCCGATGACGCCGGCGCCGAACACAACGGCCGCGGCGCACGTACTGGTCCAGCAAGCAGGCCGGAACGGGCGCGAGACTGATGAAGGACGGACGAGATGACCGCAACCTCAACCACCAGCAGCGGACGGACAGGGCGACGGAGCCGGACCCGGAGCGTGGCTCTGCTCACCTGTGCCGCGCTGGCCGCCGGGGGGCTCGCGGCCGCCGGCGCCGGAGTGCTCCAGCCCGGGACGGCGACCGCTTCGAGCCATAGGGAGGCGCCCCTGATATCCGGGCAGCCGCAGTTCGACACCACGGACGTGTACGCGTTCGTCAGCCCCGACCATCCCGACTCGACGACACTGGTGGCGAACTGGCTGCCGTTCCAGGAGCCGGCGGGCGGACCCAACTTCTACACGTTCGCCGAGGACGCGCGCTACGACATCCACATCGACAGCGACGGTGACGCCCAGGACGACCTGCTGTACCGGTTCACGTTCAAGGACCACCGCAAGAACGAGAACACCTTCCTCTACAACACCGGCGCGGTGGAGAGCCTGGACGACCCGGACCTCAACTTCACGCAGACGTACGACATCGAACTGCTGCGGCTGAAGCACGGGAAGCCGGCCGCGCGCCACGAGCTGGCGAAGGGCCTGCCGGTCGCACCGTCGAACGTCGGCAAGGCGTCGATGCCCGACTACCAGAAGCTCCGCGACCAGGCGGTACGCAAGGTCCCCGGCGGACTCAAGGCGTTCGCGGGCCAGGCCGACGACCCGTTCTTCCTCGACCTGCGGGTCTTCGACCTGCTCTACGGCGGCGATCTGTCGGAGGTCGGCAACGACACGCTGAAGGGCTACAACGTCAACACGATCGCCCTCCAGGTGCCCAGCTCCTACCTCCGGGAGTCGGCGGAACAGCCGGTGATCGGCGTCTACGCGACCACCGAGCGCAAGAACGCGCGCGGCGACTGGACGCGGGTGTCCCGGCTCGGCATGCCGCTGGTCAACGAGGTGGTCAACCCCGTGAAGGACAAGGACAGGTTCAACGCCTCGTCGCCGGAGAACGACGGGGACTTCCTGAAGAACGTCACCGAGCCGGAGCTGCCGAAGCTCATCGAGGGCATCTACAAGATCAAGGCCCCGGCGGAGCCGCGCAACGACCTGGTGTCGGTGTTCCTGACCGGGGTCAAGGACCTCAACCAGCAGCCGGGCGGCAAGCCGTCGGAGATGCTGCGCCTGAACACCTCCATCAAGCCGGTGGCCGAGCCGAAGCGGCTGGGTGTGCTGGACGGCGACAACGCGGGCTTCCCCAACGGGCGTCGGCTGACGGACGACGTACTCGACATCGCCCTCCAGGTCGTCGAGGGCGAACTCGTGGGCGCCAAGAACGACTTGGGCGATGCCGTCAATGCCAACGACAAGGAGTTCGGCCGCACCTTCCCGTACGTGGCCCTGCCCGCCGCCGGTTCCGACACCAAGGCGGCGGAGGTGTCCACCAAGGCCGACGCCACCGGGCTGACGGGTGGCGTGTCCTCGCTCACCTCGTCGTGGGACGACAACACGGTGATGTTGGTCTCGGCCGCCTCGGGCGCCGCGTGCGTGCTGCTCGTCGGCCTCGGCAGGGCGATGTGGTCACGCGGCCGCCGTCAGCCCGAACGCCGCTCCTGGCTCGGCTGACACCCCCATGACGGCCCGGCGGCGTCCCCCTTCCCCCACGGCGCTGCCGGGCCTCCCCATCCAGAAGCCGAAGACCGAGGAAGGCACAACGCATGCTCGTACGGAAGCCGCAGTTCGCCCGATGGGACGGGCGGCCTGGGTGGTGGCGGATCGCCGCGGTCGTCGCGGTGGCGCTCGGGCTCACCGCCGGCTCGGTGGCGTCCGGGACCGACGGCGACGCGGGCCGCGCCCAGCGGCGGGCCGTGCCCGCGCTCGCGGCGGGCGTGCCCGTCGAGCGACTGGCGGCCGGGGACCTCGCCCGGGGCGTCTCCGCCTTGCAGCGGCACCTCAAGGCGCAGCCCCGGGACGCCTCCGGGTGGGCGACACTGGGCGCGGCGTACGTCGAGCAGGCGCGGACCACCGGTGATCCGACGCGGTACCCGCAGGCGGACAAGGCGTTCCGGCGTTCGCTGGAGCTGCGTCCCGCGAGCGGGAACGACGCGGCGCTCGCCGGACAGGCTGCCCTGGCCGCCGCACGCCACGACTTCGCCACGGCACTGAGCCTGTCGGACCGGGCGCTGCGGGTGAACCCGTACGGCGAGCGGGCCCTTGCCACCCGGGTCGACGCCCTCGTCGAACTCGGTCGCTACGACGAGGCCTCGCGGGCGGTGGAGCTCGCCGACCGGCGGCGCCCCGGCATCCCGGTCTTCACCCGGTACGCGTACGTCTTGGAGCTGCGCGGTGACGTGCGCGGAGCGCGCCAGGTGCTGCTGCGCGCGCTGGACTCCGCGTTCACCCCCGCCGATGTCGCCCACGTCGCCACTCTGCTCGGCCAACTGGCCTCGTCCCAGGGCGATTTCGACGAGTCCCTGAAGCACTACACGACCGCGCTGCGCGCCGAACCCGGTCACCTGCCGGCCCTGGAGGGGCGAGGGCGCGCCCATGCCGCACGCGGTGACGACACACGCGCGGTGAGCGATCTGGAGGAAGTGGTGCGTCGCCACCCGCTGCCGGGGCAGCTCGCCGCCCTCGGGGAGCTGTACGAGACGCTCGGCCGGCGTGAGCAGGCCGAGGAGCAGTACGCACTCGTCCGGGCCTGGACCCGGCTGGCCCGCGCCAACGGCGTCGCCACCGACCTGGAGTCCGCGCTCGTCGAGGCCGACCACGGCGACGCCGCCGGGGCGCTGACGGCGGCGCGTGCCGAGTGGGCCCGCCGCCGGAGCGTCCACACGGCGGACGCGCTCGCCTGGGCACTGCACGCCAACGGCAAGGACGCGGAGGCCCTGACGTACGCCCGGAAGGCCGCCGCCCTGTCCCCCGGCTACCGCAACGCCTCCTTCCTCTTCCACCGGGGCATGATCGAACGCGCCCTCGGCGACGACGCGGCCGCGCGCCGCGACCTGCGCGCCGCGCTCGACCTGAACCCGGGCTTCTCGCCCACCGGCGCCCGTGCGGCGAAGGCCGCCCTGTCCGGGCTTGAGGGGGAGTCATGAGCCGCCGCACCGCCGCGGGTGCCCTCGCCACACTGGTGACGGGAGCGGCCCTGGCTCTGCTTCCGGCCCAGACGGCCCACGCCCACCCGCTGGGCAACTTCACCGTCAGCCAGTACGACGGTCTCGTCGTCGCTCCCGGCAGGCTGACGGTGGATCATGTGGAGGACCTGGCGGAGATCCCCGCCTCGCAGGAACGCAAGCGTATCGACGCCGACGGGGACGACCGGCTGGCGCCCGCCGAGCTGTCGGCGTGGGGCCGGACGCGGTGTGACACGGCGGCGAGGGGCGCGCGACTGGCGGTCGGGGGCGGTGACGCACGTCCACTGGCCGCCGCGGGAGCGAAGGCGGAGGTGCGTCCTGGACAGGCAGGGCTGCCGACACTGCGCGTGACCTGTGCGTTGACGGCTCCGCTGCCGCGCGAGGAGGGCACACGCCTGCGTTATGAACCGGCGGCCGTGGCGAGCGGCCCGGGGTGGCGGGAGATCACCGCACGTGGCGACCGCATGACGCTCTCGGAGGCCGGTGTGCCGGGCGACTCGGTCTCCGGGCGGCTGACCGCCTATCCGGACGATCTGCTCTCGTCACCGCCCGACTCGCGGTCGGCCGCGTTCACCGTCCGTCCCGGCGGGCCGGCGCTGGCCGGGGGCGAGGAGGGAGCGGCGCCCGCACCGGCGACGGGCGTGCTGCCGCGCGGCGCGGACCGCTGGGCGCAGGCCCTGACCGGGCTGGTGGCCCGGCACGAACTGACGGCGGGCTTCGCCGTACTCGCGCTCGGCGCGTCCCTGCTGCTGGGCGCCATGCACGCGTTGGCCCCGGGGCACGGCAAGACCATGATGGCCGCTGCCGCGGCGGCCGGAGGGCGGAGCTCACGGCGCGACATGCTGGCCCTCGCCTCGTCGGTGACGCTCACCCACACCCTGGGTGTCTTCGTCCTCGGGGCCCTGATCACGGCGGGCTCGGCGGCGGCGCCCTCGGTGGTGTCCTGGCTGGGGATCGCGAGCGGCACGTTGGTCGCGGTGGCGGGCGCGCTGCTGCTGCGCCGGGCGTGGCGCCGACGCCATCACGCCCACGGCCACCACAGTCACACGCACGCACACGACCACAACCACACGCACGCGCACGGCCACTCGCACTCCCACCTGCCTCCCGCTCCCGGCCTGCGCGGTGTGATCCTCCTCGGGCTGGCCGGCGGGCTGGTGCCCAGTCCGTCCGCCGTCGTCGTGCTGATCGGGGCGGCCGCCCTCGGCCAGGCGTGGTTCGGCTTCCTGCTGGTCCTGGCGTACGGGGCCGGGGTGGCGC
Source organism: Streptomyces sp. NPDC031064 (assembly GCF_055570965.1). Taxonomy (NCBI): domain Bacteria; kingdom Bacillati; phylum Actinomycetota; class Actinomycetes; order Kitasatosporales; family Streptomycetaceae; genus Streptomyces; species Streptomyces sp. NPDC031064. The sequence continues at coordinate 21,235 of NZ_JBVIGF010000001.1, forward strand.
TCACGCTGGCGGGGGCAGGGTTCGCGGTGGTGCGGTTGCGGGAGACCACGCGGCGCAGGCTGGTGCGCCGGCCGCGGGGGCGGGTCGTGGCACTCGCACACCGGATGGCGCCGCTCACCACGGCCGCCGTCGTCCTGGCGCTCGGGTGCGGTCTGGTGGTCAGAGGGGCCGCGACCGCCCTGGTGTGACGGTGGGCAGCGCCTGTTCGGTCCAGATGGTCTTGCCGTCCCGGGTGTAGCGGGTCCCCCACCGCTCGGTGAGCTGGGCGACCAGGAACAGTCCGCGCCCGCCCTCGTCGGTGCTGCGGGCACGGCGCAGGTGCGGCGAGGTGCTGCTGGTGTCGGACACCTCGCAGATGAGGTGGCGGTCACGGATGAGCCGCAGGGTGATCGGCCCGCCGCCGTAGCGGTAGGCGTTGGTGATCAGCTCGCTGACGATCAGTTCGGTGGTGAAGAGCAGTTCCTCCAGCCCCCACTCGGTGAGTTGCTCCGCCGTCAGGGTACGGGCGCGCGCGGCGGCGGTGGCCTCCACGGGGAGTTCCCAGGTGGCCACCTTCTCCTCCGCGAGGACCCGGGTGCGGGCGACGAGGAGGGCGACGTCGTCGGTGGGGTGGTCGTGCAGCAGGGCGTCGCGCACCGCCCCACAGGTCTCCTCCAGGGTGCGGGCGGGCGTCTTCAGGGCCGCGCACAGGTCGGCGACCCGCTCGTCGACGTCCCGCTCGCCGGCATGGCGTTCGCCCGCCTGGACGAGGCCGTCGGTGTAGAGGGCCAGCAGGGTGCCTTCGTCCAGGTGCAGTTCGGCGGACTCGTACGGCAGCCCGCCCAGGCCCAGCGGCGGGCCGGCGGGGAGGTCGAGCAGGCGCACCTGCCCGTCGGGGGCGACCATCGCCGGTGGTGGGTGGCCGGCGCGGGCGAGGGCGCAGTGCCGGGAGACCGGGTCGTACACCGCGTACAGGCAGGTGGCGCCGACGACTTGGCGGGAGAGGTCGTCGGCCGGTTCCTGTTCGGCGGCCAGCCGGTCGACGAGGTCGTCGAGGTGGGAGAGCACCTCGTCGGGGGTGAGGTCGAGGTTGGCGAGGGTGTGGACGGCGGTGCGCAGCCGGCCCATGGTGGCCGCGGCGTGGATGCCGTGGCCCACCACGTCGCCGACGACGAGGGCGACCCGGAGCCCGGAGAGCGGGATGACGTCGAACCAGTCGCCGCCCACTCCGGCGGTGGCGTCGGCCGGCAGGTAGAGGTGGGCGGCGTCGACCGCCGGGTGCCGGGGCACCGTGTGCGGGAGCAGGCTGCGCTGGAGGGTGAGCGCCGCCTCGTGCTGCTGGGTGTAGCGGCGCGCGTTGTCGACACAGACGGCGGCGCGGGAGGCGAACTCCTCGGCGAGCGTGACGTCGTCGTCCTCGAACGGTTCGGCCCGCTGGGACCGCCACAGGCTCAGCAGGCCGAGGACGAGGCCGCGCGCGACCAACGGGACGACCAGGAGGGAGTGGAGGCCCGTGCCGAGGGCGTGCCGGGCCCGCTCGGGCTCCATGGAGAGCCAGGCGGCCGGGTCGGCCGGCCGCGCTTCGAGGATCGGTTTGCGTTCGGCGAGGCAGCGGGCCTGGACGGTGCCCGGTGGGACGTGGATGGTGCTGCCCTCCGGGCGCATCAGCCCGGCCGCGTCCGGCGGCACGCTGAGGACGGCCGTGCGGAGCAGGGGTCCCACCATGTCCTGGCGGGGCTCCTCGCCGCGGGTGACCGGTTCCAGCAGGTCCACCGAGACGCGGTCGGCGAGGTCCGGTACGGCGGCCCGGGCCAGTTCCCGTGCCGTCTCGGTGATGTCCAGGGTGGTGCCGATGCGGGCGCTGGCCTCGTTGAGCAGGGCGAGCCGGCGGCGGGCCCGGTACCGGTCGGTGACGTCCTCGACGGTCTGGGTCACGCCGAGGATGCGGCCGGAGGGGTCCTGCATGCGGAACGCGGACACGGAGACGACCAGCTCGCGGCCGGGGTCGCTGCGCAGCACGCAGGGCTGTTCGGTGAAGATGGACGACCGGCCGGTCTCCAGGACCTCCCGGAGCTGCCGCTCGACGGTGTCGGTGTCCCGCTGGATCACGAAGTCGCTGGTGCGCATGCCCCGGTGCTGTTCGACCGGGAGTTGGCTGAACCGGGCGATCGCCCGGTTCACCCGAAGGATGGTCAGGTCGGGGGCGTGGACGGACAGGCCGATCGGCGAGCGGCTGAACAGCCCGTCCAGGACCGACCGGTCCGTCTCCCACTGGATCACTTCCTCGGCGGGCGCGCCGACCAGGAACCATTCGCGGCCGGCGCCGTTTCTGACGATCGGGCGCGCCCGGCACCCCACCTCGACGCGCCGGCCGTCGCGGTGGCGGACGGGTACGACGCCGAACCAGCCGAGGCCGTCGCGTACGCACGCGGCCACGGCGTCCATGACGACGTTCCGGTCGCCCGGGTCGACCAGGAACCCGACCGCCGGTCGTCCCAGCGCCTCCTGGGCCGGGTAGCCGAGCAGGGCTTCGGCCCGTTCGCTCCAACCGACGACCGTGCCACGGTCGTCCAGCACGGCCGAGGCGGAGCGCCGCACGGCGAACGGGTCTTCGGGACCCTCGCTGAACGTTGTCACCGGTGTGTCCATCGTTACCACTCTTGCACCTTACGTGCTGGTATGTGCAGGTGGTGGCGGTCGGCGTGGCTCGCCGTGGAGCCGGTCGGGCGCAGGGCTCTGGCGAGGAGGACGGCCACGTCGTCCTGCGCCGCCGCGGGGAGCATGCGGCCGAGGATGCGGTCGCAGATGTCGTCCAGCGGGCGGTCGAGGTGGAGCAGCGAGCGGGCGAGCTGGTCCATGCCCTGGTCGAGGTCCCGGTCGCGGGCCTCGATGAGGCCGTCGGTGTAGAGCACGAGGAGGCTGCCGGGCCCCAGCGGCACGTGCTCGGTGCGGAAGTCCCGTACGCCGGTGCCCAGCGGCGTACCGGGGGGACCGTCGAGGAACGCGATCGTCCCCCGGGCGTCGGCGACGGCCGGGGGCGGGTGGCCGGCCCGGGCGATCAGGCAGTCCCCGGTGGCGGGGTCGTGGATGGCGTAGACGCAGGTGGCCATCTCGTTCTCGCCGAGGTCGGCGACGGCGGCGTCCAGGGAGAGCAGCATCCGGGCCGGGGGGATGTCGTGGCGCGCCAGGGTGCGCACCGCCGTGCGGAGCTGTCCCATGACGGCCGCGGCGTGGATGCCGTGGCCCATGACGTCCCCGATGACGAGCCCGGTCCTGCCGCGCGGGAGGGCGATGGCGTCGAACCAGTCGCCGCCGACCTCGTGGTCGCTGGTGGGCAGGTAGCGGCCGGTGAGTTCCAGGCCGGTCACGTCCGGCAGGGCGTTGTCGGTGAGGCTGCGCTGGAGGGTGAGGGCGGCCTCCCGCTGGCCGGTGTACATGAGCGCGTTGTCGATGTTGAGCGCGGCCCGGGCGACCAGTTCGTCGATGAGCACGCAGTCCTGCTCGTCGAACGGCTCGCGGTCGACGGTGCGTGTCACGATCACGGCGCCGAGCACCTTGCCCCGGGCGACCAGCGGGACCAGCCGGGCGGAGCCGAGCCGGGTGCCGAGGTAGGTGCGGAGCTGATCGGCGCGCGGGTCGCTGATCAGGGCGGGGATGTCGGTCCGGTAGAGGTTCATGGGCTGCCCGTCGGCGATGACCCGCTCATAGACGGATCCGTGGGGCAGCCGGTAGGTGAGCCCGACGGCCAGTTTCTCGGCGGGGGCGGCCGGATCGGTGAAGGCCATCGCGACGCGGCGTACCACCCCGTGGGTGGAGACGGTGGCCTCGTCGGGGTCCAGCACCTCTTCGCGGATGTGTACGTCGGCGGAGTCGGCCAGCCCGGGCACGAAGACGTGGACCACCTCTTCGGCGGTCCGGTGCAGGTCCAGGGTGGTGCCGATGCGTGTGCCGGCCTCGGCCAGCAGGGCGAAGCGGCGGCGTGCCCGCTCGGCCTCGACCTGTGCCTGCTGTCCGTCGGTGATGTCGATCAGGGAGGCGACCACGCCGAGGCGCCGGCCGGTGGTGTCGAGCAGCGGCGCGTACGAGCAGGACCAGGTCCGTTCGTGGCCGGGGTCGGCCGGGGTGTGGCCGGTGCGGCGTACGTCGACGACCGCCTCGCCGCTGTCCAGGACCCGGCGCATCACCGTCTCCAGCGCCGCGGCGTTGATTCCCGGCGCGATCTCGGTGAGCCGTTTGCCGAGGTGGTCGCGGGCGGGGACGCCGTTCATCCGGGCCAGCGCCTCGTTGACCCGGACGAAGCGGAGGTCGGGGCCGAGCAGGGCGAGGCCGATCGGGGACTGGGTGAACAGCCCTTCGAGGGCGGCGAGCGAATCGCGCATGCGCAGAACGGCGGAGGTCTCCACGGCGATGGCGAGGATGCCGGTCCGTCCCTGCCGGTCGGCGGCCGGACAGATCCACATCTCCATCTGTACGAGGTGCCCGTCGCGGTGCCGCACCGGGAGGGTCGCGACGACGGCCTCGCCCGCCAGGACCCTGGCGGCCAGCCGCTCGGCCAGCTCCCAGTTGGGTTCGGGGACCAGCATCGGCTTCGCGTGCCGGCCGACGATCTCCTCCGGCGACCAGCCCACGAGGTCCTGGGCGGCGAGCGACCACTCGACGATGTGGCCGTCGGCGTCGGCCCGCCACAGCGCGATGGGGAGCAGGTCGCGGAGCACTCCCGCGTACCCCACCGCGGTCAGGGGCTGATCCGGTGCGCCACTGGTCGACTCGTGCGTGTCCAAGGCGATGACCTCACCACGGGGGCGTGCCGCTGCTGCTCGCCAGCCTCTCCTGCGATTACGTCCTGCGATCGCGTCCAGCGATTGCGTCCAGCGATTGCGCTCAAATGCTGGTAAATCATCCTATCCGAGGCATCAGCGACCGCGCGTGGTGGCGGGCCTCCGTACCAGGTGGAGCGCGATGGCGGCGACGAGGAGGGTCACACAGGCGGTGAAGGTCAGCCCGGCGCGTTGCAGGCCGAGCCACATCGTCAGCGCCCCCACGCCGACGACGGGCAGCGAGATGCCCGCGTAGGCGACGACGAAGAACGAGGAGACGGTGGCGGCCCGGTGCGCGGCAGGCGCCGCCTCCCCCACGGCGGTCAGCGCGGCACGGAACGCGAGGCCCTGGCCGAGTCCGCCGCAGACCGCGCCGGCCACCATCAGCGGCAGGAGCTTGGCCCACAGCGACGCGCCGACCAGGAGGAGCCCCACCACCAGCACCAGGCACCCGAGCGGCAGGGCGGCCCCGGCCGCCACCCGGCCGGTCAGCGACTGCCCCACGGTCGAGGCGAGGAACACGGAGAACACCACGAGCCCGGACAGGGCCAGATTGGTGATCCCGAGCGTCTGGGCGACGAAGCTCGGCGCGACCGAGGTGAACAGGCCGAGCAGTGAGAACCCGGCGAAGGCGGCGAGCGATGCCGGAGCGAAGACCCCGCGCATCCGCGACGGCACGTACAGCCCCTGCGGCCTCGGCCGGGCCCGCAGCCGCGCCCCGTCGACCGGCTCCGGCAGCAGCAGGACGATGACGCAGGCCACGGCCACCAGCGCGAGGTGGGCCAGGAACGGCAGGGACAGCGGGTGCGGGGCGTACTCGGCGAGCAGCCCGGACAGCAGGGGGCCGCAGCCCAGGCCGCCCATGTTCGCGGCCGTCGCGGCGAAGCCCGCGCGGGACTTGTGCTCCGGCGCGGCCAGCTCCAGCACGGTGACCGTTCCCGCGCCGCTCAGCAGCCCGGCCGAGAAGCCCGACAGCACCCGCCCGGCGAACAGGGCGGGCAGTCCCCCTTCGAGCAGGAAGCACACCGCGCTCGCCGCCGCGAGGCCGAGCGCGTACAGCAGGACGGGGCGCCGTCCGGCCACGTCGGAGTAGTTGCCCACCAGCAGCAGGGTCAGGATCACGCCGACGGCGTAGGTGGCGAACACGACCGTCACCATCAGCTCGGAGAAGCCCAGCTCCTGGCGGTACAGCCCGTACAGCGGGGTGGGGAGTGTCGTACCGGCCATGCCGATGGCGAAGACCGCGGCCGCGGCCGCGTAGCGGGGGCGCCTTGCCGAGTGGGTGCCGCCGTGCCCGGGCTGGGGGGATGTGCGGGTCATGACGATCACACTAGGGAAGCGAACCGGTCCTTCCCCGTAAGCCGGCATGCCCAAAGCGTCCAACAATGGACACGGAGGATGCGCCGTGGGAGAGCACACCGTCAGGGAAGGCACCTTCCGGCACCGTGGGGCCGCGCTGTCCTACGAGGACGTCGGCGAGGGCCCGCTCGCCGTGTACGCGCACGGCGGCTTCGCCGGCCGGGCCGCCGAGGACCGGATGGGCCTGTTCGACTGGGCCCCGGTCGTGGCCGCGGGGCGGCGCCTGGTCCGTTACGACGCCCGCGGGCACGGCCGGTCCACGGGCGAGCCGGTGGACGGTGACTACACCTATCCCTCCCTCGCGGGTGACCTGCTGGCCCTGCTCGGCCATCTGGCCCCCGGCGGGCCGGCCCACGCCATGGGCGCGTCCATGGGGTGCGCGACGGTGCTGCACGCCGCCGTGCGGGCGCCGGAGCGGTTCTCCGGGCTGGTCCTCCTCATCCCGCCCACCGCCTGGGCGACGCGGGAGGCGTACGCGCGCGCCAACCGGGAGGCCGCCGGCACGGTCGAACGGGACGGGGTGGACGCCTGGCTCGCCGCCCGGGCGCGCCGGGCCCGCCCCCCGGTCGTGGCCGACGTCCCCGACGTACCGCCGACCCCCGCCGCGCGGGTGCTGCCGTCCGTACTGCGGGGCCTGGCCCGGTCGGACCTGCCTCCGCCGACGGCGCTCGCCCGGCTGCGCCTGCCGTGCCTGGTCCTGGCCTGGGCGGACGACCCCGGCCACCCCCTGTCGACCGCCGAGACCGCGGCCCGGCTGCTCCACGCGGACCTCCACGTGTCCCGGACCCGAGCCGACGTCCGCACCTGGGGCGAGCGCATCGCGGAGTACCTGTCCCGGCCCCGGCCGTGATCGCGCCCTGACGGCACATCAGCCGCGCCTCGGACAGGACCACTTGCCCGTTCGCCACCCGATGGGCCCAGCACCGCGTGCCGCGAGTGGCGCCCGCCCCTACGGTCGTAGACACTCAGCCGCCCACGGTCAGGGGGCGGCGGAACCGAGCGGAGACGACCTGATGCCCAGTCACCATCCTCGTACCACCGGCGCACTCACCACGACGGCCCTGTGCGCGTCGGCCTTCCTGATCCTCCTCGCCCCGGGCGCCCAGGCCGCCGCTCCCCGCCCGGGCGAGCGCGTGGACTGGGACGCCATCGCCAAGTGCGAGTCGGGCGGCGACTGGGACGCCAACACCGGCAACGGCCATTACGGCGGGCTCCAGTTCAAACAGTCGAGCTGGATCGCGGCGGGCGGCCGCAAGTACGCGCCGCGTGCCGATCTGGCGACGAAGGCGGAGCAGATCGCCACGGCCAGGAAACTCGCGGCGATCCAGGGCATGGGCGCCTGGACGTGCGCCCGGCGCCGCTAGGCCGCCTCCGCCCGGGCGCGGCCGCCCGGGCGCGGCCGCTCAGAAGTTGCCGTAGTTGACCTGCCACGTGGGCAGGCCCATGCGGCGCCACACGGCGACGACACGGTCACGGTCGTCCAGCGAGACCCGTACCGCGAAACGGTCGCGGACGTGCCGGTCGAACAGCTCGGCCTTCACCACGTCGTCGCGCCGGTGGTCACCGGCCGCCCGCATCCACAGCTCGTCGTAGGGCACCTCGTGCCGCCGGAGCCACTCCTCCGTCTTCTCGCGGTGCTCCTCGCCCCGCCCGGAGAGCAGCACGACGACGTCGCCGTCCGCGCGCCGGAAGGAGTGCAGGGCCTGGCGCACCGAGACGTTGAGCAGGTCCTCGTCGCAGCGGGTGAAGTCGTACGGACCCCGGTCCCCCCGCAGCGCGAGGGTGCCGTCGATGTCGCACAGCACCGCCGAGGGCAGCGCCGGGTCCGCGACGTACGGCGCCACGGGCGGCTGGTCGTTGAACCACTCGTCGGTGAGCCGCCACCCGCCCTTGCGGGCCTTGGTGTGCTTGTCGGCGAGCAGCCGGATGATCTCCTCCCCGACGGGCCGCTCCCGCGCCCCGTCGCGCCGTATGCACTCCTCCACCGCGACGCCCGTGAAGTCGTGCACGACGAAGGTCGCCTCGCCGGCGACGGCGGCCTTGATCCGCTTGGGGATGTGCGGGGTGAGGTGGGTGTTGTCGACGACGACGTCGAAGCCGTCGTCGACGGCCGCCCGGACCGCCGCGTCCTGGATCGCGAGCACGGTCTGCTCGTGGGCGCGGGAGTTCCGCTCCCCCGTGGGGATGTCCAGCATGGTGCGCAGGTCGTCGAGGTTGACCCGGCGCATCCGGCCGCCGGACTCCGCCTGGAGCCTGCGCGCCTCGGTCGTCTTGCCCGATGCGGGCAGGCCCGTCATCACGTGTACCACGGGCACGGGTCAGTTCTCCTCGTCGTTCTTGAACGGGTCCGACGCCTCCGGGCGTACGGAACGGTAGGTGGCGAGTTCCGTGGGGCGCCCGTCCAGGCGCAGGAACATGGCGGGGCGGACGGCGGGGTCGGGCAGGGCCTTCGCGGCGCGGGCGAAGGCGGCCCGGTCGCCGGCGAGCGGGGCGAGCGTCCGGTACGCCTCGTCGATGGCCCGCTCCCGGTCCGCCACGTCCTTCTCGATCCGCGCGATCACCTCGCGCACCCAGGCGTCGAACTCGTCCGGCACCTGCTCCAGCAGGGCGTCCAGCGGCCGGCCGCCCGACGCGGCGATGTCCGCCGCCGAGCAGCCGAGCACCTGGGCCACCTGTTTGGCGGGCAGGTGCGCGAAGCGCTGGATGCCGTGGCCGCGCCAGATGTCCCGCTCGGTGACGCCGGTCAGGACCTTGTGGAGGCGTACGTACTCCGCCAGTTTGGCCTTCGCCCGCACACCGGAGGCGAAGCGCAGGACGAAGCCCTCCGCGTCCGTCCCGGTGGCGGTCCGGCCACCGGGCAGGGTGCCGGCCTCCGTCAGCGCCAGCAGCTCGGCGAGCGGCATGGGCGGGTGGAGCGTGACGACCGAGCCGACCGGCCGCCAGGCGGGCGCGGCCTCGGCGAGGGGTATCTCCGTGCCGTCCTTGGCGAAGGCGGCCAGCAGCACCAGGTCCCGGCGGTCGCCGTAGTCGACGACGATACGGTTCTGCGGGTACAGGATCTCGGCGAGGTAGGTCACGCCCGGGGTGAGGGCCGAGGTGTCCTTGCCGTCGAGCCGGCGCTGCGCCCAGGTGGCCTGCGTGCTGATGAACGAGCCCTTGGACGCGACCCGCCACCGGCCCGCGTAGTGGAAGACGACGGCGAGGCTGCCGTCGACCTTGTCGTACACCTCGAAAGGCTCGTCCGGCAGGGCGGGCGCGTACGGCCGGCCCGACTGGTGTTCACCGACGTTGAAGAACTTCGGGAGGGGCAGCGCGACGATCTCGCCGGTGACGTCGTCGGCGACCAGGCCGCGGCAGCGCATGGTGACGCGGTTCCAGTTGCCCTCGTACTGGCACACCCGGGTGTACGTGTAGATGGACAGCGGCAGTTCGGGGTGTGCCTTGCGCGTGACGTGACCGGCGTCGAGTGCCGTGGCCAGTTCACCGGGCGGCAGAAGCTGATGGAGAGTCAGGTAGGCCTGGCTCATGGCTGTGGGTCCCTCCCGTTCGAGATGCCGCATTCTCACCTCTGGGAGGCCCGGGACGACAGCGAATTAGCCCGGCGAAGCCGGCCCCGCCACCGGGCTACGAGCGGCGGCGGGGCTTGCCGCGCTTGCCGCTCCTGCCGCCCTTGGGGGCGCCGGAGCCGCCGCGGGAGCCCTGGCCGGCCGGCTTGCCGGCGGCGGGCTTGCGCCGGCCGGCGCCGTCCTTGTCCGGTCGCTTGGCCCTGGGCTGGGCGGCGCCGTCCTTGTCGGGTCGCTTGGCCTTGGACTGGGCGGCGGGCTGGGGGCGGCCGCGGGTGCTGTTGACGGTCCGCCCGCGGACGATGCCGATGAACTGCTCCACCAGGTCGGTCGTCTCCTCCTCCGGCCACGACAGCGCGACGCGCGACTGGGGGACGTCCGACAGCGGCCGGTAGGTGAGGTCCTTGCGGTGGTGCAGGCGGGCGAGGGACTGCGGGACGACGAGCAGCCCGATGCCGGCCGCCACCAGTTCGATCGCGTCCGCCGTCGTGGCGGGGCGCTCCTTCGCGGGCAGCCCCGGCGGGCGCTCCCAGTCGAGGGTGTCGTCGAGGGGGTGCAGCACGATCTCGTCGGCGAGCTCCCCGGCGGACACCTCCTCGACAGCCGCCACGATGTGGTCCTTGGGGACCACGACCACCGTCGTCTCGGTGTAGAGGGGGATCGCGCTGAGGTCCGTGCGGTCCATCGGCAACCGTACGAGACCCGCGTCGGCGCCGCGGTCCCGCAGCACGCCGGGCGCTTCGGCGGCGGACAGCGGGACGAGGGTCAGCGGGACGTCGGGCAGCCGCTCGTTCCAGATCCGCACCCACTTGCTCGGCGTCACACCCGGGACGTAGGCGAGCCGGAACGAAGGGGACGCGTCGGAGCCTGTCACCCCGCCAGGTTACCGGTCGTGGTCGGCGGTCGTGGTCAGCGGTCGCTCGCACGCTCGATACCCTTGTCGCATGAAGTCGCACCAGACCGCCCAGACGATGAAGCCCGCCACAGCGGCGAAGAAGCTGGGTGTGTACCTCGAGGCCACCCCCGCCGAGTTCCAGGAGGGTGTCGTCTCGCGCAGCGAGCTGAGTGCGCTCCAGGCCGACCCGCCCGAGTGGCTGCGCGAGCTCCGCCGCAACGGCCCGCACCCCCGGCCCGTGGTCGCGGCGAAGCTGGGGGTGTCCATCTCCGGCCTCGCACGGGGCGGCGTCACCGAGCCCCTCACCACCGAGCAGATCGAGGCGCTGAAGGCGGAGAGCCCCGAGTGGCTGGTGCGGGAGCGCGCGGTCCAGGCCGAGGTCCGCAAGGAAGTGGTACGGATCAAGGAGAAGAAGGCGGAGCGGGCCCAGCAGGCGCCCAAGCCGCAGCACTGACGCCGCGGTCGTCCCCCTCCGGGCCCGGCCCGACGGGCGCCGCGTGCGCAGCGGGCCTACGTTGGGTGTGTGGAGGTGTCTCGCCCATGCGGTGAGGGGGACGACCATGCGTGCCCATGACCTGGCTGAGCCGTATCCGTACGTCACGACCGACGACGACGCCATCGACGCGGCCCGGCTGCTGGCCGAGAACTCCTTGCCCGCCCTGCTCGTGCTGGACTCGGACGGTCAGCCGCACGCCATCGTGCCCGGCTCGCAGCTCCTTCGGCAGCTCATCCCCTCCTACGCGGTGGACGACCCGCTGCTGGCCTCCTCCGTCGACGACGGGGTGGGTTCGGAGATCGCCGAGCGGCTGGAGGGCCTCACGGTCGCCGAGTGGGTGCCGCGGCGGCTCTTCCCGCCTCCGTACGTCGGGCCGGACGCCACACCGATGGAGGTCGCGGCGCTCATGGCGCGTACGCACAGTCCCCTGGTCGCGGTGATCGAACGCGAGGGTGAGGGGCGGGTGCGGCTGCTGGGCACCGTGACCGCCGCCCGCCTGATCAGGTACGTCCTGGTCCGGCTGGGGCTCCAGGGTGGGACGCACGCCGGGTCGCAGGGCTGAGTCCCCTCAGGTGAGCGTGGCTCCGCGCCACACCAGCATGGCCACGTCGACGCCCGCCACGACGATCGCCGCGACGAACGGCAGCCCGGCCCGGCGGCGGCCCATGACGGCGCCCGTGACGGCCGTCGCCACGGCCACCGCCACCGCGCCCACCGCCACCGCGACCGGCGCGACGGCGCCCGGGCCGCCCGGTGGCGGTCCGGCGAGGGCGAGGACCACGGTGGCCGCCACCAGCGGGAGGGGGAGCAGCAGCCGTACCCGGGCCGGGCCGAGGCGCTGCGGCCAGCCGTGTACCCCGGTGGCCAGGTCGGAGCCGATGTCCGGCAGGACGTTGCCCAGGTGGGCGCCCACGCCCACGAGCGCGCCCGCGACGACGGCCCACCAGGCGGGCCAGGGACTGCCGGGCAGGCTCAGCGTCACGAAGGCGGGCACGGCGGCGAAGGCGGCCGCGTAGGGCAGCCAGGAGAGCACCGTCGCCTTCACGCCCAGGTTGTACGCCCACGCGGCGGCGACAGCGGCGAGGTGGACGCCGCCCGCGAGGGGGCCGCGGGCCAGGGACAACGGCACCGCGAGCGCCAGGGCCACGGCGGCCGCGGCCCACACGGTGCCCTCCCCGACGGACCCGGACACCACCGGTTTGCGGTACCGCCCGGTTGCCCGGTCCCGTGCGGCGTCGACCGCGTCGTTGCTCCAGCCGACCGAGAGCTGGCCGGCCAGCACGGCGGCGGCGACCAGCAGGCAGGTGCGCCCGTCGTGCCCGGCCGCCGCCGCCAGCACCGTCACCAGTACGGTGACGGCGGCCGCCGGGCCGGGGTGACAGGCCATCAGCAGGCCGCGCGCGGCACCGTGGTGTGCGAGGGCGGGCCGGTCGGTGACGTCCACGGGCCCGAGCGTAGGCGCCGACGGCGCCCAACGGGCGAACCGGCGATACGGCGGCACGGCGGGAGGGCACACATGGGGGACCGATGTCCCCGACGTGGAGCCTTGATGACCCGGATCGCAGCCGTCCACGGAGTCCTGCCGCCGCACCGGCACCCCCAGCGTGCGATCACCGACATGGTGGCCCGGCACTGCCTGCCCGCCGGTGCCGACCGGCGCGTGCTCGACCGGCTGCACGAGGGCGCGCGGGTGGCCGCCCGCCACACCGCGCTGCCGCTGGACCGGTACGGCGAGCTGGACGGCTTCGGCGCGGCCAACGACGCGTTCATCGCGGGCGCCGTGGAGCTGGGCGCCGAGGCGGTCACCGGGGCGCTGCGCGAGGCGGGGCTGTCGCCGCGGGACGTGGACCTGCTGATCTTCACCTCGGTGACCGGCATCGCCGCGCCGTCCGTGGACGCCCGGCTCGTCGGGCGGCTCGGGCTGCGGCCGGATGTCAGGCGGCTGCCGGTGTTCGGCCTGGGGTGTGCCGCCGGGGCGGCCGGGATCGCCCGGCTGCACGACTATCTGCTGGGCCGGCCGGACGACGTCGCCGTGCTGCTCTCCGTCGAGCTGTGCTCGCTGACCCTCCAGCGGGCCGAGACCGCGCCGTCCCAGCTCGTGGCGACGGCGCTGTTCGGCGACGGTGCCGCGGCCGTCGTCGCCTGCGGGGCCCGGCGCGGCGCACGGGCGGACGGCGGCAACGGCAACGGCAACGGCGACAACAACGGCGGTGGCGGTGGCGGGCCCACGGTGGTGGCCAGCCGCAGCAGGCTGTATCCGGACACCGAGCGGCTGCTGGGCTGGGACATCACCGGTTCGGGTTTCCGCGTGGTGCTCGATCCGGCGGTTCCCGAAGTGGTGCGCAAGAACCTCGCCGCCGAGGTCGACGGCTTCCTCACCGACCACGGCCTGGGCCGCCGCGATGTGACGGCCTGGGTGAGCCACGCCGGTGGCCCCAAGGTCCTGGACGCGGTCGCGGAGGCGCTCGACCTGCCGGATGGTGCCCTCGCGGTCAGCCGGAGGTCCCTCGCCGAGATCGGCAACCTCTCGTCGGCCTCCGTGCTGCACGTCCTCCGCGACACCCTGGCGGCGGCCCCGCCCCCGGGAACCGCGGGGGTGCTGCTCGCGATGGGCCCGGGTTTCTGCACCGAACTGGTCCTGCTGCGCTGGTGAGAACGGGGAGAGACACATGATCTGGTACGCCCTGCTGGTGCTGGCCGTCGGCCTGGAGCGGCTCGCCGAACTCGTGGTCGCCCGCCGCAACGCGCGCTGGAGCCTGGCGCGTGGCGCGGTGGAGTCGGGGCGCGGCCACTACCCGGTGATGGTGGTGCTCCACACGGGTCTCCTCGTCGGCTGCGTGGCCGAAGTGTGGGCGCTGGAGCGGCGGTTCGCCCCGGGGCTCGGCTGGGCCATGCTGGGCGTGGTCGTCGTGGCGCAGGGCCTGCGCTGGTGGTGCGTACGGACGCTGGGGCCGCGCTGGAACACCCGCGTGCTGGTGGTGCCCGGCCTGCCGCTGATGTCCGGCGGCCCGTACCGGTGGCTGCGTCACCCCAACTACGTGGCGGTGGTGGCCGAGGGGCTGGCACTGCCGCTGGTCCACGGGGCGTGGCTGACCGCCGCGCTGTTCACGGTCTCCAACGCCGTGCTGCTCACCGTGCGCGTCCGCTGCGAGGAGGCGGCGCTCGGCGGGGCGACGGGCGGCGACGGGGCGCCAGGTGGCGACGGGGTGGCGGGCGGCGACGGGGTGGCGGTGCCGGGCGGGGCCCGGTGATCGACCTGCTGGTGGCGGGCGGCGGGCCCGCCGGGCTGGCCACGGCGATCCACGCCGCACTGCGCGGGATGGAGGCCGTGGTGGTCGAGCCGCGTCCGGGGCCGGTGGACAAGGCGTGCGGCGAGGGGGTCATGCCGGGCGGTGTGCGGTCCCTGGCGGCCCTGGGCATCGGTCCGGCCGGCCGGGAGCTGCGCGGCATCCGGTACGTGGACGGCCGGCACCGCGCCGAGGCCGGTTTCCGTGACGGTACGGGGCTGGGCGTGCGGCGGACCGTGCTGAGCGCCGCGCTGGCCCGGCGCGCCGCCGAACTGGGCGTACGGGTCGTGCCGGGCAGGGTCGGCGAGGTGCGGCAGGGACCGGACACGGTGACCGCGGCGGGGCTGCGCGCCCGGTGGTTCGTCGCGGCGGACGGCCTGCACTCCCCCGTGCGCCGGGCGCTCGGGCTGGAGCTGCCGGACCGGCGGCCCCGGCGGTTCGGGCTGCGGCGGCACTACCGCATGGCGCCGTGGTCGGACTTCGTCGAGGTGCACTGGTCGGGCGGTGGCGAGGCGTACGTGACGCCGGTCGCGGAGGACCTGGTCGGGGTGGCGGTCCTGAGCGGCGCGAGGCGCCCGTACGACGCGCACCTGGATCACTTCCCGGAGCTGGCGGCCCGGCTCGGCGCCGGGGCGGCCGTGAACGCCGTGCGCGGTGCCGGGCCGCTGCGGCAGCGGGTGCGCGGCAGGGTGGCGGGCCGGGTGCTGCTCGTGGGCGACGCGGCCGGATACGTGGACGCGCTCACCGGCGAGGGCGTCTCGCTGGCGCTGGCGTCGGCGGAGGCGGCGGTGCGGTGCCTGGTGGCGGGGCGGCCGGGAGCGTACGAGAGGGCGTGGCGGCGGCTTTCACGCCGGCACCGGCTGCTGACCGAGGCGCTGGTCCGGTTCGGCTGCCGGCGGGACACGGCGCGGCTGGTCGTACCGGCGGCCGCGCGGATGCCGCCGGTGTTCGCGGCGGCCGTGCGGGCGCTCCAGTGACGGGGCCGGTGCCGGGGCCGGTGGTGCACGGCTCTCCCCGTGAGCCCGGCCCGGGCGGATACTTGCCGCATGGACCATCTGCGGGAGCGTCTCGGACGGAGCCTGTTCACCCGCGTCGCGGGTCCCGCCGGGCCGGTCAACCGTGCCCGGATACACGGCACGCCGGGGCCCCGCTGGTTCGGCCCGGAGCGGCCGATCCGTACCGTCCACGGCGACGCCTCGATGTTCATCGGCGGGCTGAGGGCGCTGTTGCTTCAGTCCTTGCACCCCCTGGCGATGGCGGCGGTAGCGGCCCATTCCGGTTACCGCGGCGACCCGTGGGGGCGCCTCCAGCGGACCAGCACGTTCCTGGCCTTCACGACGTACGGCACGGCGGAGGACGCCCAGCGTGCGGTCGACCACGTGCGGGCCGTGCACGCACGCGTGCGGGGGACCACCGCGAGCGGGGAGCCGTACCACGCGGCCGATCCGCACCTGCTGGGGTGGGTGCACGTCGCCGAGGTGGACAGTTTCCTGACCGCCCACCAGCGCTACGGCGCCCATCCGCTGGACGCCGTCGGCTGCGACGCGTACGTCGCCGACACCGCCCGCGTGGCGGCCGCGCTCGGCGTGCCCGACCCGCCGCGCGACCGGGCCGGGCTGGCCGACCGGCTGGCCGCGTACCGCCCGGAGCTGCGCGCCACGCGGGAGGCGCGCGAGGCCGCCCGGTTCATCCTGCTCCACCCGCCGCTGCCCTGGATCGCCCGGGGCCCGTACGCGGTCCTGTGCGCGAACGCGGTGTCCACCCTCCCGCTGTGGGCGCGGCGGCAGCTCGGGCTGCCGCACCTCCCGGGTGTCGAGGAGACGTTCGTGCGGGCGTCGGGGCACGCACTGACCCGGACCATCCGCTGGGCCATGCACCCTCCCCCGCCCACCGCGAACTCGGCCTGAAGCGGCACCGGTCCGGGCCGACTTGCGCAAAATCGCGGTGCGGTGCGGGTGGCCCGCGGCGCAGTGGGCATGCCGGACGGGGACGCCCCTGCGCCACCGTCGCGGAGGGGCACTCGTGGGAAACCCGCTCGACGGGCGATCATCGGCCTGTACTGATCGCACCGGCCGAGTCCTTGACGGACTGACGGACCGACGGACCTGACCGACATGGAGGAATGGACGGATGCCGAACGAGCGCGCGGGGCGGCCGGCGCGGCCGGAGGACCTGATCGACGTGGCCCGGCTGGTGACCGCGTACTACGCCCTGCACCCCGACCCGGCGGAGCCGGCCCAGCGCGTCGCCTTCGGCACGTCCGGGCACCGCGGGTCCTCCCTGGCCGCGGCCTTCAACGAGGACCACATCGCCGCGACGAGCCAGGCCATCTGCGAGTACCGGGCCCGGCAGGGCATCGACGGGCCGCTGTTCCTGGGCGCGGACACCCACGCGCTGTCGGAGCCGGCCCGGGTGACCGCCATCGAGGTCTTCGCGGCCAACGACGTGACGGTCCTGATCGACGCGGCCGACGGCTACACCCCGACCCCGGCGGTGTCGCACGCCATCCTCACCCACAACCGGGGGCGCGACACGGGCCTGGCGGACGGCGTGGTGGTGACCCCCTCGCACAACCCGCCGGCCGACGGCGGGTTCAAGTACAACCCGCCCAACGGCGGTCCCGCCGGTTCGGAGGCGACCGGCTGGATCCAGGAGCGCGCCAACGAGATCATGGCGGGCGGCCTGAAGGACGTACGGCGGCTGCCCTACACGCGGGCGCTGGCCGCCCCGGCCACGGGGCGGTACGACTTCCTCGGCGCGTACGTGCGGGACCTGCCGTCGGTGCTCGACCTCGACGCGGTGCGGGCGGCGGGCGTACGGATCGGGGCGGACCCGCTGGGCGGGGCGTCCGTGGCGTACTGGGGCCGGATCGCCGAGGAGCACCGGCTGGACCTGACGGTGGTCAATCCGGTCACGGATCCCACCTGGCGGTTCATGACGCTGGACTGGGACGGGAAGATCCGGATGGACTGTTCGTCCCCGTACGCGATGGCGTCGCTGATCGAGGGGCGCGACCGGTTCCAGGTCGCCACGGGCAACGACGCGGACGCCGACCGGCACGGCATCGTCACGCCGGACGGCGGGCTGATGAACCCCAACCACTACCTGGCGGCCGCCATCGCCTATCTGTACCGGCACCGTGACGGGTGGCCGGCCGGTGCCGGGGTCGGCAAGACGCTGGTGTCGTCGGGCATGATCGACCGGGTGGCGGCCGACCTGGGCCGACGGCTGGTGGAAGTCCCCGTCGGTTTCAAGTGGTTCGTGGACGGGCTGGCCGACGGCTCGCTGGGCTTCGGCGGTGAGGAGTCCGCCGGTGCCTCGTTCCTGCGCCGGGACGGGTCGGTGTGGACCACGGACAAGGACGGCATCGTCCTGGCGCTGCTCGCCTCCGAGATGCTGGCCGTGACGGGGCGGACGCCCAGCGAGCACTACGCCTCGCTCGCGGCGCGGTTCGGCGAGCCGGCGTACGCCCGGGTCGACGCGCCCGCCACCCGGGAGGAGAAGGCCGTCCTCAGCCGGCTCTCCGCCTCCCAGGTGACGGCCGGCACCCTCGCCGGGGAGCCGGTCACCGCGGTGCTGACGGAGGCGCCCGGCAACGGGGCGGCCATCGGCGGCATCAAGGTGACCACCGACAACGCCTGGTTCGCCGCCCGGCCTTCGGGCACCGAGGACGTCTACAAGGTGTACGCGGAATCCTTCCTCGGCCCCGATCACCTGTCCCGGGTGCAGGAGGAGGCCCGGTCGGTCGTGTCGGCGGCCCTGAACGGCTGAGACCTGCCCATTGGTCCTGTTTTCGACCGGTGATTCGGCCGGTGATTCGGCCGGTGGTTCGCCCGGAACCACCGGCCGAAGTGCCCCAAACACCCGGAAGCGTCCGATTGGTTACCCGGGGTGCTCCGGCAACGCGCGTGGCGCGTCATGCCGGTTGGGGTGCGAGAAAGCCTCTTCTTCACCACGCGACCGGCGCGGAATACCACGTTCCGAATACGGAAGCAACCTCTCCGATACTCCACTTGGCTGGTTATGATCGGCACCCGCACGCGTCACCGAAGCCGGACCGGCCGTCCCCCACGCCCTCTCCCCAGGGCTGTGCCGGTCCCGGTTGCCGGCCTGTCCCCGCTCCCGCTCCCGAGGGCTGATGTCTTCCATAGAACCCGAAGGTCCACGTGTACCGCCGACGCACCGTCGGCGGCGCACCGTGCGCCTCCGTACGCTGCTCATCCTGCTGGCGCTGATTCCCACCCTGGCGATGACCGCCCAGGTCGCCGTGACCGCGGAGCGGCTGCTGGCGCAGTCCGGTCACCTGCGCGACGACGTGGCGGCCGGTGAGCGGATCGGTCTTCCCCTGCACACGCTCATGACCGAGACGCAGGCCGAGCGGACGATGACGGCCGCCCGGTGGGCGGGCTCCCCCGTGTCCGAGACCGCGCTGAGCACCCAGCGCGCCGCCACCGACGCGGCGGCGGACGCCTTCCGCCGGTCGGCGGCCGCCGCCGGGCCGGGGACCGAGGAGACCGACCGCCGCCTCCGGGAGATCGTCGAGGGCCTCGACGACCTGGACACCTACCGGGACCGCGCGGACGCCCGGATCGGCGGCGCCGACAGCATGGTCGCCTTCTACGGCGATCTGATCAGCCAGATGATCCGCTACTTCCAGGACGGCTTCAGCCACACGGAGGACGCGGGGCTCACCCACGAGAGCCGGATCGTCGTCACCATGTTCTCGGCCTCGGAGATGGTGGCCCAGGAGGACACCATCCTGGCGCTGGCGGGCCCCTCCCGGGAGCTGTCCACGCGCCGGTTCGCCGACTTCGTCAACGCGGTCGGCGCCCATCGGCACCTGTACGACCGGTGGGTCGTCCCGTCCATGCCCGTGGAGGAGGGCGACCGCTTCTCGGGGATCGTCGGGTCGGACGCGTGGCAGACCAAGACCCGGATCGAGAACGAGGTCCTGTCCGACCACAAGGACACCGACTCCGGCGTGCGACTGCCCAAGACCATCAGTGGCTGGGCGGCCGCCCACCAGAAGTGGTCGGCCGAGCTGAACGCGCTCAACTCCGACCGCACCCGGGCACTGCTCGATCACGGTGATGTCAGGGCGTCCGAGCTGGAGACGGAGGTCACCTGGCTGATCGCGGGCAGCAGCGGCGCGCTGCTGATCGTCACGGTCGTCATCGTGTTCACCACCCGCTCGGTGCTGCGCCGCCTGCGCGTGCTGCACGAACGTACGGTGACCGTCGCCGAGCGGACGCTGCCGGACGTCGTGGCCCGGCTCCAGCAGGGCCAGCCCGTCGACGCGGAGGCGCTGCCGGTCGTGGCCGGCGAGCAGGACGAGGTGGGGCGGGTCAGCGACGCGTTCGCCCGGGTGGTGGCCGTGTCCGTCGACGGGCACCGGCAGCTCGCGGCCGAGCGCCACGGGTTCGGCATGTTCGCGGCCGGCATCGCCTCGCGGACCGGCAACCTGGTCAGCCGCCAGCTCACGCTGACCGAGGAGCTCCAGGACACCTTCGGCGGCGACGAGGCGCTGCTGGCCCAGCTCATGCGATCCGACCAGTTGACGGTGGGTATGCGGCGACAGATCGAGAACCTGCTCATCCTGGCCGGCGGCGAGATCCCCGACCCGCACACCGAGCCCATGCGCGTCGCCGACCTGCTGCGCGAGGCCGCCGCCGAGGTCGAGGACTTCCGCCGGATCGAACGCCAGGCGCTGGACGAGATCAGCGTGGAACCGCGGGTGATCAGCCAGATCAGCCACCTCCTGGCGGAGCTGCTGGACAACGCCACCCGCTTCTCCCCGCCCCGGTCGAAGGTGGTCATCCGGGCCGAGCTGGTCGCCGACGGCCTGTCGGTCGAGGTCGAGGACCGGGGCCCGCGCGTGACGGCCGCGACGTACGAGGAGATGAACGGCCGCCTGCACTCGGCTCCGCCGTACTCGGTCCTGGCGGAGAACGCGCACCGGCTGGGGCTCTTCGTGGTCGGCCACCTCGCCGACCAGTTGGGGGCCACCGTCACGCTGCGCCGCTCGGTGTACGGCGGCACATCGGCCGTGGTGATCATCCCTCGGACGCTCCTCGTCCCGACCGAGCGCGGGGCCGACCCGGTGGACGCCCCCGCGCCCGCCGCCCCGGCGGTGGACCGGCCCGCGCCCGAACCGCGCCGCTCCGAGGACGACCGGCCCGAACTGGTCCTGCACGTGGCGGACCCGCTGCCGGTCCGTCAGGCCACGCCCGCCGAGCACACACCGCTGCGGCAGGCGCCCGTGAGGCAGGTCCCGGCGCTGCCGGCGGCCCCCGGCGGCGGCGCCCGCCCGGCCCTGCCCGAGCGCGTTCCGCAGACCCACATGGCCGAGCAACTGCGCGAGCCGCGCACGACGGACACAACGCCCCGGCCGGACTCGGCGACGCCCCAGGAGGTGGCGGACGCCTGGGACGACTACGAACAGGGCACCCGGACAGTGGAAATCGAACTCCGACAGGATCAGCCATGACGACGACTTCGAACGACATGATCTACAGCGTTCTGGACAACAACCTGAGCCGCATCGCCGGCATCCAGGGGGCCGTGCTGCTGTCCAACGACGGGATCAAACTCAGCGCGTACCTGCTCGACCGTCCCCAGGCGGAGCGCATCGCCGCGGCGTCCTCCGGCATCGCCTCGACCATGAAGGCGATATCCCGCGAGATCGACGGCGGCCGGGTGATCCGCCAGCTCGTCGAGATGGACGACCGCTACCTGTGCATCGTCGGGTGCGGCGAGGGCAGCACGCTCATCGTCGTGACGTCGCGCAAGGCACGGCTCGGGGAGCTGGGCGGCGAAGCCGTACGGACCGCACAGGCGCTGGGCGAGTGGCTGAGCACACCTGAGCGCGCCCAGACTGCCACCTCCTGATGTCCGACGAACCGCGGCGCGGAAGCCGTCGCCGGACACGGCTGTACGCCCTCACCGACGGGCGTACAGCCGCGCCGCACACCGTGCTCACGATGGACACCACCATCACGGCGGCCGTGACCGAGGAGGCCCACGACGGGCTGCCGAGCGAGTGGCAGGCCGTCCTGAGCATGTGCCCGGCACCGAACGGACGGGCCGTCGCCGAGGTCGCGGCGCGGATGGGGATGCGCCTGACCCCGGTGGCGCTCCTCCTCGGTGAGCTCGCGGACCGCGGGCTGATCCACCACCGGCCGCCCCTGGAGGGAGACCGGACCACCAATGTCCACCTGCTCATGAGAATCAGGGACAACCTTGCCCGGATATGACATCCCTGCCCAGGAAACGGCCCCCGTCAAGATCCTGATCGCCGGGGGGTTCGGCGTCGGCAAGACGACCCTGGTGGAGACCGTCTCCGAGATCGAACCCCTGCGTACCGAGGAGCGGCTGACGGCCGCGGGGGTCGGCGTGGACGACCTCGACGGCATCGAGTCGAAGACGGCCACCACCGTGGCGATGGACTTCGGCCGCATCACCCTCGACGACGCCGGAGTCGTCCTCTACCTGTTCGGCACGCCGGGACAGGAACGTTTCTGGTTCATGTGGGACGAGCTGCTGAACGGGGCGCTCGGCGCGATCGTGCTGGTCGACACCCGTCGTCTGGACCGCAGTTTCCCGGCCGTCGACTTCTTCGAGAGCCGTGGGCTG
Source organism: Streptomyces sp. NPDC031064 (assembly GCF_055570965.1). Classification (NCBI taxonomy): domain Bacteria; kingdom Bacillati; phylum Actinomycetota; class Actinomycetes; order Kitasatosporales; family Streptomycetaceae; genus Streptomyces; species Streptomyces sp. NPDC031064. Next base: position 43,263 of record NZ_JBVIGF010000001.1, read on the forward strand.
CCGTTCGTGGTGGGCGCGAACTGCTTCCACGGTGAACAGCTCTACACGGAACGGGAAATCAGGGCCGCCCTGCACCTGCGCGACCCGCGCACGCCCGTCCTCATGCTGGACGCGCGTGCCCGGGCCGACGTGCGTGGCGCGCTGCTCGCGCTCCTGGACACGGTCATCACCAAGGCGCGGACCACGGCGCGCGTCTGAGGCGGCGCCCCGCCGTCCTCAGAGGCCGACGTCCCGGGTGCGGAAGTCGGCGAGCGACTCGCGGCGCACCAGCAGCCGGGCGTGGCCCTCGGTGACGGCGACGACCGGTGGGCGGCCGACGAGGTTGTAGCCGGAGGCCATGGACAGGTGGTAGGCGCCGGCGGCGGGGACGGCGAGGAGGTCGCCGGGGCGGATGTCGCCCGGCAGGTCGACGCCCGCCGCCAGGACGTCGCCCGCCTCGCAGTGCCGTCCCACGACGGTGACCGGGCGGGCGGCGGCCGTCGGCCCGCGGCCGACGAGGCGGGGCGTGTAGCGCACGCCGTACAGGGCGGGCCGTGGGTTGTCGCTCATGCCGCCGTCCACGGCGACGAAGACGTGCTCGCCCGTGCGTTTGACGGCCAGGACCCGGTAGAGCGCGATGCCGGCGGGGCCCACTATGGCGCGGCCGGGTTCGATGAGCAGGCGGGGCACGGGCAGTCTGGCGGCGGCGCAACTGTCGGCCAGCGCGGCGCGGACCGTGCGGGCGAGTGCGGGGATGTCCAGCGCCCGTTCGCCGGGGCGGTAGGCGATGGCGTGGCCGCCGCCGAGGTCCAGTTCGGGCAGGGTGACGCCGTGGGAGTCGCGGAGGCGTGCCATCAGCCCGACCATGCGGCGCACGGCGGTGGCGTACGGCTTGGCCGAGGCGATCTGCGAGCCGAGGTGGCAGTGCAGTCCGGTCAGTTCCAGCCGCGGGTGCCGGTCCAGGACGCGGGCGATGGCGTGCAGGGCCGACCCGTCGCTGATCGCCAGGCCGAACTTCTGGTCCTCGGTGCCGGTCCGGATCTTCTCGTGGCCGCCCGCGCTGATGCCGGGGGCGACCCGGACCATCACCTTCTGGCGGCCGTCCGGGCCCAAGGCGGCCGCCAGGCGGGCGATCTCGGCGGGGCTGTCGATGACGATGCGGCCGACGCCGAGCCGCAGCGCGGTGTCCAGGTCGTGCGGGGACTTGGCGTTGCCGTGCAGCACGATGTTCTCGGGCGGGAAGCCGGCGGTGACGGCGAGCTGGAGTTCACCGGCGGAGCACACGTCGAGGCCGAGGCCCTCGTCGTCGGCCCAGTGCACCATGGCGCGGGAGAGGTACGCCTTGGCGGCGTAGAACACCTCGGCGTCGGGAAAGGCGTGCCGGTAGACCCGGCACCGGGCGCGTACCTCCTCCTCGTCCAGGACGTAGACGGGTGTGTCGAACCGGTCGGCGATCGCCGCGAGCGGGACGCCGCCGACCGACAGGTCGCCGCCGGGCAGCCGCCCGGTCGAGGCGGGCCAGAGGGAGAGGTCGCTCTCGTCGGGCGCCGCCGGTTCGGCGGCGGGGGTGTCCAGGGTGGTCATGGGCGGTCCTTTCAGCCGGCCCGCAGGGACAGCGCGGGTACGGCCGCCTGGCGGGCGGGCTCCCCGAGGCCGGTCGCGGCGGGCGCGGTGAACCGGGGGTTCACGGTGACGGTGGTGACGCCCAGGGGTGCGGTGAGCGTCCGCAGGGCGGGGCGGGCGAGCCGTATCCATGCCTGGTGCGGTCCGAGTGCGGCGGCGAGCCCGTGTTCGGTGGTGAAGCCGACGGCGGTGCGGCCGCCGGGCGGGGTGCGGAACAGCCGTACCGCGTACCCCAGGGGCCCCGGCCGGACGGGGACGTACAGCGGTCCGGCCGGGACGGGTTGCGAAGGCTCCGGATCGTCACCGCACGGGAGCTCTGCCATGGGTTCCTCCTGGAGGATCCTCGATCGGAACGGGCGCCCCGGCGTACGAGGGGAGGCCGCCGGGGCGTGCTGCCGACGGTATGCCCGGCCGGCCCGGCCGGGTGCGCGCGTTGACGCGGTACTGACGCGACGTCGCCGCGCGTTGACGCGGTTCTTGCGGTGGCGCCGGCTTGGCTGTTTCCGGGGGCCGACGTCACCCGCCGGAGCCTCTACCATGGGCGGCTGTGACCGGTACCGGGTGCCATACGGAGCGTCAGCTCACCGCGCAGCTCGCCGGGCTGGGCGTGGAGCGGGGCGGGTTCCTGCTGGTGCACGCCTCGTTACGGGCGGTGGGGCCCGTGGCCGGCGGCGGGGAGGCGGTGCTGCGCGCGGTGCGCGGCGCGCTCGGTCCGGACGGCACGGTGGTGGTCCCGGCGTTCACGGCGCGCAATTCGGACACCTCGGCGGCGTACCGGGAGCGGGTGCGCGGGCTGGGTGCGGCGCGGCGGGCGGCCGTGCGGGCGGCGATGCCGCCGTACGACGCGGCCACGATGCCGTGCGACGCGGGGCTCGGGGCGCTGGCGGAGATCGTACGGACCCGGCCGGGCGCGGTGCGCAGCGCGCACCCGCAGACGTCGTTCGCCGCGCTGGGGCCGCACGCCGAGAAGGTCGTCTCGGACCACCGACCGGACTGCCATCTGGGCGAGGACTCGCCGCTCGCCCGGCTGTACGACCTGCGGGCGCAGATCCTGTTGCTGGGGGCGGGTTACGGCAGTTGCACGGCCTTCCACCTGGGCGAGTACCGGGTGGCGCGGCCGCCGCGCCGCAGGTACCGGTGTGTGGTGCGGGACGGCGGGGTGCGGCGGTGGTGGGAGTACGAGGACGTCGATCTCGACGACGGTGACTTCGCCGCGCTGGGGGCGGATCTGGAGCGGGACGGCGGTGGCGTCGTGCGGACCGGGGTGGTCGGGTCGGCGTGGTGCCGGCTGGTGGGCGTCGCCGAGGCGGTGGACTTCGCGCGGCTGTGGCTGGCGCGCAACCGCTGACCCCGTCCGGGTGGGGTGCGTTCCATACGGGTGACGCGGCCCCGCGGGGACCCGCCCCCAAATGGCGTAGGTTTCCTCATTCGTTCATGGTGGGGCGGTTCGTCACCGGCCGCGGCCGGGCAACTCTTCCGTGACCTGTGGGAGTTGCCCTTGACCGTGGGGGGACTGTGACCGTGCTGCGCGGCCGTGCGTTTCTGATGCTCCTTCTGGTGTCCTTGCTGGGCGCCTCCTTGGCGGGTGCGCCGTCCGCCGCCCCGGCACCCGTGTGGCAGCGGGTCGCGCCGGGGGTCGAGTACCGGTGGTTCGACATCCCCTCCTCGCGCGGCACCGCGCGGGCCCATCTGCTCTCGGTGGACCTGGGCAACGCGCGCGTGTCGGCGGGCCTGCTGTATCCGGGGGTGGTCGCGGCACGCTCCCCGCTGTCGGCGCTCGCCGACGGTGCCGGTGCGGTGGGCGGCGTCAACGGCGACTTCTTCCACCTGTCGGAGAACCAGCACCCGGGCGTGGAGGCGACCGGCGCCCCGGTCGGCCCCGCCGTGGCGGACGGCCGCCCGCTGAAGGCGGCCGTGCCCAACGGGCAGCGGTTCGGCCCCGCCCTGCCGCCCGGCACGAACACCCGCCAGGTGCTGGGCGTCGGCGAGGACGGTCTGGCGCGGATCGGTGAACTGTCGCTGGACGGGACGGTGTCGTCCGAGCAGGTCGAGCTGCCGCTGGGCGGGCTCAACCAGTACGCGCTGCCGGTGGGTTCGGTGGGGGTGTTCACCAAGGACTGGGGCGCCGCGTCACGGGTGCGCGCCACTTGCGGGACCGACACCCAGCGGGACGCGCCGTGCAGTACCGAGACGTACGAGGTGACGGTGCGCGGCGGCCAGGTCGTGGCGGTCGCGGAGACCCCGGGCCGGGGCGCGATCGAGCCGGGCACGGAGGTACTGGTGGGGCGCGAGGCGGGGGCGCGGGAACTGCGGAGGATGGCGGTCGGTGACCGGGTGAAGGTGACGTACGCGCTGGTCGCGGACGGGCAGGTGGTCGCGGACGGTGCGTTCCGCTTCGCGGTGGGGGGTTATCCGGTGCTGCGCGGCGGTGCGCCGCTGAGCGGGATGGACCGGGTGACGCCCGCGGTGCGCACGGCCGCGGGCATCCGCGACGGCGGGACGCGGCTGCTGCTGCTCGCGCTGGACGGCTCGCCGGGGTTCCGCAGCGGGCTGACCGTCGTCGAGGTGGCGGAGGCGATGCGGGACCTGGGCGCGAGTGACGCCGTCAACCTGGACGGCGGGGGCTCTTCCACGCTGGTGGCCCGGCAGAACGGCGCGGCGAAGGTCAGTGTGCTCAACCATCCCAGTGGCGGGCTCCAGCGGGCCGTGCCGAACGGCATCGGGATCTTCGTACGGGGAGAGGAAGCGCCCCAGGGCCGGGGAGCCGGGATCCCTAGGGTTTGAGGCTGCTGACGACGTCGGCCGTGGCGGAGACGCCGTTGTAGATGGTGGGCGCCAGACTCGTGCTGGCGAGGAAGAAGCCGAGCAGGCCGCACACCAGCGCGTGCGAGATCTTGAGCCCACCGTTGCGCAGGAAGATCACCGCCAGGATCAGCAGAAGCAGCACCACGGAGATGGATACGGCCATGTGTCGCCCTCCTCGGCCAGTCGCCGCACCCGGTGTGCGGCATTCGGCGGCCAGTCTGGCGGAGCCCGGGCGCCGTCCGGGCGTACGGCGTGTCGGCCGAACGGGTATTACCCGGCGGTGACCCGTTACTCGCCGTGGGTGCGGAGGAAGCGCGCGAGGCCGGGCAGGTCGTCGGTGCCCAGGTGGTCGACGCGGGCGGCGAGCAGTTCCGCCCAGACGGCGTCGCGGGCGGGGCCGGGGGCGTCCGGGGTGGCCCAGAACCGGACGCGCCGGCCCTCGCGGTGGGCGGCGGTGACGAGCGTGTGCAGCCGGGCCCGTTCGGCGTCGGGGAAGGGGCCGGTGCCCCGCCAGTGGAAGCTGTGGGTCCAGTTGGAGCTGACCAGCGGGATGAGGGAGGCGGGTGCGGCGGTGCCCAGGTCGTCGAGGCGGCCGTCGTAGAAGGCGTACCGGACGGCCTGCGCCTCCATGGGGGCGCGGGCCGCGCGGTCCCCGGAGACGACGGCCGTGACGGCGCCGGTCCGGACCCGGCCGTTGACGCAGCGGCTCAGCATCCGGCGGTGGGCGGCCAGTTGGCGGTGGAGTTCCCGGTACGCGGCGACGCCGTCGGCCTTGATGTCGATGAGCAGTCGCACGGGCCGGTGGTGACCGGCGTACACCGTGCCGTGGTTGGCCCTCACCCGGGCCGCCAGCGGGTTGAGGTAGAGCGAGCGCAGTGTACGCGTGGGGTCGAGCTGTGCCGGCTCGTGGGCGACGAGGAGCTCTCCGTCGACGAGGAAGACATCGGCCTCGACGCTGGTGAAGCCGTGCGACAGGGCGTCGTGCAGGGGCCGCCGGTGCAGGTAGTCGTTGTGCGCGTGGGCCCGTCGGAGGGGCCGCACCGACGCGGTCCGCGCGGCCGCCCGCTGGGCGGGCAGGGTGAGGGTGGTGGCCGCGGTGGCGAGGGTGACGACGGCGGAGCGGCGGGACAGCGGCGCCATGGATGACTCCCGGGGCACACGGGGGCGGAGGGACGGGACCGAGTATGCGGTCCCGTCGCTCCAACCGCCGCACGCGTGCGTGGAGTTGGCTGATACGTCACCCGGGGTTCAGCGGCGGCGGGCCCGTCTCGTGCCGGGGTCGAGGGCGGTGGCGTGCAGGTGTTCCAGCGCGTCGAGGACGACCGTACGGTCGTACCAGGCCAGCCAGCGGCCGACCTGGCGGCTGGTGTGTTCCAGGGCCTTGAGCTGGGCGGCGTGCAGGTCCTGGATGGGCCGCTCGAAATGGGCGGAGACCATCCCGAGGCAGCGCCCGCCGCTGATCAGCGGCACGCTGTGGACCGAGCGGCTGCCCGCCTCCAGGACGGCCCGGCGGGCGTCCTCGGCGAAGACCGGGGCGGTGGCGACGTCCGGGACGGTGACCTGGGCCAGGTCCTTCGCCGCCTGGGAACAGGCCGTGCCCTCCTCGCCGACGAAGTCGAAGAAGTTGACGAAGTCCTCGCTGAGCCCCGCGTGCTTCTCCAGCCACAGTCCGCCCGTCGCGTGGTCCCCGATCTGCACGTTGCCCATGTGCGTGGAGGTGATCGCGAGCGTCTGCGACAGGACCTCGCGCAGCACGGCACTGCGGTGCGCGTGCGAGGCGTCGTCGATGGCCAGCGAGTCGAGGGTGGGGGCCGGGTGCCGGATCCGGCCGGGGAACCACTGGTCCGCGCGGTCGTCGGGCCGCGCCAGCCGGACGATGGCTTCGGCGAGGGTGCGCAGCCTCACGTTGTAGCGCTGCGAGGTGCTCTGCATCAGCGCGAAGGCGGCTTCCGCGTCGGCCAGGAGGTAGCGCTCCCGGAGGATGCCCTGTGCCTCCGCGATCAGGGGACGGTTGCGGGCCTGGGCCCTCAGGTGGCGAACCTGGGCACGCAGCCGTACCAGCTCGTGCCCCGTGCCGTCGGTGTCCCGGGCACCGTCCTTGAACATCTCGGTCATGGGGTCGCGTCTGCCCGCTGCCGTGCAGGTCACACCCCTTCGGGAGCGTGGTCCGTCCATTCGGTCGTCCGGTCGCACCAGCGCTCCAGCAGGACGCGGTCGTGGCCGACGGCGAGGAGGCCCGCCCCCCGGTCGCGGCGGTAGGCCTCGACCACGGCGACCAGGGCGGCGGTCGTCGAGGCGTCGAGCATCGCGGTCATCTCGTCGCAGACGAGCCAGCGCGGCCGCAGCACCAGCGCGCGGGCGAGGCAGGCGCGCTGGAGCTGGCCGTCGCTGACCTCGTGCGGGCGCCGGCCGAGGAGGTCGTCGGTGAGGCCCACCGTGCCGGCCAGTTCGGCGACCCGGTCGGCCGCCTCGTCGCGGCGGCCGGTGGCCCGCAGCGGTTCGGCGATCAGGTCGCGCAGCCGCAGCCGGGGGTCGGCGGACATGCGCGGCTGCTGGAAGACGACGCCGATCGCCGTGCGCAGTTCGCGCGGGGCGCGGTGGCGCCAGGCGCGTACCTCGGTGCCGTCCACGACGACCCGGCCGGCGTCCGGGCGGTGCAGCAGGGCGGCGACCCGGGCGAGGGTCGACTTGCCGCAGCCGCTGGGGCCGAGGAGCCCGACGGCCTCGCCGGGCCGGATGGCCAGGGACACGGAGCGGAAGACGGGGCGGCGCGGGTCGTACCCGGCGGTGATGGCGTCGAGTTCAAGCACGGGCGGGCTCCTCGGCGGCGTGGGCGTGGTGGCAGGCGACACCGTCGGCGAAGCGCGGCGCCGTCCCGCAGGCGGCGCTCGCCCGGGCACAGCGGGCGGCGAAGGCGCAGCCGTCCGGGAGGTCGCCCAGCTCCGGGGGCATGCCGGGGATGGGGGTGAAGTCCCGTTCCGGGAGGGCGGCGAGCAGGCCACGGGCGTAGGGGTGCCGGGGCCCGGGGTCGCCGAAGAAGCGGTCGGCGTCGGCGAGTTCGACGATGCGGCCCGCGTACATCACGGCGACCCGGTCGGCGATCCGCCCGGCGGCCGCCAGGTCGTGGGTGATCATCAGCAGGGCGCGGCCGTCGTCGGCGTGGCGGCGCAGTTCGTCGGCGGTGCGGTCGACGAGGGCGCGGTCGAGGCCGGTGGTCGGCTCGTCGGCGAGCAGCAGCGGGGCGTCGCCGATGAGCGCGAGGGCGGTGGCGGCGCGCTGGGCCTGGCCGCCGGACAGCTCGTGGGGGTAGTGGTCGAGGAGGCCGGCGGGGAAGGAGGCGCGTGCGGCGGCCGCCACCGCCGCCGGGCGCAGCTCCGCCCGGGGCGTGCCGGCCAGTTCGCGCAGCGTCTCCTCCAGTTGGGCGCGCACGGTGCGTACCGGGGTGAGGTGGGCGGCCGGGGACTGCGGGACGAGCCCGATGCGCCGGCCCCGTACCGTGCGGGCGAGGGTGCGCTCGTCGGCCGCGAGGAGGTCCAGCCCGTCGATCACGGCCGTACCGGCGGTCTGGGCGTTGCCGGGCAGGAGGCCGAGCAGCGCGGAGGCGAGGACCGACTTGCCGCAGCCGCTCTCGCCGACGAGGGCCAGGCACTCCCCCGCGGCGAGGTCGAAGCTCGCTCCGGTGACGGCGGCGATGTGGCGGCCGCCGCGCATCCGGAAGCGTACGGACAGGTCCTTCACGGAGAGGACGGGGGCGGGGGCGGGGCTCACAGCATCAGCTCCGATCGGCGGCGCGGGTTGATCCGTTCCCGCCAGGCGCCGGCGAGGCCCGCGATGGCGAGCGTCGGAACGATCAGGAAGAGGCCGGGGAAGAGGGTGGGCCACCAGTCGCCGGCCAGCAGTGAACCGCGTGCCGTCTGCACCAGGTTGCCGAGGCTCGCCTGGTGGGCGGGCAGCCCGAGGCCCAGGAAGGACAGCGCCGACTCGTGCCACATGGCGTGCGGCACCATGAGCACGGCCGCCAGCCCGGCTCGCGGCGCCACGGCCGGCAGCAGGTGGCGGACCGTGACCCGCCACCGCGACGCGCCGCCGGAGATCGCCGCGTCGATGTACGGGCGCGAGCGCAGCGACAGCACCTCGGAGCGGACGATCCGGGCCGTGGACAGCCAGTGGGTGAGCGCGACGGACACGATGACCGGCCACACCCCGGGGCGGAACATCGCCACGACGAAGATGCCGAGCAGCAGGTGCGGTACGGACGAGAAGGTGTCGACGAGCCGCATGACGAGCCGGTCGGTCCAGCCGCCGAAGGCGGCGGCCGCCGCGCCCACGGCCGTACCGATGACGGTGGCGACGAGCGCCGCGACCAGGCCGACGAGGAGCGAGACGCGCAGGCCGTAGACGCAGCGCAGCAGCAGGTCGCGGCCGACGTCGTCGGTGCCGAAGGGGTGCGCGAGCGACGGCGGCCGGAGCTTGAGCGACAGGTCGACGGCCTGCTGGTCGAGCTGGACCAGCGGCGGCACGAGGAGCACGGCGAGGGCGACGGCTCCGACGATGGCCGCGGAGACCGAGACCCGGACGGTGCGGGTGGAGCGGCGGGTGCGCCCGTGGGACTTCCAGGTGAGCTCAGCCATCGAACCCCACCCTGGGGTCGGCGAGTCCGTACAGCAGGTCGGAGAGCAGGTTTCCCAGCAGCACCGCCGCCGTGGCGAGCACGGTCAGCGCGGCGAGCAGCGGGAAGTCGACGGAGGTGGCGGCCTGCACGGTGGCGGCCGCGATACCGGGCCAACTGAAGACCGACTCGACGAGCAGGGCTCCCGTGATGAGTTCGGGCACCCGCGAGCCGATGAGCGTGAGCATCGGCAGCATGCCGGAGCGCAGCGCGTGGCCGAGGAGCACCGTGCGTTCGGCGAGGCCACGCGCGCGTGCGCCCCGCACGGGGTCCTCGTCGAGCGCGTCGGCGACGCCCTGGCGCACGTACAGGAAGAACCAGGGCAGTTGGGAGACGCCCAGGACGAGCGCGGGCAGGACCAGGTGCGAGGCGACCTGTCCGAAGGTGACGGTGTCGCTGGCCGTGTCGGTGAGCCCGCCGGCGGGCAGCACGTCCAGCTCCAGGGCGAACAACCAGATGGCGAGCAGTCCCAGCCAGAAGGCGGGGGCGGCCTCCAGGGTGTACGCGGCGGAGCTGACGCACCGGTCCAGCCAGCCGCCCTGCCGTCGCGCCGCCAGGACGCCGAGGGCCGTGCCGAGCAGGACGGCGACGGCGAAGGCGGTGGCGGCGAGCAGCACGGACCAGCCGATGCGTTCGCCGATGACGTCGGCGACGGGCTGGCGCAGGACGCTGGAGTCGCCGAGGTCGCCGGTGAGGGCGGAGGTCAGCCAGTTCCACCAGCGCGCCACTAGGGGCTGGTCGACGCCCAGGTTGGCGCGGAGCTGGTCGAGGTTCTCCTGCGAGGCAGTGAGCCCGGCGGTGCCGGCGTACGCCTTGACGGGGTCGAACGGGGAGGCCGCGGCGACGGCGAAGACCGCGAAGGTCACCAGGAGGAGGACGGGGACGGCGAACAGGGCCCGCCGTCCCGCCATCCTCCCCATCGCGGCCCAGGGGAGGCGGCGGCCCGTTTTCGCGGCGGTCACTTCTTGGTGCCCCTGGGGATCCAGTTCTCGACGTTCCACCAGGGGCCGGAGGCGAGGCCGTGGTCGTGCGGCTCGACCTGGGTGGAGAGTCCGTCCCACGTGTCGTCGACCACGTACAGGTGGTCGATGTGGGTGAGGAAGGTGTATCCGGGGTTCTTCACCAGTTCGCGCTGGATGGTGTCGTAGGCGGCCTTGCGGGCGGCCTTGTCGTTGGTCTTGCGGCCGTCGTCGAGGGCCTTGTCGACGGCCGGGTTGTCGTACCAGGCCATGTTGTTGAACCCGTCGCCGCCGAGGGAGGACTTCAGCAGCAGGTACTGGTCGAAGTCGGGGTCGCCGGGCGAGCCGCCGCCGGCGAGGACGGCGTCGTGCTTCATGCGCGGCTCGATGACCTCCCAGGTGCCGGCCTGGGTCCTGATGTCGATGCCGGCCTTCTTGGCGTCGGAGGCGTAGGCGAGGGCGTGCTCCTGGCGGAGCTTGTCGCCGGAGAGGTACCAGAGGGGGAAGGAGGCGCGGACGCCGTCCTTGACGCGGATGCCGTCGGGGCCGGGCTTCCAGCCGGCGTCGTCGAGGATCTTCTTCGCCCCGGCGAGGTCGTGGGGGCGCTCGGTGCCCTTGGTGAACCACTCGCTGTCGGTGGGGACGGGGCCGTAGGCGGGCTTTCCGGCGCCTTCGAGGATCTTGTCGACCATGGTCTCGCGGTCGACGGCGATGTCGAGGGCGCGGCGGATCGCGGTGTCGCCGGTGACCTGGTTGTGGGTGGGCAGGGTCACCAGGCGGTAGTCGTAGGTCGTCGCCTCGTACGTCTTCTTCGCGCTGTCGCCCTTGAAGCCCTTGGCGAGGTTGGGGGGCAGGATCGCGCCGTCGAGGTCGCCGGAGCGGAGGCGGGTGGCGCGGACGTCGTCGTCCTTGATGATCGCCATGGTGAACTTCTTCACCTTGGGCGCGCCGCCCCAGTAGTCGGGGTTGGCCTTGAAGCTGATCTTCTCGCCCTTGGACCAGCCGGTGAGGACGTAGGGGCCGGTGCCGATGGGCCTGGTGGTGAAGGGGCCGCTGTTGACGTCCTGCTTCGCCGCGATGTGCTCGGGGGCGATGCCGAGGACGGTGCGCTCGGCGAAGGGCGCGTAGGGGTACTTGAGCGTGAAGACGACGGTGTCGTCGCCGACCGCCTTGACGTCCTTCAGGGCGTCCAGTTCGGTCTTGGAGGCGTTGTTCGTCCTCTTGTCGAGGATGGTGCGGTACGTGAAGACGACGTCCTTGGCCGTGAAGGGCTTGCCGTCGCTGAACTTCACGCCCTTGCGGAGCTTGTACGTGTACGTCAGGCCGTCAGCGCTCACCTCGGGCAGGGCGACCGCGAGGGCGGGCTTGAGCTTCATGTCGCCGTCGAAGGCGAGCAGCCCGTCGAAGATCTTGGAGTTGCCGTCCTTGCCGTAGCCGAGCAGGGGGCTGAGCGACTCGGGCTCGTAGGCGATGCCGACGACCGCGCCGTCCCCACCCGCCTGGCTCTTGCCGCCGGTACCCGGGTTCGAGCAGGCCGCCGCGGTGAGGGCCAGGGTTCCGGCCAGCGTGGCGGCGGCCATGCCGCGTATGGATCGGGCGGTCATGGTTCCACACCCCTCGTGAAGCTAGTGAAGATCCGCTGTTGTTGCGAACGACTCGCAATTAAACAGCATGTAGAGGGGTGGGTTCCTCCTGCGGTCCTTACCGGGTCATGCCCAGATCATGCCGGGGCGGGGAGATCCACCAGGTCGGCGAGGATCTGCTTGTGGTGCCCGGCCGAGCCGAAGGCGATCTGATCGCTTTTCGCCTGCTTCAGGTAGAGATGGGCGGGATGCTCCCAAGTCATTCCGATGCCGCCGTGGAGCTGGACGCACTCCTCGGCGGCGTGCACGGCGGCCCGCGAGCAGTACACCTGGGCGACGGCCACGGCGAGCGGTGCCTCGGGGCTGCCGGTGGCGAGCGCGTCGGCGGCGTTGCGGGCGGCGGCGCGGGCGTTCACCACCTCAAGCCAGAGCTGCGCCATCCGGTGCTTGAGCGCCTGGAAGGAGCCGACCGGCCGGTTGAACTGGTGACGCTCGCGGGTGTGCCGGACGGTCTCCTCCAGGCACCACTCCGCCAGGCCCAACTGCTCGGAGGCGAGCAGCCCGGCGCCCGCGAGGAGCCCCCGGCGCACCGCCTCCCGGGCGACCCCGGCGTCCGCGAGGCGGGTGCCCCCGGTGTCGGCGGTCACGGTGGCGAGCGGGCGGGTCAGGTCCAGCGGGGTCTGCGGTACGACCGTGGCGTCGGCGGCGTCGACCGCGTACAGCCCGTCGGGGCGCACCACGAGCAGGACGTCGGCGCGGGCGGCGTCGGCGACCCCGGTGACGGTGCCGGTGGTCGCCGGCTCGTGACCGGGCCCGGCGGAGAGCGGGACGGCGAGCACGGCGACCGTGCGGCCGGTGGCGAGGTCGGTGAGCAGGTCCCCCGCCCGGGCGGCCAGCAGCGTCTCGGTCGCGACGACGGAGCTGGTGAGGTACGGGACCGGCGTCACCGCGCGGCCCAGCTCCTCCAGCACGACGGCGGCCTCGCGGTGGGAGGCGCCCTGGCCGCCGAGCTTCTCGGGGACGAGGAGCCCGGCCGCCCCCATGTCGGCGGCGAGCGCCTTCCAGAGGGCGGCGTCGTACGGTGTGGCCCGCTCGATCCGGCCGGGCAGGTCCGCCGGGGCGGCGCGGTCGGCGAGCAGGGAGCGCACGGCGGCGCGCAGGTCGCCCTCGGCCTCGGAGTACAGCAGGTCCGGCTCGGCGGGGGTGTGGTCGGTCATCGCGCCAGGTCCTTCCATGCGACGTCCTTGTCGTTGCGCGGCTCGGCGGGCAGTCCGAGGACGCGTTCGGCGACGATGTTGAGCAGCACCTCGCTCGTACCGCCCTCGATGGAGTTGCCCTTGGAGCGGAGGTAGCGGTAACCGGCGTCGCGGCCGGTGAAGTCGACGAGCTCGGGGCGGCGCATCGTCCAGTCCCCGTACAGCAGGCCCTCCTCGCCGAGGAGTTCCACCTCCAGGCCGCTGATCTCCTGGTTGAGGCGGGCGAAGGCGAGCTTCATGCCGCTGCCCTCGGGGCCGGGCTGGCCCGCGACGAGCTGCTGGCGCAGCCGCTCGCCGGTCAGCCGGGCGACCTCGGCGTCCACCCACAGGTCCAGCAGGCGCTGGTGGAGGTCGTGGGTGCGCAGCTCGGGGCGCTCGCGCCAGGTCCGGGAGACGGGCCCGATCATGCCGCCCTCGCGGGGGATACGGGCGCCGCCGATGGCGACGCGCTCGTTGTTGAGCGTGGTCTGGGCGACCTTCCAGCCATCGCCGACCTCGCCGAGGCGGTGGGCGTCGGGGATGCGTACGTCGGTGAGGAAGACCTCGTTGAACTCGGCCTCACCGGTGATCTGCCGCAGCGGCCGCACCTCGACGCCGGGGTCGGTCATGTCGCACAGGAAGTAGGTGATGCCCCGGTGCTTGGGCAGCTCGGGGTCGGTACGGGCGATGAGGATGGCCCAGCGGGCGACATGGGCGCTGGACGTCCACACCTTCTGGCCGTTGACCACCCACGTGTCCCCGTCCCGGACCGCCCGGGTGCCGAGCGCGGCGAGGTCGGAGCCGGCGCCGGGCTCGCTGAACAACTGGCACCACACCTCCTCCCCCACCCACAGCGGGCGCAGGAACCGCTCCTTCTGCTCCTCGGTGCCGTACGCCAGGATCGTCGGGGCGGCCATGCCGAGGCCGATGCCGATGCGGCGCGGGTCGTTGTCCGGGGCGCCGGCGGCTTGCAGCTCCGCGTCGACGACGGCCTGGAGGGAGCGGGGGGCGTCCAGTCCGCCGAGGCCGACGGGGTAGTGGACCCAGGCGAGGCCGGCGTCGAATCGGGCCTTGAGGAAGTCGGTGCGGTCGGTGGTGGCGGGCGGGTGGCTCTTCAGCAACTCCCGCGTACGCTCGCGCAGTTCGACGGCGTCGGTCACTTGGCGGCTCCTTCCGTGCCGGCCGGGAGGACGACCAGGCGGCCCGTGGTGGTGCCGTCCGCGACGCGCTGCACGGCGGCGGCCGCGTCCTCGAAGGCGACCCGGTCGCTGATCAGCGGCTTGATCAGGCCCTTGGCCGCGTACCCGGCCAGGGTGTCGTGGCAGCGGCGGACCGCCTCGGGGTCCTTCTGGTTGTACAGGCCCCAGTGCAGGCCGAGGACCGAGTAGTTCTTGACCAGGGCGTGGTTGAGGGCGGGCGACGGGATGTCGCCGCTCGCGAAGCCGACGACCAGGATGCGGCCCTCGAAGGCCACGCACTTGGCGGACTTGGCGTAGGCGTCGCCGCCGACCGGGTCGTAGATCACGTCGGCGCCCCGGCCGCCGGTGGCCTCCTTGACGGCCGCGACGATGTCGTCACTGCGCCGGTCGATGACCACGTCGCAGCCGAGCTCGCGCGCGACGGCGGCCTTCTCGGCGCCGCCGGCGACCCCGATGACCGTCGCGCCGGCCGCCTTGCCGAGCTGGACGGCCGCGCTGCCGACGCCGCCCGCCGCGGCGTGCACCAGGAGCGTCTCGCCCTCCTTCAGGCCCGCCCGGCGGTGCAGGCCGAACCAGCCGGTCTGGTAGCCGATGTGCAGGGCGGCGGCCTCGGCGTCGTCGAGCGCGTCGGGCGCGGGCAGGACCGTCGCCGCGTCGGCGACGGCGTACTCGGCGAGACCGCCGTACGGCAGGGCGGGCGTGGCGATCACGCGCCGGCCGTCCTCGGTCTCGCCGCAGATCTCCACGCCGGGGGTGAAGGGCAGCGGCGGGCGCACCTGGTAGTGGCCCCGGCACAGCAGCGCGTCGGGGAAGTTGATGTTCGCGGCCCGGACCCTCAGCAGGACCTGCCCGTCGCCGGGCATGGGCCGGTCCACCTCTTCGCGCCGCATCACCTCGCCCGGCTCGCCGTTCCGGTGTACTCGCCATGCCTGCATCGAGGGCCTCCACAAAGAGTCGGGCAGTACCGCGCTGGTCGACCGCGCTGGGTCGCGCTCGTCCGCATACTAAGCGGTCGCTTGCCTCGGAGGGAACAGCCTCGCGAGCCTTGCCTCACTGGTTGAACGCTGTCCCACCCGTATCCGTATGGATCGGCGGTCCGCACTCCTCCGTGCGGCCCCACCTCGGGCAGGGAGGGCAATTCCATGGCCGGCGATGTCACCGCGCTTTTCCAGGCGTCCACCGCACACAGTCCCTCGATCGCCATGCTCGACCGGGCGGGCGCCGGGGGCGGCGGGGGCGGAGGCGGAGGCGGGGCATCCGCCCGGATCACCGACTTCTGCATCCCCTGCAACCCCTACTTCCCCACACCCGCGATGTTCGAGCGGCTCGGCGGGCGCCTCAGGGAGATCCTCACGTACTACCCGAGCGGCGCCGACACCATCACCGCCGAGCTGTGCCGGACCCTGGGGCTCAACCCGCAGACCGTCGCCATGGGCAACGGCTCCACCGAGCTGATCACATGGATCGACCACCTGCTCGTCCGCGAGTCGCTCGCCGTGCCCGTGCCGACCTTCGGCCGGTGGACCGACCAGCCCATGGAGACCGGCAAGCGCGTCGACATGATGCTGCTGCCCGAGGCGCACGGCTTCCGGCTCGACCCGGACGCCTTCGTCCGGTTCATCCGGGCCAGACGTTCCCGTACGGCGGTCATCTGCAACCCCAACAACCCGGACGGCGGCCTGCTCACCAAGGAGCAGGTGCTGGCGCTGTGCGACACCCTCCAGGACCTCGACCTGGTGGTGGTCGACGAATCGTTCCTGGAGTTCTCCGACGCGGCCGCCGCCACGACCGTCGTCGAGGAGGCGGTGCTGCGGCCCCATGTGGTCGTGCTGCGCAGCCTCGGCAAGAACTTCGGTCTGCACGGCGTGCGGTTCGGCTACCTCGTCGCCAACCCCGCGCTCGCCGGGCGCATCCGCTCGATGCTGCCGAAGTGGAATCTCAACTCCTTCGCCGAGGCGGTGGTGTTCATGCTCAAGGAGCACCGCCAGGAGTACGAGGAGAGCCTGCGCCGCTCCCGGCACGACCGGCAGGAGATGACCGCCCGGCTCTCCGCGCTGCCCGGGCTGACCGTGTACCCCTCCCAGGGCAACTTCCTGTACGTGAGGCTGCCCGTGGGCGTGGACGGGGCCGTGCTGCGCGACCGGCTGCTGACCGAGCACGGGGTCCTGGTGCGCGAGTGCGGCAACAAGGTGGGCAGCTCCAGCCGGTTCCTGCGGCTGGTCGTGCGCCCGCCGCACGAGGTGCGGCAGTTGGTCGGGGCGTTGGAGCGGGTGCTGTACGGCGGGCCGGTGCAGCCGGCTCCGGTGCCGGGCGCGGGCGGCGGCCCGCAGGGGCTGCAACTGGTCCCCGCCTCCATGCCGGTGCCCTCCGCCCCCGCCGTGCCCGCCGCCGTGACGGCCCCTGGAGCCGTGCCCGCCGCCCGGGCCGCCGCGCCCGCCGCCCGGGCGGCCGTGCCGGTGGCCGGGCCCATGGCCATGGCCCGGGGGTACACCTCCTCCGGCACGGCGGCGGTCGACCGGCTCGTCAGCGGCTGAACACCTCGAACGCCACGGCCGGGCGCCCGCCGAACCGGTCGGCCGCCCGCTGGGCGTTGGCGGTGAGGAAGGTGCGGCAGTACTCCTCCGGGTCCTGGTCGGTCAGCGCCTCGATGTAGGCCCGGTGCTCCAGCAGCGACTGTATGGCGCGCTCCATGCCGGGCGTCGCGTCGACGGCGTGCGTCGGCGTGGACGACCCCGCGACGGCCACCCAGCGCACGCCGTTCCAGGGTTCGAGGCCCTGCTCGACGAGCTCGGGGAAGATCCAGCGGTTCCCGGCGTCACCGGCCGCGTCGAGGGTGGCGCGGCCGACGGCGACGTGGTCGGGGGTGTTCCAGGCGATCCCGCCCCAGGTGTCACGGTGGTTCAGCGTGATGACGAGTTCGGGCCGGTGGCGCCGGATCGCGGCCGCGATGTCACGGCGCAGGCCGAGACCGTACTCGATGACGCCGTCGCGGTGATCGAGGAACTCCACCTCGGACACGCCGACGACCGCCGCGCTGGCCCGCTGCTCCCGCTCGCGCAGCGGCCCGCACGTGGCGGGGTCGATGCCGTCGATGCCCGCCTCGCCCCGGGTGGCCAGCACGTAGGCGACCTCACGGCCGCCGTCCGTCCAGGAGGCGATGGCGGCGGAGCACCCGTATTCGAGGTCGTCGGGGTGGGCGACGACGGCGAGCGCGCGCTGCCAGTCGTCGGGCATCGGCTGGAGCTGGTCGTTCACATGATCGGTCATGGCGGCAGGATACGGTCGTGATCGCGACCGGGGCGTGATGTCCCGGGAGTTCGTCGGGGCGGCTCCGTCAAGCGTGAGGTGCCCCCGCCCACACCATGGGGCGTGCGGGCGGGGGCCGGTTCAGCGCGCGGGCGGGCCGGTCAGCCGGTCGGTCCGGTGGAGAAGCCGTCCGCCGACCTGACCCGCTCGCGGATCCACACCCCGGCCTGCTTCAGCGAGCCGGTACCGGCCCAGGGGCCGTTGCTGGCGCAGGTGCCGGTCTTGAAGACGGCACCGGAGCGGTGGTCGTCGGAGAAGTTCCAGTTGACCCAGCTCACCTTCTTCTTCGCCATGAGGTCCAGATAGCGCTGCGCCATGGTGAAGTCGTTGGCGCCTTCGCCCGCGTAGTCCTGGGTGCCGAACTCGGTGACGAAGACGGGGAGCTTGTCCGCCGCCCTGGAGAGGGTGTTCAGGTACTCGTCGCGGTGGGAGGCGGCGTAGAAGTGGAAGGTGTACATGATGTTGGAGGCCCGCACCGGGTTGTTCACGACCTCCTTCTCGTCAGCACCCTCCGACACCCCGAACGACGACCACGCGCGCGTGCCGACGAGGATGGGACTGCGCGGGTCCTGGGCGCGGATGACGGGGATGAGCTCCTCGGCGTAGCTCCTGATGCGCGACCAGCTCACGCCGCTGGGCTCGTTGGCGATCTCGTACAGCAGGTTCTTCTTGGCGCCGTGGCGCCGGGCGATCTCGGTGAAGAAGGTCTTGGCGCGGCTCAGGTTGTGGTGGGGGTCACCGGGGCTGAGCATGTGCCAGTCGACGATCGCGTACATGCCGCGTGAGGTGGCCTTGTCGATGATGGAGTGCACCAGGTCGGTGTAGCCGCGCGGATCGGTCTCGTAGCCGCCCTCCTGGATGTACATCGAGATGCGCAGGACGTCGGCGCTCCAGTCCGTGGCCAGGGCGTTGAGCGAGCCGTCGGTGACGCACTGGCGGTACCACTGGAGGCCGTGCGTCGACATGCCGCGCAGTTGGACGGGTGTGCCGTGCTCGTTGCAGAGCCTGGTGCCGCAGACCGTGAGCCTGCCGTTGGCGGCGACCGGTGTGGCGACGGTGGGGCCGGGTGAGGTGTTCACCGTTCCACGATCGGCGCCGACGGCGGCGGGGAGGCTGAGCGCGGTGAGGGTGGTGAGGGCGAGGAGGAGCGCGGCGAGGAGCGTGCCGGCGCTGCCGAGGGGACGTGTCCGGATCCGTGCCGGTCTCATGTGGGGGTCTCCGATGCGTTGACGGGAGTCGAGACTGGAAGGAAACTTTCCTAACTGATGGATAGCAGGGCGGAGTTAAGACTTGCAAGGTTCATGACAAGGTGTGGTGACCACGGGAGCGGTTGGCGTGTGCCGGCCCCGACCACGCGTGAACCGGCCCCGACCACGAGGGCGGCGACACCTTCCACGACTTCGGCGCTCCTGACCGGGAGCCGGTGCGGCGGCCGTTCGGGGGGACGGCATACTGACCGACCGGGCGCGATCACTTCCGACATGCTAGGAGCAGCCATGGTTGACCGGATCGCCACCGAGAAGACGACCTTCAGGCCGGTCTTCGAGGTGGGGTCGTCCTTCATGGAGCAGGCGCGGGGCATCGAGGCGAGGTTCCAGCACGCGATCGCCCCGGCGACGGTGGACTTCGACTTCGGTGAGATCAGCCGGGCGGCGAGCGGTATCCCCGACGGCTCGACGGTGAAGATCATCCGGGGCTGGGGGCTCCAGGAGACCGCCCCCGTCAGCGTGATGATCCTGTCCCTCCGGGAGGCCGTACGCCAGGCCCTTCCGGAGCCGTTCGAGAACACCGCCTTCTGGGAGAAGGTCGAAGGGGCGCTCACCGACGCCTTCGTGGGCCTGTACGAGCAGACGGGCACCCACCTCTCCTTCTACCGGGAGGAGCCGGACAACACCAGCTACTACTACAACCTGCTGTTCGCCCTCCAGGACGAGGAGACCGGGGACCGGGTCTACGCCGTCGCCCTCTGCGCCAATGTGACGGTCGCTCTGAGCCCGGAGAAGGTGCGGAACCTGACGGTCGGCGACACAGCCCCGTACACGATCCGCGTCAACGCCATCACCGTGCGGCGCGGCGCACCGTCCACGGGCTGACGGCGGCGCCCTTGGCCCACCGGGCCGCCGTGCCTACGCGCTCGTCGCGGGGCGCGGCGTCCCGGCGGGCCCCGTGGGATCGGTGGGAGTGGTGGGCCCGGTGCTCCCGGTGCTCCCGGTGGGAGCGGTGACGCGATCGGGGAGGCGGTTGCCGACGCTCCGGTACGTGAGCGGCAGCCCGGCCAGCCGTTCGGGGAGCAGGCAGTTCTTGCCGTCCACGACCACGGCGGGCGGCGCCATCCTGGCGGCCATCAGGGACCAGTCGGTCTCGATGGTCTCCGGCCACTCGGTGAGGACGACCGCCGCCCGCGCGCCCTGGAGGGCGGTGCGCAGGTCCGTGCACGGCCTCGTGCCCGGGAACAGTTGCCGCAGGTGTTCGGGGTCGGTGGCCGGGTCCCAGATGCGGACGGCGGCCGCCTCGGCGACCAGTTGGGGGACGAGGGCACGGCTGGGCGCCGCCCGCATGTCGTCGCTCCACGGCTCGTAGCGGGCTCCGAGGACCGCGATCTCGCACCCGGCGAGCTGCTCGCCCAGCTCTTCGCGGAGCATCTCGCGCACGAGCGCGGGCTGCGTGCGGTTGACGGCGATGGTGGCGTCGAGCAGGGGTGTCGGGATACCGCGCTCGGCCGCCCAGTGCGCCAGTGCCGCCGTGTCCTTGGGGAGGCACGAGTCGCCGAAGCCGAGGCCCGGCTGGAGGAAGGCGTGACCGATGCGGGGGTCGAGTCCCGCGCCCTGCATCACCTTGTCGATGTCGAGGTCCGGTGCGGCGCACAGTCGCGCGAACTCGTTGGCGAAGCTGATCTTCATCGCCAGGAAGGCGTTGCCGGCGTACTTGATCATTTCGGCGGTGTCGGGCGTGGTCACCACCCAGGGGCACGTCAGCTCGCCGTAGAGCTGGTGCAGCAGCGGCAGGGTGCCGTGCGACCAGAGCCCGACCACGGTCCGGGAGGGGGTGGTCCAGTCGTCCAGGGCGCTGCCCTGGTTGAGGAACTCCGGGTTGTAGGCGTAGCGCTCGCGCATCTGGGGGTGGGCCTGGAGGAGCCGGGCGCTGGTGCCGGGCGGGACGGTGGACTTGAGCACCACGGCCGGTGGCGGCAGCAGGGCCGCCACCTCCGCCAGGGCCGCCGTCACTTGTGACAGGTCCGCCGCCCCGCTCGCGTCGGGGGGTGTGCCCACAGTGATCAGGACCACCTCGAAGGGCTCTCTGAGGTGCGTGTGGGCCAGGTCGGAGGCGAAGGTCAGCCGCCCGGTCTCCCTGGCCAGCGTCAGTTCCTCCTGGAGTCCGGGCTCGGACACCGGTGTGCGGCCCGCCGCCAGTGCGGCCAGCCGGGCCGGGTCGCGCTCGATGCCCGTCACATGATGCCCCTGCCGGGCGAGGGCGACTGCCCCGGTCACTCCGACATAGCCCTGCCCAACGATGGCGACCCGCACGTGACTCTCCCGACACCCCGGCGACACCAGCAGACCTGCTGCCGCTCCGTACGCGGAAACGCCAGCTTGCGGCCCCCGGCGCCGCCGGGCCACCGGTACCGGCCGGACGGGTGACGGTCAGCCCCTGGTGTCGGCGAACCAGGCGAATCCGTCCCCGTCCCGGTCCATCTCCCCGCCCCGGTCCCTCTCCCCCGCCGGGTCCGTCTTACCGCCACCGGCCGGGGCGGCTCCACCGGCCGGGGCGGCTCCACCGGCCGGGGCGGCTCCACCGGCCGGGGCCGGCGTGTTCGGCAGCAGGAGTTCGACCCGTACGGTCCCCTTCTCGCGCTGCTGGGCGACGAACTCGTCGATCTGGGTGCGGCAGGCGTGGTCCAGGTGGGTCATGGCCGTCAGGTCCAGGCGGATGCGGGGCGCTCCGGCGGCGGCCCGGGCTTCGAGGGCCGCCAGCGCCTCCAGCAACTGCGGGAGCCTGACGAAGGTGGCGCTCCCCGTGATGGTCAGCTTCGCCGTGTCCCCGTCGGATGTCTCCCGCAGGGTCGTCCGCGACATGCGGAGCACCGCCAGCAGGGTCGCCGCCGCCAGGCCGATCAGCACGCCCTCCAGCAGCGCCGTACCGAAGATGGCGAGCGTGGTGACCGCCATGACCACGGCCTCACCCCGGTCCTGTTTCCAGAGCAGGCGGAACTGTTCCGGGGCGAACAGCTTCCACCCGCTGTGCACGAGGACGCCCGCGAGGACGGTGATGGGAATGAGGGCGAGCAGGCCCGGCAGCAGGAGCGCGAAGGCGAGCAGCCACAGGCCGTGCAGCGTACGGGAGAGCCGGGTGCGCGCTCCGGCCTGGACGTTGGCGGAGCTGCGGGCGACGACGGCGGTGACGGGCAGGGCGCCGAGGGCGCCGCAGACGGTGTTGCCGAGGCCCTGGGAGAACAGTTCGACGTTGTAGCGGGTGCGCGGGCCGGTGTGCATACGGTCCACGGCGGCCGCGGTGAACAGGCTCTCCGCCGACGCGATCACGGTGAAGGTGAGGATGGTGGCGAGGACCGCCGGGTCCGCGAGCCCGGCCAGCTCCTCCGACCCGGGCAGGTGGATCGAGCCCAGTAGGTCGCCGACCTGGAGGGTGTTGATGCCGACGCCCGGGAGCGCGGCGACGCCCATGCCGAGGACGACCGCGACGAGCGCGGCCGGCGCCCGGTTCACCGGTCCCGGCACCTTCTTCCAGACGAAGCTGAGTACGACGGTCACGGTCCCGAGCGCGGCGGCGATGAGCGCGTCCGGCCTGCCGAAGGTTGCGGCGAGCAGCCCCGGCAGCCCGAGCAGGTTCTCGACCGGTGTGCCCGGCGCCTTGGCGTCGGCCAGGACGTAGGACTGCCCGATCATCAGGGGCAGGCCGATCCCGGCGAGCATGCCCTGGATGACCGCGACCGAGATGGCCTGGAACATACGGCCGAGCCGGATCAGCGCGAGGGCGATCTGGAGCAGACCGCTGACCAGGACGATGGTGCCGAGCATGGCCAGTCCGTGCTCCAGCACGGCTTCGGCGACGAGGGCGGCCAGACCGGCCGCGGGGCCGCTGACCTGGAGCGCGCTGCCGCGCATGAGGCCGACGACGAGCCCGCCCACGATGCCGGAGACGATGCCCAGCTCGGGCGGGGCGCCGGAGGCCACGGCGACCCCGATGCACAGCGGCAGGGCCACCAGGAAGACGACGAACGAGGCGGTGACCTCCGTACCGAGGTGCGCGCCGCGCAGTTCGGCGGCGAGCGACGGGACGGCCGTGGAGGGTGCGGGGACGGTGGACCGGCTGGTCAGCGGGGAGCGGGCGCCGGACCGGCCGGTGGGGCGGGCGTGCCGGGCGCGCTGCCGGGGCGGCGGGGAGGGGGACGGTGTGGGGGACGGCAT
The DNA here is from genome assembly GCF_055570965.1 of Streptomyces sp. NPDC031064. NCBI lineage: Bacteria > Bacillati > Actinomycetota > Actinomycetes > Kitasatosporales > Streptomycetaceae > Streptomyces > Streptomyces sp. NPDC031064. The sequence continues at coordinate 66,044 of NZ_JBVIGF010000001.1, forward strand.
GGGGGCGTACTCCTTGCGCGGGCCGGAACGGGACCGGCATCGACAACCGTGAGCGGGCCGGGCGGGGTCAGTGGGGCGCGAAGTCGCCGTCCTCGCCCAGCTCGTGGAGTACGCCGGTGTCGATGCGGTAGTACCAGCCGTGGAGCCGCAGTTCGTCGTCGTCCAGCAGGCGGCGGACGACGGGGTAGGTGCCCAGCCATCGGATCCGGCAGGTCTCGCAGGTGCCGATCATCATGCTGACCGCCCGCGGTGAGGAGGCCGACCGGGTGGTGGGCCTGGAGGTGGGGGCGGACGACTATCTGGCGAAACCTTTCAGCATGCGGGAGCTCATCGCTCGCATCCGCGCCGTCACCCGCCGCACGCGCGCCACGGCCGGCCACCTGCCGGTCGGCGCGGGCGCACCGGGCGCCCTGCCGGGTGCCGCCGCCGAAGGCGCCGAACGGGACGGCGGGCCGTCCCGCCTGGGCGCCCTGGTGGTGGACCGGCGCACCCGGCAGGCATGGGTGCGGGACGCCCTGGTGGCGCTGACGCCCAAGGAGTTCGACCTGCTGGCACTGCTGGCCGAGGACCCGGGCGCGGTGTACTCGCGCCAGCAGATCCTGGACGAGGTGTGGGACCCGCACTTCCACGGCCCCACCAAGACCCTCGACGTCCATGTGGCGGCGCTGCGGCGCAAACTGGGTGATCCGGCATGGATCCACACGGTACGGGGAGTGGGGTTCCGCCTCGTCGTCCCGGCGTCGCGAAGCTGACGGGCGGGGCGCCGCAGTGACCCGACGCCTGCTCCTGAGCTACGTGACCGTGGCCCTGCTGGTTCTGCTGTGCCTGGAAGTGCCTTTGGGCATCGTCTACGGCAGGGCCGAGCAACAACGCGCCACCCAGGCCGCCGAGGACGAGGCCGAGTCCCTCGCCGCCTACGCGGCCGTGTCCCTCGCGGGCGGCCGGACGGCGGCCCTGGAGGACCGGGTGGCGCACTGTGCCGCGCGTATCGGCGGAGAGGTGACCGTTTTCGACGCGGACGGCCGGCTCACCGCCTCCTCCGGTCCCCTGACGCCCGCCCTGGCACGGGAGTTGGCCGCCCGCGACGAGGTGCGGTCCGCGTTGCGGGGGCGGGCGGCCATCGGCGTACGCACCGGGCCGGTGGGCGAGGGGGTGCGGGGGCTCGCCGCCGCGGCCCCGGTGCCGCTCGGGTCCTCCCGGTTCGGGGCCGTGCGCGTCACGCTCCCCACCGAGGCGGTGCACCGGCGGGTCCACGGCGTGTGGCTCACCCTGGCGATGGTGGGGCTGCTGGCGCTGACGGCCGTGGCGGCGGTGGCGTTCTGGCTGGCCCGCTGGACGAGCCGGCCCGTTCTCGAGCTGGAGCGGGCCACCGCCCGGCTGGCCGAGGGCGACCTGTCGGTACGGGCCATTCTGGCCACGTCGACCGGCCCGCCGGAGGTGCGGAGGCTCGCGGTCACCTTCAACGAGACCGCCGCGCGCCTGGAGCAGTTGCTGGAATCGCAGCGCGCCTTCGCCGGTGAGGCCTCCCACCAGCTCAAGACGCCGCTGGCCGCGCTCCGGCTGCGCCTGGACAACCTGGAGCCCGATGTGGCGGCCCACGCCAGGAGCGGGCTGACGGCGGCGATGACCGAGACGGAACGGCTGGCCCGCATGGTGGAGGGGCTGCTGGCGATGGCCCGGCTGGACGAGAAGGCCGTCATGCGGGTGCCCGTCGACCTCGACCGGATCGCCGTCGACCGCGTACAGACCTGGGCGCCGGTGTTCGAGGAGCGCGGCTGCCGGCTGGCGCTGGGCGTCGAGCACGCCGGGCAGGCGCTCGCCGTGCCGGGCGCCGTGGAACAGATCCTGGACAACCTGCTCTCCAACGCCCTCCGCGTCTCACGGCCCGGCTCCGTGGTGCTGCTGGACCGGCGGCTCCCCCGCCCGGCACGCCGGGGCCCGCGCGAACACCGCCCGCCGTGGGCCGAGCTGCATGTGATCGACGAAGGCCCCGGGATGCCTCCCGAGCAGCGTGAGCGCGCCTTCGACCGGTTCTGGCGCGCGCCCGGTTCGACCGAGGGGGGCAGCGGCCTCGGCCTGTCCCTGGTGCAGCGGCTCGCGGTCGCCAGTGGTGGGCACGCCGCGCTGGAGGAGGCCCCTCGGGGCGGCATCGACGCCGTGGTGCGGCTGCCCTCGGTACCGTCACCACGGGGTCCCGGCTCGGCTCCCGGGCGGGCCGAGTCGCCGAGGCAGTGGCCGGCCCGGAGGACCGTCCCCGTGCCCCGCCTCCGCGGCAGGCCGCACCCACGCGGCACGCCCCGCCCGTGAGAGGGGCTCAGTCCCCGTGGCGTGCCGTCGGCAGGTGCACCACGACCAGGGCGAACGCCGCCAGCACGACGTAACGCAGCGCCGAGTCCAGTCCGTTCCAGTCGGAGGACTGCCACATGGCGAACCACTCACCGCCGATGCCGAAGAAGCCGAGCCCGAACAGCAGCAGCACCATCACCAGCCCGGCGCTGCTCGCCCGGCGGGCCCGGTCGTAGCTCCTCCGCCGCAGCCCCACCGCCCAGAGCCAGGTGGCGAAGGTGAGCAGGGCCGCCGTGAGGACCTCCCAGACGATGATGGCGAGGTACGCCGCGTTCTGGAGGGCCGGTGAGGTGACCGCCCGCCACATCAGTTGCGGGTCCTTGAAGGTGGTGTCCATGGCCAGGACGTGCTGGACGAACTGCTGGTTGGTCCCGAAGTCGGTGATGTTGCCGAAGGCCACCAGGACCATGGACAGCGCGACGGTCCCCGTCAGGGCGGCCGCCGCGACGGGCAGGGTGCCCAGCCGGAGAAACCGGTCCACCGGAGTACCGGTGCGCTGACTGCTCACTGCCACGTCGAATTCCCCTCGTCCGTCACGTCGTTGTGCGCAACCTCTCCGCGCTCGTTCTCATCATCCCTCCTGCGACAGGTCAACACAGCAGTGGGGAAAGAACGATGAACCAGACGACGCCACCGGTCGGCGGCACGGGAACGCACGCGGGCGGCGGGCCGAGCCGTCGTCGCCTGCTGGGCGCCGGTGCGGCCGCCGCCCTCTCCGGAGCACTGCTCACGGGTGTCGCCGGCACCCGCGCGTCGGGTGCGGGTGCCGGCGCGGCGCCCGGCACGGCCGCGGGCGCGGGCGCGGCGGGCAAGGCACCGGGCGCGCCCCGCCCGGCGGACTGGGCGGCGCTGGGCAAGGGGCTGGACGGGACGCTGGTACGGCCGGGGGACCGTGACTACGACGTGGCGCGCACGCTGTTCAACCCCCGGTTCGACGCCGTGCGCCCGGCCGGTATCGCCTACTGCGCACGGCCCGAGGACGTCCGCGAGTGCCTGGAGTTCGCCCGCGCGCACAAGGTGCCGGTCGCGGTACGCAGCGGCGGCCACTCCTACGCGGGCTGGTCCTCCGGGCCGGGCCTGATCGTCGACGTACAGCGGATGGCGTCCGTCTCGCTGGCGGGTGGCACCGCGACGATCGGCGCGGGGGCGAAACTCATCGACGTCTACGACCGGTTGACCGCCCGTGGCCGCACCGTACCGGCCGGGTCCTGCCCCACCGTGGGCGTGGCCGGTCTGGCCCTGGGCGGCGGCATCGGCGTCGTCAGCCGGGCCTACGGCCTGACCAGCGACAGCATCACCGGCGCCCGGATCGTGACCGCCGACGGCCGGATACGGGACGTCGACGCCAAGCGGGACCCGGATCTGTTCTGGGCGCTGCGCGGCGGCGGCAACGCGCAGTTCGGTGTGGTCACCGAGCTGCGGATGCGGACCCACGCGGCACCGGAATGCACCACGTTCTTCCTCCGCTGGCCCTGGTCGCGTGCCGCCGCCGTGGTGCGCGAGTGGCAGCGCTGGGCCCCCACCGCGCCGGACGGGATCTGGGCCAACCTGCACCTGGCGGCCCCGGTGGGCGGCCGGCCCGGATCGGTGCGGGTGGGCGGGCTGGCCCTCACGGGCCGGCGTGACCTGGAGAACCGGCTCGACCGGCTGGCCGGCGCCATCGGCGCGGCGCCCACGTCGGAGGCCATCCGTACCCGCCCGTTCATGGACGCGATGAAGGTCATGGGCGGGGTGTCCGGCTGGTCCATCGCGCAGGCCCACCAGAAGGGGACGCTGCCGGGCCGTACGCCGCAGGGCCGGGTGGCGCGCGAGTCCTACGCCGCGCGCTCCGACTTCTACACGCGCCCCGTGCCGGCCGCCGGTGTCAAGGCGCTGATCGCCCGGGTGGAACAGCTCGCGCGACTCAGCGGAGGCGGGGCGGGCAGCATCGCCCTGGACGCGATGGGCGGCGCGGTGAACCGGGTACGGCCGGCCGACACGGCGTTCGTCCACCGCGACGCGCTCTTCCTGGCCCAGTACATCGTGTCCTGGCCGGACCGCGCCCCGGCGGCCACCGTGGCCCGCCACCGGGCCTGGCTGGACGGCACGCACGACGTGATGCGGCCGTGGGCGAGCGGCCGGGCGTACCAGAACTACACCGATCCGGCGCTGCGGGACTGGCGCCGTGCCTATTACGGCGCCAACATCGACCGCCTGGTGAAGGTGAAGGCGGCCTACGACCCGGGACGCCTCTTCCGTCACGCCCACGCCTTCTGAGCCTTCCGCGCCGCGCCTCGCGAGGCCCTCCGGGGCGGGCGGCCCTCACCGGTTCGTCCCGTCCCGGAGGGCGGATGTCAGTGGCGGGTGTCACGCTGATGCCGTAAGCGATCGACGTGACACCCGCGAAACGAGGAAGTGCCGTGATCACCACCGACTTCGCTCCCGGCTCCCCCTGTTGGCTCGACCTCGGCGCGCCGGACATTCCGGCGGCGGCCGACTTCTACCGCTCGGTGTTCGGCTGGGAGTTCCAGCCGTTCAGCCCCGAGGAGGAGGAGTACGGCGCCTTCAGGCTGAACGGCAAGACGGTCGCCGGGCTCGGGAAGCTCACCGAGAAGGGCGCGCGTTCGGCCTGGATGATCTACTTCCAGACGCCCGACGCCGATGCCACGACCGAGGCCGTGCAGCGCTCGGGCGGCACGGTGCGGGTCGCCCCGATGGACGCCGACGGCGAGGGCCGGATGGCCCAGTACACCGACCCCCAGGGGGGCCAGTTCGCGGTGTGGCAGCCGGGTTCGTACAAGGGCGTGGAGGCGGTGGACGGGCCGGGCAGCCTGGGCTGGATCGAGCTGTACACGACGGACGCGGCGGCCGCCAAGGAGTTCTACGGGAATCTGTTCGGCTGGGAGACCCAGGACATGGAGCTGCCGGGCGGGGGCGGGACGTATTCGCTGATCACGCCGTCCGGTCTGCCTCCGGAGCGGATGCACGGCGGCCTGATGCAGCTCCCGGCCGACGCGCTCACCCTGACCGGCGGCCGCGCCTACTGGCACCCCGTCTTCGGCTCCAGCGACTGCGACGCGACCGTCGCCACGGTGAGGGAGAAGGGCGGCACCATCCAGATGGGCCCGGAGGACGCGCCCGGTGTCGGGCGGCTCGCGGTCTGCGTCGACCCGGCGGGCGCGGACTTCGTGGTGCTCACCCCCGCCGAGGGGTGACCCGGGGGGACCCGATGAGTGACGCCGCGGTGCTCACCGGCCCGCCCCTCCGTCCACGGCCTCCGCACCGCTCGGGCAGACGCCCTCGAAGCGGGCGCTGAGCCGTTGGTGGACGAGGCGGGCGACATCCGCCAGCGTCAGGCCGCTGCCCATGAGTTCGGCGGGCGAGATGAGCAGGTCGAAGCGGCTGCGGACGGCCACGAGCAGTTCGGCGCCCATGAGGGAGTCCAACCCGTAGTCCTCCAGTCGGCGTCGGGGGTCCAGTTCGTCGCTGCTCATGTGCAGCACGTCGGCGAGGAGGGTCGCGAGCATCGAGGCGACGGCGGCCTCGGCGTCGTCCGGCGCCATCTGGGCGAGTTCCCGCAGTACGTCGGCGTGGGACCGGCCGTCGTCGTCGCCGGCGTCCGGCACCAAGTGCTGGAAGCGCGGGCCGGCGAGCAGCGGGAGCAGGCCCTTGGCGCGGGCCCAGTCGCAGCGCTCGACACCCGAGACGGCGGTGCCGTCGGCCGGCAGCAGGGACCCGGCCGCCGTGAACGCCTCCCGTGGTGTGAGCGAGACCATGCCCATGCGGGCCAGTGACCGCCCCAGGTCGTGGCGCGCCACGTAGCCCGTCTCCGCGATGGCGCCCCACGCGATCGCCGTGGCGGGCAGGCCGGCCGCGCGGCGGTGCCGGGCGAGCGCTTCCAGGTAGGCGTTGCCCGCCGCGTACGGCGCCTGCCCGATGTTGCCGATGGAGACGACGACCGAGGAGTAGGCGAGGAACAGGTCCAGCGGCCGGTCGCGGGTGAGCCGGTCCAGCAGGGCGGCGCCGGTCGTCTTGGGGGCCAGGACGGCGCTCACGCGCGGGTCGTCGAGCTCGGCCAGCGGCGCGTCGTCCAGGTGCATGGCGCAGTGCACCACCCCGCGCAGCGGCCGGCCGGTGGCGTCGATGTCCCGGATGAGCCGCCGCACGGCCTCCGGGTCGGTGACGTCGGCCGCGTACGCGGTGGCTGTGACGCCCTGTTCGGCGAGGTGTGCCAGCACGGCGGCCGCTTCGGGGGCCCGGTCGCCGCGCCGGCTGACCAGTGCCAGGTGGGTGGCGCCGAGGTCGGCCAGTTGGCTCGCGGTGGCGGCGCCGAAGCCCCCGAGGCCGCCGGTGACCAGGTAGGTGCCGGACGGGTCGAGGCCGGGCGCCCGGGTGTCGCCCGCGGTCACCGGTACCGGTTCGTCCAGGGGGTCGAAGGTGACGACGACCTTGCCGAGGTGGCGGGAGTGCTGGAGGAGGCGGAAGGCCTCGTCGACGCGTGCGGCCGGGTAGCCGTTGTGCGGCAGCGGCCGGTACGTGCCCGCCGCCACCCGCTCGGCCACCTCGGCGAACAGCCCGGCGTTGCCGGGAGCTCCGGGCGGCAGGGTGTTGAGGTCGACGCCGAAGAAGGCGATGTTGTGGTCGAAGGGGCGCAGTGACAGGGGCTTGTTCTCGAAGATGTCCCGTTTGCCGAGTTCGATGAAGCGCCCGCCCGGCCGCAGCAGTTCCAGGCTGCGGGCGATGGCCTCGCCGGCGAGGGAGTTGACCACGACGTCGACTCCGGCGCCGTCGGTGATGCGGCGCACCTGGGGCGCGAACTCCAGGCTGCGGGAGTCCAGGACGTGCTCGACGCCCAGGGTGCGCAGCCAGTCCCGTTTGGCCTCGGTGCCCGCGGTGGCGATCACCCTGGCGCCGGCGGAGCGGGCGTACTGGAGGGTGGCGAGGCCGATGCCGCCCGCTCCGCCGTGGACGAGGACCGTCTCGCCGGGGGCGAGGCGGGCGAGCCGGTGGAGGCTGTGGTGGACGGTGGCGTGGACGACGGGGAGGGTCGCGGCCTCCGCGAAGCCCATCGCGTCGGGGACGCGGCCGAGGGCGTTCTCGGAGGCGAGGGTGTGCGAGGCGAGCGAGGCGGGGGCGAGCCCGAACACCCGGTCCCCCACGGCCCACCGGGTCACGCCGGGACCGACCTCGGTGACGACCCCGGCGCACTCCAGCCCCGGCCCCTGGGCGGTGGGGGTGCCTTCGACGGCTTCCTGGGGCAGCAGCCCGTTCGCGACCAGGGTGTCGCGGTAGTTGAGCCCCACCGCGCGGACGGCGACGGTCACCTGTCCGGTCCCGGGCCGTGGCGTACTGGTGCGCTCCCAGGTCAGGCGGTAGTGAAGCCCCGGGTCGCACACGCGCAGCCGGAACACGCCGTTGGGCGTGGGCTGTGGCGTGAGCTCCGGCCGGACGTGCGTCTCGCGCGGTACGAAGCGGCCGTTGCGGGTGAGCACGATCTCGTCCTCGTCGCCGGGCGCGAGCAGTTCGGCGGCCAGGCGCCGGGCGTCCGCTTCCGGTTCGCCGCAGCGCTCCAGGCTGACCCGCCGGATGCCGAGGCGGGGCTGCTCGTTGGCGAGGGAGCGGGCCAGGCCCCAGACGGCGGCGTCACCGGGGTGGGCGGGGTTCTCCGGGGCGGGGAACAGCCCGCTGGGCCGGGTGACCAGCCACAGCCGGACGGTGACGCCTTCGGGCAGGCCGTTGCGGCAGACGGTGGCCACCGCACGCAGCAGGGCACTTCTGCGGGTGGCCTGTGCGGTGAGGCGGGCCGGGTCGGTCTCCGGTTCGGCGAACAGGACGGCGAGGGTCACGTCCTGGGCGCCGGCCGCCAGGAGGCGGGCCAGGGCGTCGCCGACGGCGTCGCTGCTGACGGCGTCGGCGTCGGCGGTGGTGGCATCGGCGGTGACGGTCGTGATGGTCGTGACGTCGGCCGGGCCCCCGGCGGCCTCCCGCAGCCGGTCGGCGACCGCCCGGCCCACGGCGCCCTCCTCCTCGCTCTCGACGGCGACGACCCAGGCGGTGTGCACCTCCGGGGCGGGCAGCGGCGCCGGGGCGGCGGGATGGTCGTCGGCGGGCGTGGCGGCAAGGAGCACGGAGTAGCCGTCCCGTGCGGGCTGCCGGTCGTCGCCGGTCCGGACGACGTCGGTGAAGCCGCACTCCTCCAGCAGCGGTGGCCACTGGTCCCGGCCGAGCAGGATCGAGTGCGGGCGCAGGTGCCGGTCGTCGCGGTGCCAGAAGCTGTCCAGGGTGCCGAAGATGCCGCTGAGCTGCTCGGCGTCGTGGGGTTCCAGAGCCAGCAGGAGCCCGCCCGGGGCCAGGAGGGTCCGGACCCGGCGCAGGGCGGCGGCCACATCGGTGGTGGTGTGCAGGGCGTGGGCGGCCACGACGAGGTCGAAGGCTCCCTCGGCGAAACCCTGCGCGTGCGGCTCGGCGTTGAGGTCGAGCGTGCGGTAGTCGACGAAGTCGTAGGCGCCGAAGCGGTGTTCGGCACGGGTGAGGAAGGCCGCCGAGACGTCCGTGTACGTGTAGTGGGTGCGCTCGGGCGGCAGGAGCGGCAGCAGAGCGGCCGTGGCGCCCCCGGTGCCCGCGCCGACCTCCAGGACCCGCAGCGGCCGGTCCGCCGGCCAGGCGTCGACCAGCCCGCGCACCAGCGCCTGGGCGATGCGGTTGAGGAACCGGGACACCGGCGCGAGGTCGTAGAGCTGTTCGTAGGTGGCACCGTCGGAGGCGACCAGCTCCATGGGGTCCCTGGCGCCACGCAGGACGGCGTCCAAGTGGCGTGCCCGCCTGGCGAAAAGGGCGGCCTCGGCGCAGAAGGCCGGGTGGTCGGCCACGATGCCCCGCAGCAGTTCCGGGGCCCGGGAGGTTTCGGTCGTCAGGCGCCACCGCCCGTCCGGGAGGGACGTCAGCAGACCGTGCCGCTCCATCAGGGGCAGCATCAGCCCGATCAGATTCCGGTGGGACTCTCCCAGTCCGCCTCCGCCCTCCGTGAGCGTCCCCGTGTCGAAGGCCGCGTCCGGGTCGGGCAGGAAACCGCGCAGTACCTCGGCCCAGGTGTGGGCGGCGGTTTCCTTCAGCGCGGTCACGAACCGCTCGTAGGGCACCTCGCGCCAGGCCGTGAGCAGCGCGGTGATCCGCTCGGCCGCCGCCGCCGCGACGCGGGAGGGCGCGGGCGGCGGCGGGCAGGGCACCGGCGGGGGGCTGTCGGGGCGGGGGGCGGCGCGCAGCACGGTCTGCCGGAGCATGACCGGCGCCGGCTCGGCCTCGGTGAGGCGCCGGAGCCGGCATCCCTCCAACTCCACGGTGACGGTGCCGTCGTCGTCGGTGAGGAGGATGTCCCAGCACACCTCGGCCGCGCTGCGGGACCGTTCCCGTACGTGCACCAGGCCCGTGGCGGAGGGCGTGCCCCAGACGCGTACGGCGCCGATCGCCGAGGGCAGGTAGGCGGCGTTCGTGGCCGGGTCGTCGTGCAGCAGGGGCGCGCCGGCCTGCAAGGCGCCGTCCAGCAGGGCGGGGTGCGCTTCGTAGGGGGCCGGCGCGGGGCCGCCGTCCTCGTGCCGGTAGGTGGCCAGCACTTCGCCGGCGCCCGCCCGGAGGCCGGTGAGCACCTGGAACGCGGGCCCGTAGGCGAGGCCCGCGCGCTCGCACGTGCGGTAGTGGTCGGGGCCGCTGACGGCGCGCGGGCACCGGGCGCGTACGGCGTCGGCGTCCAGGGGCCCGGGGCGGGTGCCGAGCAGGGCGCGCACCCGGGCCCGTACGTGCTCGCGCGGTTCGTCGCCGCGGGCGTCGGTGCTGGTGACGGTGAGCACTCCGTCGTCCGGTGTCACCGCCACCTGCGTACGCAGGGACTCCGGATCGGGCCAGGGCACCGCGAGGGGCCGGTGGATCTGAACGTAGGTGACCTCGGCCGGGGCGCCGAGGGTGCGCCGGCCCGCTGCCAGGGCCATCTCGACGTACCCGGTGGCGGGCATGACGACGGTCCCGCGCACGCGGTGGCCGGCGAGCCAGGGGACGAGGGCCGGGTCCACCGGGCCGGACCACAGGGGCTGCGGCGCGGGGACCCGCTCGCCCAGCAGCGGGTGGTCGATCCGGCCGTCGCCGCCGGTGCGCAGCACCCAGTCCTCGGGGGCGCCGTGCCAGTGGTGTTCGCGCTGCCAGGGGTACGCGGGCAGGTCGGCCGGCCGGGCCGGACGCGGGAAGTGGCGGTCCCACTCCACCGGGGCGCCCGCCGCCAGCAGCGCCGCCAGCGCGGTCGCCATGGCGGCCACGCCGTCGGCGTCCCGGCGCAGCGTCGGCACATACGCCGTGGGGGCGTTGCGGCGCAGGTAGGGGCGCAGTACCGGGTGCGGGCCGATTTCGAGGAGGATGCCGGCGCCGTCGGTGAGCGCGCGGTCGACGGCGCGGGCGAAGCGTACGGGTTCGCGGACGTTGCGCCACCAGTAGTCCGCGGTCAGTTCCTCGCCGGGCACGGGGGCGCCGGTGACGGTGGAGATCATCGGCACCCGGGTCGCGGTGGGCGCCAGGCCGGTGAGGGCGCGGGCGAGCGGTTCACGCAGCGGGTCCATGGCGCGGCTGTGGAAGGCGTAGTCCAGGCCGAGGTCGCGGAAGAAGACCTGGCGGGCGTCGAGTTCCTCGCCGAGGGCGGCGAGCGCGTCGGGGTCTCCGGCGACGGTGACGTCCCGGGCACTGTTGATGCCGGCGATCTCCAGCCGTCCCTCGTACGCGGCGAGGGCCTCGCGCGCGTCCTCCTCGCCGAGGCCCACGGCGGCCATGCGGCCGCTGCCCGCGGTGGCGGCCTGGGCGCGGCTGCGCTCGGCGATCACTCGGGCGGCGGAGGGCAGGTCCAGCGCTCCGGCGGCGTGGGCGGCGGCCACCTCGCCGACGCTGTGCCCGATGACGGTGGCGGGGCGCACGCCGCGCTCGGCCAGCAGGGCGACCAGGGCGGCCTGGACGGTGAAGAGCATCGGCTGCGCGATCTCCGTGCGCTGCCACTGGGTCGGCTCGCCGGTCTCCAGCCGCTTGGCGACGGACCACCCGAGGTGGGGCGCGAGTGCGGTGTCCACCTCGTCGACGGCCCTTCGGAAGACCGGCTCGTGCGCCATCAGGTCGGCGGCCATGCCGGGCCACTGGGAGCCGTTGCCGGAGAAGACGAACGCCACCGTGCCGGTGCCGTGCGCCTCACCGACCGCGCCGGCGCCTGCCGCCGGGGCTTCCGCCGGGGCCTCCGCGGGGACGTCCTCACCGTCGCCGGGGAAGAGCGCCGTGAGCCGCTCCGCCGCCTCGCGTGGCCCGCTCGCCAGGACGACGGCGCGGTGCGGGTGCGCCTCGCGCCGCAGGCACGTGGTGTGGGCCAGGTCGTGGAACTCCCCCGGCTCGGCGGTGGCGAGGCGTTCCGCCACCCGGGCCGCCGCGTCGCGCAGCGCCCGCGCGGACCGTGCGGAGACCAGCACCGGCAGCGGCCGTTCGCCGCCCGGTCCCGGGTCCTGCCGGGGCAGCGGGGCCGGGACGGGCGGCGGGGTGAGGATGACGTGCGCGTTGGCGCCGCCGAAGCCGAAGGAGTTGACGCCCACGGCGGACCGCTCGGTCACCGTCACGGGGAGGGGTTCGACGGCCGGGGCCAGCCCCAGGCCCGGGAAGTCGATGTCCGGGTGGAGCGGCGCGGCGTGCAGGGAGGCGGGCACGCGCCCGTGGCGGAGGACGAGCAGCGCCTTGAACAGCCCGGCCATGCCGGACGCGGGCTCCAGGTGCCCGAGGTTCGACTTCACCGAGCCCAGCGGCAGCGCACCGCCGGTGCGGCGCCGTCCCAGCGCCCGGCCGACGGCGCGGGCCTCGACGGGGTCGCCGGCCGGGGTGCCGGTGCCGTGCGCCTCGAAGTACACGAGGTCGTCGGGGTCCACTCCCGCCTCCGCGTAGACGGAGCGCAGCAGTTCCTCCTGTGCCACCGCGCTGGGCAGGGCCACGCCCTGCGTCCTGCCGTCGCAGTTGCTGCCCGAGCCCCGGATCACCGCGTGGACGCGGTCACCGTCGGCCAGCGCGTCGGCCAGGCGCTTGAGGACCACCACTCCCCCGCCCTCGGCGCGTACGAAACCGTCGGCGTCGGCGGAGAACGCGGCGCACCGCCCGCGCCGCGACAGCATCGCGGCCTGCGAGAAACCCACGTAACCCAGGGGGTTGATCAGGACATTGACGCCACCGGCCAGGACGGTACGGCCGCCGCCCTCGGTGAGGAAGCGGCATGCCCGGTCCAGCGCCACCAGGGAGGAGGAGCAGGCCGTGTCGATCGCCATGCTCGGCCCGCGTACGTCGAGGAAATGCGACAGGCGATTGGCCGCGAGGGCGGACGCGGCACCGAGCATGGTGTACGGATTCACGTCGTCGGTCAGGGTCAATTGCAGCGTGCCATAGGAATGGTCGGACATTCCGATGAATACGCCGGTGTCCGATCCCGCCAGACACGACGCCGGAATTCCCGCGTCGTCCACGGCCTCGACGGCCATTTCCAGCAGCAGCCGGTGCTGGGGGTCCATCTGCGCCGCTTCCCGGGGCGAGATGCCGAAATAGGCCGCGTCGAATCCGGCCACGTCGGAGAGGAAACCGCCCGCCGCCGTGTACGCCTTTCCCGGCCGTGGCGTGACCGGATCGACGAACCGCCGGACGTCGAAACGGTCGTCCGGCGCCTCTCGGACCAGGTCACGCCCCTCGTCCAGGGCGTTCCAGAGCCCTCTCAGGTCATTGATGTCGCCCGGCAGCCGGCATCCGACACCGATCACAGCGACGGCACCTTCGCAATCGCGGGTGTCAGTCCATCCCATGAGCGCGCCCTCCCTAGGAGTCAATGGCCGTGGAGGCATCACCATCCCCGGATCTGCAACCTACGGCCGCTGACGGAAGGCGTTCGGCGCACACGCCGGACTCACCCGTATGCGGGTCCCATGGAATTCCCCTCCTCTTCCCGGGACACCAGCCGGGACAATTCCACCCGGGAGCGCACCCCGAGGAGCGCGAAGACGTTGCGCAAGTGGTGGTCGACGGTACGGGGGCTTATGGAGAGCCGCAGCGCCACTTCGCGGTTGGTCGCCCCCTCGGCGACGCACCGGGCGATCCGGAGCTGTTGCGGGGTGAGACACGCCAGCGGACCGGCCGCTTCGCGTTCGGCGGCCGCGCCGGTGGCCCGGAGTTCGGCCCGGGCCTGGTCGGCCCACACCGTGGCGCCGGCGCGTTCGAAGGCGTAGAGGGCGTCCTTGAGGCGGCCCCTCGCCTCGCGGGGCCGTCGCCTGCGGCGCAGCCACTTGCCGTACAGCAGCAGGGTGCGGGCGCGCTCGAAGTCGCCGCCCGCCCGCTCGTGCCGGGTGAGGGCGTACGCGTAGAGCGCTTCGGCCTCCCCCGGCGGGGCCAGCAGGGCGCGGCAGCGGGCGAGCTGCGCCGGGGCCTGCGGGTCGGCGCCCCGGTCGGCCCAGCGGGCGAACTCCTCGACGGCGGTGCCGGTGTCGGCGCCCGGCTCCCCGGCGAGCACGGTGGCCTCGACGAAGCAGGGCGCCATGAGCATCCGTACGGCGAAGTGGCCGCGCCGGTGCCCGGGCCGCACCAGGGGGCCCAGCCGGGCGGCGGCGTCCAGGGCCAGGCCCCGGCCCAGGTCGGCCCGGGCGCGGGCCCATTCGGCGAGGGTGGCGGCCTGGGCGAGTCCGTGGCGGCCGGCGATGGCCAGGGCCGCGTCGGTGTGCGCGGTGAGCGCCGTGCCGTCGCCCTCGATGGAGGCGACCAGGGCGAGGACGGCGTGGTGGTGGGCGACCACATTGCGCTGGCCCGCGTGGTGCGCGGCGCGCAGGCCCTCCTCGGCGTGGGCGCGTGCGCGCGCGTGCCGCCCGGCGCGCAGTTCGGCGTACGCGAGGTGTTCGAGGGCCTGCGGGACGAGGGAGGCCATGTCGTGGGCGCGGGCCGCGGCCAGCGCCCGGGCGTTGAGGTGGCACGCGGCGGCGATGTCGCCGAGCACGAGGGCCGCGACTCCGGCGCGCAGCAGCCGCACCGGGTCGTCGTCGCCGCCGGCCCGTTCGAGCAGGCGCCACAGCGGCCCGCGCGCCTCGCCGAACCGGCCACCCAGCGCGGCCACCATCCCGGCCCGGAAGTCATCGTGGCCGGGGGCCACCGTGCTGCGGCCAGGGGAGACCGGGCGCTCGCCGGGGACCGCCGTGCTGCGGCCAGGGGACACCGGGCGCTCGCCGGGGGCCGCCGGGCGCTCGCCGAGGGCGGCCAGGCAGGACGGGACGTCGCCCGCCGCCCACGCCGCCTCCATGGCGCCGAACCGGGCGCCCCAGGCGCCCTCCGGGTCGTGCGGCTGGAGCAGGGCGGCCGCCAGCAGCAGCGCCTCGTGGGCGTCGCCGACGGGGCCGTCGCGCAACGCGAGGGTGCCACAGACGAGTTCGACGCTGCCCCGAAGCCCCTGGTGCGCGGCCGCGCCCTCCCGGGCCGCCGCGAGCAGTTCCCGCGCCCGGCGCGGACGGCCGCCGAGCCTGGCGTACTCGGCGGCGGCCGTGAGCCGGGCCGCGCGGGCGCCGGCCGTGGCGGTGAGGTCGGCCGCCCGGGCCAGGGCCAGGGACCGCTGGAGGGGCCGGGCCCGTACGTCCGGGGCGGCCGCGGCGGACGCGAGCCGGTCGGCGAGCCGCGTGTCTGGGCCGTCGGCGGCCAGGGCCCGGTGCGACAGGTGGGCCAACCGGTGGCGGTCGCCGTCGAGAACGGCCGCCAGCAGCGTGTGCGCCGCGCGCCGGCGGGAGAGCGGGGCGCCGAGCCGGACGGCGCGGCGCACGAGCGGGTCGTCGAAGCGGATGCGGTTCCCCGCGGCCCGGGCCACCCCGGCGGTCTCGGCCGCGTCCAGGGCGGCCGGGTCGAGGCCCGCGGCGCGGGCGGCCCGCAGCACCAGGGCGGCGTCGGCACCCGCGCCGTCCGGGTGCTGCTCGTGGGCCGCGGCCACCAGTAACAGCAGGTCGCGGGTGGCGGCGGGCAGTTCGGCCAGCCGGCCGCCCACGACCCGCATCAGGGCGGGGCCGTCGGCGAGCGGCCTGGGCAGCGGGGCGTGCCCGGCGAGCTGGGCCGCCGGGAGCCGGTCGACGAGGGTGGTGAGGAGGGCGGGGTTGCCCTCGGCCGCGTACAGCAGCTCCTCTCGTACGAGGGGATCGGCGGCGCCGCCGGTCAGCTCGTCCAGCAGTGCGCCGGTGGCATGTTCGGCGAGCGGGGCGAGGCGCAGGGCCGGCAGGCCGGCGAAGTCGGGGGCGCCGGCCCGGTGGGCGGCCACCGACAGCAACAGGCCGACGGCCGGTACGGACTCGACGCGGCGCGCCGCGAAGCCCAGGGCGGCGCGTGAGCGCGGGTCCCACAGGTGCGCGTCGTCGACGCAGACGAGGAGGGGCTGCCCGTGCGTGCTCGTGCGCCGCAGCAGGTCGAGGAGGCCGGTGGGCGGCAGGCCGGTGCGGAGGACGGCGGCGGGCGGGGTGGCCGGCTCGGGGGCGCTGCTGAGGAGGGCGTGCACACCGCTGTGGTCGAGGTGGCGCTCGGCGGGAGCGGCGCGGGTGTGCAGGACGGGTCCGGCGTCGAAGTCCCCTGCCGCCCGGTCCAGGAGGGCGCTGCGTCCCAGCCCCGGCTCCCCGGCGACCAGCAGCACTCCCGACCGGCCGGACCGCAGGCGTTCCGACAGGGCGGCCACGGCGGCCAGTTCGCCGTCGCGGCCGAACAGTCGCGGCGGTCTCCCGGTGGTGGTGTTCGTGGTCACACCCGTCACGTTACTTGCGCGTAACGGCCGTCGGAAGCTTTGCGTCCGCCGCCTGTACGCGTGGCCACCGACCCCTGTGACGTGGGGAAACGGCCCGTGAGAGGCCATGTCGGTGGGCCCTGTCCCAGGGACGGCGCGGCAACTTTGTGCGCGCGCACAACGCACCCGGGTGGTGACGGCCGCGCCGGGGCACGGCCGTCACGCGGCGGGTGGGCTCAGGAGGTGTGCGGGCAGTTGCCGCGGTACTCCTCGATGGTGAGGCTGGGCCGTGGGATCGGGCACAGGAACTGCTCGTAGCGGGTGTCGTTGTCGATGAACCGCTTGAGCCACGAGACGCTGTACTTGGCGATGGTGGTGTCCGAGGTGTTCGGCGTGAAGTGGGACGCGTTGTTGAGCTCCAGGTACGCCTTGTCCAGCGTGGCCGGCAGCGACTCGTAGAACGGCTCGGAGTGCGAGGAGACCGGTGCCACCGTGTCGCCGTCGGCGCCGACGATCAGCGTGGGGGTCCTGAGTTCGGGCCACGTCTTGTCGGTGTTCCACCCGGTGAGCGGGATCGCGGCCTGGAGGGAGGGCCGGCTCTTGGCCGCCTCCAGTGAACCGCCGCCGCCCATCGAGTGCCCCATGACGCCGAGTCTGGTGCTGTCGATCCGGTTCCTGACCGTACTGCGCTGGGTCAGGTGGTCGAGGGCGGCGAGGAGTTGGCGGCCCCGGCTGTCGGGCTGGTCGAGGGTGGTGAGCGTGTCGATGGTGATGACGACGAACCCCTGGGAGGCGAGCCGGGGGCCCAGCCAGGCGATGGACGACTGGGTGCCGGTGAAGCCGGGCGAGATCGCCACCGCGCCGAACGTACCGTCGCTGGTGGTGGTCGGGTAGTAGATGGTGCCGCCGCCGAAGCCGACGGCGCTCAGCGAGGAGACCGTGGTCTGCGATATCGCGTACGGCCCGCGTACCGCCTCGATGCTCGCCGTGGTGGGGGCGGGGCCCCGCTCGTAGGGGTTGTCCGCCGCCTGGGCGCCCGCGGGCATGGCGGTGGCGAGCCCGGCGACGGCCAGGAAGGCGACCAGGGCCGCCGTGAGCGGCCGGCGGCGGCGCGGCGCGGGGGCAGGGGCCGCCGTCGGGGCGCCTGTGGGAGTGGTGGCGGTGGGGGCCGAGGTGGCGGCGGGGGCGGCGGAGGCGGTGGAGGCGGTGGCGGTGCTGTGGGGGGCGGTGCTGTGGGGGGCGGTGCTGTGGGGGGCGGTGCTGTGGGGGGCGGTTCTGCGGTGCTGCTGCGGCTGCTGCACGACGGAGTCGTCCTCTCGGTCGTGGGCGGGTGCCTTCCGGTGCGGCCGGTCGGCATCGCCGTGGTGGATGGGGGGTGCCACTGTCGCGGCGACCGGGACGGCGGGGCATCGGTGTAATCACCGGTCTCGGCACCGCACCCTCGCGCGGAGGGCGGCTTGGCCGGATCCGCACCGCGGACGATGTGCTGCCGCCGTCCGGCGCCTACGGTGCCCCTCAGTCGCCGGAACCAATGGGGAGGGCAGTCGGTTGATCGAAGAGGTGAGGGCCGATCACTGGACGGACCGTGAGACGGACCCGGGGCTGTCCGTTCCGGGCGGGGCACCGGCCCGCGTCCCCGCCACGGCGGAACCGTGGGAGCAGGACGCCGACGCGCTCCGGCCGGCCGGCCGCGACC
This sequence comes from Streptomyces sp. NPDC031064, assembly GCF_055570965.1. Classification (NCBI taxonomy): domain Bacteria; kingdom Bacillati; phylum Actinomycetota; class Actinomycetes; order Kitasatosporales; family Streptomycetaceae; genus Streptomyces; species Streptomyces sp. NPDC031064. Next base: position 83,839 of record NZ_JBVIGF010000001.1, read on the forward strand.
CGCTGTCCTCCCTCACGGCACCCGCTCGCTGGTGCTGCTGACCGGGCCGAGGCGCCGTTGACCTCCGGTGCCATGACCCGCTGGTCAACGGCGGTTTCCCGGTCCGGGGCGCGACGGGCAACGGGAAACCCGTCGACCCGGGTGCGTGCCGGGGACACGCTGAAGTCGTCAGCACGCCGCAAGACCCACCAAGGGGGAAACGTGCGCAAGTTCAAGGCCATGAGGACCGCAGCGGCTCTCGTGCTCGCCGTCGGGACGATGACCACCGTCACCGCGACCCAGGCCCAGGCGGCAGAGGCCGCCGCCGTCCACGGGTGCAACTCCGGGTACGTGTGCCTGTACCCGGGTGCGGGCTGGAACAACGACCGCCCGACCCACACGTACTACACGTACGGGGCCCACAACCTCCGGAACATGTACGGGACGTACCGCATCTTCAACAACCAGACCGGCGGCGCCACCGTGCGGACCTGCACCGGGTACAACGGCACCGGCTGCCAGGGCTACCTGCCGGCCGGCTACTACATCGACAAGGACATGACGCCGATCAACTCGATCACGCTCCAGCCGTAACCCGGCGCCGTGGCAGGTTTCCGGAGCCGCCGGCCGCGCGGCTCCGGAAGTCCTGTTTCCGCCACACCGGACGAACGCCTTGGCCCGCCGTCCGACCCCCGCTGTAGCCTGGACGCCTGTCATCTCACAATCTGGGCGCACCTTGCCACGGGGGATGCTTTGGGGGATCCGGACCGCGGACGGAAGACCGACCGTCCGCAGGAGTTGCCCGACCAGGACACCGCTGCCTCCTTCCCGGCGCGGTTGAGACACCTCCGGCTGCTACGGGGCCTGTCACTGGCCGACCTGGCCCGTCGGACGCACTACAGCAAGGGCTATCTGAGCAAGATCGAGACCGGCGCGAAACGCGTCACCGTCGACGTCGCACGCCGCTGTGACCAGGTGCTGTGCGCGGAGGGTGAGCTGCTGCGGCTGGTGCGGGAGGCGCCGGCGCCGCACGCCCCGGCGGCCGGGCAGCCGGACGGCGCCTGCCCCTACCGGGGCCTGTCGGCGTTCACCCCGCAGGACGCGGGGTGGTTCTTCGGCCGGGAACGGGCGACGGCCGCGCTGGTCGAGCGGGTCTTCGAACGCGTCGGCGGGGGACCGCTGTTGCTGGTCGCCCCCTCGGGCGCCGGCAAGTCGTCGCTGCTCAACGCCGGTCTCGTACCGGCGCTGAGGCGCAGGGGCGGCTTTCCGATGCCGGGCGCCGACGAGTGGCCGGTGGTGGTGTTCACGCCCACCGCGCATCCGCTGGAGGAGCTGCTGGAGTGCACGGCGAAGGCCCTGGGCAGTGATCTCGGCCTCGGTACGCGGGCGTTGCGCGACCGGCCCGAAACGCTGCTCGAAGCCGTGCGCCGCCTGTCGGACGACCGTCCGCCGGAGGGCCGCCGCCTCCCGGACGAACGGGAGGCGGACGACCGGCACCGGGACGAGCGGGAGGCGGTCGACCGGCACCGGGACGAGCGGGAGGCGGTCGACCGGCACCGGGACGAGCGGCGAGCGCCGCCCGTGCGCCCGGTGCTGGTCGTCGACCAGTTCGAGGAGCTGTTCACCCTCTGCTCCGACGAGGACGAGCGACGGGCCTTCGTACGGGTACTCACCGCCGTGACGACGCCCCGGCCGGAGACGTCCGGGTACGACGCCGCCGTCGTGGTCATCGGCGTCCGGGCGGACTTCACCGGGAACTGCCTGGACCTGCCCGAGCTGGCCTCCGTCTTCACCGACGGGCTCTTCGTCCTGCCCCCGATGTCCGTGGCGGAGCTGCGCGAGTCGATCACGCGCCCGGCCGAGCTCGCGGGGGTCGCCCTGGAACCGGGCCTGGTCCAACTGCTCGTGCGGGACGCGGGCTTGCGCGACGGGGCGGGGGCGACGGAACCGGGCGCCGCGCCGGAGCACGCCCCGTCCGGTGCCCTGCCCCTCGTGTCCCACGCGCTGATGGCCACCTGGCAGCGGCGGGAGGGCGCCACGCTGACCGTTGCCGGGTACGAGGCGACCGGAGGGATCCGGGGGGCCGTCGCGCGTACGGCGGAGGACGTGTTCGCCCGCCTCTACCCGGCCGAGCAGAGGACGATTCGCCGCCTCCTGGTGCGGCTCGTCCATGTCGCCGACGGCACCGGGGCGACACGGCGCCGGATGAGCCGGACCGCCCTGCTGGGGCGGCCGGAGGACGGGGACGGCGGCGCTGCCGCGCTCGACGCCTTCGTACGGGCGCGGCTGATCACCATGGACAGCGACACCGTCGAGATCACCCACGAGGCGCTGCTGCACGCCTGGCCCCGGCTGCGCGGCTGGATCCACGCCGACCGGGCGGGGCTGCTGATCCACCAGCAACTGACGCAGGCCGCCGAGGCGTGGGAGCGCGAGGGCCACGACCCGTCCGCCCTCTACCGCGGCACCCGGCTCGCCACCGTGCGGTCGTGGGCCGACGAGCTGGACGGCACCAGCCGGCTCGGCCCCCGCGAGGCGGCCTTCCTGCGGGCGAGCCAGGCGGAGGAGGACGGCCGGACCGAGCAGGCGAGGCGTCAGGTGCGGTGGCAGCAGCGGATGCTGGCCACGCTCGTCGTCCTGCTGCTCCTGGCGCTGGGCGCCGGAGGCGTGGCGTACCAGCAGCGCGCGGGCGCCCTCGACCAGGAGCGCGCCGCCCGCTCGCAGGCGCTCGCCGTGCGGTCCACGTCCCTGGCCGCCGGCCAGCCCGAGGCGTCCATGCTGCTCGCCGAGGAGGCGTACCGCACGCAGGCGACGACCGAGGCGCGCGGGGCCCTGCTGAGCACCCAGTCGCAGCCCTTCTCCGCCCGGCTCGGCGGGCACGGTGGCCCGGTCAACGCGGTGGCGTTCGCGCCGGGCGGCGGGCTGCTGGCGTCGGCGGGTTCGGACGGGACGGTGCGACTGTGGCGCGTCGCCGAGCGCCGGGCGACCACGACGTTCACCGTCCGCGGCCGGGTGCGCGCGGTCGCCTTCAGCCCGGACGGGCGGAGGCTCGCGGCGACCTCCACGGAGGCGCCGGTACGGCTCTGGGACACGGCCGCCCGGCGTGCGGGGGCGGCGGTGCTGCCCGCCCACACGACGGGCGCGCGTGCCGTGGCGTTCGCCCCGCGCGGGCGGACGCTGGCCGTCGCGGCGGCCGACGGCACGGTCCGGCTGTGGGACGTCACCGGTGACCGGCCCCGGGCCGTGGCGTCCCTCACCGGTCACGACGGGCGGGTCAACGCCCTGGCGTACGCCCCGGACGGCCGGACGCTCGTGTCGGCCGGCGCCGACCGGACCGTACGGCTGTGGGACCCGGCCGAGGGGCGCGCGCTCGCCGTCCTGGTGGGACACACCGACGAGGTGCTGGGGGCGGCGTTCGCCCCGGACGGGCGGACGGTCGCCACCGGGGGCGTGGACCGGACGGTCCGGCTGTGGGACACCGGGCTGCGCCGCTCGGTGGGGACGCTGACCGGGCACAGCGACGACGTCAACGCCGTCGCCTACACCCCGGACGGCACGATGGTGGTCAGCGCGGGCGGCGACGGGGCGACCCGGCTGTGGGACGTGCGCAGCGGCCGGCCCACCGCGACGCTCACCGGGCACACCGACTACGTGCTGGGGGTCGCGCTGGACGCGCGCGGCACGGTGCTGGCCACGGCCGGGTTCGACCAGTCCGTGGTGCTGTGGGACCTGCGCGGCTCGGTGCTGACACCACGTCCGTTCACCGAGATCTGGCAGACCGCGTACAGCCCGGACGGGCGGCTGCTCGCCACCGCCGACGCCGACCACACGGTGCGGCTGTGGGACGTGGCGGGGCGCCGGGTCCTGGCGACGTTCACCGGCCACCGGGAGATGGTGTTCTCGGTCGCCTTCTCCCCCGACGGGCGCACGCTGGCGTCGGCGGGTTCCGACGGGACGGTACGCCTGTGGGACGTGGCCGCGCGCCGCCCGTCCGCCACGCTCACGGGCACCAACGGGGACGTGTTCTCCGTGGCGTTCGCCCCGGACGGGCGGACACTGGCGTCGGCGGGATCCGATCGCACGGTACGGCTGTGGGACGTGGCCGCGCGCCGCCCGCTGGCCGCGCTGAAGGGCCACAACGACTTCGCCAACGATGTGGCGTTCAGCCCCGACGGGCGCACCCTGGCGAGCGCCGGCGACGACCTCACCGTACGGCTGTGGGACGTGGCCGCGCGCCGCCCGCTGGCCACGCTCGCCGGCCACACGGGCGCCGTGCGGGGCGTGGCGTTCGGCCCGGACGGGCGGATGCTCGCGAGCTGCGGCAACGACGGGACCGTACGGCTGTGGGACGCCCGGCTGCGCCGGTCCATGGGGTCACTGACCGGCCACACCGGCTCCGCTCGCGGCCTCGCGTTCTCCCCCGACGGGCGGACCCTGGCGAGCAGCGGCAACGACCGTACGGTACGCCTGTGGGACGTGCCGGGGCGGCGCTTGTGGGCCGCGCTGACGGGTCATACGAACGCGGTGTGGGGCATCGCGTTCTCCCACGACGGGCGGACGGTGGCCAGCAGCAGCAACGACGGCACGGTACGGCTGTGGAACCTGGACGTCGGCGCCCGGCTGACGGAGATCTGCCGGGTCCGGCAGCTCATCGCCCCCAGGCAGCGCGAGACGCTCATGCCGGGCCTGCCCGTCTCCCCGGACCGCGCCTGTGCCGGTCGTCAGGGTTCCCGGTGATCCGGTCACCGGGCTCAGGGCCGGTAGCGCAGCGGGTGGTCGGCGGGGACCTCGGTGAGCACGAGGCGGTGGCCGTCCGGGTCGGCGATCCACATCTCGATCAGGCCCCAGGGCTCCTTCACCGGCGGCCGCAGCACCCTCACGCCGCGCCCGGACAGCTCGTCGTGGGCGGCGGCGCAGTCGGCGACCTGCAGCCAGAGTTGGAGCGTGGCCGTCGGGGGTTCCTCCGAGCGGCCGGACACCTCCAGGAAGCCACCGCCGAGGAAGTAGACCGTCCCGCGCTCCGGTCCGGTACCGAACTCGCGGTAGACGGCGAGGCCCAGGGTCTCGCCGTAGAAGACGCGGGAGGCGTGCGGGTCGCTGGGGCGCAGGAGGACCCTGCTGCTCAGTACGTGCACCATGGCGGGACCTTACGCCAGGTCGGCGCCGTCCTCCCGCCGCGGCGGCTCCGGTAGGGGCGGCCTGCCGCCGGGTGCCTGGTGGTAGTGGATGTTGCCGCCCTGGACCGCGAAGAGCGTGGCGCTGTCGCGGGCGGTGTTGGTCTGCACCCAGACCCGGCGCTCGTCCGGCAGCCCGTCGCGTACGCGCTCGACGAGGCCGCGCAGATCCTCCTCCGCGTCGGGGTGCTCCTCCAGCAGGACGACCAGCCGGCGGCGCCATACGGGGACCAGTTCCTCGCGGACCCGGTCCTCCTCGGCGGGGTCGGCCCGCTCGACGAGCACGGCGTCCTCGTCGAGCTGGGCGGCGACCACGGCTCCCCGGTTCTCGTCGTCCCGCCCGAACAGCCTGACGATCCCGCCCCGCGCGCCCTGCCACGCGTCGGTGGCCATGGCGCCGATCAGCGCGGTGGCCCCGGCACCCGCGAGCGCCATCAGTGGTTCAGCCAGCATCCGTCCCCCTGCCTCTCATGTCGTCGGTCCGGGCGTACGGGGTGAACTCCCCGCCGTGGTCCCGAGGTTAGTGCCCCTGGCCGGCGTCGAGCAGGCGTTCGTGTTCGTCGGCGGTCACCTGCACGCCCGAGGACGGGAGGAGTTGCGGGATGCCGTCGACGACGGGGTACAGGCGGCGGAGGCGGGGATTGTAGAGGGCGCCGTCGGCCGGGAGGAGGGTGAGCGGGCCCTTGTCGAGGGGGCAGACCAGGATCTGCAGCAGGGGGTCATCGGGGTTCATGGCTCGGCCTTCTCGGTTTCTGGGTGGAGGGGATGGAGAGCGCGAGGAGTACGGACACCGCCAGGGACGCCCCCGCCACCAGCAGGAGGCGGCGCAGCGGGTCCCCGGGCAGCGACTCGCCGAACGCGAGGGTGCCGAGGGTGGCGGTGTACAGGCACGAGGTCGTCGTACAGACGGGGACGACCAGGGACGCCCGGCAGCGCTGCAACGCCGTCTGCGACAGGACCAGCCCGCCGGCGCCCGTGATCAGCAGCAGGTACGGGTACGGGGTCGCCGCCAGCGAGAGGGCCGAGTCGAGCGGCGCGTCGGGGGCGAGGCGCGCGGAGATGCCCTTGATGGCCAGCGAACTCACCCCGTAGACCAGGCCGACGGCGACCGCGTACGCGATCCCGGCCGGCGGCGCGGCGTGCCGGCGGCGGGCCGCGCGGCGCTCGGCGGTGGCGTACAGCCAGAAGCCGGCGAGCAGTGAGACACCGCTGAGGGCGAGGACGGACACGGTGGACGCCCTGTCGCCGACCGCGTCCGCGCCCTGGCGCAGGGAGGCGACCACCATCAGCAGCGCGGCCAGGATGCCGGCCGTGGCGTACCGCTCACGTGGTGACAGGCGCTCGCCGAGGACCACGGAGGACAGCAGGAGCAGCAGGACGAGACCGGAGACGAACAGCCCTTGCGCGGCCGCCATCGGCAGGGTCCGGTACACCACGAGCTGGGCGCCGAAACCGGCCGCCAGGGCCAGGGAGCCGCCGATCCACAGCGGGCTGCCGAGCAGCAGCCGCACCAGGCGCAGGGGGCGGCGGACGCTGAGGGACGGGATGCCGGACAGGGCGCGTTTCTCCAGGACGAACCCGGAGCTGTAGAGGACGTTCGCGGACAGTGCGGCCGCCACGCCCCACCACATGGTGTGCGTCACCGGGCGCGCCGGGCGTGGGCCAGCAGGATCGAGGCCGCGCCGGGCACCGCGCAGGCGAGCCGGTCCAGGGGGCGCAGCGCGCGCGGTACGCCGTGGAAGGGGGCTCCGGCGACGCGGACGACCTCGAACCCGGACGCGGTGAGGAACTCCATGAGGGCGCGGGCGGTGTAGAGGCGCAGGTGGCCGACCACCTCCGTGCCGGGGCGGCCGTGGATGGCGCGCAGGCTGACCTCGGAGAACACCGGCTGGACGCCGGCGAGGAGGAGCGCCCGGTTGTACCAGGCGGCCAGGTTGGGGGTGGAGAGCATCAGGTGGCCGCCGGGGGCGAGGACGCGACGCAGTTCGTCGAGTGCGCTGTCCGGGTCGACGAGGTGCTCGACGACCTCGCTGAACAGGACGGCGTCCGCCGCCCCGTCCGCGAACGGCAGTCCTCCGTCGCCGAGTTCGCCGCGCACGACCGTGCCGATGCGGGGTGCCGCCCGGCGCAGGGCGTCCTGTGACCAGTCAACGCCCACGATCCGGTGGCCGGGAAGGAGGGAGGCGGCGACGGCCGCCGCGGTGCCGTCCCCGCAGCCGACGTCCAGGACCGTGGCGCCGGTCCGGCCGCGCAGGGCGTGGCGCAGCATGAGCGCCTGGCGGCGGCTGCGGGCGTCTCCGGAGGCGACGGGGACGGCGGGGTTCTCGTAGAAGTCCCGCAGACTTCCCGGGGGCCGGACGGTGGTCATACGGTCCCGCCGGTCGCGTCGAGGTGCCGGGCGAACAGGTCGCGCAGCCGGGTGCCGTCGTCGGGGCCGAGCAGTGCGGCGGACCAGCGCAGCGCGAGGTGGAGCCGGCCGCCGGTGCTGGCCGTGGTGACCGTCAGCCCGCGCGGCATGCGCGCCGGGGCGGAGAACCAGACGGCCCGGGCTGTGCCGGCCCCTTCGCCGAAGTCGAGGGGGTAGGGAATCCGGCCGATGTTGCTGAGCAGTGTGGTGGACGTCCAGGGGGCCAGGGCGCGGCGGGCGGTGCGCGCCATCACGGAGCGGACGGCCACCGGGACGACGGGCGCGGTGAGTAGGGCGGCGCCCCGGCCGAGCTGGGGGCGGCGCAGGGCCTTGAGGGCTCGGGTGCGGGCGGCGGTCAGGCGGAGCAGGTCCGTTGTGGGGAGGGCCAGTTCGGCGGGGGTGAAGGGCACTTCGACGAGGCGGGTGCCATTGCCGATGGGCATGTCCATTCCGCGGGGCCGGTCGTCCACGGGCATGGTGATCCGCAGCGGGCGGGGTGGCCCGCCGCGCCCGTCGTTCCACTGGGCGATCATCCGGGCGGTGGCCACCATGAGCTGGTCGTTGACGGTGTACGCGGCTCCCTTGGGCCGCTGGGGCACGCCCAGTTCGGCGACCAGCATGCCGTTGGCGTGCCCGGGGCCGGGGGTGCCGCGGGCGACCCTCGCCACCGGGGCGAAGCCGGTGGCGAACCCGGTGCCGCCGGCCTCGGTGCGCAGGCCGCGTGGCGCTCCGCCGGCCGGCGGGCGTACCGGAGGGGCCTGGGGCGCGTTGTCCCGGCCGCCGTAGAGTTCGGCGGCGGTCGCCAGGACCCGGAGGCAGGCGGGGCCGTCGAGCGCCGTGTGGTTGACGGTGAGCAGCAGGACGCGGTCGATGATCTCCAGCCGTACCGGTGGGGACGCGGTGAGGGGTGGCGCCTGGGTCAGCGCCCGCCGCCTCGCGCGTTCCAGCGCCCCGGGGCCGCTGTCGGGTACGGACACGACCTCGGCGCCGGGGTCGGGCCCGTCGGTGAGTTCCCATTCGTACCGGCGGCGGTACCAGGGCCCGGGCGCCTCACGCATCAGGATGCGCGGGTGGCGCCGCAGGGCCTCGGTGAACGCGGTGCGCAGCCGTGCGGCGTCGGGTCGGCCGGGCAGGTGCACCTCGATGTGGACGGTCTCCGGTTCCTGTGGGGTGAGGCAGTGCCGGGTCACCTCGTCGACCGTGGAGAACGGCACCCGGACGAGCGGCTCGCGGCCGGTGCGGCCGCCCTGCCGGGCGGGGTGGTGCAGTGCCGTCATCGGCCGGTCCCTCCTTCTGGGGGCTGTGGTGCGGCACGTCGCCGCCGTGGCAGCGGGGTGGTGTCCGGTGCGGGCTGCTGAACCGCTGGGCTCGCGGCCGTCTCCCGGGTGGGACGGGTGGTCACCACGGCCGCCGCCAGCGCCGTCACGGCGAGGAACTGGGCCACCGGCCCGAACGCCCCTTGGTGCGCCGACGGCAGGACGCCCGCCTCCCACGCGGCGACGATCCCCGCCCCGGCCATCGCGGCCAGTGCCACCGGCACCAGCAGCGAGCGGCGCAGGTGTGCGACGACGGCCAGTACGGGCACGACGAGCGCCGCCCATCCGGCGACCAGCGTGACGATCGCCGTGAGCGCCACCACGCCCAGCACGGCCCCGGGTGCCGGAACCGGCTCCGTCTCCGGGTCGGCGCGCCTGCCGCGCCCGAGGACCAGTACCAGGCCCACCAGCAGCAGGACGCCCACGACGCCGCCGATGAGCCCGGCGACGTACCACCGGGCCGGGGCGAACTCCAGCCGGACGGTGCCGCCTTCGCCCTCCGGGATCAGGAAGCCCTGCTGCCAGCCGTCGATCCGTACCGGGGTCAGCTCCCGCCCGTCGAGGGTGGCGTGCCAGCCGTCGTTGTGGTTCTCGAACATCTGGAGGTACGAGGCCGGGCCGGTGCCCACCTCCACGGTGCGCCGGTCGCCGGACCAGTCGCCGGCGGTCAGCGGGCGCCGGTCCGCCACCGTGGTGGGCGCGGGCGCGCTGCCACGGGTGAGGCTGAGGTCGGTGATGGCGAGGGGACCCGTGTCGCCCGCCTCGACCCGGTGGGTGCCGGCGGCGAGCCGCACGGTGCCGCCGCGTTCGGCGCCGGCGCAGAGGCTGACGTCGACCGGGCGTCGCTCCGTCAGGTCGCGCACCAGGCCGCGGGCGCTGGTCGCGTGCAGGGTGCCGTCGATGGACAGCACCGGCCCCTGGCCGCAGGGCAGTTCGAACGTGGCGTCCCGGTCCGGTCGCGGCACCCGGAACTCCTCCAGGGCCGGGAGGTACACCTCGCTCAGCCCGACGGGCAGTTGCAGCCGGTCGTCGGCGACCGGGTTGTGCAGGGTCAGCGGCGCCGTGCGCGAGATGGTGATGTCGAGCCGGTCGGTGGTGATCGGCTGGAAGCGGGCGAGGCCGTTGTCGTCCACGGACGCGGTCGCCGCGCCGTCCGGTGAGCTGATCTCCACCTGCTGGGCGCGGGTGGACAGGCCCCCGGCCGGGGCGAACACGATCTCCGAGACCGCCCTCTTGCCCGGCCACCGCAGGTGGATCACCGCGCGGTCCCCGGCGATCCAGGCGGTGGTGAGGTCGCCGTCGACGAGGTTGCGCGGGCTGAGGGAGGAGCCGAGCCGGGCCGTCGAGTCGGCGGTGGCGGTGAGCTTGCCGCGCTGTTCGGGCGCCAGCCGGTACAGCAGCTCGTCCAGCTCGTCCCCCGGCACGGGCAGCGCGGTCGCCCGCAGCGTGTACGCGCCGGCGGTGCGGGTCAGGAACTGCCGGTGCAGTCCGGCCTCGGCGGACGCCGGTGACAGGCCGCCGGGGTCGCTGCCCCGGTGCAGGGAGTAGACCTCCTCGGGCGCGCCGTCCTCGCCCGAGGCGTCCTCGGGGAGCGCCAGCAGCCGGGTGACCGTGACGCCGGGGATGTCGACCGACGTGAAGCCCGCCCCGATCAGCCCGGGCCGGCCCTGCTGGGCACCCTCGATGGTGATCTTCAGGGAGCCGGTCTCCCCCGCCGGTACCCGCACGGTCTGCGGCGTGCCGTCCGGCCGGAGGGGGCTGACCTCGCTGCCCCGGTCGGTCTCGACGCGTACGGAGGTGGCCGCCGCGCGCAGCCCGCCGGAGGGCAGCGGGGTCAGCCGGACGGAGCCGGGCAGGGTCAGTTGCCGCTCGAAGTCGATCCGCAGCCACTGTCCGACCGGGGACTCGGCGCTGCCCTCGGTCCAGGCGGTGTCGGGGTTGCCGTCGAACGCGTTCACCGGGTCGTACTGCGGGAGGTGGAACAGCCAGTTGCCGCTGCTCGACGCGGTGACCGACGCCGCGCCGCGCAGCACGGCCGTCGTCTGGTGGCGGACGTCGTCGCGGGGCAGGATCTGGCGGGGCGGGCGGCCGGGGTCCTGCGCGCTGCCGGACGGGTTCCGCTCGGTCGCCGTATAGGTGTACGAGGTGTTGGTGTTGACGAGCCCGAACCGGGTGTCGGCGCGCCGCAGTCCGTCCGCCACGGCCCGTACGGGCGGGGTGCCCAGTCCCGGGGTCGCGTCACCGGCGAGCACGGCGGGCCGGTCGCGCGTCCGGGGGTCGGCGGACAGCCGCAGCAGGGCCTCCGGGCCGCCGCTGACGACGGCCGTGTCCGCGACGGGCTTGAGGGCGGCCTGTCCCGGCCGCTCGGTGGACCCGGGCGGCTCGTAGATCTCCACGGCCTGCTGGCGGGGGTAGAGCCCTTCGATCTGGACGGGGGTGTCGTCGGGGATCCGCCCGCCGGTGAGGACCGGTCCGAATCCGGTCACGCGCCGGTACCCGGAGGATTCGAGGGTGCGCTTGACGGTCTGGGGCGGGACGTAGCCGATCTGGTCGGGGTCGAGGTCGTTGCGTACGACGACGTAGTGGAGCCCGGCCCTGCTCAGGTAGTCGCTCAGGCCCGGCACTTCGCCGCCGGACAGCAGGGCCTGCTCCACGGCGTCGAGCGCCCGCCGGTTGCCGGGCGTGCCGAACGGTACGTAGTCGCGCTGCGCCCAGGGCGAGTCGGCGAGGACGTCCAGGGGCTGGTCGATGGTGGTGCCCCAGGTGTGGATTCCGTGGGCGGTCGCGGGGACGACGAGGGCGCGGGTGGTGGGCGACTTCTCCTTCAGCCAGCCGGCCGCTCGCTCCCAGTGGGTGGGCAGCTCCCGGAAGGCGCCCGGCTGGAGGATGCCGCCGTTGACGTACGGCAGGACCAGGCCGGGCAGGACGAGTGCGGCCGCGACGAGGGGGACGTACGGCCGCAGCCGTGGCCTGCCGACGGCCGCGGTGAGGTGGGCGAGCCCGAGCGCGAGGGCGAGCGCCAGGCCGGGCTGGAACTTGTAGATGTTCCGGAACGGTACGAGCCAGCCGTTCAGCCAGTCCTGCACGGTGCCGTGGAAGAGGCCGCCGAGCGGCCCGCCGTACCCGGCCAGGGTCACCAGGGCGACCGACAGGACCACGAGCAGCAGCCAGCGCCGTTCCGGTATGTCACGGCGGGCGAGGCCCGCGAGCCCGAGCGCGGCGGCGAACGCCGAGCCGAGCACCGTGAGGACCGAGGTCGCCACCGTCCAGCCGGCGGGCAGCCACGCCTCGCCGAAGTGCAGGTACGCCACCCAGTTGCCCGCCCCGCGCAGGAGTTCGGTGGCGGACATGGTGGCCGTGGTGGTCTCGGACTGCTCGACGTACGGCAGGAAGTTCTCGCCGTGCAGGCCCAGCAGGAGCAGCGGGACCACCCACCAGGCGGTGGCGAGCAGGACACCGGGGATCCACCAGGTGAGCAGCGTCCGGCGCCGTGGGCCGGCGGGCCGGCTGAGCAGGTACAGGCCGACGGGCAGGAGGGAGGCGAGCGTCGACGCCGCGTTCACCCCGCCCATGAAGGGGATCAGCAGCGCGGAGCGCAGGGCCGCCGCCCTGGCGGGGGTGCGGGGGTCGGTGAGCGGCAGGAGCACCCAGGGCAGCATCGCGCCGGGCAGCGCGGCGGCGGACGTGGAGCCGATGACGACGGTGAAGACCGGCCACAGCGCGTATCCCACGGCGGCGAGCAGCCGGGTGCGGGCGGTGCCGACGTCCAGTCGTTCGGCGAGCCGCAGCGCGCCCCAGAAGGCGGCCGTCACGATGATCGACAGCCACAGCCGTTCGGCGAGCCACACCGGTAGCCGCACCAGGTCCGTCAGCGCGTAGAACGGCAGCATCGGGAAGGCGTAGCCGACGTACTGGTCGAAGATCCCGCCGAACCCGGCGCGGCTGTGCCACAGTTCGCCGAGGTCGCTGAGGAAGCGTACGGGGTCGAGGGCGACGCCGAGCTTGGTGTCGAACGTCATCCGGCCCGGCGCGGCGGCCAGCAGGGCCAGCAGGGCGGTTGCCCAAAAGCCCCACAGCCAGCGTCGTGACCGGGGCCCGCCGGCCGGTTCGGGGCCGGGCGGCGCTCCGGGCGCCGGTGTGCGGGGAGGTGCCGGGATCGTGGTGGTCATGGGCACCGCCGGAGGATGAGGAGGAGGTTCCAGGTGGCGAACTCGCGCAGTAACGGCACTCTGGTGATCAGGCCGGGCAGGAACGGCCAGTAGCGTGCGCGGGCGGACACCACGGTCACGTCGTCACGGGCCCTGACCTGGCGCAGCGTCGCGCCGACGTGGACGGGGAAGAGGTTCTTGCCGAGGACGTGCTTCGCCGGCCGCCCGGTGCGCCGCTCGTAGCGGCGGCGCGCCCGGTCGGCGCCCAGGTAGTGCCAGGGCGCCCATTCGTGACCGCCCCAGGGCGAGAGCCAGTTGGTGAAGGACACGTAGATCAGTCCGCCGGGGCGCGTGACGCGGATCAGCTCGCTGAGGAAGGTCCGCGGGTCCTCCACGTGCTCCAGCACGTTGGAGCAGAAGCAGATGTCGGCCGCGCCGTCGGCCAGCGGCAGCAGGTACCCGTCGGCGACGACGGCGCCTTCGGGCGGCCGGGACGCCGTCAGCTCGGCCAGGTCGGGTTCGAAGAGGTAGCCGTGGGCGCCACGTCTGCGGAACTCCTCGGTGAAGTGGCCGCCTCCGCCGCCCACGTCGACGACGACCCGCCCGGCGAGCGGCTCGTACCGCTCCACCTGGTTCGCCGCGTCGCGGGCGAGCAGTTCGTAGAAGCCCCGCGGGTCGGACGGTTCGCGCAGAAAGCCGCGGAAGAGGGCCACGGAGCGGCGGAGGGAGGGGTCCTTGAGGGGCGCGGGGGGCTTGGGCGGGGAGGGGGCGTTCATCGGCTCATCCCCGGCGCGGTGCGGTGGAGGCGGTGGAGATGACCGGTCCGGTCGGGGCCGTCGGGGCGACCGGGGGCGGTGCCGTCTGCGGCAGGCCGCCGGGGGGCGTCTGCGGCGGGCCGCCGGGCGCGGAGACGTCGCCGTGGCCGTGGCCGCCGGTGGCGGGCGCTGCGGCGCGGTCGCGGGCGGTCGTGGTGGGCGGCTTGGCGCCGTCGTGCGGGGTGGCGGGGGGCTGGGCTCCGTCGCGGGCGGCGGCGGGCGGCTTGGCGCCGTCGCGGGCGGCGGTCCGGTGGCGGGCGACCGCCTCCAGCGCGACGGACCTGAAGCGGCGCACGGTCGTGGCCCACCGGTAGCGCTCGGCGCGTACGGCCGCGGCCCTGCCCATGGCCGCGCGCCGATCGTGGTCCAGTGCCAGCGCGCACCAGGCCGCCGCGAAGGCGCTCTCGCCGCGCACCAGTTCCCCGGTGACGCCGTCGTCGACGGAGTCCCGCAGACCCGGTACGTCGAAGCCGAGCGACGGTGTGCCGCGGGTCGCCGCCTCGGTGACGACGAGGCCCCAGCCCTCGACGGCGGAGGGGTGCAGCAGCAGCCAGGAGGCGCACAGCAGCCGGTGCTTGTCCTCGTCCGACACCCGGCCGGTGAAGACGACGCCGGGGCCGGCGAGGGCTTCGAGCCGCCGGCGCTCGGGACCGTCGCCGACGATCACCAACTCGCCCCCGGTGACCGGCCGTACGCGTTCCCACAGCCGCAGCAGCAGGTCGATGCGCTTGTACTCGACCAGGCGGCCGACCGCCAGGAACAGCGGCTGCGACGAGCGCGGCATCCGGTGCCCGGGGGCCTCCACCCCGTTGTGCACGACGCGGATGCGGGCGGGGTCGACGCCCAGCGCGCCGAGCGCCGACGCGGTCGACTCCGACACGGCGACCAGCAGGTTGTCGCGCTGGGCACCGGACAGCGCCCAGCGTTCCAGCCGCCGTCCGATGCCGGCGGCGGGACGGGGGTAGCGCATGCCCCACAGCTCGGTGTGCACGTGGTTGACCAGGCAGAGGGTGGGTCCCCGGTGCCAGAGCGGGGCCAGGTAGGGCAGGCCGTTGCACACCTCGACCAGCAGGTCGCAGTCGCCCACCTGGCGGGTGAACGCGCTGGGCGCCCGGAGGAAGTGGCCGAGGTCGCCACCCGCCGAGACGACCCGGTAGTCGCGGTACGCGGCCGGGCCCCCGCACAGCAGGGTGACCTCGTGGCCCAGGGCCGTCAGGCCCTCCGCGAGCCGGTCGACGAGGAGTTCCGAGCCGCCCGCGGCGGGGTTGCCGAGGTCGCGGCGGGAGAGGAAGACGATACGGCGAGGGGGGCGGACAGCGCCCTGGGGCGACCACGCGCCGCGGGGAACGGCGGTGGTCAGCGTGGGGGGTACGTGCTGGGGCATACGAGCTCCAACTCGTTCGGGTCGGGAACCGGATGACGGTGCTCCGGGCCGGAGAGCGGTCACCGGCGCCGGTGGGGGGATGGAGCAGGTCATGGAACGCCCGGGATGACGGATGTGGTGGTGCGGTGGGTTGGTCAGTGTTCGCCAAGCCCGGCGGTGCGGCTACTCACCGGGATGACAAATTTCACCCCGCCCGCACATGACAGTTCGTCACATTGCGCGCACTTCACCGGAGCCGTGCCCGGCCCGGCCGCGCACGCGGCCTCCCCGGACGAGCAGCACCGTGCCCGCCGCCGCCAGCAGGGTGCCGAGGACGGCCGCGCCCAGCGGCACGGTCTCCCCCAGCAGCCGAAGCTTCCGGTTGTCCGCGGAGGCCAGCGCCACCTGCGTCCGCTGGGTGGCCGGGGTGAACTCCATGCGCCGGCTGTCCAGCAGCACCACGGCGTCCTTGGTGGACCCGGGCGCCCGCAGCACCTTCCGCGGCCCGATCGCCGCGTTCAGGATCCGCCCGGTCCGCCGGTCGACGACGAGTTCGATGCCGTGGTTGGCGTACCACTCCTCGGCGAGCACCTGCGGCCGGCCCGGCTGCCCGACGAGCCGGCCGGGGACCAGCCGGGTACCCGTCTTCGCCGGTTCGACGCGGCCGGTGAAGCGGTAGCCCTCGTACCCATGGACCTTCTGCGTCCCATCGAAGCGGAGGGTCACGGTGGAGCCGAGCGTGCCGTCCCACCAGCGGTAGGACCGCCTCTCCACATCGAAGGGGAACTTCAAGTAGGCCTCGCCATCGAATGTCGGGGTCTCCTCGCAGCAGTGCACCGGTTCGTTGGTGCGCCGGTCGGTGACCCAGCGCTCCAGGGTCCACTGGAGCGAGTCGTGCGTGGCGGCGGCGGGCAGCGTGTCGTCGGTGTCCACCGAGGTGGAGACGTCCCAGACGGCCCGGCCGCTGCGGACGCTGTCGGCCACGTCGCCGCGTACCTGGCGGGTGATGGTCAGCGGGGTGCCGGTCACGGTCGCGATCCGGCGGGTGTCGAAGTAACTGCCCGTACCGGTGAAGACGGTGACGGTGTCGACGTCGATGGGATTCACCTTGGCGCGCGGCTGGACGTACCAGACCAGTAACGGCGCCAGGACCAGCAGGAACACGCCGGTCCCGAGCAGGATCAGCGACAGGGGGGAAGCGGTGCGACGCATTGCGGACACTCCGTGGGGGCCTGGGCGGGGTTGCGCGGCGTGTACGTGCACTCCGTATGGGACTCCGAGTGGGACTCCGTATGGGCCGGGAACCGTAGGGGTCCCCTTGACGGACTGTCAATGCACTGGTGCGATGGGTTCGTCGCCGTCCGGGGTGACGGACTCGTGGTGGGGTCCCAGCGTCAGAAAGGCTGACCCGACCATGCCCAGACTGCTCGCCGCCGCCCTGACCGTGGCGGTCGCCGCGGCTCTCGCCGTGGGCGCGGCCCTCGCCGTCGTGGCCCTGCTCAACACCACCCCGGAACAGCCCAATGTGCCACTGATCAGCCATGAGACGGCTCTGCCCCGGGGGTGAGGCGAGTTGACCGGAGTGGACACGCGGGCACCGGCCGCCGAGCGGTCGGCCTGGGCGGACCTGCCGCGCCGGCAGGTGCGCGAGTTCGCCGACCGCGCCATGGCGGAAGTGCCCGCGCTGGCGCAGGAGATCCTGGACACGATCTGCCGTGAGCATCCCCGGATGCCGCTGCTCGTGGACGAGTCCGGCGAGCTGGTCGCCCTGGTGGGCATCCGGCGGGCCCTGGAGGAGTTCCTCCAGCACCTGGTGCGCGGTTCCGGCAGCCCGCAGCTCCATCTGGAGGTCTTCCAGGACTTCGGGCGCGGGGAGGGCCAGCAGGGCCGCACCCTCGACTCCCTCCAAGCCGTCTACCGGCTCGGGGTGCGTCTCGCCTGGCGACGGCTGGCGGAAATCGGCCATGAGGCCCAAATTCCGCCCCCCGCGATGTACGACCTCGCCGAGGCGGGCTTCGCCTTCCTCGACGGCCTGGTGGACCAGACGGTACGTGGCTACGCCGAGGCGGCCGCCCGGCAGGCGGGCGAACGGCTGCGGTTGCAGCGCAAACTGACGCAGGCGCTGCTCGGTGAGCGCCGCAGCGAGCGGTCCCGGCCGCTGGAGGAGTACGCCGCCCACGCGGCCCGGATCGGCTGGACGCTGCCCCAGCGGGTGGCCGTGGGGGTGCTGCTTCGCCCGGCCCGGGAGTGCGTGGCACCGGCCGTGGGGCCGGAGGTGCTGCTCGACATGGAGAGCGAACAGCCGCTGCTCTTCGTGCCGGACCCGGCGGTGCCCGGCCGCCGCGAGCAGTTGCACCGGGCGCTGCGGGGGTGGACGGGGGCGATCGGCCCGGCCGTCCCGCTGGCGGACGCGGCGGCCTCGCTGCGCTGGGCGACGGAGGCGATGGGCCTCATCGAGCGCGGCCTGCTGCCGTCGGGCGAGCTCCTGCACTGCACGGAACACATCGACGCGCTCGTCCTGCTGCCGCCCGAGGAGCTGATCGAGGCGCTGGCCGACCGGTGCCTCGCCCCGCTCGCCGACCGCGGCCCCACCCAGCGCCGCCGCCTCGCCGAGACGCTGCTGGCATGGCTGGAGACCCGGGGCGGCGCCCCGGAGGTCGCCGCGCGGCTCGGGGTGCACCCGCAGACGGTGCGGTACCGGATGCGGCAGATCAAGGCCCTGTGGGGCGACGAGGTGGAGGACCCGGACCGCCGCTTCGAACTGGAACTGGCCCTCCGCGCGCTGCGATTACAAGGTCGGATCGCTCTGCCCGGCCGGTGAGCGCCCCACCGTTCCGCGCCGGCGTGGCCCGGTCCACCGGGCCGTCGCGTGGCCGGCCGCCCCGGCATGACCGGTGACCAACGGCACGGCGCCGAAGCGCACCGCACGGCGGTCCCGGCTGCGACCGACCGGGGACCGACCGGCCCTCCGCGGGCCGGGTCCGGCGCCGTGCCGGCGCCGGCGCCCGTCAGGTCTGGCGCAGCGGCTCGTACGCCTCGGCCGCCAGGCCGAACGTCCAGGCCACGCCCTCCCTCGCGGTCCGTGTTGCCGGGGGCACGCGAAGCCAGTAGGTGCGGCTGGTGCCGTCCGGTTCCGGTGTGGAGTTGACCACCTCCACCATCGCCACGTCCTCGTCGTCCGGCAACGGTATCCGCCACAGCACGCCCGTCTCGTCCCGGTGCACCGGCTCCGCCCCCGACTCGCCGAGGTAGCGGTCGTAGCCGAAGTGCTCCAGCATCACGCGGCGCAGCTCGGCGTTCTCCTCCTCGCGGATCCGCTCCGGCGTCAGCGCGGCGAGCTCCGCCAGGAAGTCGCCCGGCACCGGCATGCCGCGCCAGGCGTGGAGCGCGAAGCCGTCCGGGAAGGCGAGGGCCGGGCCGTCCGCCCGGTCGAGGCGGCCCGCCTCGTCCCGGTGCAGTTCCACCGGACGCTCGCAGATCACCGCCAGGTGTTCGTAGGGCCACCACCATCCGGCCGTGCGGGCCACCGCGGCCGGGCCGTCCAGCGCCGAGCCCTCGCCCGGGTCGAACGCGCAGAGCCAGGCGGCGTCGTGCTGCCCCAGGACGGCGTCGAGGAGCAGCAGCCGGACCGCGGCCTCCTCGTCGCGTCCGTCGGCCAGCTCCTCGACGATGCCCGCCCGGATCCGTGCCGACAGCGCCTGTGTGGTCTCCCACAGCCTGGCGCCCGTCAGGGCCCAGCGCCGCCCCCACCCCTGGGGGCCCAGCCGCTCGTGCAGCCTGCCGCGCTCGGCCGCCCACGGTCTGCTGCGCACCTCCTCCCGCACACTGCGCCCCCGTGCCCCGGGCGCCGTCCCGCCGTCGCCCGAACGCAACAGCCGCACCGCTTCCCTGGGCGACGCCGCCCACACGATCCGCTCCGGCTCCGCCAGCCCGGCACCGCGGTAGGCCAGGCGCACTCCCGCCTCGGCCTCCGCCCGCCGCGCGGGCTCCGTGGCCGTCGCGACGGCCCGCCAGAACTCCGTGTCCCCACTCCGGTCCGTCATCGCGTCCCCTCCCCTGCTTCCCTGCTCGTGTCCTCGATTGCCCGCACTGCCGTCGCTCGACATGCCGTTGTCCGACAACGCCCTTGCCCGCACTGCCGTCGCCCGGCGGTCAGTCCGCGACGAGCCGTACCGCTCCCGGCACGTACTCGCGCTGCCGCACCACCCGGAACCAGCCCTTCGGCAGCGGGATGGGGGCGTGCTCCTCGTGCACCACGCGTCCACCGTCCGGCAGGTGAAGCAGCATCGGGCCGAACACACCGGGCTCGCGCACCAGCCGGCCGGGGCCGATCACGGCGTGCGCGTGTCCGGTCACCTCGCCGAGCGCCAGGACCATCCGGCCCCGGCCGTCGCGCGGTTCGCCCGGCGCGTCCACGGCATGCGGCGGCACCGCCGATTCCGCGAGCGGCACGATCAGCACGTCTCCCTGTCGGTACATACGTGTCCCCTCCTCCGTCGGCGCACGGTGCGCCGAGCTGTCTCCGACGGTAGGGGCGGGGTCTGACAACGCCCCCGGTGCGGCGCCGGGCGCCGCCCCGGCAGGGGTGTTGTCAGTGCCGCTTGCTACAACTTGCAGCACATCGGACTGCGACGGGCGAGGAGCGGCAGAGGCATGAGCTACGCGGAACACCTACGGGAGTCGTACGGACTACCCGTGTTCGACTTCCCTCTGCGCGAGGACGACGACGGCACGGTGGAGCTCCCGGCGGCCGACGCCGTCGCCTGGCGCGTCTCCACCGAGGTCTATGACAGCGAGGAGGGCTGGCCGGAGGCGTTCGCCCGGTTCTGCGCCGCCGTCGACACCACGCGGGTCCGCGCCCTCGTGACCGGCGCCTGTGAGGAGGCGTACGACGACGAAGGCGGCGTCAAGCCGGCGATCGACACCCTGGTCGACGCCCGAACGAAGTTCCCCGCCCTGCGTGCCCTGTTCATAGGCGACATGGAGTCGGAGGAGTGCGAGATCTCCTGGATCCACCAGGACGATGTCACGCGGCTCCTGGAGGCCTTCCCCGAACTGGAGGAGTTCGGGGCGCGCGGCGGTACCGGGCTGGTCTTCCGGGCCGTCACCCACCGGCGGCTGCGCTCGCTCACGCTGGAGACCGGTGGCATGCCGGCTCACGTGGTGCGCGGGGTCGCCGCCAGCGACCTGCCCGCCCTGGAACGCCTCGACCTGTGGCTCGGCACGGACGGCTACGGGGGCGACAGCGAGATCTCCGACGTGGCGCCCATCCTGGACGGCGCCCGGCTGCCGAGCCTCCGCCACCTGGGCCTGCGCAACTGCGACTACCAGGACGAGATCGCGGCCGCCGTGGCCTCCGCGCCGGTGGTCGCCCGGCTGGAGTCCCTCGACCTGTCCATGGGCGTCCTCACCGAGGAGGGCGGGACCGCGCTGCTGGAGGGCCAGCCCCTCACTCACCTCAAGAGCCTCGACCTGCACCACAACTACTTGGGCGCGCCGATGAGGGAGCGCTTCCAGGAGACCCTGGGAAGCGCCGGCGTGACGCTCGACCTCGACCGCGGCCACGCCGACGAGGACGAGTGGGACGGCCGTGTCTGGCGCTACGTGGCCGTCGGCGAGTAGCGGACGACGCCCATGACTCAGCCACCCCCGGCCCGGTTCGCGGTCGTCGGCAATCCGGAGAACCGCCGCGTGGGCCTGTTCGCCGACGCCGTGCGGGCCGCCGGGCTGCCCGCTCCCCGCGTCGTGCCCTGGACGGCCGTGCTGCGCGACGGCGGCGCGGTGTTCGCCGCCGACGAGGTCGTACGGCTCGACTCGCCCGGGGAGAACGCCGAGGTCGACCGGCTCCTGCGGGACGTGGACGATCCGACCCGGGTCGAGGGCGGTGCCCGTTGGTACGCGCGGTTCACCGCCGCCGTCGGGACGCTGCGCGGTGGCGTCCGGCTGGACGATGCCGCCGAGGTGGCCGTCCTGTTCGACAAGCGGCGCTGCCACCGGGTCCTGCTCGACGCGGGCGTGCCGGTCCCCGAGTCGCCCACGTCGGGCGCCGGTACGCCGGTTCGCGGCTGGGACGACGTACGGGCCCTGATGGCCGCGCACGGCATGCGGCGCGTGTTCGTCAAGCCCGCGCACGGTTCGTCCGCGTCCGGGATCGTGGCCCTGGAGACGGGCGCGCCGGGCCGGTTGCGGGCCACCACGTCCGTGGAGGCCGTGGACGGCCGGCTCCACAACTCGCTGCGCGTGCGCCGGGTCAGCGACGAGCGGGAGGTCGCCGCGCTGGTCGACGCCCTGGCGCCGGACGGGCTGCACATCGAGCGGTGGTGGCCGAAGGCGAGCCTGGGCGGGGGCCGCCGGGCGGACCTGCGGATCGTCGTCGTCGACGGCCGGGCCACCCACGCCGTCGTCCGTACCAGCCACGCGCCGATGACCAACCTCCACCTCGGCGGGGCGCGCGGGGACCTCGCCGCCGCGACCGAGGCCATGGGCGGGCGCTGGGCGGCTGCCCTGGACGTCTGCGAACGGGCGGCGGCCTGCTTCCCCGGCACCCTGTGCGTCGGGGTCGACCTCCTCCCCTCCACCGGCTGGCGGCGGTTCGCCGTCGCCGAGGTCAACGCCTTCGGCGACCTGCTGCCGGGTCTCACCGGCCTGCCGGGCAGCGGCGCCGAGGGCCTCGACACCTATGCCACCCAGGTCGCCGCCGTACTGCGGCGGCGTTCACCGCACACCGCACCACCCCTGAGGAACCACCGTGCAACCGCTTGAGGCCGGCACCGCCCGGCTCCCCGCCCCGACCGCGGGCCCCTCCCCGGCCCCGGGCTCCGCCCCTGCCCCCGACATGAACCAGGTCGTCGGCCGTGACGACCTGCTGCTCGTCACCCTCGACACCCTCCGGTACGACGTGGCCGCCGACCTGGCCGCCGCCGGGCGCATCCCGCACCTGGCCCGCCATCTCCCCGGCGGCGCCTGGGAGAAGCGGCACGCGCCGGGCAGTTTCACCTACGCCTCCCACCAGGCGATGTTCGCCGGGTTCCTCCCGACGCCCGCCGGCCCCGGCCCGCACGCCCGGCTGTTCGCCGCGCGCTTCGCGGGCAGCGAGACCACCGCCGGGGACACGTACGTCTTCGACACACCCGACCTGGTCTCGGCGCTCGCGGCCGAGGGCTACCGGACGGTGTGCGTCGGCGGCGTCGGGTTCTTCAACAAGCGGGGCGCGCTGGGCGACGTCCTGCCGGGGATGTTCCAGGAGAGCCACTGGGAGCCCGCGTTCGGCGTGGCGTCGCCCACGTCCTTCGAGGCACAGGTGGAGCGGGCCGAGCAGGTGGTCGCCGCGCTGCCGGCCGAGCGCCGGCTGTTCCTCTTCCTCAACGCGTCCGCGCTGCACCAGCCCAACTGGTTCCACCTGCCCGGCGCCACCCGTGAGGACGGGGACAGCCCGGCCAGCCACGCCGCCGCGCTGGAGTACATCGACCGTCACATCGGCCGGCTCTTCGCCGCGATGAGTTCCCGGCGCCGCTGCTTCGCCATCGTCTGCTCCGACCACGGCACCACCTACGGCGACGACGGCTACACCGGTCACCGCCTCGCCCACGAGGCCGTGTGGACGGTTCCGTACGCCCACTTCTTCCTGGAGCCGTCCGCATGACCAGCACCAGCCCCCGCCCGTACGGCAGTTACGTCTACGCCTACCCCCACAAGACCGCCTACCGCCCGCTGCCCGGCGGGCCCGCGCTGCGGGACCTGTGGCGGGGCGAACGCAAGGACGCCCTCTCGCTCTACCTGCACATACCGTTCTGCGAGGTCCGCTGCGGCTTCTGCAACCTCTTCACCCGGATCGGCGCCCCCGACGGGCTCACCGGCCGGTACCTGGACGCGCTGGACCGGCAGGCCACCGCCGTCCGCGACGCCCTCGGCGACACCCCGACCAAGGCCACGGGCCCGGTGCGCTTCGCCAACGCCGCCTTCGGGGGCGGCACCCCGACGTTCCTGACCGCCGACGAGCTGGAGCGGCTCTGCGACATCGCCGAGAAACGCATGGGCGCCGACCTGCGCGCCATCCCGCTCTCCGTCGAGACCTCACCCGCAACGGCCACCGCCGACCGGCTCGCCGTCCTCGCCGAGCGCGGCACGACCCGGCTCAGCATCGGTGTGCAGAGCTTCGTCGACGAGGAGGCGCGGGCGGCGGTGCGCCCGCAGCGGCGCGCGGACGTGGAAGCCGCCCTCACCAGAATCCGGGACACCACCGTCCCCGTCCTCAACATCGACCTGATCTACGGCATCGACGGCCAGACCCCCGCCACCTGGCGCGCCTCCCTGGACGCCGCGCTCGCCTGGCGGCCGGAGGAGCTGTACCTCTACCCGCTGTACGTGCGCCCCCTGACCGGTCTGGCCCGGCGGACCGCCCACACCGACCGGGAGTGGGACGAGCAGCGGCTGGACCTCTACCGGCGGGGGCGCGACCACCTGCTCGCCCAGGGCTACGAGCAGGTGTCGATGCGCATGTTCCGGCGCGCCGGCGCGCCCGCCCAGGGACCGGACGACCACGCCTGCCAGACGGACGGCATGATCGGCCTGGGCTGCGGCGCCCGCTCCTACACCTCCACCCTCCACTACTCCTTCGACTACGCGGTCGACATGGGCGAGATACGGGCCATCATCGACGACTACACCGGCACCGAGGACTTCGGCCGGGCGGTGCACGGCCGCTTCATGGACGGGGACGAGGCACGCCGCCGGCACCTCCTGCAATCCCTGCTCCAGGCGCGGGGCATGCCGGTGGGCGACTACCGTTCCCGGTTCGGGTCGGACCCGTACGACGACTTCGGCGCCGAGCTCGCCGCGTTCACCGGCCGGGGCTGGCTCGACGACACCGTGCCGGGGCTGCTGCGGCTGTCCCCGGAGGGGCTCGCCCATTCCGACGCGCTGGGCCCGGAGCTGTTCTCACCCGCCGTCAGGGCCGCGATGGCCTCGTACGAACCGAAGTAGGCGCCCACCGTGGACCTGACGCTCCTCTACCGGGGCCCCCTCGCCTCGTGCGACTACGACTGCCCCTACTGTCCCTTCGCCAAGCGGCGCGACAGCCCCGGCCGGCTCCGGGCCGACCGGGCGGCGCTGGAACGCTTCACGGGCTGGGCCACGGCACAGACCGGCGACCGCCTCTCGGTGCTGTTCACGCCCTGGGGCGAAGGGCTCGTGCGCTCCTGGTACCGGCGGGCCCTGGTGGAGCTGTCGCACACCCCGCACGTCGACCGGGTCGCGATCCAGACCAACCTGAGCTGCCGCACCGACTGGCTGGCCGACGCCGACCGGGACACCGTGGCGCTGTGGTGCACGTACCATCCGGGCCAGACGCCGTACGACCGCTTCCTGGCCAAGACGCGGGACCTCGCGGAGCGTGGCGTCCGTTTCAGTGTCGGCGTCGTCGGCCTGCCCGCCCATCTGGCGGACGCCCGGCGGCTGCGCGCCGCGCTGCCGGGGCACGTCTACCTGTGGGTGAACGCCGCCGAGGGCCACACGTACGCCGACGAGGAGGCGGAGACCTGGACGGCGCTCGACCCGCTCTTCCCGTACAGCCGGCATCCGCACCGGTCGGCCGGACTGCCCTGCCGGACGGGCGAGTCGGTCCTGTCGGTCGACGGTGACGGCACGGTCCGCCGCTGCCATTTCGTCCGCGCCGAGCTGGGCAACCTCTACGACGGCTCGTACCGCGCCGCTCTCGCGCCGCGCCCCTGTCCGCTGGCCCGCTGCGACTGCCACATCGGCTACGTCCACCTGGAGACCCTGCCCCTGTACGACGTGTTCGCGGGCGGAGTCCTCGAACGTGTCCCCGCGCACCTGCCCCCGCCGGTTCACCCGGGACGCCGCTGACCTGCGGCGTGCACGTACGCGGCCTTGATGCCGGCCCAGCGGGCCGCCTGCTCCTCGGTGAGCGTGCCGCGCAGTTCGGCGAGCTTGAGCAGGTCGGCCTCGGCCCCGGCGGTGAGGGTCCGCGCCTCGGCCGTGTAGTGGTCGTCGATCAGGGCGGCCACCTCGGCCTCGTCCATCACGGGGGACACCCGGGCGGCGATCCTGTTCATGGTGCGGTACGAGCCCTGGAGCCGGAAGGGCGGCTCGGTGCGCGTGGTGTCGCTCCGGGCGGCGGACGCGATGTACGCCGCGTTGACGGCGAGGACGGTTGCGCGGACGGTGAGCAGGTGGCGCAGCACCGCGAGGACGCGGTCGAGTTCGGCCGGCGGGCAGGGGTGGGTGAGCCGGTCGGGGCGGGCCTCCGGGTCGCCCGCGGCGAGCCGGAGCAGGACGTCGAGGTCGGCGCGGTCGCGTGCGGCGAGGGGTGCGAGGTCGGGGTGGGAGGTGAGGGCGTTCTCGATGAAGCTGAGCGCGAAGGCGTCCTCCTTGCCGGTCAGGACGTCGCCGAGGTTCCACACGTCGGCACGGTTGGCCAGCATGTCGGGGATGCGGAAGCGCTGCCCGGATTCCGTGTAGGGGTTTCCCGCCATGCAGACCGCGAAGCGCTTGCCGCGCAGGTCGTGGCCGTTCAGGGAGCGGGTGGCGTCGCACAGCGGGATGAACCTCTGGAGGAGTTCGGGAGAGGTGTGCTGGATGTCGTCCAGGTACAGCATGACGTTGTTGCCGGCCGACAGCGCGAAGTCGATCTTCTCCAGCTCCTTGCGGGCGGTGGCGTCCGGGGCCTGCGCCGGGTCGAGGGAGGTGACGGTGTGGCCGAGGGCCGGGCCGTCGACCTTCACCAGGAGCAGGCCGAGGCGGTCGGCGACGTACTCGACGAGGGTCGTCTTGCCGTAGCCGGGCGGGGAGAGCAGGAGCAGCAGTCCGCTGTGGTCGGTCCGCTTGTCGTCCCCGGCGGCGCCGAGCTGCTTGGCGAGGTTGTCGCCGATGAGCGGCAGGTACACCTCGTCGACGAGGCGGCCGCGTACGAAGGAGGCCATGACGCGCGGCCGGTACTCGTCGAGCCGCAGGCGGCGGCGTTCGGCGGCGACCAGGGCGGTCCGGTGCCGCTGGTAGGCGCGGAAGCCCGGCACGGCGTGGCGGGCGAAGTCGCCGGTGCGGGCCAGGAACTCGTCGAGTCTGAGCGGCAGGCTGCCCCGCTCGATCCTGGGGTGACTGCCGAGCAGGCCGTCGACGGTGGCCGTCAGGGGCCCCTCGGCGTCGTGCCGTTCGAGGTCCGGGCACACCTCGATCGCCACGGCTTCGGCGAGGTCACCGGCGTCGACGTGGTCGCCGGAGGCGGCGGCGTACGGCACGAGCCAGCCCTCCACCAGCCGCCGTGCGGCCGCGGTGTCCCCGGCGCCGAGCCGGTCGCGTACGTCGTCGGCGTACGGCGAGGAGCCCACTGAGCGGTGGAACTTCTCCAGCAGGGTGCGGGCCGCCGGGCCGGCCACGAAGGACTCGCCGGTCGCCAGCTCCTCGACGAGGTACTCGGCCGCGGCGGCCGTCGGTGCTCCGGCGTCGGCGAGCACGCGGTGCAGCGCGTCGAGCCCGGGTGCCGTACCGAAGGTGTCGCGCGCGCGTACCAGGGACGCGGCCTCCCGGGCCCATGCCCGCCGTTGCCCGGGTGTGGTCCCGTGGGCCCAGAAGAGCTGGGCGGCGGCGCGGTCGGCGGACGGGTACCGTGCCAGGCCCGCCCGCCTGCGCAGGCGCAGCAGTACGGCGAGGACGGCCGCCGCGTCGTGGTCGTGGACGCCCCGCTCGTACCCCTCGTCGTACGCGGCTTCGGCGGCCCGCCGGGCCAGCTCGGGCAGGTCCGCCTCCGCCGGCTCCTCGGCGCCGTGTTCGGCCAGGAGCCTGGCGGCGAGGTATTCCGCCCGGTAGACGTCGGCGTTCTCGGAGGGCACGAGCCGGTCCCAGTGGTCGCGGGTGTCCGCGAAGTGCGGGTCGGTGACCGGGCGCCGGTAGTCCGTGCCGGTCAGCGCGAGTGCCATCCCGCCGTCCGCGTGCGGTACGAGCGTGAGCTCCGGTGCCTGGGTGTTGACGGCGAAGCGGTGCGCGCCGAGCCGGATGGTGCCGCCGCCGTCCGCGTACAGCTCGGTGCGGTCCCGCAGCGCGCGGGCGGCCTCCTGGCGCGCGGCCTTCAGCCGGCCCTCCAGTTCCCCGGCCCGTACCGGGTCGCCGAGTTCGCGCAGTTCGCCGGCGGTGCGGCGGACCTTGACGGCCATCGGGTCGGAGGCGAAGCAGGTGGTGACCGCGTCGAGGCTGTCCAGGCCTGCCGCCCGCCGGGCGATCGTCTCCAGGGCTCGGGCGGCCGACTCGGCAAGGCGTTCGGCGCGCCGGGCCCGGGCGTCCTGGAGGGCCTGTTTGCGGGCCGAGAAGGCATCGTGGACCTCGCCGCGCCGGTCGGTGATCCGGCCGAGGAAGTCGTCGTGGCCGGCGAACCGGGACTCCAGGGTGTCCAGCCGGACCAGCAGGGGCGCGAGTCGCGCGTCGCAGGCTTCCGGGGTGTCCGCCGCCGCGAGTGCGCCGGTGACCGCCTGGCCGAGGAGGGCGAACTCGGCCGCGAACTCGGCGCGCCCCTCCTGGTCGAGGAGTTCGCGGCGGCGGGCGGCGAGGGTCGCCCGGGCGCGGTTGAGCCCGCCCATGACCTCGGCGATCCGCTCCAGGATCTCGGTGCGTACGGTGGCGTCGGCGATGTCGAGGCCGGTGACGACCTCGGTGAGGGTCTGGAGGCCGGAGAGGTGCTCGTCCAGCCGCTCGGTGAGGGGCGCCGCCTCGGCGGCCGTGGTGATCGCCCCGGCGTCGGCGGTGAGCCGCTCGATGTCCGTGTGGTGGCCGGTGAAGGCGTCTTCGCGCCGGAGGAAGTCCACGGCCCGACGCGCGGTGGCGGCGATGTGGCCCGCGGCCTCCTCGGCGAGCGCGTCGACGGCCTCCGTGTCCGCGTACCGCGTCTCCTTCAGGGTGAGCAGACGCCCCTGTGCCCGGCGCAGTCCGGTGATGCGTTCGATCCATTCGGCGGCGGTGGCCGGGGCCTCTGCGCGCACGCGCCGGACCAGGCGCTGGAGCTCCTCGGCCGCCTCCGTGAGCGCCTCTTGCGCCTGCCGGGTCAGGGACCGTACGGACGCGAACTCCTCCAGCGCCTGTTCGGCGGTGGCCCTCAGCTCCCGCAGTGGGGTGCGCAGGTCGCCGGTGTCCGCGTCGCCGAGCCAGTGGAAGCGGTCGGCGGTGCGGGTGCAGGCGGTGACCAGTGCCTGGTACCACTCACCGGTGGCGGTGGTCCCGGTGGCCTGGCGGGCGATGGCGAGGCAGTCGGAGATGCCGCGCACCAGGTCGGCGTTGCCGATCCGGGCGAGGGGCCCGTCGGCCACGGGGACGGTGTGGGTGTCGGAGACGTACGGCGTCCGCCACACCTGCACCGGGTGGACCCGTGCCGGCTCACCGGACTCCGGCCGCAGCAGGACGAGGGTGCCGTCGTCGAGGAGGGCGTGGCCGTGACAGGTCAGCGGGGTGGCCGCCTCCTTGCGGATGAGGTGGTACGGGAGGAGGAGGGTGTGCCCCCCGGTCCGGGCGCGGAACACGAACAGCACGTCCTCGCCGTTGGGCGAGCGGACGGCGCGCTCGAACTCCAGCCCCTCGGTGTCCGCCGTGTCGAAGGTCTTCACCGCGCCGGTCGCGAGGCAGTAGCCGCCGGGGAAGACGATGCCCTGGTCGTCCGGCAGCCGGCGGCACGCCTGTCCGATGCCGTCGAGCCGGACGACGGACCGGGTGAGCGTGTTGAGGACCAGATGGCGCGGGGTGTCCTCTTTGTACGGCCGGACACGCAGGAGGACCAGCGGGCCGACCACCGCGTACGCCACCTCGGCGTCGGCGAGCGACTGGAGCGGCTCGTCGACCGGCTCGCTGTGGACGCCGTCGGCGGATTCCGTGTCGTTCTCGGTCTTCACGGTCAGCGTGCCGCCGGCCGTGGAGACGAAGGCGGTTCCGTCGGCGACGGCGATGTGCGGGTGCCGTCCCAGCACGTGGTCGTCCCGGGTCGTCACGGTCCAGGGGAAGTCGTACGGGGCGGGGAAGACGTGGTCGCGCTCGCCCCGCGCGTCCAGGAACCGCACTTCGCCGGAGGGGGCGAGGGACCAGCGAAGGACGCGGATGTCCTCGGCCTGCTCCCCGGTGCGGAACACCGCGAGCAGCCTGTCGTCGACCGTGCGGAGGCGGAGGAGCCGCGCACCCTGGAAGTAGCGGTGCAGGGCGGCGTGTTCGCGTAGGAAGGCGGGGTCGTCGAGCAGGCCGGGCACCGCGTCGTCCGGGAGCCGGTTCAGGTCGCGGTCGTAGAGGGCGAAGACGTGCGGGTCCGGGGCCTCGTGGCCGACCAGCAGCGCGTCGCCGACGGCGACGACGTCGCGGGGTACGGCGTGGTGCTCCGTGTGGACGCGCTCGGTGCCGAGGAGGGCGAGGTCCGTGGAGCCGAAGGCCGCGACACGGGCGGTGTTGAGGGCCTCGGCCCGCCGGGCCAGTTCGCCGGCCTGCGCGCCGAGGCGGTCGCGCAGCACCTCGTACGTACCGGCGTCCATCCCCGTGGTGTCCATGGGTCCCGCTCCCTCGTGCGTGTGATCGGTATTCCTCCGGAGCTGCCGCCCCCCGCGCGGCAGCTCCGGAAACTGTGGAACCGGGCGGTCAGCCCTTGGCCGTGCCGTTCAGCCCGGCCAGTTCGGCCACCGGCATGTCGGCCAGGCCCAACTGCCGTGCCTTTCCGATGAGTTCGTCGAGCTGCCCCGACCCGGCGGGCATGAGCTTCATCAGCAGGGCGGACACGGTCAGGTTCTGTACGTCGGCGGTGGTGACCGACCCGAGTGCCCTCGTCAGGTCCTCGGTGAAGGAGGCGGAGCCGTCCAGCCACGGCCCGGCCAGCGCCTGGGCGGTCCGGGAGCTGTCGATGAACCCGTCGACGCTCTTGCCCAGGGAGACGGCCCCGACGATCCGGTCGAAGAAGGCCGACTCGCCGCCGACGATGTCGATGTCGGCGTTCTCCAGGCCGGTGGCGAGTACGGTGGCCTGCGCCTCGGCGACCTGCCGCTGGACGTCCAGCCCGGCGAGCCGGATGTCCTTCTCGGCCTCCAGGCGCAGCCGGAACTCCTCGTGCGTGCGCGACGCCTCGTCCAGTGCCGCCATGGCCGCCGCCTTCTCGGTGAGCCCGGCCGCCTCCGCCTTAAGCTTCTCGCCGATCGCGGTGGCCTCGGCGAGGGCCTTCTCCCGGGTGCCCGTCGCCTCGGCGCGCAGCCGTGCTTCGGTGGCCTCCGCCTCGGCGCGGCCGGCCTTCTCGATGGCGTCGGCCTCCTTCTCCCGTACCTGGACGGCGGCCAGGCCCTCGGCCGCGGCTTCGGCTTGGATGCCCTCGGCGAGGCGGACCTTGGCGCGGGCGTCCATGTCGGCGGCCTTGTGGCGTGCCTCGGCCAGCGTGAGTTCCTCGGCGGCGCGGTGGACCGCGGCCTGCTCGGCGGCCTCGGCGGCCTTGATGTCCTTGACGAGCTGTTCCTGCGCCGCCGCCTCGGCCGCGATGATCACGGCCTGCCGCTTGCGCTCGGCCTCCTCGACCGCGCGGAGCCTCTTGATGGACTCCTCCTGTTCGGCGACCGTACGGTCCACCGCCACCCGCTCGCGGATGACCTCGGCGATCTCACGGCGCTCCGCCTCGACCTCCTTCTCGGCGGAGATGCGCGTCAGCTCGGTCTCCCGGTCGCGGGCGATGACCTCCAGCAGCCGGTCCTTCTCGATGCGCTCGTTCTCGACGGCGATGACCCGCTCGCGGTTCTTCTGGGCGACGGCCACCTCGCGGGCCTGGTTCTCCCGCTGGATGCCGAGCTGTTCCTCGGTCTTCAAGAAGGCGCTCTGCGCGCGCAGCCGCTCCTCCTCCGCGACCCGGGCGGTCTCGGCCTCCTCCCGGGCCCGTACGGTCTCGATCTCGCGCTTCTGCTTGATCTCCGCGTCGGCCTGGCGGCGCTCCAGCTCCAGGATGGCCTCGCGGGCGTCGACGTTCTGCCGGGTGATCTCCTTCTCCTCCGTGCGCCGGAACTCGTTGGTGCGCACGTGCTCGACGGCCGTCAGCTCGGTGATCTTCCGGATGCCCTGGGCGTCGAGGATGTTGGAGGCGTCCAACTGCGCGAGCGGCGTCTGCTCCAGGTGGTCGATCGCCGCGTCCTCCAGGCTGTAGCCGTTCAGGTCGGTGCCGATGACCTGGATGATCCGGTCCCGGAACTCGTCGCGCTTGGTGTAGAGGTCGGTGAAGTCGAGCTGCTTGCCCACCGTCTTCAGGGCCTCGGAGAACTTGGCGTTGAACAGCTCCTGGAGGGTGGCCTGGTCACTGGCACGGGCGGTGCCGATGGCCTGGGCGACCTTGATGACGTCCTCGACGGTCTTGTTGACGCGGACGAAGAAGGAGATGCGGATGTCGGCGCGGATGTTGTCGCGGCAGATCAGGCCGTCCCGGCCCGTCCTGCTGATGTCGATGGTCTTCACCGAGATGTCCATGGTCTCGGCCTTGTGCAGGACGGGCAGGACGACCTGGCCGGTGAAGGTGACGTCGACCTTGCGCATCTTGGACACGATCAGGGCCTTGCCCTGTTCCACCTTGCGGAACAGCCGGCTGATCACCAACAGCATGGCGACGGCGATGAGGAGGACAACGGCGACGAGCACGCCGATGCCCCAAGTGATGGCATCCATGAGCGATTCCCCGGATCGAAGGGTGGGAGCGGACGTGGTGGGGGCGGCGGTCAGCCGCGGGGGTCGAGCGCCTTGTCGAAGGGCGCGACCCAGAAGAACTCGCCGGCGTCGTCGTAGGCGTACAGCAGCCCCGTGCTGCCGAGTGCCAGCCGGTCCCCCTCGTTCTGACGGACCTGTACGACGGCGGTGGAACCGTCCCGCGCGGCGACTTCGGCCTGGCCGAACCCGGCGTCCACCCGTCCCGTGCGGATGGTGCAGGTCAGGCCGACGAAGTCGTGCCGGGACGGCCCGGGTTGCCCGGGGAACAGCCTGGCCAGGGGGCGTACGAGCACGCGGGTCGGACGCCAGGCGGCGGCCGGGGCGGCGATCAGCAGGACGGCGTCCAGCAGGTGGACCACGGCATCGGGCCAGCCCGTGCGGGCGAGCAGCACGGAGCCGGTGGTACCGAGGAACCAGGAGAGGGCGATCAGCAGCGAGGCCGACACCGAGACGGGCACGCCGCCCAGGCTCAGCGCGTCGGCGTCCACGTCCCCGTCGAAGGTGTCGTGGTCGGCGGCACCGAGCAGCACCAGCAGCCAGAAGCCCACGACGACCACGAGGGCGGCGGTGAACAGCACGGCGGGGAACGTCGTGACGGCATGCAGAAACTCGGCCATGACTCTTCCCTCGCTCTCCCTGGTACGGAACAGCCGCTTCCCGATTCCGGCATCGAGCGGGAACGCCCGGCTGCGGCGGCCTCATCGTGGCAGTGCGGCACGCGTGTTCGCATTGCCGTGCACCGGCAATCTTCACGCGCTCTTGATGCCGGTGGCCGCCCCGCCCGCCGTGCATGGCACTCTTGACGCCCACGCGTCAGGAAGTCGTCAGCGACGCGTCAGGAACGGGGAGGGTTCGTGGTGGAGCAGGGCGCGGCCGAGATATATCTGGAGGGGTATGCCCGGATCCTCGCCGGTGCCTGCGCCACCGGCAGGCGGCTGACCCGGGACGAGCTGGAGGCGCTGCGCCTCCGGGGCGAGCGGGCGGCCGAGGCCGGTCTGGGGCTGCGTTTCCTGGTGCGTGCCCATCTGTCCGCCGCCCAGGACGTACGGGAGGGCCTGCGGGGCGGCGCCGCCGACCATCTGCTCGCGGCGGTGGAGCAGGCGG
Source organism: Streptomyces sp. NPDC031064 (assembly GCF_055570965.1). Taxonomy (NCBI): domain Bacteria; kingdom Bacillati; phylum Actinomycetota; class Actinomycetes; order Kitasatosporales; family Streptomycetaceae; genus Streptomyces; species Streptomyces sp. NPDC031064. The sequence continues at coordinate 116,843 of NZ_JBVIGF010000001.1, forward strand.
TGGACGCCTTCGCCGAAGGCCACGAGCGGGCACAGCGGCTGGCGATCCGCCGGCAGGAGGCGGCGCGGCGGGAGTTCATCGACGATCTCCTGCACGGCCGGGGTGATGCCGGCCGGCTCGCCGAACGCGCCGAGCGGTTCGGCTTGTTGCTGTCCCGGGCGCACGCGGTCGCGGTGGCGCACGGCCCGGAGCCGTACGACGACGGCTACGCGGTCACCCGGGGCATCGAGTCGTCCCTCGTGGCCCGTTTCGGGGACCGTCACATCCTGCTGACCACCAAGAACGGCCGCCTCATCTGTATCGCGCCGGGCGACCAGGCAGACGTTCTGGGCTTCTTCGCCAAGCAGGCGTACGCGGCGACCGACGGCGGTCGTGTCGCCATCGGGCGCCCGCACCCCGGCGTGGGCGGTGTCGTGCACTCCTACGAGGAGGCGCTCAACGCCCTCGACCTGGCCGTCCGCATGGACCTCGACGAGCCGGTGCTGCACGCCGCGGACCTCCTGGTCTACCCGGTGCTCACCCGCGACCGGCAGGCCATGGCCGACCTGGTCGTCAGCGTGCTGGGCCCGCTGCGGCAGGCCCGGGGCGGCGCGAGGCCGCTCATCGACACCCTCACCACGTACTTCGACACCGGCTGCGTGGCCGCCGAGGCCGCCCGGCGCCTGTCCCTGAGCGTGCGGGCGCTGACGTACCGGCTGGAGCGCATCCACAAGCTGACCGGGGCCGACCCGGGTGACGCCGTCCACCGCTACACGCTCCAGACCGCCGTCATCGGGGCCCGCCTGCTGGGCTGGCCGGACCAGGAGCTGTGACCGTTCCTCACCAGCGGACGCGGGCGGCGACGGGCAGGTGGTCGCTGCCGGTGGCGGGAAGGGTACGGATGTCGACGACGGTCGCGGAGCGGGCCATGACCTGGTCGATCCGGGCCAGCGGCAGCGCGGCCGGCCAACTGAAGGCGAAGGCGGGCGGGGCGGGCCGCAGCCGGGACGTGACGGGGGCGAGGCCACGGTCGTCGACGGTGGCGTTGAGGTCGCCCAGCAGGATCACCGTGCGGGGTCGCTCCGCGGCGATCGCCTCGCCGAGCAGCGCGGCGCTCGCGTCCCGGGCCGCGGAGCCGAAGCCGGTCGTGGGGCCGAGGCGTACGGACGGCAGGTGGGCGACGTGCACCGCGGCCTCGCCGTGCGGGGTGACCGCGGTGGCGCGCAGCCCGCGGTTCCAGTCGGCACCGAATCCCGGGGGCCTGATGTCCAGGGGCCGTACGTCGACGAGCGGGTACACCGACCACAGTCCGACCGTGCCGTGCACCGCGTGGTGCGGATAGCCGGCCGCCAGTGCCGCCCGGTACGACGGAAGGGCGGACGGGGTCAGCTCCTGGAGGGCGATCATCTGCGGCCGGGCCTCCACCAGGGCCCGCGCGGTGCCCCCGGGGTCGGGGTTCTCGTCGCTGACGTTGTGCTGGACGACGGTGATGTCGTACTCCGGCGCCTCGCCCGCCGTCAGCGCGCCGCCGAACCGGCCCAGCCACACGGCGCTCACCAGGGTCAGAGCCAGCAGGGCCGTCGCGGAGCGCCGTACCAGCGCGACGACGAGCAGGACCGGCACGGTCAGCCCCAGCCACGGTAGGAACGTCTCGGCAAGGCTGCCCAACCGCCCGACGGCGTTGGGCACCGCGCCGGGGAAGGCCAGCAGGCAGGCGACCGCCACGGCGGCCGAGGCGGGTATCCGGCCGCGCCGCCAGGCCGACCGCCCCCGGGCGTCCACGCCCCAGCCGCCCCGGCGGCCACGACGACGTCGTGCCGTCGCCGGTATCTCCGTGTGCGTATCCGTTCCCATACCGTGCGAGGACGCCGCGGTGTCGCGTCGGGTTCCCGATGGGGCAGCCGGTGCGGGGCGGTGGCGTAGGGTCGGGGCGTATGCATGTGGTTGCGGTTCTCGCGCTGGACGCGGTGTCGGCCTTCGATCTGGCCATCCCCTGCCAGGTGTTCGGGTTCGCGAGCCGTCCCGACGGGACCCCGGCGTACGACGTGCGGGTCTGCGCCGAGCGTGCGGTCACGACGACGGCGGGGCCGGTGCAGCCGTTCCGGCTCTCGTCCTCGTACGGGTGGGACGACGCCCGTGACGCGGACACCATCATCGTTCCCGGCGTCCCCGCCGACCGGGTGCCGGAGGCGCGCGCGGTCCGGCTGCTGCGGGAGGCGGCGGCCGGCGGGGCGCGGGTGGCGTCCATCTGTACGGGGGCCTTCGTGCTCGCGAGGGCCGGCCTGCTGGAGGGGCGCCGGGTGACGACGCACTGGCGGTTCGCCGACGCGCTGGCGGAGCGGTTCCCCGGAGCGCGGGTCGACCCCTCGGTGCTGTTCGTCGACGACGGTCAGGTGCTGACGTCGGCGGGGGTCGCCGCGGGTCTCGACCTGTGCCTGCACATGGTGCGCCGGGACCACGGCGCGGCGGTCGCGGCGCAGGTCGCCCGCCTCATGGTCATGGCGCCGCAACGGACGGGCGGGCAGGCGCAGTTCATCGAATACCGCACGCCCGAGAGCGACTCCGCCGACCTCGGCGAGACGATGCGGTGGATGCGGGACAAGCTCGACGAACCGCTGACCATCGCCGACATCGCCGCCCACGCGATGATGAGCAGGCGCAGCCTGGCACGGCACTTCCGCGCGCAGACGGGCACCACACCGCTGCGCTGGCTGCTCGCCCTCCGCGTCCAGCGCGCGCGGGAGCTGTTGGAGAGCACCGGCCTGCCCATGGCGCGGGTGGCACAGTCCACCGGGTTCGGGTCCGTCGAGACCTTCCGCCATCACTTCACGCGCCACGTCGGCACCACTCCGTCCGCCTACCGGGCGGCCTTCCGCGTGTAGGCGCGTGCGGGCCGCGCGGCCGCGCGGCGAACTGCGCCACAACGGCCCCGGCCTGGCCGTATCTTGCGCCTGCCGGGCACGCGCGCCACTGTCTCCCGCCACCCGGCGCCGGAAGACTGAACTCGTCCTCGCGCCCCGCGCGCCGTGGTGACAGACCCGGCCCGGGGCGCCGTCCACGCTTCTTCACGGATCTTCACGGAGGAACCCAGTGCGCCCCATACACAGGCGGAATCTGCTCCACTCCGGTGCCGCCGCGGCGGTCGGTGCCGGTCTCGCGGGTGTCGCGGCTCCCGCGACGGCCGCCACCCGCGCGGCGGCCGCCCGGCCGCGCGGCGGACCGCTGCGCGTGCACACCGTGCTGTACGACGGGGTGGAGGAACAGGACTTCGCCGGGCACATCGAGGTCTTCGGGATCGTCGGGACGGACCGGATCGCACAGTCCTACGTCACCGTCGACGGGCCCGGGGCGGTGACGACGTCCGCCGGCATGGAGATCGTCTGCCGCTCCCCCTGGTCCCCTCGCTCGGCCGACCTGATCCTGGTGCCCGGCGCCGGGTACGGCGACGGTTCCGGCCTCCAGCGGGAGGTACGGCGGGGAGTCCTGCCCAGAGCCCTCGCGGCGGCGCAGCGGCGCGGTCTGGTCCTGGGCGCCGTGTGCAGCGGCACCATGCTGCTCTCCGCCGCCGGGATCACCAGGGGCCGCCCGTGCACCACGCACCACATCGCCAAGGCCGACCTCAAGGCGCAGGGAGGGCGTGTCGTGGGCGGCCGGGTCGTCGACGACGGCGACCTGGTCACCTGCGGGGGCGTCACCTCGGGCATCGACCTGGGGCTGTGGCTGGTGGAGCGGTTCTTCGGGCCGGAGACGGCGGTGTTCGCCGAGGAGGTGCTCGAGTACGAGCGCCGCGGGACCGTCTGGCGTTCATGACCGTCTCGGCGGCCGTCGGCGCCCGGAGCGGTGCGCCGCCCGGGTCGTGCCCGGCGCTGCGCGGGCCGCCTCGGTCGGGCCCGGCGCTGCGCGGGCCGCCTCGGTCGGGCCCGGCGGTGGCGCCGCGTTCCCGAAGGGCCGGCGTGCGGGCCGGCACGCGGCGCGGCGCCTTGCCCGGGCGCCGGCCGCCGCGCCCCGGCGGCCGGAGGTGACCGGCGGCCGGAGGTGACCGGCTGACGGAGGTGACCGGCTGACGGGCTGACCGTCGGTGCGGAGCCGGCGGCCGTACGAGACCGTCGTGTGCCTTGACTGCTCGGGCGGCAGCCGCGATCCTCGTCGCACCTTTATGGAGACATGACAAAACAGTCGCACGACCAACGTCCCCGGGGCCGTCGCCCGGGGATGCCCTCCCGGCTGGAGCATGGGTGATGACCTTGTCGCGACGCTCGCAACGCTCCCCTGGCAGGCTCAGGGTTCTCGCGGTTCTCTCCTCGCTCCTGACGCTGCTGGCCCTGGGCCCCGCCTCGGCGGGGACCCCGGCCGGGTCGGGTACCGGCTGGTGGGATCCCGTCGCGCGGCCCGCGCCCGACTCCCGTATCGGCGTCACCGGGGAACCGTTCAAGGGCACCGACGCCCAGGGCCGGGTGCGGGGGTTCGTCGACGCGCACGACCACCTGATGTCCAACGAGGCCTTCGGCGGGCGGCTGATCTGCGGCAGGCCCTTCTCCGACCTCGGCGTGGCCGACGCGCTGAAGGACTGCCCCGAGCACTACCCGGACGGCTCCCTCGCGGTCTTCGACTTCATCACCAAGGGCGGGGACGGCAGGCACGACCCCCACGGCTGGCCCACCTTCAAGGACTGGCCCGCCCATGACTCCCTGACCCACCAGCAGAACTACTACGCCTGGGTGGAACGGGCCTGGCGCGGCGGCCAGCGGGTGCTCGTCAACGACCTCGTCACCAACGGGGTGATCTGCTCGGTCTACTTCTTCAAGGACCGCGGCTGCGACGAGATGACCTCCATCCGCCTCCAGGCACGCAAGACGTACGAGATGCAGGCGTACGTCGACCGGATGTACGGCGGCCCGGGCAAGGGCTGGTTCCGGATCGTCACCGACTCCGGCCAGGCCCGTGCGGTGATCGAGCAGGGCAAGATGGCCGTCGTGCTGGGGGTGGAGACCTCCGAGCCGTTCGGCTGCAAGCAGATCCTGGACGTGCCCCAGTGCGACCGCGCCGACATCGACCGCGGGCTGGACGAACTGCACGCGCTCGGCGTCCGGAGCATGTTCCTGTGCCACAAGTTCGACAACGCCCTGTGCGGGGTGAGGTTCGACTCCGGCACCCTCGGCGCGGCGATCAACGTGGGCCAGTTCCTGTCGACGGGCACGTTCTGGAAGACGGAGAAGTGCACCGGCCCGCAGGCCGACAACCCCATCGGCCTCGCGGCGGCGCCCGAGGCGGAGAAGAAGCTCCCGCCGGGCGTCTCGGTCCCGTCGTACGCCGCCGACGCGCGCTGCAACACCCGTGGCCTGACCGCCCTCGGCGAGTACGCGCTGCGCGGCATGATGCAGCGGAAGATGATGATCGAGATCGACCACATGAGCGTGAAGGCGACGGGCCGGGTGCTGGACGTCCTGGAGTCCGAGTCGTACCCCGGCGTGTTGTCCTCGCACAGTTGGATGGACGCCGAGTGGACGGAGCGGGTCTACCGCCTCGGCGGGTTCATCGCCCAGTACATGCACGGGGCGGAGGCGTTCACCGCCGAGGCGCGGCGCACGGACGCGCTGCGCGAGAAGTACGGGATCGGCTACGGGTACGGCACCGACATGAACGGCGTCGGCGGCTGGCCGTCTCCCCGGGGCGCGGACACCCCCGACCCCGTGCGCTACCCCTTCCGCAGCGCGGACGGCGGCTCGCTCCTCGACCGGCAGACCACCGGTGAACGCACCTGGGACGTCAACACCGACGGCGCCGCCCACTACGGCCTGGTGCCCGACTGGCTGGAGGACATCCGGGTCACCGGCGGCCAGGACGTCATCGACGACCTCTTCCGGGGCGCCGAGTCCTACCTCGCCACCTGGGGCGGCTCCGAGCGTCACCACGTGCGGAACCTGGCCGCCGGGTCGTCCGTCTCGGCCAGTACGTCGGAGTGGAACCCGTTCACCAGCTACGCGCCCGGCCGCGCGGTGGACGGCGACCCCGGCACGCGGTGGGCGAGCGACTGGCGGGACCCCCAGTGGCTCCGCGTCGACCTGGGCGCCACGCACACGGTCGGGCGGGTCACCCTCGACTGGGAGCGGGCGTACGGCAGGGCGTACCGGATCGAGGTGTCCGCCGACGGGAGCGACTGGCGCACCGTCTGGTCCACCACCGCCGGTGACGGCGGGCTGGACACCGCGCGGTTCACCGCCGTACCGGCCCGCTTCGTCCGCGTCATGGGCCTCGAACGGGGGACCGGATGGGGCTACTCGCTCCGCGAGGTCGGCGTGTACGGCCACTGACGCCGCCCGGCCGTGCTTACAGTGCCCAGCCAGTCGTTCCCAACGGCGGAAGGGGCATCCTGTGCAGTGGGCGTACATCGGCTCGTTCACCTCGGGGGGAGGGCGCGGCATCACCGTCGCGGCCGTCGACCCGGCGACCGGGGCGCCGGCCCCGCGCACGAGTGTCGACACCGTCGTCAACCCCTCGTCCCTCGCGCTCGACCCCGCGACGGGGGTGCTCTACGCGGTGAGCGACACCGAGCCGGGCGCCGTCGCGGCGTTCCGCACCGGGGCGGACGGCGGCCTCACGGCCCTCGGCCCGGCGGCCGGGGTGGGCGGCTCGGGCCCCACCCATCTCAGCGTGGCGGGGCGCCGGCTGCTGACCGCCAACTACGGCTCGGGCAGCGTCAGCAGCCTCCGCGTGGAGGCCGACGGCAGCCTCTCCGGGCCACCCGTCGTCCTGGCCCACCATGGCTCGGGCCCCGACGCCGAACGGCAGCGGGGACCGCACGCCCACCAGGTGCTGCCCGACCCGGACGGTCGGTGGGTGCTGAGCGTGGACCTCGGTACCGATTCGGTGCGGGTGTGCGCGCTCGACCAGGCCACCGGAGCGCTCCGGGTGCACGCCGAGACGGTGCTGCGTGCCGGGTCGGGGCCGCGCCACCTCGCCTTCCACCCGGACGGCGACGTGGTGTACGTACTCCATGAGCTGGAACCGCAGATGACCGTCTGCCGGTGGGACCCGCTGTCCGGCCGGCTGGAACCACTCGCGGAGGTGGCCATCGGTCCCGAGGGCGCCCCGGAGGGGGAACGGGTCCACCCCTCCGTCGTCTGCCCCTCGTCCGACGGGCGATTCGTCCGGGCGGCCGTGCGCGGCAGCAACACGATCCTGACGTTCTCCCTCGCCGACGCCCCGGAGAAGCCGCAGCTCACGCAGAGCGTCGACTGCGGCGGCGTGTGGCCGCGCGACCTGGTGGCCGACTCCTCCGGGCGGCGGCTGTACGTCGTCAACGAGTGGTCCGGGGACGTCACCTGGTTCGACGTGGACCCGGAGAGCGGTGAACTGCGCCGCGGCGGCGCGGTGGAGGTGCCGGCCGCCGCGTGCGTGGTCTTCTCCCGGCCCTAGGTCCCTGACCCCTGGCCCCGGATCGACGCCTTGGACTGCACGAGGTCGACCGCGTGGACGGCCTCGTCCAGGACGTGCTGCCCGAGCCGGCCGTCGACTCCGAGCCGGACCCTCTCGATCAGTCCTCCGTTGAGGGATTCGGCGTGAGCGGTTCCGCAGACCGCCATGGCGGCTCCGGTCAGGGCGAGCGTGGCGAGGGCGCGCTTCGTTGTACGTGGCATGCCCGGCCAACGATCCCTCCCCCGCCGGGTCACCGCTCCTGTCGCCCGTCCGGCGCAACGGGTGCCGGCCCGCCCGTGACGCCCGCGCGTACCGCGAGGTCCACCGCCGCCCGGAGCCGCTCGGGGGGTACGCCGTCCGGGAGCGCCGCGGCGAGGAGGGCGGCCACGGCCGCCTCGTCGGCGGTGCGTTCCTCCGCGCGGTCGCGGAAGCGGGCAACGGCCTGGTGCAGGTGCCGCTGCTGGTCTCTCGTCAGGTCCTCCGCGTCGGCGAGGATCGCGGCGAGGGTCTGGAACTCCTCTTCCGAGCCCACCCACGGCGCGGCGCCTTCGAGGCCGTCCTCGCACACGGCCTCCGGGTAGGTGATGCGGTGCCAGGCGCCGTGCTCCCACCAGTAGACGAAGCCGAACAGGTTCCCCTCGGCGTCTTCGCGCAGTTGTTCCCAGGGCAGCCAGTCAGGGCCGCCCGCCAGGAAGTCGACCTGCTCGCCGTCGGCGTGGGTGTGGCTGCCGTCCGGGTCCTGGCCGACGAACACGGCCCGTCCGCCGTCGAGTACGGTCAGCCGCCACCAGCCGCACGCGCCCGTGGAGTGGCACCACAGCCCGTGCTCGTCGAGGACGTGCTCGCGACGGCCGTCGCCGCACGCGGCCTCCAGCAGCGCGAAGGTGACGGCCCGTGCCCACAGGCGCGCGGGGGCGTCGAGGTCCTCGGGAAGGCTGGGCGTGTGCATGGTGGTGGTCCCCCTTGGAGCGGTGTGGGGACCAGCCTCACACAAAAGCAGTGGACGGGTGTTCGCCGGGCCCCCTACTGTGTGCCGTGACGCCCACGACAGCGGATAGGAGGCGAGTGCCGTGCACCAGTCACGTTCCCCGCGCTCCCGTTCCGTTCCCGCGGCGTCCTCGGCCTGACCGGGAGCGCTTCATCCCGCATGCTTCCGGAGGACGAACTCCCATGACCGACACGGTCATTCGCGTACTCGACACGAGCGACGCCCCTCTCTTCGACACCCTGCCCGACCCGCTCGGCGCCCGGGTGACGCACGCGCGCACCACGCACCGGCCCGAGTGGAAGCGGGTGGCGCTCCGCGACGGCGAAGTCGTCGCCCGGGGCGCCTGGTGGGGCGGCCCCGACGACGAAACCCCCGTCAACATCAACTGGTTCGACGTCGCCGAGGGTGAGGAGGAGGCGGGCGCCCACCTGCTGCGCACCGCGCCGCACCAGGTCGAACTGGAGCTCAACCTCCCGGCGGGCTGGCGCGACGACCCCGTCACGCGCGCGGCGGGCGAGACCCGGCTGCGGGCCGCGCGGGCGGCCGGTTACGAGGTGCTGGTCGAGCGGTTCATGTACCGCTGGACACCGGACCGCGGGCTGCCCGACCGGCCGGGCCGCCTGACGTTCGCGGCGGAGCCTGACGACGCCGTGTTCTTCGACGTGCTGCGCCGCGTCCACTCGGTGACGCTGGACGCGCACGCGCTGCGCGCGATCGAGGAGGGCGGGCTGGACCAAGCGGCGCAGGAGGAGCTGGACTTCTTCCGCTGGTGCCCGTCGCCGCGCGAGTGGTGGCAGGTGGCGTACACGCCGGACGGTGACCTGGCCGGCATCCACATCCCCGCGCACAATCCGTCGGGGCCGTGCGTCGGCTTCATCGGGGTCGTACCGGAGCAGCGCGGGCGGGGTTACGCGTACGACCTGCTGGCGGAGTGCACGCACTTCCTCGTCGAGCGGGGCGCCGAGTTCGTCGCCGGTGCGACGGACCAGGGGAACGCCCCGATGGCCGTGAACTTCACCAAGGCGGGGTATCCGGTGGTCTCGGAGCGCGTCAACCTGGTCCCCGGCGTGCGCGGCTGACGGCCGGACCGCCCGGGGGGTGCGCCTGCCGGGCGGTCACCCACATGCGGGGGCGATCAGTACGACTAGTGCCGTGGCGCGGGTGGCCCACCGCGTGGCCGGGCAGCGACGCACCATGAAGAAACCTCTCCTCGTCTGCCTGGCCGCCGTCGTCACCGCGGTGGTGGCCGTCGGCGGCTACCTGGGCTTCCGGCACCTCTCCGCCCCTTCCGCGCCTCCCGCCGCGGCCGTCGGCGCTCCGTACGGGCCCGATGAGGCGCGCTCCGCGGCGAGCGGCGCCGATGACGTCTTCCACGGCACCGTCGTGCGCGAGACCGGGCGGCGGACCGTCGCCGAGATCCCTTCCCGGCTGTACGCGGTGCGGGTGGGCCACGTGTTCAAGGGGCACCTCACCGGCACGGTCACACTCACGCAGCCCGTGGACGAGCCGGCGCTGGAACCGGGCGGGAAGTACGTCTTCGTCACCACCTCCTGGCACAACGAGGACAACGAGCACGGTCTCCTGTCGGGCATCCGTCCCCACCGGGCGCCCGACCTCACGGCACCGGTGCGGGGCGCGGACGCCCGGGCGGAGCCGAGCGTCGCCGAGTACTGGCGGGACGCCGTGGCGGGCGTCTCGTCCCAGTGACCCGGCCCGAGGAGCGTTCGGCATGCCCCCGCGCCCGCGGGTTCCTACGGGCGTTCTGCCACGAGGTGCCGCACCACACGCGCGACGAGCTCGTACGGTACCGGCGCGTCCAGTGGGAACTTCAGTGTCCCCTTGCCCGACCGGTAGGGCTCGATATCCCGCTGGAAGGCGTCGTCGCCCTGGGGGACGGGATAGACGCTGACGTGCTGCTTCCAGCCGGCGAAGTACACGAGGTTCCGGCGGTCGAGCGTGACCGCCGGGATCCCGTAACTGATCTTCTCGGCCACGCCCCCGGACACGGCCTCGGGCACGGCCTCGTGGATCGTCCGCCGGATCTGTTCGAGTACGGTCCGGACGTCCTCGGGGAAGGAGACGATGTAGTCGTCCACGGATGCGAAGTGCTCTGCCACGGTGCTGCCTTTCGCCGCTCTTCGGGCCATGCCGGGCGCGGCTGAGGACCGGCGCCGGTCAGCGCAGTACGGTCAGCACAGTACGTTCAGCGCGCCCGGACGCACCCGTGCCGTGACCGGGAGTGTCGCGTCGACCTCGCCGTCGGCGCCGTAGGGCAGGTCGCGGTCGGCCTCGATGCGGATCTCCTTGCCCCGGAGGACCTCGACCTGCGGGCGCCGCAGGTGGGCGCCGGTCTTGAGCTCGTTCATCATCGCGAAGAACAGCCGTTTCGGGGCGTGCCGGATGACGACGACGTCGAGCAGGCCGTCGTCGACGCGGGCGTCCGGCGCGATGCGGCGGCCGAAGCCGTAGAAGCCGGAGTTGGCGGCGACGACCGTGTAGCCACGGCGTTCGTGGACCGTGCCGTCGATGGTGATGCGGTACGTCGCCGGCCGCCAGCCGGCCACCGCGCGTGCCCCGCCCGCGTAGTAGGAGGCGGCGCCGCGCAGCAGCCGGGAGCGGTTGGCGTACCGGTTGGCCACCGCGTCGACCCCGGCGTACACGCTGCCGAGCACCGAGGTCCCGGGGTGCGCGGCGGATTCCACCTCGATGGTGTCGACGGCGCGTGGGGCGGCGTGCAGCAGCAGCTCCGCCAGCGCCGGTGGGTCGGTGGGCAGATCGAGCGCCCGGGCGAAGTCGTTGCCGCGACCGGACGGTACGAGGCCGAGGACGGCGCCGGTGCCGCTGAGGACGCCGCCGACGGCGCCGGCCATGCCGTCACCGCCGACCGCGAGCACGGTGTGTCCCCGTTCGGCCGCCTGGCGCGTCAGCTCGCGGGCGTGGTCGAGGCTGCGGCTGTAGCGGGTGTCCAGACCGGCTCCCGCCTCCCGGAGGAGCCGGGCCACGGGCAGCAGGGCCGCCGTGCCGCTGGAACTCCCCGCGGCCGGGTTGACGACGGCGGTGAACTGTCGCATGTGGGCGCCTCCGTAGGGCAGGCCGATGGGGAACGGGCGGGTCAGGGGTGACGGACGGGGACGAGGATGCCGGGATTGAGCACCCCCGCCGGGTCGAGCTCCGCCTTGACGGCCTGGAGGACGCGGACGCCGAGGGGCCCGGCCTCCCGTGCGTACCAGTCGCGGTGGTCGGTGCCCACGCCGTGGTGGTGGCTGATGGTGCCGCCGGCGGCCAGGATCGCCTCGTTGGCGGCGTGTTTGGCCGGCGCCCAGTGCGCGACGGGGTCCTCGCCCTGGGCGGAGACGACCGTGAAGTACAGGGAGGCGCCGTTCTCGTACACGTGCGAGATGTGGCACATGACCAGCGGGGGTGTGCCCGCCTCGGTGAGGGTGGTGGTGAGCGCCTGGCGTACGCCCCGGTACAGCTCGGGGAGGGCGGACCAGAAGGCGGCCGTTTCCAGGGTTTCGGCGAAGGCTCCGGCGTCCAGGAGGGCGTCGCGGAGGTAGGGGGCGTTGTAGCGGCCGTGGGCCCAGCGGTCCCCCGGCTCGGTGCCGACGCACTCGCCGCCCTGGGCGAGGAGGACCTTGTGGACGCCGGCCCGGCACTCCTCGGTCTCGGCGGCCGTTCCCTCGTACCCGACGACCGCCATGCAGCCCGCCGCTTCCGTGGCGCCGGTGCTGCCGATGCGGTCGGGGTGGGCGAGGCCGATGAAGGTCTCGGTCTCGTCCGACAGGCGCAGGACGGTCGGGCGGGGGCCGTCCTGGGCGAGCCTCCGCAGCGCGGCGGCGCCCGCCTCGAAGGAGGTGAAGCGCCAGCCTTCGTAGCGGCGCTGCTCGGGCAGGGGGCGGATCCGCACGGTCACCGAGGTGATGACGCCGAGTGCGCCCTCCGAGCCGAGCACGAGCTGGCGCAGGTCCGGGCCGGCCGCCGAGCGGGGCGCGCGTCCGGCCTCCCAGGTGCCCTCGGGGGTGGCGACGGTGACGCCCAGCACCATCTCGTCGAACCGGCCGTAGCCCGCGGACGCCTGGCCGCTGGAGCGGGCGGCGGCGAAGCCTCCGATGGTGGCCCATTCGTAGGACTGGGGGAAGTGGCCGAGCGTGAAGCCGCGTTCGTTGAGCAGGGCTTCGGCGCGGGGGGCGCGCAGGCCGGGCTGGAGGGTCGCGGTACGGGAGACCTCGTCCAGGTCGAGCAGGGCGTCCATGCGGCGGAGGTCGAGGGCGACGAACGTGGTGCGTTCGGGGGCGAGCCCGCCGACGACGGAGGTTCCGCCGCCGAACGGGACGGCCGCCACCTGGTGTTCGGCGCAGACCCGGAGCGCGGCGAGGACCTCGTCGTGGCTGCCGGGCAGCAGGACGGCGGCGGGGATGTCGTCGACCTCGCCGGCGCGGATGCGCAGCAGGTCGGGGGTCGACTTGCCGCGGGTGTGGCGGATGCGGGTCTCGGCGTCGGTCCGCAGGTGGGCGGGGTCGCCGAGGGTCTCGGCGAGGGCGCGGCGGGCCTCGTCGGTGAGCGGGGACTCGGGGACGGCGATGTCCTCAAGGGCGGCGGGGCCCTGGGTACGGGGGGTGACGCCGAGCAGGTCGCGCAGCAGGCCGATCACGGTGTCGGGCAGGGGTGCCGCCTTGGCCGGGTCGCCCCAGCCGCTCCACAACATGTCCACGGGGTCGGTTTCCTCACCGTCGGTTCGGGATCGTGGCGTGCTCGGTGGCCCGCACTGGCGGTACACTGTGACAGATGACGCCCATTCGTCACAACCACTCGGACGGGGAGACCATCGAAACCGTCCTCGACGCGGCCCGGGACTGCGTGCTCGCCGTCGGAGTCCGCCGTACGACCCTGACCGACGTGGCCCGCCGCGCCGGGGTCTCCCGTATGACGCTCTACCGCCGCTGGCCCGATGTGCGGACCCTCGTCGGGGACGTGATGACCCGTGAGTGGGTCGCCCTGGCGGTGTCGGCCATGCCCGAGCACGAGCCCGGCGCCCCGGCCCGGCGGAGGCTGGTCGACGGGCTGGTCGCCGGGGTCGCGGCGTTCCGCGCGCACCCGCTCTTCCACAAGATCCTCGACGTGGACCCCGAGCTCCTGCTGCCCTACGTGCTGGACCGGCGCGGCGCGAGCCAGGACGCCCTGCTGGGCCTCATCACCGGCGCGCTGGAGGAAGGGCACGCCGACGGTTCCGTCCGCCCGGCGCACCTCGCTCTCCAGGCCCGGTCCGTCCTGCTGGTCGTCCAGTCCTTCACGCTCTCGCTGCGCACCATGACCGACGAGTCCGACCCCGAGCTGGACGAAGCGGCCTTCCTCGGTGAGCTGCGGACCCTCCTGGAAAGGACCCTCGCCCCATGAGCCACTCGCGCACCACACGTGTCTCTTCGTCGCTGACCGCCGCGCGCCGCCAGCGCGAGCTGGCCGAACTCGCCGACGGCGCACAGGTGGACGTCCTGGTCGTCGGCCTCGGGGCCACCGGCGCGGGCGCCGCGCTCGACGCCGCCTCCCGTGGCCTGACGGTCGCGGCCGTCGACGCCCACGACCTGGCCTTCGGCACGTCCCGGTGGAGCTCCAAGCTCATCCACGGCGGCCTGCGCTACCTCGCCTCCGGGCAGTTGGACGTCGCCCACGAGAGCGCCGTGGAACGGGGCATCCTCATGGAGCGGACCGCGCCGCACCTGGTGGGCGCCCAGCCGTTCGTCCTGCCGCTCACGCCCCTGGTCTCGCGGTCGCAGGCCGCGCTGGCCCGGGCCGGCCTCCGGGCCGGGGACCTGCTGCGCGCCTCGGCGCGTACGTCGCGCTCCACGCTGCCGGCACCCCGCGCCCTCTCCCCGGTGGAGACCCGGCACATGGCGCCCGTCCTGCGCTCCACCGGACTGCGCGGGGGGCTGCTCTCCTGGGACGGCCGGCTCAGCGACGACGCCCGGCTGGTGACCGCCGTCGCCCGGACCGCCGCCGCGCACGGCGCCCGTGTCCTGACCCGGACGCGGGCGCTGTCCCTGGACGGCGGCGGCGCCCTGGTGCGGGACGAACTCACCGGCGAGGAGACCCGGATCAGGGCCCGCGCGGTCGTCAACGCCACCGGGGTCTGGGCCGGCGGCCTGACCGACGACATCCGGCTGCGGCCCTCCCGGGGCACCCACCTGGTGCTGCGCTCCGAGGACCTCGGCTCGCTCACCGCGGGCCTCCACATCCCCATCCCGGGCGAGGCCAACCGTTTCGTCCTGGTCCTGCCGCAGGGCGACGGGCGGGTGTACGTGGGATTGACGGACGAACCGGTCGACGGTGACGTACCGGACGTGCCCGAGGTACCGGAGACGGACATCGGCTTCCTGCTCGACGTGCTCGGCTCGGCCCTCGACGTGTCGCTGGGCCGCGACGACGTGATCGGCGCCTTCGCCGGGCTGCGGCCGCTCCTGGACGCCTCCGGTCCGTCGGGCGCCTCCCGCACGGCCGACATCTCCCGCAAGCACGCCGTGCTGACCTCCCGCGACGGGGTCGTGACCGTGGTGGGCGGCAAGCTCACCACCTACCGGCGCATGGCCCAGGACGCCCTGGACGCCGCCGTCTCCGCCCGGGGCCTGTCGGCGGGGCCCTGCCGCACGGCCGCCCTGCCCCTGGTGGGCGCGGCCTCCCGGAGCGCGCTCGCCGCACTGGACGCCCCCCGGCGGCTGGTCCGGCGCTACGGCACCGAGGCCCCGGCCGTCCACGCGCTGGGCCTCGCCGACCCGGCGCTGGCCCGCCCCGTCGTCCCGGGCCACCCGGTCACCGTGGCCGAACTCGTGTGGGCGGTACGCCACGAGGGCGCCCTCGACGAGGCCGACCTCCTCGACCGCCGCACCCGCATCGGCGTGGTGCCGCACGACCGGGAAGCGGCACTGGACACGGCCCGGGAGGCGCTGCGCCGGGAGGACGGGAGGGTCGGGCCGGGCGCGCCCTGAGGTCACGCGGGACGGTTCAGGCGCCAGACCACCTCGATGCCGCTGCCCGAGGGAGCCTCGGGTGGCGTCGCCCGCTCCCGCCCGACTTCGGTGAACCCCAGCCGGCGCGGAATGCCGCCGCTGGGGGTGTTGGCCGCGTCGTGCGTGATTTCCAGGTACTCCACGTCCGGCAGGGCGAACACCTCGGCGACCAGGGCCGCCGTCGCCCTCGTGGCGATGCCCTGGCCGGTGGCGGCGGGATGCAGCCAGTACCCCAGCCCCCGCGCCCGGGGTTCGGTCACGCAGTAGATCTGGCACATGCCGATGGGCGTGCCGTCTTGGGCGATGGCGTAGTTGTAGGCCTCGCCGCTCGCCCACTTCGACTCGGACTTCGCCAGGAACTCCCGGGTGCTGCGCTCGCCGTGCCCGGCGACCCACGGCATCCACGGGCGCAGGTGGTCCAGGGACTCCTCGATCAACGTGAGCGCCGCGGCGAAGTCGTCCTGTGCCCAGCGTCGCAGGGTGAAGTCTCCGCATTCGATGATCCGCCTCGGTCGCTCCATGACCGCATGATTGTTTCGCCAAGCGGGTCACCACAACGGGATATGAGGAACGGGATGGTGGCATGCGCTTCGAGCAGGTCTTCACGTACGCGTGGCGGCATGATCCGGCGGAGAAGGGCGTCTCGGTCCTGTCCGTCGCCTACGAGCCGGCGGAGGCGGGCCGGCCGCGACGGTGGCTGCTGCTGGCCGGACTGCCGGTCTTCACCGAGCTGCTGCCCTTCGACGACGCCGGACACGCCCGGGAGTTCGCCCGGGCGGTGCTCGCCCTGCCGCCGTCGCCCGAGCCCTACGAGCGCGAGTTCCATCTCGGTGAGAGCCGTACGCGGACGATGGCCACCGGGCAGGTGGAGGAGCGGCGGTTCGCCACCCTGTGGGTCGGCCGCGACCCGGCCGACGACCTGCGCGCGTACTTCGCGTACCAGTCGTACGTCGCGTTCGCCGGGCGGCCGGACATGACCTCGCCCGGCCTGGAGGTGGTGTGCGACGACGTCGATGTGCCCCGTGCGCACGCCGAGGCGCGGGCCCTGCTCGCCGCGCTGGACGAGGCCGGCTGACGCGGTCGGCCGCCGCGCCCGGCCGACGCGCCCGGCTCAGAGGGGGCGTTGGGCGTGGACGTAGAGGTGTTCCTCGGGTCGCGCGTCCGGTCCGTGCGGGCGGTAGAGGGCGGTGTGGTGGTGCACGACCTCCAGCCCGGCCTCTTCCAGCACCCGAAGCTGGTCCTCGGTGGCCAGGCTGCTGACGGTGACCGGGTGGCCCATCCAGACGATGTCCAGCCCCCGGATGTCGCCGGGCACGGTGGCCATCGCGAAGGCGCCGCCGGGGGCGAGCCAGGAGGCCATCCTGCCGAGTGACTCCGCCACCTCGGGCTGGTCCATCACCAGCAGGGGGAAGAAGGCGCACACCGCGTCGTACGCTCCCCCGGGCGGCCGGTAGGTGCGGACGTCGGCCTGTTCGAAGCGGGCCGCGGGCACCCGCTGCCGGGCGAGCGCGACCATTTCGGCCGACACGTCGATGCCGGTGACGTCGAAGCCCGCCCGGGTCAGCATCTCGGCCGTGGGGCGGCCGGTGCCGCTGCCCACGTCGAGCACGCGGGCCCCGGGGGCGAGGCGGCCGGAGAGCCAGTCCAGTGCGGCGAGTTGGCCGGGTACGTCGGCGAAGACCTCCTCGTAGCGCGCCCCCACCGCGTCGAAGACCTCGGCGGCGGACACGCCCCGGGGTTGTGGCGCCTGGTTCACTTCACCACCTCCGCGGCGCACCGTACCGGCGGCACCGGTGCCCGGGCCAGTGGGCGGCCGGGGTGGTGTGCGAGGCTCGGTCCATGCGGTACATCATCATCGGCGCGGGCGCGGTCGGCGCCACCATCGGCGGGCGGCTCGCCCAGGCCGGTCACGAGGTCGTCCTGGTCGCGCGGGGCGCGCACGCGGAGGCCCTGCGGGCGGACGGGCTACGGCTCGGCACGGCGGAGGGCACGAGGGTCCACCGGCTTCCGGTCGCGACCGGCCCGGCGGAGGTGGGCCCACTGCGCCCGGACGACGTCCTGCTGCTCGCGGTGAAGACCCAGCACGCCATCGAGGCGCTCGACGCGTGGGGCGACGCGGAGGTGGCGGGCGGCGGCACGGCGGCGCAGCGCCTCCCGGTGTTCTGCCTCCAGAACGGGGTGGAGAGCGAGCGGCTCGCGCTGCGCCGGTTCGCCCGGGTGTACGGCGTGTGCGTCTGGCTGCCGTCGACGTTCCTGCGCCCGGGGACCGTGTCCGCTCTGTGCGCGCCGCTGACCGGCATCCTGCACATCGGGCTCGCGGCCGGCGGCAGTGACGCCACGGCCCGGAAGGTGGCCGCCGATCTGGCCGCGTCGGGCTTCGGCGCGCCGGTCGTCGAGGACGTGATGCGGTGGAAGTACGCGAAGCTGCTCGGCAACCTCGGCAACGCGATCCAGGCCACGACCGGGCCCGAGCCGGCTCCGGCGAAGGAGGCGCTGCTGCGGCGGGCGATCCGGGAGGCGGAGGCGGCGTTCGCGGCGGCGGGCATCGCGTACGCCTCCGTGGCGGAGCAGGCGGAGGCGCGTGACGGCAAGGTGGACCAGCCGGCGGGCGTGCGGGGCGGGTCGTCCTGGCAGAGCCTGGCCCGGGGTACGGGCTCCATCGAGGCGGACTACCTCAACGGCGAGATCTCGCTGCTGGGACGGCTGCACGGGGTGCCGACGCCGGTCAACGACGTGCTGCGGCACTCCGCGAACATCTTCGCGCGCAAGGGTCTGCCGCCGGGCGCGATGTCCGTCGAGGACCTCACCGCCCTCGCGGACGAGGCGGCCGCCCGGGCCGGCGTCGGGTAGCCCGGGCGGACGTGCGTCACCGGCCCTCTCCGCCCGGGATGCGCAACGCCAGTACCGCGACGTCGTCGTCGTTGTCGGCGGGACGTACGCGTTCCAGCAGTTGGTCGCAGAACGCGTCGAGGGGACGGCGGGCCAGGACGGCGGCGTGTTCGCGCAGGTCGTCGAGGCCGTCGTCGATGGGCCGTCGCCGGGACTCGACGAGCCCGTCGGTGTGGAGGAGCAGCGTGCTGCCGGGCGGCAGGGTCGCGGTGGCGTCGGTGCGCGGCACCCGGACCCGGGTGCCCAGCAGCAGTCCGTGGCCGTCCTCGAGGAAGCGGGTCCGTCCGCCGGGGATGACCAGGAGCGGCGGGAGATGTCCGGCGTTGGTCCAGGTGAGGCGCCATGCCCCGGCACGTTCGTGTTCCAGGCGGCCGAGGAGGAGCGTCGCGGTGGACGCCTCGCTGATGTGCTCGGCGGCGTGGTCCAACTGCTCGACGGTCCGGCTGGGGGACGCTTCCTGGGACCAGGCGAAGGCCCGCAGCATGTTGCGCAGTTGGGCCATGCCGGCGGCGGCGTCGAGGTCGTGCCCCACCACGTCGCCGATGACCAGCGCGGTCGCGCCGTCCTTGAGGGTGAACGCGTCGTACCAGTCGCCGCCGACGTGGGAGGCGTGCGGTGCCGCCACATAACGGGCGGTCATCTCCAGGCCGGGCACCCGGGGCAGTTGGGGCAGCAGGTGCCGCTGCATCGTCTCGGCGACCCGCCGCTGGCGTTGGTACAGGCGGGCTCTGTCCAGGGCCAGGCCGGCGCGGCGGGTGATGTCCTCCAGCAGGGACAGGTCGGCGTCCGTGAAGGGCGCGCTGTCCGCGGAGCGGCCCAGGGTCAGCGCGCCCAGCACTTCCCGCAGGCCGCGGATGGGCGCGATGGCCGCCGACCGCATGCCCGTGGCGGCGAACAGCCTCCGCTGCTCCACGGCGATCCCCGAGTCGGGAGGCGCCTGGTACGTCCCCGGGCCGGCGAGGGCGGAGGCCGCGCCTCGCAAGGCGCGGGAGAGCGGCATCGGTGAGTCCTCGGGCACGGGCGGGAGCGGCCCCTGGAGGTCCTCGCGGTGTACGAGGACGCCGTCCTGGTGCGTGACGACGGCGCTGCGCCGGACGTCGCGGCTCTCGGTGACGAGGTCCACGACCGCCCAGTCCGCCAGCCGGGGAACCAGCAGCCGCACCAGCCGGCGCAGGGCCTCCTCCGTGTCGAGGGTGGAGGTCAGGCGCGTGGTGGTCTCGGCGAGCAGGGCGAGCCGGTCCAGTTCGTCGAGCGTCGTGGTCGCGGTGGTGGCGCGCGGCGTGGCGTCCGGCGGCGGTTCGTGGAGGATCACCAGCGCGCCCTTCTCCTCGCCGATCAGGCACGGGGTGACCAGCCAGGACGACGCCACGACGTGCCCGCCCCGGTGTACGAACCAGCCGTGTTCCCCCTGACCGGTGCGTCCCCCCACAAAGGCCTGCATCATGGGACATTGCGCCCGGGGGGCGGTGTGTCCGTGGGCGTCCCGGTGCAGCGCGTCGTGGCTGTCACGGCCGACGAGCTCCTCGGGGCGCCAGCCCAGCATGCGCGTGACACCCGTGTTCACCCGCACGATGACCCCCTGGTCGTTGACCAGGTAGGCGGCCGCCGTCAACTGTTCCAGCACGCGGGCGTCCTCCGTACCGCTCCGTTTGGTCCCGTCCCACGCGCCCACGCTCGTTCCCTCCGCCCGTCCGTCCGTGCTCCGGCGCATGGCGCCTCCCGGCGACAACCTCGGCGGAGAGGGACTGCGTGCACCTGATCCGCCCCCATAGTGGCGGGTGGGGCGGAACGAGGTCCACCGCGCCGGGCACACCCCCGCGTCCGCGGTCCGGCGACGGGCCGGTTCGCACGTCGCACCACGAACCCTCGTGCCGGCCCCCGCGAGGGGCAAGGGTTTCCCCTCTTTCCGGTCCGTTTTCGCGTCTGACATCGTGCGTTCGCCCCCTACACATTCGGCCCGGCGGCCCGACCAGCGCGCCGGGATCGGAGGACGCGTTGATACGTCACATATCCGCAGCGGCCGCACTCGGCGTCACCCTCGCCCTCGCCGCTCCTGCCACCGCCGTCGCCACGGCGCCGCAAGCCACCACAACGGCCACCGCCACCACCGCCGCTTGGGCGGCGGGCACCCGCGCCCACCTCGTCATCACCGCGCCCGGCGACACCTCCGCCGTGCGGGCGGCCGTGACCGCCAACGGCGGCTCGGTGTTCGCCTCGTACGACGCGATCGGCGTGATCGTCGCCCACTCCACCTCGGCCGGCTTCGCCTCCGCCATGCGCGGTGTCGCCGGAGTCCAGCAGGTCGGGGCGACGCGCACCTCGGACGTGCCGGCCGACGCCTACGACCCGGCCCTGCCGCCGAACCCGGCCCAGTCGCCGACCACGCTGACCGAGAGCCTGACGCGCTGGGACATGACCCAGATCAAGGCCGACCAGGCCTGGGCCGTGACCACGGGCTCGGCGGCGGTCAAGGTCGGCGTGCTGGACACGGGCGTGGACGACCGGCACCAGGACATCGCCCCGAACTTCAACGCCGCAGACTCCGTCTCCTGCGCGTACGGCAAGGCCGACACGCGTGCGGGCGCCTGGCGCGACGTCGGTACGCACGGCACGCACGTCGCCGGCACGATCGCGGCCGCCAAGAACGGCAAGGGCGTGGTCGGGGTGGCACCGGGGGTGAAGATCTCCTCGGTCCGCATCGCCGAGCCGGGCACCAGCCTGTTCTTCGCGGAGAACACCATCTGCGGCTTCATGTGGGCCGGTGACCACGGCTTCAAGGTCACCAACAACAGCTACTACACGGACCCGTGGCAGTTCAACTGCCCGGACAACGCCGACCAGGCCGCCATCATCGAGGGTGTCCGGCGTGCCCAGGAGTACGCCGAGAGCCGGGGCTCGCTCCAGATCGCGGCGGCCGGCAACTCCAACCTGGACCTCGCCAACAAGACGGTCGACACGGAGAGCCCCAACGACTCCACGCCCGTGCGCCGCACCATCACCAACGCCTGCCTGGACATCCCGACCGAACTGCCGGGCGTGGTGACCGTCGCCGCGATGGGCAAGGGCAACGTCAAGGCGTCGTACTCCAACTACGGCAACGGAGTCATCGACATCGCCGCACCCGGTGGTGACGGTACGTCAGGTGTCTACTCCACGCTGCCGGGTGGCAAGTACGGCAACATGAACGGTACGTCGATGGCGTCGCCGCACGTCGCGGGTGTCGCCGCGCTGATGGCGAGCACCGATCCGGCCGCCACCCCGGCCGACATCCGGTCCCGGCTCGGTGTCCAGGCCGTGGACGTGGCCTGTCCCTCGGACAGCCGGTGCACGGGTACGACCGCCAAGAACGGCTTCTTCGGCGAGGGCCAGACCGACGCGCTGAAGGCGGTCGCCGGGACGACGCCTCCCCCGGGCGCGTACTTCGAGACCACCACGGACGTCGCCATCACGGACAACGCGACGGTCGAGAGCCCCCTCACCGTCTCGGGCGTGAGCGGCAACGCGTCGGCCACCCTCAAGGTGGGCGTGGAGATCGCTCACACCTACCGGGGTGACCTGGTGGTGTCCCTGGTCGCACCCGACGGCACGGTGTATCCGCTGGAGGACTTCGCCAACAATGACGGTACGGACAACGTGAGCAAGACCTACACGGTCGACGCCTCGGCCGAGGTCGCGAACGGCACCTGGAAGCTCCGGGTCCGTGACGGTGCGACGCAGGACACGGGCAGGATCGACGCCTGGAACCTCACCTTCTAGGCCGCGTTCCGAGTCACGTTTTCGTTATCCACCCCCTTCCGATCGGTCTCCCAGGTGTGTCGGACAGACTGCTGTCCGAGGGAGAGAAGGGCCGAAGGTGAGCCAGACACACGAAGAACGCCTGATCAGGGCGGCGCAGTCCGGGGACCAGCGAGCGCAGGACGAGCTGGTGGCGGCGTACCTGCCGCTCGTCTACAACATCGTCGGGCGGGCGCTGAGCGGGCACGCCGATGTGGACGACGTGGTCCAGGAGACGATGATCCGGGCGCTCGGCGGGCTCGGTTCGCTGCGGGACCCGAAGCGGTTCCGGTCGTGGCTGGTGGCGATCACCATGAACCGGATACGGGACCACCGGTTCGCCCCGGCCGTGGCCGGGGGTCCGTACGAGGGCGACGACCTGGCCGATCCGGGCGCCGACTTCGTGGACCTCACCATCCTGCGGCTGGGCCTGTCCGGGCAGCGGCGGGAGGCGGCCGAGGCCACCCGGTGGCTGGACGACGGCGACCGGGAGCTGCTGTCGCTCTGGTGGCTGGAGGCCGCGGGCGAGCTCAGCCGCGCGGAGGTGGCCGACGCCATGGAGCTCACTCCGCAGCACACCGCCGTGCGGGTGCAGCGGATGAAGGCCCAGTTGGAGACGGCGCGGATCGTCGTCCGGGCGCTGGCGGCCGACCCGCGCTGTGTGCTGCTGGACGACGCGCTGGCCGGGTGGGACGGGGTGCCGTCCGCGCTCTGGCGCAAGCGGATCGCCCGGCACGCCCGTGGCTGCACCGTCTGTTCCGGTCACGGTGCCGGGCTGGTCCCCGCCGAGGGGCTGCTCGTCGGGCTGGGCCTGGTCCCGGTGAGCGCCGCGCTCGCCGGGGCCTGCGCCGGAGCGGACGCCGGGGAGGCGTTCGTTCTGGCGGGAGCCGGTTCGCCGGACATGGCTGCCCCGGGCCCGGCGCCCGCCGGGACGCACGGGGCGACCGGGCGGGCGACCGGGGGGCGGGGCGGGGGCGCCACCGGCGGCCGGCGGCTGGAGCGGGAGGCCCGGCGCCGGCGGCAGCGTCGTGGGGCCGCGGTCGCCACCGCGGCGCTGCTGGTGGCCGGTGGCGGGGTGGCCGGTCTGCGGTTCCTCGGGCCCGAGGAGGGGGCACGAGAGATACGTACGCAGACCGCCACCCAGCCGTCCGGCTCACCGCTCGCGCCTTCGGCCACGCCCGCCCGGCCGAGCGCCGCATCGTCGGCCTCCCCGTCGCCGTCCGCTTCCGCGAGTCCCTCGGCGTCGGCGACCGCCACCAAGAAGGCGAAGCCGACGGCGGCGCCCACCCGTACGGCGCCCAAGCCGCCCCCGGAGCCGTCCCCGTCCCGTACGCGGTCCGCCCCGCGGTCCCAGCCGGCCGAGCAGCCCTCCGGCTCCTTCGCCGAGCAGGTGACCCAGCTCGTCAACTCCGAACGGGCCAGGAACGGTTGTGGTCCGGTGAGCCAGAACGGCCTGCTGGACACGGCGGCCCGGCGCCACTCCGACGACATGGCCGCGCGCGACTACTTCGACCACACGAGCCCCGACGGCAAGGGACCGGGCGACCGGATCACCGATGCGGGGTACGCGTGGTCGACGTACGGCGAGAACATAGCCCGTGGCCAGCAGACCCCCGCCTCGGTCATGGACTCCTGGATGAACAGCCCCGGCCACCGCGCCAACATACTCAACTGCTCGTTCAAGGAGATCGGCCTGGGCGTCCACGAGGGGTCCGGTGGACCGTGGTGGACCCAGGTGTTCGGCGCGCGCTCCTGACGGTTCTCACGCCCGGACCTCCTTGGACCGCTCGTCGCGGCAGTGGGGTCCGGGCCGGGGCGCCGGGGGCGGTGTGCGCGGCGACGAGATCGCGGCCAGCCACAGGCCGGCACACGGGAGGACGAGCGCGGCGGTCACGAACGGCAGGGTGAAGCCGATCGTGCCGATCAGCGGGCCCATGACGGCCGTTCCGGCCGACTGGCCGAGGAAGAAGGCGGAGACGAACATCGACACCGCCGTGCCTCTGCGCTCGGGAAACATCTGGGTGGCGTGCGTTTGCAGGGTGTTGTGGAGCATGTAGAAGCCGAGGCCGGTGAGCGCGCCGGCGGGCAGCGCCCATGCCCAGGCGGGGGCGGTGGCGTAGGCGAGGAAGCCGATGCCGAGGATGACACCGCCGGCCAGGGCGAAGCCGCGTTCACCGATGCGGTTCAGCAGTCGGGTGACGGCCAGGGCGTAGAGCAGGCCGCCGAGACCGTAGGTCCCCGCGATGAGCCCCGCGGCGGTGAGCGGGGTGCGGAAGTGCGCGTGCAGGTAGGCGGGGACGAAGGCGAACGGCCCGTAGACGGCCATCCCTTCCACGAAGACGATGGCCAGGATGCACTGGGCTCGCTTGAGCCGGAGGACTTCCAGCGCCCCGGCGAGCGGTGAGCGCCGGCGGTCGGGGTCGGGCGGCGGCACGGGCGGGGCTCCGGCGAGCCGGCGCCACAGCAGTACCGCGGCGGTGCTGAACACACCGGCCAGGAGCGCGAAGCACCAGCGCCAGCCGAGGGTGTCGGCGAAGAGGCCGCCGAGGACCTGGCCCGCGATGACGCCGAGGATCTGGCCGGTGAGCAGCCGGGCGAGGGTGGCCTGTCGGCGCTCGTAGGGCACCTCGTCCCCGATCCAGGCCATCGACATGGGGATGATGGCCGCCGCGCTGGCGCCGGCGGCGACGCGGGCGACCACGAGCCAGGTGAAGGTGGGGGCCACGGCGGCGGCGAGCGTCGCCAGCGCGCACGCGGTGGTGACGATCGCCACGACCCGGTACTTGCCGTGCCGGTCGCCGGCGGGCCCGTAGAGGATCTGGAGACTGCCGTAGGCGATGGAGAAGGCGGAGATCACCCAGGACGCGCTGCCCTCCGTGACGCCGAAGGACCGGACGAACTCGGGAATCAGCGGATCGCAGATCCGCATGGAGGCGGAGCTGGCGAACGCCGCGATGGCCAGGAGCAGGAGGGAGCGCGCCCTGAAAGTGATCATGTCGTGCCTCTGAGGGTGCCGGATGGACGGTGGACGGCCTGGCCGGTTACGGCTTGATGGCCTCGTGCGGCAGGCGGGGGAAGAGAACCGCGTCGCAGATGTCCTCGGCGCCCAGGTACATGGCCACGAGCCGGTCGAAGCCCATGGAGAATCCGGCGTGCGGCGTGCAGCCGTAGCGGCGGATGTCGACGAGCCATTCGAATTTCGCCAGGTCGTACCCGCGCCGCCGGAGCCCCGCGATCATTCCCTCGGCGTCGTGCGCGCGTTCACCGCCGCCGATGATTTCGCCTTGTCCGGTGTGCGCGAAAAGGTCACTGGTCGGGGTGGTGCCGTCGTCCTTGACCGGGAACCAGAAATTCTTCAGTTCCTTCGGAAAACCGGTGATGAAGTAGGGCCGGTCGAAAGTGCCGCTGATGGCGTCGGACTGCTCCTTGTTGTAGTCCGCTCCGTAGTCGAATTCATGGCCCAGGTCCCGCAGCAGCGTCACGGATTCCGCGTAGGAAATGCGGGCGAACGGCTTGCTGAAGGCGTCCAGGTGGTCCATCGGCAGGCCGGCCAGGGCGTAGACGTCGGCGTGTTCGTCCCGGAGCCGGACGGCCACGTGCCGCAGCATGTCCTCCTCGATGGCCATGAGGTCCTCGTAGGTGGCCCAGGCGAAGTCGGCGGAGACCTGCCAGATCTCCACCAGGTGGATGCCGTCCGCGTCGTCCTCGCGGCGGAAGGTGGGGCCGAAGGTGTAGACGCGTTCCAGCGCGCTGACCATGGCGTCGGCGTACATCCAGTTGCTCTGCGGGAGCGAGGCGGTCCGGTCGCCGTAGTAGGGCACCTGGAACACGGCGCCGCTGGAGACGGACGAGGCGCTGGTCAGGATGGGCGTCTGGACGAGTCGGCAGCCCTGGGCGTCGAGGAACTCACGCACGTACTTCTGCACGTAGTGCCTGAGCGTCGCGGCGGCGCGCAGCCGGCGGCCGCGGATGTGCAGGTGCCGGTGGCCGAGGTCGGTGAGGTCGGGGTCGCGCAGGTCGACCGGCAGGGGCAGGGCGGCGGAGACCACCCGCAGGGCGGTGGCCCGCGGGAGGTCGCCCGACTCGTCGACGGTCAGCTCGACGACGCTCTGTGCCGTGAGTCCGTCGGCGGGCAGCAGCCCCTGCTCGACGGTGACGGCGCGGGTGGTGCCCGAGCCGCGGACGAGGAGTTCGGTGTGTCCGGCGTCGCCGGGCAGTGGCCGGATCTCTTCGATCCAGCCGCGGATGACGTCGGTGGGCTGTGCGAGGGGCATGGGTGTGCTCCAGAAGTAGTGGTGCGGAGTGGGGAGTCGGGTGTGTCAGACGTCGTGGGGCAGGACGACGCTGCCCTCGAAGAGCCGCCGCGCGGTACGGACGACGGCTGCGCGCCGGACGTCGGGGGTCGGGAAGCGGCCGCTGTTCATCTCGAGTTCCACGGCGAGTTCACCGGCCGGGTGCTCGATGCGGACCGTGCGCCGTGGCCCGTCGGGCAGGTGCGCGAGGTCGTGGGCGACGCTGCCTTCGAGTCCGGTGGCCACGGCGATGCAGACCGCTCCGGTGACCGCGTGCGACGCGTGGCACAGGTGGGGGACGAAGTAGCGGGACGTGATGCCCGGGCCGTGCCGGGGGGCCGCGAGGAGGGCCACCTTGGGGATGACCTTCCCGGTGGCGTCACCGAGGCCCATGATGTGGGACGCCTCGCGGCGGATCTCCTCGACGCGGGCGAGGAGTTGGGGATCGGCGTCGAGTTCCCGCTTGGATTCGTACCCGCTGCGGCCGAGTGCCGCCGCGGGGATCAGGACCATGGGCGTGGCCATGTCCACACAGGACACCTCGACGCCACGGATCATGTCCCGGGGTGAGCCGGTCGGCAGGAGTTTCCCCGTGCGGGAGCCGGCGGTGGCGGCGAGGTCGAGCTTGACCGGGGCCGCGGTGCCGGGGACGCCGTCGATCCGGGTGTCGCCGTCGTAGGTGACCTGGCCGTCGGGCGTCCGGACGATCGCGGTGGAAACGGTCCGGGTGTTCTCGTTGAAGATCCGTACGGTGGTCTCGCCCGGCTGGGCGGCCACCATGCCGCTCTCGACGGCGTACGGGGCGACGGCGGAGAGGATGTTGCCGCAGCTCGGGTTGGTGTCGACGACCGGTGCGGTGACGTCGACCTGGGCGAAGAGGTAGTCGACGTCGGCGTCGGGCCGGCGGGAGCGCCGCACCATGGCCACCTTGCTGGTGAGCGTGGTGGCGCCGCCGACTCCGTCGATCTGTGCCGCGTCCGGCGACCCCATGGCCCGCAGCAGGATGCGGTCCCGGGCCGCGGGATCGGTCGGTAAGTGGTCGGCGTGGAAGATCAGGCCCTTCGACGTTCCTCCGCGCATTAAGACGCACGGGATTCGCCGCATTGGTTCCCCCTATGACGTACGTATCCGTGCAGCACTCGCCACACCGCGAGGCGGGCGGAAAGGGGATGGACGCGCTTGGTGACCGCTCGTGGAGCGCTCATGCGCCCATGGACCGTGAACGGGGCCGGCGGGGAACGCCGCTGAGCGTGTTTCGGGCCACCGTTGTCACATGGGTCGTACTCGGGACCGTGGGCGGGCCGGCGGTTGCGCGATTCGGCGTGTTACGCGATTCGGCGTGTTTCCGTCACCGCTGCCCATCGGAATCCACGGTCCGGATCCCCCGTGCTGCTCTTTCGTTGATCGACCCTAGGAGCAACGGAAGCGGCCGGGCAAGCCCATTACAAGATCTTCATATTTCGTTCGTACCCCCGCTGCAATCCCCTCGCGGTACGAGGGGGTTGCGGCGGGCACGGGCGTACGGCCGGTTCACACGACGTGCCGGCCGCCGTCCAGGCTGAGGATGTCGCCGGTCGTGTACGTGGCCCGCACCAGGGCGAGGGCGGCCTCCGCGACGTCCTCCGGGGTGCCCACCCGGCGCAGCGGCGTGTTGGCGGTGACCCATTCGCGGGAGCTCTCCAGCACATCGGCCGCCTCGTCGTACCAGGGCGTCTCGATGAGGCCCGGCGCGATGGCGTTGACCCGGATCTCGGGGCCGAGGGTCGCGGCGAGCATGCGGGTGAGGTGGTTGACGGCCGCCTTGCTGACGCCGTACGGGATGGAACTGCCCAGGGCCCGACTGCCGGAGACCGAGGAGATGTTGACGATCGCGGCGGAGCCGGCGGCCCGGAGGTGGGGCACGGCGGCCGTGGTCATCTGCCAGGTGCCGAGGACGTTGACGTCGAAGATCGCGCGCCACGCGTCCGCGTCGGCCGAGTCGAGGTCGTCGAGCGGGATGAAACGCGTGGTGCCGGCGTTGTTGACGAGCACGTCGAGCCGCCCGTAGGCATCGATGGCGGCGTCGACCACACGGCGGACGTCGGCCGGGTCGGACACGTCCCCCTGGACATAGCGGGCGTCGGGCAGTTCGGCGGCCAGTCGCTCGCCGGCCGCCACGCTGGAGGCCGAGTTGACGACCACGCGCATCCCTTCGGCGGCGAAGCGGCGGGCGATGGCGGCGCCGATTCCGGACGACGAACCGGTGATCAGCGCGACGGGGCGGTTGCTCATGAGGTCTCCACGGACAGCGGTTGACAGTGATTCACGGCGGATCCTAGTGTGTCGTCATACGAAATCCACTTTCCGCATTGCGGAAAGTACGGGGGAAAAGGACTTCGTACCGCCGGCATGACCCGCCGCGGTCAGCAGCAAGCGCGCAGTCGTCCACCGCCGCCCACCGGGCGGCCCGGCGGCTGCCCGGCTCTCGCCTTCCCCCTCTGTCAGCAGCACCACCGCGCACTGGTCAGAGGAAGTCCATGAGTTCGTCGTCGCCACCCGCAATGCGGCACCCCGGCACCGCCGGTGTCCACCACCTCGTCGCCGCGCACGTGGCCCAACACCCGCACAGCCGAGCCGTCCACGACCCCGGCACCGCGACATCGCTCACGTACCAGGAGTTGTGGGACCGCGCCGGGAGCACCGCGGCCGCCCTGGCCGAACTCGGCGTCGGCCACGGTGACCTGGTCGCGGTCGACCTGGACCGGAGCGTGGACCTGGTCGTCGCCCTGCTGGGCATCGCCCGCGTGGGAGCCGCCTACCTGCCGCTCGACGGGCACGCGCCGCCCGACCGGGTCGCCGCCGTGCTGGCCGACGCGGCGGTCCGCGCCGTGGTCGTGGGTGCCGCGGACGCACGGCGCCCACGCCCGCTGGACGTGGCACCCGCCACGCCCGTCCTGACCGTCCCGCGCACCGCCGCCCGGCCCGGAACACCGGTCCCGCACGCGGCGGTGGACGGGGACGCCCCCTTCTACGTGGCGTACACCTCCGGATCGACCGGCACCCCCAAGGGCGTGGTCGTGCCCCACCGGGCCGTTCACCGACTGGTCACCGGGGCGACGTACTGCACCATCGAGCCGGACGACCGGGTCGGGCACGCGGCCAACCCGGCCTTCGACGCCACCACCTTCGAGATCTGGGGCGCGCTGACCGCGGGCGCCACCCTCGTGGTCCTCCCCTCACCCGTCGAACTCCCCCTGGACCGCTGGGTGGAGCTGGTCCGCGCCGAAGGCATCACCACCCTCTTCCTGACCACCTCGCTGTTCCACATGGTGGCCCGCGAGGCCCCGGCAGCCCTGGGCTCCCTGCGCACCCTGGTCGTCGGCGGTGAGCAACTGGAGCTGTCCGCCGTCCACCGCGTACTGGCCGAGGCGCCGCCGGGACGCCTGGTCAACGGATACGGGCCGACCGAGACCACCGTCTTCGCCACCTACTTCGACTGCACCGAGGAGTCGCTGGCCGGACGCGACCGCGTTCCCATCGGGTACGCCCTCCAGCGGACCGAACTGCACGTGCTCGACGCGCGGCTGCGCCCCGTCGCTCCCGGCTCGACCGGCGAACTGTGCGTGGGCGGGCCCGGGGTGGCGACCGGATACCTCGGGCAGCCCGAGCGCACGGCCGCCTCCTTCGTGCCGTACCCGCCGGAAGGGCCCAACCGGTCGCTGGTCTACCGGACCGGAGACCTCGTCCGGCGCCTCCCGGACGGCGCCCTGGAACTCGTCGGGCGGGCCGACCGCCAGGTGAAGCTGCGCGGCTTCCGCATCGAGCTGGAGGAGATCGAGCGCGCCGCGGTGGCGACCGGGCTGACCGACGCCGCCTTCGTCGAGAAGACCGGAGAAGGACCCGACGCCCGGCTCGTCGGCGCCTTCCTCGCACGCGGCCAAGGCGCGCCCGGCCCCGGCGAGGACGCGGCCGCGCGGCTCACCTCGGCGCTGTCCGCCACCCTCCCCGCGTACATGCTCCCGGCCCAGTGGCTGGTGCTGGACACCCTTCCGATCGGGCCCACCGGCAAGGCCGACCGCCGCGCGATCCAACGGCTCGTCGAGAACCTGCCCGCTGGCGGGGCGGAGGGCCGGGCGGCCGCGTCCGGCGCCGCCGACGACGTCGTGACCGACCGCATCGCCCGGGTCTGGGCGGAGTTGCTGAACGCTCCGTCCGTCGGCCCTGCGGACGACTTCCTCACGCTCGGCGGCAACTCGATCCTCGCGACCCAGGCCTCCTTCCGGATCAGCGAGGCGTTCGGGGTCGAGATCGGCCCCGCGGACGTCCTCCTGGCCACCAGCCTGGCCGAGCTGGCCGACACGGTGCGCGCGGCGGCCCCGGTCCCGCGCTGAACCACACCGACGAACGAAGAGACACGATTCGATGGCACAGCACTCCCCGCCCACCGCCCCGTACCGCAGGTCCGCCACCGTCGCGCCGCTGTCCTCCGCGCAGGAACGGCTCTGGTACATCGACGCGGCCTCCCCCGGGACGGCCGTCTACAACGTTCCCCTGCTGACCCGCTGGAACCGGCCGGTCGAGGTGACGGCGCTGATGAAGGCGCTCGAAGCGGTCGTCACGCGCCACGAGGTCCTCCGCACCACCTACGGGCTGCGGGACGGCCGCCCCGTCCAGTACGTGCACGCCCCGGCCCCGGTCCCGGTCGAGGTGATCGACGGACCGGCGACCACCGGGGAGCTGGAGCGGCGCGCCCGTGCCCCGTTCGACCTGTCCGCCGCCCCGCCGCTGCGGTGCACCGTGTGGCGGGGCGGCGAGGCCGGCGACAGCATGTTGCTGACGGTGCATCACATCGCCATCGACGGCTGGTCGCTGTCCGCGCTGTACGAGGACCTGGCCGCCGCCTACGAGCAGGCGTCGACAGGCGAGGCGGTCGCCCTTCCCGAACTCCCCCTTCAGTACGCCGACTTCGCGGCGTGGGAACGCGCCTCCCTCGACGACGACGCCCTCTCCGCCGCCCTCGACGCCCGCGCCGCGCGGTTGCTGCCCGCCCTGGGCGAGGTCACCCTCGGCGACCGTCCGCCGCGACGATCCGTGCCGGAAGGGGACCGCAAGGGCGAGCAGTACGTCTTCCACCTGCCCGCCGGGCTCGTGCGAGAGGCAGGGGACCTGGCGACGCGGCTGCGGGCGACACCGTTCACCGTGCTGTTCGCCGCCTTCCAGGCCGTTGTGCAGAGGTGGACCGGGCGCCAGGAGTTCCTGCTGAGCACGGTGGCCGCCAACCGTCCCCACGCCGCCGTCGCCGGGCTCGTCGGCTTCTTCGTCAACACCGTCCCCCTGGTCTGCCGTCCCGATCCGCAGGGCACCTTCGAGCAGTTGTGCACGGAGGTGCGCGGCGAGGCCTTCCGCGTCCTGGACCACCAGCGGCTGCCGTTCGACCGGCTCCTGGCCCGGACGGGCGGCGAGGGGCCGCGCAGGGGCGAGGGGCTCGCCGACATCGGCTTCATCCTCCAGAACGCCCCCGCGCCGCGCGGCGACGGCGAACCGCGCTGGCAGCCGCCGGTGCTGCTGCCCACCGGAACGGCCAAGCAGGACCTCTCCCTCGTCCTGGAGTACCGGGACGGGAGCCTCGGCGGCGGCGCCGGGGAAGGCGTGGACGCCGGTCCGGACGGCGGCCTGACCGGCACGATCGAGTACGACGTGGAGCGCTACGACGGCGAGACGGCCCGCGCCCTGGCGGAGAACTTCACGGCCTTCCTCCGGGCCGCCGTCCGCGATCCGGGCGCGCGACTGTGCCGACTCCCGCTCACCGCACGCGCGTCGGGCACGCTGCCCCCCGGGGTGCTGGTCGGCGAGGAACGCGACCCGGCGACCGGCCCGCGCGGGACCGTCGAGGCGCTGGAGCGCCGGATGGCGGCCATGGACCCCGCTTCCCCCGCCGTGACCTGCGCCGGGACCACGCTGACGTGGGGTGAGCTCGACACCTGGTCACAGGCCGTCGCCGGGCACCTGCGGGCGCACGGCGCCGGGCGTGGCTCGTTCGTCCCGGTGCTGTGCTCCCGGGGCGGCGCGCTCGTCGCGGGCTGGGTGGGCGCGCTGCGGGCCGGCGCCGCCTTCGTACCGCTGGCCATGGACACGCCGCCCGCCCGCGTCGACTTCATCCTGAAGGAGACCGGGGCGTCGCTGGCCCTGGTCGACGAAGCGGGTGCCGAGCTGCTGCACGGTCTCGACACCTCCGTGAAGCCGGTGCGCCTGGACGAGGTGCGGGCGCACGGCGACGGTTACGGACCGGTGGACGCGGTCCGTCCGGACGGCGAGGACCCGGCCGTCCTGATCTACACCTCGGGCACGACGGGCAGGCCCAAGGGTGTGCTCGTGCCCCATCGCGGGTTGCTCAACACGGCACTGTGGTGGGCCGAGGACGCCGGCCTCGGCCCGGACGACCGGCTGCTGCTCACCGCCGGCACCGCGTTCGACCCCGCCACGTTCAACGTCGTCGAGGCGCTGCTCGCCGGGGCGCGACTGATCGTCGCCGACGATGTGGAACGGCGCGATCCACGGGCCCTGCTCTCCTTGATCCGCGGGCCCGAGGGGGCCACCGTCGCCGGCTCGGTCACCCCCAGCCTGCTGCACGCGATGCTGGAGGCCGACGGCCCGGACAGCGCGCCCACCGCCCTCCGCCTGGTGTACTCCGGCGGCGAAGCCCTGCCCCGCCGGCTCGCGGCCGACTGCGCCCACCGCTGGAACGTTCAGGTGCGCAACGTGTACGGGCCGACCGAGGCGTCCTGCAACAGCACCTGGGCCCGCGTCGATCCGGACGACGAACGGCAGCCCCCCATCGGCCTGCCCCTGCCCGGCACCCGCGCGTACGTGCTCGGCCCGCACGGCGAGGAACTGCCCGCCACGGTGCCCGGCGAGCTGTACGTGGCCGGGGCGGGCGTCGCTCTCGGCTACCTGGGCCGGCCGGAACGGACGGCGGAGGCCTTCCTCCCCGACCCGTACGCCACCGAGCCGGGCGCGCTGATGTACCGCACCGGCGACCGGGTGCGGCTGCGGCCCGACGGCCTGCTCGAGTACCTCGGGCGCGCCGACGACCAGGTGAAGATCCTCGGCAACCGGATCGAGCCCGGCGAGGTCCGCCGGCTCATCGAGGAGAACCCCGCCGTCGCGGCGGCCGCCGTGCACGCCACCGGCACCCCGGTCCAGCTCGTCGCGTACGTGGAGCTGAAGGACGCGGACGGCCCACCGCCCACCCGGGAGGACGTCGTCCGTCCCCTGCGGCGCTGGCTGCCGTCCGCCGTGCTGCCCTCCGAGGTGTACGTCGTCGACGCCCTCCCCCGCACCGCCAACGACAAGGTCGACTTCGCGGCCTTGGCCGGGCTGCGGGAGAGGCCGCTGCGCCACGAGGAGACCCGCGCCGCCGAGCTGACGCCGCGACAGCGGCGTGCGGCCGGGCTGATGGCCCGGTTCCTGGGCCGGGCGGCGGGGGGCGGCGCGCCACTGGCGGGTGCCCTCGGCCCGGACGCCGACTTCTTCACCCTGGGCGGGCACTCGCTCCTCGCCGTCCGGATGCTGGCGGCGGCCGAGGACGAGTGGGGCACGGCGATTCCGCTCCGCTCCTTCCTGGCGGACCCGACCGTGGCGGGGCTCGCGGCCTGCCTCCCCAGCGGCCCCGAGGGCGGGCACGTGCCGTCCGCACGGCCGCACTCGATCGTCCCGGAGGAGGGGCCCCACCCGGCCACCTCCGTCCAGCAGCGGCTGTGGCTGATCGACCGGCTGCCCGCCCTGCGTACGGCCTACCTGGCGCCCAGCGTGGTCGAGTTCACCGGCGCCGTGGACCTGGCCGCACTGCGCGAGGCGTTCGCCGTGGTCCTCGGCCGCCACCCGGCGCTGAGGTCGCGATTCACGTTCGACGCCAAGCAGCGCCGCGTGTGCTACCGGACCGACGGGGCTCCGCCCGAGGTCACGCTCGTCGACGGCACGGGCTGGAGCGAGGAGGAGCTGGACGCCCATGTGGCGGAGGTCTGCTGGTCGCCCTTCGACCTGGCGAAGGAGGCGCCCGCGCGCGGTGCGGTGATCGCCGCCGGCGAGGGCCGCACGGTCCTGGCGTACGGGGTGCACCACATCGTGAGCGACGGCTGGTCGCTCCAGATCGTCATGGACGAGCTCGCCACGGCCTACCGCGCCCTGCGCACCGGCGAGCCCCCGGTCCTGCCCGAGCCGGTGCATCCGGCGGCCCTCCCGCCCGCCCCCGACCCGGGCGACGGAGCGAACGCGCTGCTCGCGGCGCTGGCGGGCGCGCCCACCGACGCGGAACTGCCGCACGACCGGCCCCGGGGCGCCACCCAGGACGTGTCGGCGGACAGCCGGGAGCTGCTGCTGCCGGCGGACCTGACGGCCCGGGTCCGGGAGGTGACCGGGGAGCTGCGCTGCACCACGTTCATGACCGCGACAACGTTGTTCGCCGCGGTACTGGCCCGGCGCGGCGGGCAGCGGGACTTCCTGTTCGCGTTCCCGTGGGCCGGGCGAGACGTCCCCGGGAGCACCGGCGCGGTCGGGATGTTCGTCAACACCCTGCTCGTCCGGGCGGACCTGACCGACGGGCCGACCTGGCGGGAGCTGCTCGGCCGGGTGCGGGAATCCGCCCTGACCGCCTTCCGCCACGCGGACACCCCGTTCGAGCTGCTGGCCGCCGGGCTGCACCCGGACCGCGACCTCAGCCGCCCGGCGGTGACGCCGCTCTACGTCAACGCGACGGACGAGGAGCCGCCACCGCCCCGGCTCGGGGACGGCACGGGCTCGCGCTACCTGCGGCCGCCCGCGCTGAGGCTCAAGTACGAGCTGGAGCTGACCACGACCGGAGGCGGCGACCGCCTCGGGCTGTCCCTCGCCTACGCGACCGCGCTCTTCGACGCGCCGACCGTCGACGAGCTGCTGACCGGGCTGGCCGACGCCGCCCGTGACCTGACCAACGACCTGGAGGCCCCCGTGCTCCCCACCGCCGCATCGCAGAACACCGCTTCGACGCCGGACCTGGCGCCGGACCTGACGTCCAAGGTCGCCGCCGCCTGGTGCGAGGTCCTGGACGTGCCCGAGGTGCCGCACGACGTCAACTTCTTCGAGGTGGGCGGCGATTCGCTGCTGCTGATCGTCCTGCTGGAGAGGCTGTCGGAGTTCACCGACGGCGAGATCGACGCCGCCGACCTGTTCCAGCACAGCACGGTACGGGCCCAGGCCACCTTCCTCGGCGGGCCGGACGGTGCCGGACGGGCAGAGTCCGCTCCGGTGGCCCCGGCGCGTCCGGCGGGTGGCCGCGGCCGCCTGCTGGCCCGGTCGCGGCGCCCGTCGGCCGGTGCCGCCGATGCCAACGGTGCCGCTGGTGCCGTAGGTGCCGCCGAGGAGCGCTCCGCGTGAGTGACGACACCGCGATAGCCGTCATCGGCGTCGGCTGCCGGTTCCCCGACGCCTGGAACGCACCGCAGTTCTGGCGGAACATCGCCGACGGGAAGGTCGCCGTCCGCGACCTCGACCTCGACCGGCTGAGGGCGGCCGGGCTGACCGACGAGGTCCTGGACTCGCCCGACTACGTCACGCGCGCCGCCGGGATCCCGGGCGCGGAGGAGTTCGCGGCCGAGTTCTTCGGCTACTCGGCCGGCGAGGCGGAGGCCACCGATCCGCAGCAGCGCGTCTTCCTGGAGGCGTGCTGGGAGGCGCTGGAATCCGCGGGCCGCCCGCACCGGGGCAGCCCGCTGGTCACCGGTGTCTTCGCCGGGTGCAGCCCGAGTACGTACATGACCGCGCTGCACGCGGGCCGCGCCCTGGAGGGCGGGGTTCTGGCCGCCGTGGACGACGTGGCCCTCCACCTGGGCGGCCTGGGGGACTTCCTGGCCTCCCGGGTGGCGTACAAGCTGGACCTGCGGGGTCCTTCGATCGGTGTGCAGACCGCGTGCTCGTCCTCACTGACCGCCGTCCACTACGCGGTGCTGAGCCTGCTGTCCGGCGAGTGCGACATGGCTCTCGCGGGGGGAGCCACCGTGAACGAGCCGCTGCTCGGCTACCGGTACCGTCCGGGCGGGCTCCAGTCGCGCGACGGCTACTGCCGGCCCTTCGACGCCCGCTCCACGGGCACCTCGTTCAGCTCGGGCGTCGGTGTGGTGGCCCTGCGGCGGCTCGGTGACGCGCTTGCCGAGGGGGACCCGGTCCTCGCCGTCGTCCACGGCACGGCGGTCGGCAACGACGGCTCCGCCCGCTCCGGGTTCACCGCCCCGAGCCCGGCCGGGCTCGCCGACGTGGTGGCCTCGGCGCTGGAGGTCGCCGGCGTGCGCGGCACCCAGCTCCGGTACGTCGAGGCGCACGGCTCCGGCACACCGCTGGGCGACCAGATCGAGCTGCGCGGGCTGACCGAGGGGGTCAGGGCCGGCGAGGACGGTGCGGCCGAGCCGGGCACCGGTTACTGCGCCCTGGGGTCGGTGAAGGCGAACATCGGGCACTGCGGCCCCGCCGCCGGAATCGCCGGGCTCATCAAGGCCGTACAGGTGGCGCGTACGGGCCACCTGCCGCCGCACCCGCTGTACGAGCGGCCCCGCAACCCGGGGGTACTGGCGGACAGCCCCTTCACCATCTCGGCGGAGCCGGGGCTCGTCGCGGACGACGAACGCTTCGTGCTCGTCAACTCCATGGGCCTCGGCGGTACCAACGCCACCGCCGTTCTCGGGCCCCCGCCCGCCGCGACGCGGGCGCCGGCGCCCGAGCGCGAGCGCGTCCGGCTGGTGCTGTCCGCTCGCACCACGGCCGAACTCGACGCGCTCGCCCGGGACATGGCGGACGCGCTGGAGAGCGGTGCCGCGACCGCGACGGACGCCGCCCACACGCTCCGGGTCGGGCGGGTCGCCTTCGCCGAACGGCGCGTGGTGACCGCCGCGCCCGGCGCCCTGCCCGGCGCCCTGCGGCACCGGGCGCCCGGCACGCCCCGCCCGGCGCAGCGCGTACGCCTGCTCGTCACGGCGGGCGAGGACGTCGCCGAGCCGGTCGTCGGGCGGTTGACCCCGGCCTTGCGCGGCCGCTGCGACGTGGTGGCGGGCCCCGGGGACCGGTCCGGCCCCGAGGACGGCTTCACCGTCGTCGTCGGTGACGCCGATCCGGCGCCGAGGCAGTACGTCCTCGACCCGCGCGCGGACGCCGGGACGCTCGCCGACCGGATCGACGAGGCGGTCACCGCCGCCTGGCTGCACGGCGCCGACGTCGCCTGGGAGGTGCTGGCCGACGGGCGCGGCCGGCGGGTACCCCTGCCCACCTACCCGTTCACCCGCACCCGCCACTGGGCGCTGGACCGGCTGCCGCCGCTGGCCGTGCCGCCGGCGGCCGCGCCGGGAGCGGCGGCGGACGACCGCGCCGACGAAGCGGCG
Organism: Streptomyces sp. NPDC031064; assembly: GCF_055570965.1. Taxonomy (NCBI): domain Bacteria; kingdom Bacillati; phylum Actinomycetota; class Actinomycetes; order Kitasatosporales; family Streptomycetaceae; genus Streptomyces; species Streptomyces sp. NPDC031064. The sequence goes on from NZ_JBVIGF010000001.1 coordinate 154,560, forward strand.
GTGGCCGTCTCCGACGACCCGGTCGAGGCCGACCTGCTGGCGCTGTGGCGGGAGCTGTTCGGCGTGGACGCCCTGGGGCTCGACGACGAGTTCGCGGCGCTCGGCGGGGACTCCCTGACCGCCATGCGCATCGAGGCCGCCGTCCAGCGCCGCCACGGCGTGTCCGTCAACGTCTACCGGGCGGGCGGCGGCCGGGCCACCGTGCGCCGGCTGGCCCGGGTCGTCACCGGGCTGAAGGGCGGCGGCGCATCGCCCGCCGGGGGCGGGCCCGCCGTACACGCCCCGGCCACGCCGGGACCGGCGTCGGACGCCCCGGGGGCCGCGCCCGAACCCGCCGACGAGGCCGACCTCCTCACCGCCGATCTCGCGCTCGACCTGGGGCGCCCCGCCACGGCGGTGCGCTCCGACGCACCGGACGCCCTGCTCACCACGGCGACGGACCTGCTCGGCACCTTCGTCCTGCACGAGTTGCTGAGGACCGCCTCCGGCCGGGTGCACTGCCTCGTGCCGGCCGCCGACGAGCGGGAGGGACGGGAGCTGCTGCGCGCCCGCGCCGCCGCCGCCGGACTGCCGGAGCCCGCGCCCGAGCGCGTACCGCTGCTGCTGGGCCGGGCGGCGGACCTGGGCAAACTGCTCGACGCGCACGACGACGGCCGGATCGGCCGGGTCGTGCACCGCGCGGAGCCGGCCGGGGCCACCGGCTCGTACGCCCGGCTGCGTGGCGACGCGCTGCCGCCGCTGGCCGACCTGCTCGCCTGGATGCGGCGCTGCGGCGTGCAGGACTTCACCTGCCTGTCGTCGCTGGCCGCGTGCGGTACCGCGCTCGGCGGTGAGGGGGCGGTCCAGGAGAGCCGCGACCAGCCCCTGGAGCCGGGGGCGGACGGCCCGGCCACCGTGGCCTGGGCGACCGAACGGCTGCTGGAGCGCGCCGAGGAGGACGGCATGCGCGTCCGGGTGTTCCGCACCGGGCTGCTGCTCGGCGCGGCCGGCACCGGCGCCTGCGACCCGGCGGACCCCCTTTGGCGGCTGCTGGCCGGGAGCCTGGCCGTCGGCACGCACCCGCGCGACGACCGTCCGCTGGCCGTCGCCCCGGTGGACCTCGTCGCCCGGGCCGTCGCCGAACTGTCGCTGCTGCCGGGCTCGGTGGGCCGTGCCTACCACCTCGTCGACGCGACGACCGTCACCCCGGCGGCGCTGTGCGAGCTGCTGACGGAGGGCGCCGGCGCCACCCGCGCCGTGCCCGGCCGTGAGTGGCAGCGCGCCGTGGCGCTGCGCGCGCTGGACCGGGAGAACGAAGCGCTCGACCCGCTGGCGCCCCGGCGGTTGAGCCGTCACGCCCTCGGCGGCGGGCGGCTGGAGGCCCACGCCTGGTCGGGCTGGCTCGCCCGCCGGGGACACGACCCGGCACCCACCCGGGAACTGCTGTGGCGTTGCCTGGACTTCGCCGCCGCGCACCACCCGGCGTTCGCCGGACTTCTCGCAGAGCACACCCGTACGCAAGGACTGACGTGACCGACCGCACCCTGTACGAATGGTTCCGCCGCAGCGTGCGGCACTCCCCCGACGCCGTCGCCCTGGAGGTGCGCGACAGTGCCCTGACCTACCGTGAGCTGGACCGGCGGGCCGACGCCGTCGCGGGCGCCCTCGTGCGCGCCCACGGCGCGGCGCCCCGCCGGGTCGCCCTGCTCGCGTCCCGCAGCCTCACCGCCTTCGCCGGGTACCTCGCGGCCCTCCGGCTGGGGGCCACGGTCACCCCGCTCAACCCCGGCTACCCGGCGGCGCGCAACCGGTCGGTCTGCGATCTCGCGGGCATCGAGGCGCTCGTCGTGGACGACGGCGGCGCTGCGCAACTCCCCGTGCTGGTCGGCGAGTCACCGGCGACGGTGCTGCGGCTGAGCGACGCCGAGACGGCCGCCCTGGAGCCCGCCGGCGACCTGCCGCCCTGCGTCACAACGCCGGACGACGTCGCCTACGTGCTGTTCACATCGGGGTCGACGGGCCGCCCCAAGGGCGTGCCGATCCGGCACCGCAACCTCGCACCGTACATCGCGCACAACATCGAGCGCTTCGAGGTCGGACCGGGCTGCCGGGTCTCGCACACCTTCGACCTGACCTTCGACCCGTCGGTCTTCGACGTGTTCGTCACCTGGGGTGCCGGTGCCACGCTCGTGGTGCCGCAGCGCACCGAGCTGATGAAGCCGGCCGACTACGTCGTCCAGCGGGGCATCACCCACTGGTTCTCCGTGCCCTCGGTGGTGTCGGTGGCGGCGGCGCTCGGCAACCTGCCGCCGGGCCTGGCCACCGGGCTGCGGTACGGGATCTTCATCGGCGAGCAGCTCACGTACCAGCAGGCGCGCCTGTGGCGGGAGACGGCGCCCCACGCGGTGATCGAGAACGTCTACGGGCCCACCGAACTCACCGTGGCGTGCACGGAGTTCCGGCTGCCGCCCGACCCGGCACAGTGGCCCGTGACCTCCAACGACACGGTGCCCATCGGCCCGGTGTACGACTTCCTCGACCACGTGGTGCTGGACGAGGAGGGGCGGCCGGCCCCGGAGGGGGAGCTGTGCGTCCGCGGCTCCCAGCGCTTCGACGGCTACCTGGACCCCTCCGACAACGCGGGCAGGTTCCTGTCGTACGACCCGGAGTCCGGCACCCGGATCCATCGGGGGGAGGGCGGTCTCACGCCCGACCACTACTACCGCACCGGCGACCGGGTCCGGCACGAGAACGGCGCCCTGGTGCACCTCGGGCGCCTCGACAACCAGATCAAGCTGCGCGGCTACCGCATCGAGCTCGGTGAGATCGAGGCCGCCGTACGCCGCCACCCCGCCGTGACCGAGGCGGTCGTCGTGCCGGTCGAGGGCGCGACGGAGACCGAACTCGTCGCCTGCTACACGGGAGAGGAGCAGCGGCCCACCGACCTGATGCTCTGGCTGCGCAAGCGGATCCCGGTGCACATGGTGCCGCGTCGGTTCGCGCACATGACGGAACTGCCGCTCAACCCCAATGGCAAGATCGACCGCCCGGCGCTGCGGCGGGCGTTCGACGCGCGGGCGGGAGCCGTCTGATGGCAGCGCTGTCGATCCTGCGGGATCTGAAGCCACGCCGCGGTGTTGTCGGCGTCCTCGCCGTGAGCAACCTCGCGCGGACCGTCGCCAACGGGTTCCTGCTCTCCGTGACCGTGCTGTACTTCCTGCGCACCGTGGAGATCCCGTCGCAGCGGGTGGGCCTCGGACTGACCGTCTCGGCGGTCCTGGCCATGCTCGTGAGCCTTCCGGCCGGCCAGTTGTCGGACCGCCTCGGGTCGCGGACCACGTCCATCGCCTTCGGCGTGCTCCAGGGCGTCGTCGTGTGCGGTTACACCCTCGCCGGTGGATTCGCCGGTTTCCTGGTCGTGGTGAGCCTGTCCGCGATGGCGGACTCCGCCAGTGCGGCCGCGCGGGGGGCGCTGATCGCCGAGGCGCTGCCGCCGTCGGAACGGGTCGGGGCCCGCGCCTACCTCCAGTCCGTCATCAACATCGGCCTGTCGCTGGGCACCCTGCTCGGCGGTGCGGCTCTGGCGGTGAACACCCGGGCGGTCTTCACCACCCTGCTCCTGGTCAGCGGCGCGCTGTTCGTGGTCGCCGGGCTGCTGTGCTGCCGGCTTCCGAGGACGCAGGCGCCGCCCCGGCCGGAGGAGGCCAAGGGCCGCCACGTGTTGCGTGACGTCCCCTTCCTGGCGGTGGCCGCCCTCAACGCCGTACTCGTGCTGGGCACCGACGCGCTGCTGACGGTGGCCCTGCCCATCTGGATCGCGGACCGCACGGAGGCGCCGGTCTCCGTCTACGCGGCGATCATGTTCCTGAACACGGTGGTGTGCGTGCTCTTCCAGGTCCGCATGAGCAAGGGCGCCGAGGACGTGATGGGCGGTGCGCGGGCCATGCGCAGGGCCGGGCTGCTGCTGGCGGCCTGCTGCGCCCTGTTCGCGGTCGCCGCCGGTCAGCCCGCGTGGGTGGCCGTGGTGTGCCTGCTGGCCGGTGCGCTGGTCCACGTCTTCGGCGAGATGTTGCACTCGGCCGGCTCGTGGGCGCTGTCGTACGACCTCGCCCCGGCCCACGCCCACGGCCAGTACCAGGGGCTGTTCAACCTCGTCCAGAGGGTCGGCGCGGCGGTCACCCCGCTCCTGGCCACGGCGGTGATCGTCGGCTGGGGCTGGCCGGGCTGGCTGCTGTTCGCCGGCGTCCTGCTGGCGGGAGGGCTGGCCACGCCGGCGGCCGCCCGCTGGGCGCGGCGCACGAGGACGCCGGAGTCCCGGACGCCCGCGGAAGCCGACGAGGACGCCGAGGACGCCGAGGCCCCGCGCGCGGTCTCCGCCTGACCCGCCACCCCTCCCTTCGACTGGAAGAACCCCATGGATTTCAGCCTGTTCTACTTCGGTGACAACGGTGACAACGGTGACGGCGGCGATGCCCCGGCCGGGGGGAACCGCTACGACCTGGTGCTCGAAGGAGCCCGGTTCGCCGACGAGAACGACTTCACCGCCGTGTGGACGCCCGAGCGCCACTTCCACCCCTTCGGGGGTCTCTACCCCAACCCGTCCGTGACCGGCGCCGCCATCGCCGCCACGACCCGCCGCATCGGCATCCGCGCGGGCAGTGTCGTCGCCCCCCTGCACCATCCGCTGCGGATCGCGGAGGAGTGGGCGGTCGTCGACAACATCTCCGGCGGCCGCGTCGGGCTCGCCTTCGCCTCCGGGTGGCACGCGGTCGACTTCGCGCTGCGCCCGGAGGCGTACCAGAACCGCCGGCAGCTCATGGTGGACGCCGCGGAGCAGGTGCGCGCGCTGTGGCGGGGCGAGGAGATGACGGTGCTGGACGGCGCCGGGGAGGAGAAGCGCGTGCGTGCCTACCCGCCGCCGGTGCGCGGCCACCTCCCCCTGTGGATCACCAGCGCCGGCGGCGTCGAGACGTTCCGCAACGCGGGCCGCCTGGGCGCCGGTGTCCTGACCCACCTGCTGGGCCAGGACCTCGACGAACTCGCGGCCAAGATCGCCGCGTACCGCGAGGCGGTCAGGGCCCGGCCCGGCGCCGACGACTGGCCCGGCCACGTCGTGGTCATGGTCCACACGTTCCTCGGCGAGGACGACGACGCCGCCCGGGAGCTGGTGCGCGGACCGCTGCGGGCGTACCTGCGCAGCTCACTGGGGCTGCTGCTGGGCTCCGGGGTGGCCGGTGCCCGCAAGATCGACCCGTCCCGGCTCCGTGAGAAGGACGTGGACTTCCTCGTCGACCGGGCCTTCGACCGCTACTACGACGACGGCGGTCTCCTCGGCACGGTGCCGAAGGCGCGGCGCGTCGTGGAGCGGATGCGCGGGCTGGGCGTGGACGAGGTCGCCTGCCTGATCGACTTCGGACTGCCCGCCAAGGTCGTCCTCGACGGCCTCACCCACCTCAACGAGCTGCGGAAGACCTTCGTATGACCACCAGCCACTTCAGGCGCACCGCGGGCCGTTTCCCCACCGGGGTGACGGTGGTGTCGGGGATCGACGGCGGGCGGCCGCACGGGACGACCGTGAACGCCTTCGCCACCGTCTCCCTGGACCCCCTCGTCATCATGGTGGCGCTCGGGCAGCGCTCCCGTCTCCGCTCGCGGATCGTGCGCAGCGGTGCCTTCGCGGTCAGCCTGCTGTCCGCCCGCCAGACCTCCGACGCGCGCTGGTTCGCCGATCCCACCCGGCCGGACGGCGAGGACGCGTTCGCCGGACGGCCGTGGAAGCCGGGCCCGCACTCCGGGGCACCGGTTCTCCTCGACGCCGTCGGGTACTTCGACTGCTCGGTGCGCGCGACCCACTCGGCCGGTGACCACACCGTGGTCCTGGGGGACGTCGAGGCCTTCGACGTGCTGTCCGACGAGCCGCCCCTGCTCTTCCACGACAGCCGCCTGCTGCCCGGACCGGCCGTCCAGATCAAGGAACGTACGTGACACGCATCTTCATGTTCCCCGGCCAGGGCTCCCAGCACACCGGCATGGGCGGCGAGCTGTTCGACCGCTTCCCCGCCCTGGTCCGCGAGGCGGACGCCATCCTCGGCCGTTCCATCCGGGAGTTGTGCCTGGACGATCCGGAGGGCCGTCTGGGCAGCACCGAGTACACCCAGCCCGCCGTGTACGTGGTCAACGCGCTGGCCCTGCGGGCGGCACGCGCCGAGGGGGCCGCCCCGGACGTGGCCATCGGCCACAGCCTGGGCGAGTACAACGCCCTGGAGGCGGCCGGGGTGTTCGGGTTCGCGGACGGGCTGCGGCTGGTGGTGGCCAGGGCGCGGGCCATGGCCCGTGTCACCGGGGGCGGCATGGCGGCGGTGCTGGGCCTGGACGAGGCGGTGCTGCGGCTGTTGCTGCGCCGGGCGGGCCTGGACGCGGTCCAGGTGGCGAACCTCAACACGCCGGAGCAGACGGTGATCGCCGGTCCCGAGGACGGGCTGGAGGAGGCGGAGGCGGTCCTCCTCGACGCGGGCGCCCGCCGGGTCCGCCGCCTGGATGTCAGCGGCCCCTTCCACAGCACCCACATGGCACCGGCGGCCGAGGAGTTCGCCCCCGCGCTGCGCGCCGTCACGCTCGCCGCCCCCGCCATCCCCGTGATCGCCAACCGCACCGCCCGGCCCTACCCGGCGACCGGGATCGCCGGCCTGCTCGTCGAACAGATCCACCACCCGGTGCTGTGGTGGGAGACCGTCCGGGCACTGGACACCCCCGACGCCGAGTTCGTGGAGATCGGCGCGGGCCGCACCCTCACCCGCATGCTGCGGGACCTTCACTCGCACCGGTCACGCGTCGTCAGGCACGCATGAGGCACCCACACACACGAGGCACCAAGGAGTTCCGTTCATGACCGACCTCACCACACCGCGCCCGGCCGGCGTCTCGCTCGTCAGGCCGCGCCCGGTCGCCGATCCCACGCTGCGCCTGTTCCTGCTGCACCACGCGGCCGGATCGCACCTCGCGTACACGGCGTGGGCGCCCCTGTTCCCCGAGGACTGGGACGTCTGCCTCCTGGAGGCCCCCGGCCGTGGCACCCTCGGCCACCTGCCGGCCTACGAGAGCGCCCCCGAGCTCGCCGGCTTCTTCCTCGACGACGTCGAAGGACTGCTCGACCGGCCCTTCGCACTGTTCGGCCACAGCATGGGGGGTCTGGTCGCCTATGAGATGACGGTCCAGCTCGCTGCGCGCGGTCTGCCCGCGCCCGTCTGGCTCGGTGTCTCGGCGTGCGAGGCACCGTACGGGGAGCACCTCCCCGACCAGGTGCGGCTGCACACCCTTCCGGGGCCGAAGCTGCGTACCGCGCTCGCGGAGATGGGCGGGTTGCCGTCCGCCCTGCTGGAGGACGAGGACGTCTGGGCCGTCTTCGAGCCTCGGGTACGGGCCGACTTCGCCGTCACGGAACGGTGGCGGCCGCATCCCGGCGCGGCGGGCCGGGTGTCGGTGCCCCTGTCGCTCTTCGGCGGGGAGGACGACACCGTGGTGCCCGTGGACGCGCTGACGGCCTGGGCCGAGGGCGCGGACCGCCTGGTCGGGCAGCACCTGTTCCCGGGCGGCCACTTCTACTTCCAGGGGCAGGAGGCCTCGCTCGTCGCCCAACTGGAGCTGGAGCTGGACGGGCTGCTGCCGCGCGCCCCCCGGTCGCGTGCCGGTCAGCGCGCGACGGAGCCGGTTCGCTGGTAGATGTCGGGGATGCCGTCGTGGTCGTCGTCGCGGTTCTCCTCCTCGTACAGGCGCCGGTACATGCCGTTGCGGCGCTTGATGAGGAGGGCGGCGAGGGACGCGGCGACGAGGGAGCCGACGAGGACGGCCGCCTTGATCTGTCCCGCGGCGGCCGGGTCCGGGAAGGCCAGCTCGCCGATGAGCAGTGCGACGGTGAAACCGATGCCGCCGAGCACCGCGAGCGCGAAGACGTCCGCCCAGGCGAGGTCGGGGTTGAGGCGGGCGCGGGTGAACCGGGCGGCGAGGTAGGTCCCGGCGAAGATGCCGAGCGTCTTGCCGGCGACCAGGCCCAGGACCACGCCCAGCGGTTCCGGTTCGGTGAACACCTGCCCCAGGGAGGTGGCCGTCACGGTGACACCGGAGGCGAAGAGGGCGAAGAGGGGTACCGCGACACCCGCGGAGACCGGGTGGAGGAGGTGGGAGGTGCGTTCGGCGGGTGAGGCGGTCTCGCCCTTGTCGCGGGTGGTGCGGAGGATCAGGCCCATGGCGACGCCGGCGACGGTGGCGTGGACGCCGCCGTGGTACATCAGCGCCCAGATGGCGAGGCCGAGGGGGACGTACCACCACCAGCCGCGCACGCGGAGGCGCTGGAGCGCGTAGAAGAGGACCAGTCCGGCGAGGGCACCGCCGAGCGCGGTGAAGTTCAGGTCGCTGGTGAAGAACACCGCGATGACGAGGATGCCGCCCAGGTCGTCCACGACGGCGAGGGTCAGCAGGAACGCGCGCAGCGCGGCCGGGAGGTGGCTGCTGAGGACGGCGAGCACGGCGAGGGCGAAGGCGATGTCGGTGGCCATCGGCACCGCCCAGCCGTTGAGGCTGCCGCCGCCCGCCGATGCGGTGAGGGCGTAGAAGGCGGCGGGGACGACCATGCCGGCGGCGGCCGCGACGACCGGGAGCGCGGCGGTGGCGGGGGTGCGCAGTTCGCCGACGACCAGTTCGCGCTTGAGCTCGATGCCGGCGGCGAGGAAGAAGATCGTGAGCAGGCCGTCGGCGGTCCAGTGGCCGACGGAGAGGTCCAGGCCGAGCGCCGGTATGCCGAAGTGGAAGTCGCGTATGTGCTCGTAGGCGCCGGCCCAGGGGGAGTTGGCCCATATCAGGGCCACCACGGCCGCTATCAGGAGGATGAGCCCGCCGACCGTCTCCGTCCTCAGCGCCTGCACCACGGCGTTGCGTTCCGGCAGGGGCAGGATGCCGAGGAAGGGGGAACGCTCGCGCGGGGCAGCAGCCATCGGTGGGCCTCCGGGAAGGGATCGGTTCGAGGGCATACGGGCCCCTGGGACGCCGACCAGACTTCCCGGCACACCGCGCGCCGTATGTCGCCGCCGAGCGGCGTCCCTTGACGCGTTCTTCACACCATAACCGCCTGCCCAGTCCCCCGCCAGACCCAGTTTCACCTGCTGAAACACCGTCAACAGGCATGGCGAGCGGCCCGTTCCCACCAAGGCGCGAGGTGGGAACGGGCCGCTCAGGAGCCGGGCCGCGGGGGCGGTCAGACGGTGGTCTTCACCGACTCCTCGTCTTCGTCGTCCTCGGTGATCTCACCGGCGTTGCGGGCGCGGACGAACTCGAGGAAGGAGTTCAGCTCGCGCTTGACGACCGGGGCGAGGAGGTAGAGGCCGATGATGTTGATGACGGCGAGCATGAAGAGCACGGCGTCGGCCATGTCGATCAGCGTCTGGAGGGTGAGGAGCGAGCCTCCGACGGCGAACAGGGTGTAGACGATCTTGTACGTCAGCTCGCTGGCCTGGCTGCGGCCGAACAGGTGCGTCCAGGCCTTCATGCAGTAGTAGCCCCAGGTCAGCACCGTGGAGATGGCGAACAGCAGGACCGCGACGGTGAGGATGTACGGGAACCACGGCATGACCGTGCCGAAGGCGTCCGACGTGATCGTGACACCGCCGATGGACTCGCCCTTGCGGGCCTCGGCCCAGCTCGCCGGGTTGGCGATGACGATGGTCAGCGCGGTCATCGTGCAGATGATCACGGTGTCGATGAACGGCTCCAGCAGCGCGACCAGGCCCTCGCTCGCGGGGTGCTTGGTCTTGACCGCGGAGTGCGCGATGGGGGCGGAGCCGAGACCGGCCTCGTTGGAGAACGCGGCCCGCTTGAAGCCGATGATCAGGGCGCCGAGGACACCACCGGCGACACCCTCGGGGTTGAAGGCGCCTTCGATGATGGTGGCGATGGCGGCGGGGACGGCGGTGACGTGGGCCAGGATGACGACCAGGCAGGCGGCGATGTAGATGCCGGCCATGGCCGGGACGAGCTTGCTGGTGACGTTGGCGATGGAGCGGATGCCGCCGAGCAGCACGATGCCGACGAGGGCGGCGACGAGGATGCCGAAGAACAGCGCGCCCGCCGAGGAGCCCATCAGGCCGTTGTCGCCGCCGGTGACGGAGACGATCTGGGCGTAGGACTGGTTGACCTGGAAGAGGTTGCCGCCGAAGAGGCCGAAGAACAGGACCATGAAGGAGGCGAGGATCGCGAGGATCTTGCCGAGCTTCTTGCCGCCGGTGCCGAAGCGCTCGGCGAGGCCCTTGGGCAGGTAGTGCATCGGGCCGCCGGAGACGGTGCCGTCGGCGTGGACCTCGCGGTACTTCACACCGAGGGTGACCTCGACGAACTTGGTGGCCATGCCGAGCAGGCCGCACAGGATCATCCAGAAGGTGGCGCCGGGGCCACCGATGGAGACGGCGACGGCCACACCGGCGATGTTGCCGAGACCGACGGTGCCGGAGACGGCGGCGGTCAGCGCCTGGAAGTGGTTGACCTCACCGGCCGACCCCTTCTCGTCGTACTTCCCGCGCACCACGTCGACGGCGAGTCTGAACTTGCGGATCTGGACGAATCCGAACCAGGCGGTGAAGACCAGTCCGGCGACGACGAGCCAGGCGACGATGAGGGGGAGTTCCGTGCCGGCGACGGGGACGGAGTAGAAGACGACTTCTCCGAGCCAGGTGGCTATGGGCTCGAAGAATCCGCTGACGGCCTCGTCGACGGACGTGGTGATGGAGTCGAGTGACACGGTGGCTACCTCGGTGGCGCGGGGACCGGCACGCGGGAGGTCGCGCCGGTGAAAGATGTGCGGTCTTTGAGCGAACGCCGTTGTCCGATCGGCGACCCTGGATGGACGGTCCGCGGACTCGGACCGTGATCACCCTGGTCGTGCAGCCGGCCTGTGCGCCGGCACTCCACACGATGGCGAGGGGTGGGGCCACCTGCGGAGTTGCGCAGTTCTACCACGCCCTTTACAGGTTCTTTAGTGGCGCAGATCACATGACCGTCAGTAATCTTCGAAAGTGCCAGCGAACGAGACCAGACCGTTATCCGGCCACCGGGGTCCGTTCATCGGACACCTAAATCTGGCCGGCGACCCCCACGACCCCGCCGCGAGCCCGGCCGGCGCCCTCCGCGAGCCCGGCCCGTCGACCGGCATGACAGGCCGGTGCCCTCCACCATGGCATGGCGGAGGGCACCGGTCGCGTATGCCCGGTCAGACGCCCGCGACGCTCTGGATCCAGGAGCGGTACGCCGTCACGTTGGTGTAGGCCGTGGTGGTCTGGCGGTCGCTGGTGGAGGCGACGCCCACCTGGATGCCGTTGGCCATCATCGGACCGCCCGAGTCGCCGCCGGCCGTGATGCCGTTGCCGCGGCGGGCACAGATGGCCGAGCCGTTGTAGGCGTCACGGCAGCCGCCGGTGACGATGACGTCGGCGACCTTCAGGTACCGGGACTGACAGTTGATCTCCGAGCCGCACTGGGAGGTGGCCCCCCAGCCGTACACCTGGACGGTCTGGTTCACCGACACGGAGCCCGGCTGGCCGAGGCGCGCGTACGTGCCCGGCACGGAACGGTCGAGCTTGACCAGCGACATGTCCGAGGACGCGTGGTTGTGGACGCTCACACCGTTGGCCACGGTGCCGCCGGTGGTCTGGTCGAGGCTGCCGATGCGGAACGACAGGCCGCCTCCCCCGACGCAGTGCTTCGCGGTGAGGATCCAGGTCGGGGCGATGATCGACGCGCTACAGGTCTGCCGGCCGTTGGAGAAGAGGCGGGCCGCCCAAGGGGCGTTGTTGGCGTAGCCGCCGCCGATGATGGGCTGGACCTCGGCCCCGGGCGCGAGGGCGGACGCGCCGGTGGGCGGCGCCGTCTGCGCCGCGGCGGTGGGAGCGAGTCCTAAGACGGAGAGGGCGGTGGCCGCGAGGGCGGGCACCAGTCTGGCTGTTCGCACGTTCGTCTCCATTGTGTGGGGGTTGGTGGGTCCTCGGTGAGGACCGTGCGCCGCACAGGTGTGCGGCGATGACCGCACGCGCGAGCTGGGTGGGCTTGTCGCGTGCATGTCATTCTCGGGGTGAATCTGACAGAGGCTCCACCGCGCCCGCAAGAGGTTGAAGGGCAAAACTTGACCGCCAACGCCGGTGTGAAAAAGGTGAGTTGACGACTGCGCTCCCGTGCCCGGCGCCCGCCCCGCGCCAGGGTTCGGCAGCGGGAAAGTGGCCGTGCCGGGACGCCGGGAGGCCGGCGCGCCTGCTCACCGCCTCGTTCCGGGCGACGGCCTCGTCGGGAATCGGCGCGTGTGATGCCCGCCGCTCGGGTGACACGGAAGGCATTGACGACACCGGGCCGGGTCGCCTCGGGGACGAATAACCCCGACAGGCATGTGGGCCAGGCAGTGCGCGGGCCCGGCGACCCCGGAGACGAAGGAGAAACGACCATGGGACATGGCGGCAACGTCATTCAGGAGCTCACCGCCGACCACCGCGAGGTGGACGGCCTCTTCACCAAGATCGAAGGACTGCCCGCCGGCGACGAGCAGCGGCGGGAGCTGGCCGACGAGCTGACCATGGAGCTGGTCCGGCACGCCGTGGCGGAGGAGATGTACCTGTACCCGGCGGTGCGCCGGTACGTGGACGACGGGGACGACCTCGCCGACAAGGAGATCGCCGACCACAGCGAGGTCGAGCGCATGCTCAAGGACCTGGAGGGCTGCCGGCCGGGCGACGCGCGGTTCGACACCCTCATCAGCCGCCTCAAGTCGACGGTGACCGCCCACGTCACCGACGAGGAGAGCCGGCTCTTCCCCCTCCTCGCCGAGTCCTGCTCGCCCAAGGCCCTCGACGAGCTGGGGGAGAAGATCCGCAGCGCGAAGAAGACCGCCCCCACCCGTCCGCACCCCTCCGCCCCCGACACGCCTCCCGCGAACAAGATCCTCGCCCCCGGCGCCGGCATGGTCGACCGCATGCGCGACATGCTGACCGGTCGCGGACGCGGCTGACACCCGGTAGGCGGCCGCATGCGTCCCTCGCCGGTGCTCCTCGCCCGGTAAGGGACGCACGCGGTCACCCGCGCGGGTGGTCGGTCCGCACACGCCGGTACGCAGCGGCACCCCGACGACCCCCTGCGGTGATCATGCGGGGGTGAACGCTCCCACTCCTCCGCGCCCGCGCCGGCCCCGCGCCCTCGCCGCCGCCGGCCTCGGGGCCCTGACGCTGCTGTCGTCACTCGCCGCCCTGCCCGCCCAGGCCGCACCGACCGCACCGACCGCACCGACCGCGGCAGCCGCACCCGGGCCCCATCGGGCCGCACCTCCGCCGCGCCCGGCCACCACCGCCCTGGAGGCGGGCACCGCCGCCTACCTGCACGCGATCCGCCGCAGCCCCCACCTGCTGCGCGCCTTCTTCCGCCACCTGCCGAAGGGCGGGGAGCTGCACAACCACCTGTCCGGCGCCGTCACCACCGAGTACCTGATCGAGCTGGCCGCCGAGGACGGGCTGTGCATCGACACCGGGACGATGACCGCCGTCACGCCGCCGTGCGGCCCCGGCACCCGGCCGGCCGCCGAGGCCCGCACCGACCGGGCGTTCCACGACGCGATCGTACGGGCGTGGTCCATGCAGGACTTCCCGCCGGGCGGCAACGGACACGACCACTTCTTCGCCACCTTCGGCAAGTTCGGCGAGGTCACCTGGCGGCACCGGGGGAAGCAGCTCGCCGAGGTCGCGAACGGCGCCGCCGCGCAGAACCAGTTCTCTCTGGAGACCATGGTCACCCCGGCCTCCGAGGGTGCGAAGACCCTCGCCGCCCAGGTCGGCTGGAACCCCGACCTCGCCACGCTGCACCGCAAGCTCGTCGCCGGGGGCAAGCTCGACGGCATCGTCACCCAGGCCCGCAAGGAGGCCGACGACACCGCCGCCGAGTTCCGCACGGCCGCCCGCTGCGGCACGAGCCGGGCGGAGCCCGGCTGCCGGCTGCCCGTCCGGTGGATCTCCCAGGTGTCGCGCGGCAGCTCGCCGGAGCGGGTCTTCACGCAGATGGCGCTCGGCATGCGGCTGGCCGAGCGCGACCCCCGGTTCGTCGCGGTCAACCTCGTCCAGCCCGAGGACGGGGACACGGCACTGCGGGACTACCGCCTGCACATGCGCATGCTGAAGTACTTGCGCGCTGTCTACCCGAAGGCCCATGTGACCCTGCACGCGGGTGAGTTGTGGCCCGGCCTGGTCAAGCCCGAGCACCTGAAGTTCCACATCAAGGAGGCCGTCGGCGTCGCCCGTGCCGAGCGCGTCGGCCACGGCGTCGACCTCGTCCACGAGGACGACTGGCGGCGCACCGCCCGCACCATGGCCGCCCGTGAGGTCGCCGTCGAGGTCCCCTTCACGAGCAACGCCCAGATCCTGGGCGTACGCGGTGCCGACCACCCCTTCGAGACGTACCGCTCGTACGGCGTTCCGGTCGTACTGGCCACCGACGACCCCGGCGTCAGCCGCATCGACATCAGCCACGAATACCAGTACGCCGCCGAGACCTACGGCCTGACCTACCGGGAGCTGAAGGACCTGGCGCGCGCCTCGCTGGAGTACGCCTTCCTCCCCGGCGCCAGCCTCTGGCAGGGCAACCCCACCAAGGACGGCTACCGTCTCGCACCGGCCTGCCGGAGCGTACGCCCCGACGCCGCCGAGCCCGGCGCCGCGGGACCGGGCGCCGCCGGGCCGGGCTCCTCACAGCACGGCGCGGACTGCCGCCGTCTGCTGAAGGGGAGCCCCAAGGCCGCCGCCCAGTGGCGCCAGGAAGCCGCCTTCGTCCGCTTCGAGCGGACCTTCGGCACGGGCGGCCGCCGCTGACACCCGCCCGGTCATGCGCCACCGGACAGCAGGCGCAGCGCCGCGGCCGCGTGCAGCGCGGCACCGGTGGCCATGGCCGGCTCGTCGAAGACCACCCTGTTGGAGTGGCAGTCGGGTGCCGCATCGGCCGGGAGGTCCGGTGGGCGAGCGCCGAGGAAGGCCATCGCGCCGGGCACGCGCCGCAGGACGTACGAGAAGTCCTCGGCGCCCATGACCGGCTCGGGCAGGTGCTGGACCCGGTCGTCCCCGAGCAGCCGGGCCGCGGTGTCCCGCACGGTGCCCGTGACGGCCGGGTCGTTGAGGACGGGGGGATAGCCCTCGGTCAGCTCCACGTCGACGGCGGCCCCGTGCGCGGCGGCCACGTGGTGGGCGACCCGGGCGATGCCCTCGCGCACCTTGTGCCGGGTCTCCGGGGTGAGGGTGCGGAGGGTGCCGTGGAGCTCGGCCGTCTCCGGGATGACGTTGGTCGTGCTCCCGGCGCGGATCGAGGCCACGGTGACCACGGCGGGGTCGAAGACGTGCACCGTCCGGGTCACCATCGTCTGGAGCGCCTGCACGATCTCGCACGCCACCGGGACGGGGTCGAGGGCCAGGTGGGGAGCGGAGGCGTGACCGGACCGGCCTCGGACGGTGAGGTGAACGAGGTCGGAGGCGGCGAGCATGGGGCCGGGACGCAGGTGGACCGTGCCGCTCTCGAAGCGGGTGGTGACGTGCAGGGCGAACGCCGCCGCCACGCCGCTGCCGTCCGGGGTGTCCAGCACCCCTTCGTCGATCATGACCTGGGCGCCGCCGCCCGCCTCCTCGGCGGGCTGGAACATGAACACCACGCGCCCCGGCAGCCCGCTCCGGCGGGCGGCGAGCAGCCGGGCGGCGCCGACGAGCATCGCCGTATGCAGGTCATGGCCGCAGGCGTGCATGGCGCCGGGGACCTCGGAGGCGAACTCCAGCCCGGTGTCCTCCTGCTGGGGCAGCGCGTCCATGTCCGCGCGCAGCAGCACGGAAGGCCCCGGGCGGGCACCGTCCAGCACGGCGGTGACCGAACTGAGCCGGTGCCCCGTGCTGATCGTCAGCCCCAGCCCGTCCAGCGCCTCCAGCACCGTGTGCTGCGTGCGGGGCAGGTGCCGGCCGAGCTCCGGGGCGCGGTGCAGCTCGCGGCGTACGGCGACGAGGCCGGGCAGCAGCGCGCGGGCCTCGCCGAGCAGCCCGTCGCCCTCGCCGCCGGCACCCGGGCCGGCCACGCCGTTCACCACGTTCCGCTCAGCAGGGCCACACGCACGGGTCTCTCCTTCGGCGATCAGTACGGCGGGTGCGTCGGTGGAAATGCCTGCCCAACGCACCGCGCGCGTACGCGTCGCCTGCCGTCGGGCATCCGGCGCTCACCATGCCGAGCAGGTGTCGCACGTGGTCGAGTCCGGGTGGCACGTGGTGGGGGACATGGCCGAGCTCCCCGTGGACCGCCCGGTGCGGCGCCATGTCGGCGAGGTGGCGGTCATGGCCACGGCGGCCGGCAAGGCGGCGGGGCGGGACCGTGAAGGGGCTAGGCGGGCGTCGCCGGTCTCCTCGGCTCCGGTCCGTCCACGTCCCTTGCCCGCCGCGCGGCGATGCGGACGGCCTGAACGGCGCCTTCCGGGTCGGGGGTGGAGACGGAGAGGCGGCAGAACTCGCCGCCCGGCAGCAGATCGACCACCGCCACGGGGCCGGTCCCGTGCACGGCCATGAAGTCGGCGCCGCGTGCGTGCCGCCATGTACCGAGACAGAAGCGGCCCGGCCTCCACTGCCCGCGCTCGGTGGTGCCCCGGACGCCGCGCCACCAGTCCGGTTCCACCCTCGCGTCCTGCACGGCCGTCAGAGGCGCCCGTACCTCCTTGCGCCTGGCGACGAGCGCCTCACGCCATGGGAGCCGTACGACCACGTCCTTGTTCTCCACCACCAGCCGGGCCACGATCGTCGCCTCCCTCCGGGACCTCCGATATCCATCATCCATCCGGCTCGCGGCGACCCGGCGGCGCGACGCCACGCCGGCGAGCAGGGCCCGGCCGGCCCGGGTCACTCGTTGGGGTCGGCCGCGCTGATCTCGGACAGGGCCGAGTCGGTGTCACGTTCGACGGCGAGGTCGCCCAGGGACACGATGCCGACCGGGCGGCCCTCCTCGACGACCGGCAGACGGCGTACGGCATGCCGGCGCATCAGGTCCACCGCCCTGCGGACGTCGTCGTCCGGTGTCACGCTCACCACCTCGGGGCTACAGGCGTCGGCGACGCTGTGGTCCTCGGCGTTGCCGCCGCGGCACAGCACGCGCACCACCAGGTCGCGGTCGGTCACCAGCCCCCGCAACTGCCCGCCCTCGGCCACCAGCACGGCCCCGATGTCCTCGTCCCGCATGAGACGGGCCACTTCCACCACCGACGTCTGCGGCCCCACCGCCAGCGGATCGGCCGTCATGACCTCCCGTACCTTCCGTGCCATCGCCGCCTCCTTTCGCCCACTCCACGGGTACCCCGGGCGGCGGTCGTCACCGTGGGTGTACCGGATCCGTGGCCCGGTACGCGGGAACGTCCTCGACCGCCATGTCGGTACGCAGCCGGTGGAGCCGGACGGGGTGGCGCCAGCGGCCCCGGTCGATGGCGGTGTCGCCCTGGAACTCCGCCACAAGTTGCGGTGCCACGGGAGTGAACTCCAGCTCGTCGTGGCTCCCCCATCGCGACGACACCCGCATGCCGTGCCACGGGTGCGTCCGCCCGGCCGGGCGCACCCGGGCGGCCAGCTCCGTGCGCAACGGCGGGGGAAGCGGAGCGCTGCGGGCGACGAGCCGCAGGTCGCCTTCGGCGGTGTAGCGGCCGAGCAGCACGGTGTCCGGGCGGGTGAGGGTTCCGGTGACGGCACCGATCACGGCTTCGGCGGTGTCCCTGGAGCGGTACTTCCGCCAGCCGCGGCGCCCGGGCTGGTACGGCTGGGCGGCGCCCTTGGCGACGATCCCCTCCACGCCCACGGCGGCCCACTGGCGCATCCACTGCTGCGCCCGGTCGGCCGTGGACGTCGTGGGGGTCAGCGCCCACGGGGCGTGCAGCCCGTGTCCCTGGAACAGCGATTCCAGCGCGGCCCGGCGTTCGCGGTAGGGCCAGGTGAGCATGTCGGCGCCCTCGTGGTGGAGCAGGTCGAACGCGACGAGGTGGGCCGGCTGCCGACGGGCGAGGTCCGCGGCGGCTCGTGCGTCGTGGGTGCCGCGTCGCTGGAGCGCGCCGAAGTCGAAACGGCCGTCGGTGTGGATGACGGCCTCGCCGTCGATCACCACGTCCTCGCCCAGCGCGATCGCCGCTTCCGCGATCTCCGGGAACCCCGCCGTGAGCTCGCGTCCGTTGCGGGACTGCAGGAACACCTCCCCCGCCGAGCAGAACACCAGCATCCGAAAGCCGTCGAATTTGGGTTCGAACACCGTGCCTCCGGGCAGCGCGCCCGGCCCGGGCAGCCGTGGCACTGCCCGGGCCAGCATCGGCTCCACCGGAGGCACCAGCACAACCCCCACATAAGCATCCAGGGGGTACAAAATCGACACGAGCGGCGTGACCGGCCTGGCGCCGTGGCACGCTGACCGTATGTGCGGCCGTTACGTCTCCACCCGCAGCCCCGAGGACCTCACCCGGCTCTTCCACGTCACCGACTGGCGACCGGAGGAGGCGCTCGCACCGAGCTGGAACGTCGCCCCGACCGATGACGTGTACGCCGTGCTCGAACGCACCCCGCGCGGGAACGGAGCGGCCTCGGTCAGCCGGGAGCTGCGGCCGCTGCGGTGGGGACTCGTACCGTCCTGGGCGAGGGACCCCAAGATCGGCTCACGGCTGATCAACGCACGCGTGGAGACCGTGCACCAGAAGCCCGCCTTCCGGACCGCCTTCGCCAAGCGCCGCTGCCTGCTGCCCGCCGACGGCTTCTACGAGTGGCAGTCCGTCAAGGACCGGGCCACCGGGAAGACCCGCAAGCAGCCGTACTTCCTTCATCCCGCCGACGAGCAGGTGATGGCACTCGCGGGCCTGTACGAGTACTGGCGCGACCCCGCCGTCAAGCGTGACGACGACCCGGAGGCCTGGCTGGTGACCTGCACCATCCTCACGACGGAGGCCACCGACGCCGCCGGGCGCCTCCACCCCCGTATGCCGCTCGCCCTCACCTCCGACCACTACGACGCCTGGCTCGACCCCCGCCACCAGGACCCCGACGAGCTGCACTCCCTGCTCACCCAGCCCGCCGGCGGCCACCTGGACGCCCGGCCGGTCTCCCCGGCCGTCAACAACGTACGCAACAACGGTCCCCAGCTCCTGAACGAAGCCCCCTCCTGACCGCTGCGGCCCCGTCCCGGCCACCGCGGCCCACCGACCGCTGCGGCCCCGTCCCGGCCACCGCGGCCCCGTCCTGAACACCGCCCCGCGCCGGCCGCCGGTGTGGCCCGGCCCGCGTACCGGCCCGCGTACCGGCCCGCGTACCGTCGCGCGGGCGGCAGACCGTCTCGTGCCATCGTCGCGGGTCGGGCGTATCGTCCCGGTATAGGGCGCGTGGCCGTTCCGGATTGTCGCCGAGCCGGCTTGCGAGGTGGGACCACTGACCGGACACGTTGAACGGCCGGAGGAGGCCGCCCGCCCGGACGAGACGCTCGCCGCGGTCGTACGCCGTACCGGTGCCTCCGCCGGGGGTGTGTACCTGCTGTCCGATGACGAGCCGGTGCTGCACCTGGTGGTGATGTGCGGCGTCTCGGCCGTGGTCGCCGCCCCGTGGCGGCGGGTGCCGCTCGCGACCGTCGGTCCGGTTTCCGACGCCGTACGGGAGGGCCGTCTGGTGTGGGTGGGCGGTCAGGACGACATGGCCCGCGTGTACCCGCGCACCGCGGCGGCCCTGCCCTACCGGTTCGCCATGGCGGCCGCGCCGCTCGACGGCGCCCGGCAGTGCTGGGGCGCTCTGCTGCTGTTGTGGCCGGCCAGCCATCCCACGGCGCTGACCCGCCGGGAGCGGGGTCACCTCACCTCCAGCGCCCGGCGCATCGGCCGTCTGCTGGACGAAGGCGCCGGGCGGCCGGTCATCCCGGACGAGCCGCGTTTCATCCGCCTGGACCGTGCGGTCTCGGGCCCGCCGCAGTCGGCGCTCGCGGCCGCGGACCTCGTCGAGCGCCTGCCGATCGGCACCATGGCGCTGGACCTGGAGGGTCGCGTCACGTACGTCAACACGGCCGCCGTCGATCTGCTGGGCCGCACCGCCGAGCAACTCCTCGGCACTCCGCCGTGGCAGACACTGCCCTGGCTGGACAACCCCGACTCCGAGGACCAATACCGCACCGCCGTCCTCAGCCGCGAGCCGGTCGCCTACACCGTTCTGCACCCGCCCGACCGGTGGCTCGACTTCCGGCTCTACCCCGCCGACAGCGGCATGAGCGTCCTGATCACCCCGAGTGACGGGAGCCGGCGCACGCCGCAGCCCGCCGGTACCCGGGGTCTCCTGCCGCCGTCCCCGGGCTCGCCCCGCCCCGCCACCGAGCACGGCGCCGCCGTGGGCCGGATCCACCAGTTGCTCCACCTCGCCGCGGCCCTGACGGAGACCGTGGGCGTACAGGACGTCATCGATCTGGTCGCCGACCAGGTCATGCCGGCCTTCGGAGCCCAGGGCATGGTCCTTTCCACGGCCGACGCCGGACGGCTCAACATCACAGGGCACCGCGGCTACGGGGCCCGAGCCGTCGAGCGCCTCGACGGCCTGCCCCTGGACACCGACCTCACGCCCGCCGGGCGCGTACTGGCCACCGGCGTCCCGGAGTTCTTCACCGACCCCACCGAGATGGCGCGGGCGCATCCGTCGGCGCCCGCGCTCAGCGGGAAGCAGGCCTGGGCCTTCCTGCCGCTGATCACCCGCGGCAGAACGGTCGGCTGCCTGATCCTTTCCTACGACCAGCCGCACGCTTTCACCGCCGGCGACCGCGCCGCCCTCACCTCCCTCGCCGGCCTCATCGCCCAGGCCCTGGACCGAGCGCGCCTCTACGACGCCAAGCACGACCTCGCCCACAACCTGCAACAGGCGCTGCTGCCGCACGCCCTTCCCACCCTGGCGGGGCTCGACGTCGCGGCGCGGTACCTTCCGGCGACACACGGCATGGAGATCGGCGGTGACTTCTATGACCTCATCCGCCTCACCGACACCACCGCTGCCGCGATCATCGGCGACGTGCAGGGCCACAACGCCACCGCCGCCGCCCTGATGGGACAGGTGCGCACGGCCATCCACGCCCACGCCACCGCCGGCGCGAACCCGGCCGAGGTCCTCCGCCGCACCGACCGAGTCCTGGCCGACCTCGACACCGAGCTGTTCGTCTCCTGCCTCTACGCCCACATCGACCTCGGCCGGCGGAGCATCGACCTCGCCAGCGCCGGACACCCGCCCGCGATCCTGCACCACCCGGGCGACCACCCGAGCCACCACGCCGACGCCCGCGTACTCGACATCGAACCCGGCCCGCTGCTGGGCATCGGCACGGACGCGCGCTTCCCCATCACCACCGTGCCGCTGCCGCCCGGGACCACCCTCGCCCTCTACACCGACGGCCTCGTCGAGGCTCCCGGCACCGACCTCACCCAGGCAGTCACCACCCTCGCACGGCGCCTCGCGGACGCCGGTGACCAGCCGCTGGACCACCTCGTCGACCACCTCATCCGGCGCACCGTGCCCACCGGCCGGCACACCGACGACATCGCCGTCCTCCTGCTGCGCACCCGGCCCCGGCCTCATCCGGTGGCGGCGGCGAATCCCAGGACGTAGGCCCCGGCGAAGAGCAGGGGGATCCACCGCTCGACCTGGTTCAGCGGCAGGTAGACGCGCCAGTCCCGGCCCTCGCCGAGCGCGCGCCACTCACCGGCCACGAAGGTGCGGGCCGGCAGCCGCTCCTCCAGCGCCGCGATCACCGCGAACTTGCCCCGGTTGAGCTGGTTGTAGGAGCGGACGGTGAACCACCAGGCGGCACACATGCCCAGCAGCACCAGCAGGGCCGCGAGGCCGAGGGCGACGGGCACGTCACGGTGGGGCCCCTGGGTCATCCAGGCGCCGAGGAAGGCGAGCAGAGCGGTGTGGAGGGTCAGGAAGAAGGTGTTGGCGAGGATGCGCCGGGCGCTGACCCGGTCGGCCATCTCCACGCACAGCTTGTACTGCTCGAAGACCGCGGCTCGGTACGTGGCCTTCGCCTCGCCGTACTCCTCCACGCCGATGGCGTCGTTCCACAGCGAGTCACCGATCTCGGCCATGGCGGCATCCCCCCGTAGTCGTCACACGCACCCGAACATACTGAAAAGATTACGTGCGTTGACCGGACGGCAGGGCATAACGCCCTTTGACGGAAGGTGAGTTGCTTGTCTGGGAGCGAACTGCCCGCGGACGACGTGGAGGCCATGCTGTCGGTCCCGCCGGAGAAGTTACGGAGGCATCCCCGGCTGCTGTACGCGCGGCGCGCGAGCGAGGCGGCCGCCAAGGCGCTGGCGTACGCGCGGGGCGGCGGCGCGCGGACGTACGACGACATGGCCTACCGCTACCTGTGCGCCTGCCCGCAGGTCCCGTTCCTCGGCGTGGAGACCCTGGCGGGCCACGCGGTGCGTGAGCGGCGGCGGCAGCGGGTCGGACTGCCCGACGATCTGGCCCGGCTCTCCGGGCAGCACGACTTCCTGGCCCACCGGCACCTCGTCGTTCCCGACGGGAAGGTCCGGGTCGGCATCGGACGGGGGCTGCTGTACGCCATGGCCGAACCCGGCGGCGAGGTCATCGGCAGGTTTCCGCTGGCCGTCCCCCACCGCATCCTGGACGAGGTCGCCGAGCCGCAGGACATACCTCGCCAGCCCACGATGTCGCTCTGGCGGAACCTGACCGAGTCGCGCTGGCTGCCCCTGGACGCGCTCATCGCGTACGGGCGCTTCCCCCTGATGCGCGAGGCGGCGTCCAGGCTGGCGCGCGGAGTCTTCCCCGGCCGGCATCACGTGTTCGTCTCGCACCGCTGGCTGGACGTCGATCAGCCCGACCCGGACGGCACGCAGGCGCGACTGGTCGCGTGGCACCTGTTCGCCTCGCTGTGCGAAGCGGTGCGCGTCGCCCACCGGCGTGGGCTGCACACCCCTCGCCGGGTGGCCTACGCCGCGATGAACATGCCGGTGGGCATGGCCGGTTCGGACCTGGCGGAGTGCCTGCTGGTCGGGGTCCTGAGGGAGACGCTGGACGAGACGTCACTGGTTCCCGTGGCCCAGGAGGTGGACCGGGTCGGCGTGGACCCGGTCGAGACGGGCGCCGCCCAGGCGTCCGACGACATCGGGCTGCGGCGCCTGAGGGCCATGCTCGACGACCTGCCCTCGCTGCGGCCGCTGCTGGAGCGGATCCACCTCTGGTACGACTACACCTGCGTACCGCAGGCCCCGCGCACCCCCGAGGAACAGGCGCTGTTCCGGCGGACCCTCGAATCGCTGGCCCTGCTGCAGTTCGCCGGCCGCACCCTGGTGCTACTGGACGACGTCGCCGACTACCTGGGGCGTGCCTGGTGCAGCCTGGAGGCGGTGACGTCGCTGGTCTCCACGGTGGGCGGGCCCCCCGACGTGCTGCTCACCGGCGGATCGGCACGGCCGTCGGGCCCGACCACGGAGGCCGAGTCGCTGCGCGGCCTGGTGCACGACCGCCAGCTCGTCATCTGGCGCGGGCTGCTGGACACGGAGCTGTTCCGGTCGCAGACCCGCGAGGAGTGCATGAGCCGGCTCGGGCTCTTCATGACGGAGCCGGGCGATCTCCCCTACCTCTACGACCGCATGCTCTCCTTCGCCGTACCGAACGGCCGCACGAGCCGTCAGGCCCTCGTCACGGGCGTGGTTCCGCTGCCCGACATGGGAGAGGGCAAGGTCCTGATTCCGGCGCCGGACTACGAGGGGTCCCAACCCGTCCGGGGCGAGCGGCCGGTCCGGGTGATCGGCTCCCTCGACGGGTGGGGCGGCCTGAACCTCCGGGGTTACGTCGAGGAGGGACACGCCGACGCCGGGCCTCCCGACGTCACGCCGTACTGGGACGTCCCGGCCGCCCCGGGAGCGGCCGCCGCCGGCACCACGCCGACCTGCCATGTGGCGGTCGTCGGCGAGTGCGAGGGAGAGGCCGTGCTCGTCGCGTCCTGGGTGCGACGGCACCACGCGGAGCTGGAGCAACTGCTCGGGGTCACCGTCGTCTCGGGGAGCTGGACCGCGGTGGACCCCGTCCCCGTGGGTCACCTGCCGCACGGCCGCCTGCGGGCGCGGCCCGTCCGGGCGGACGTGTGGGTGGTGGTGGGGAAGTCCGGCCTGGTGGCGAACGACGTGGGACAGGCGCTGTGCCGCGTGGTGTACGAGGCGCGCCTCCCGGCGATCACCGTGTCCCTGGACCTCTCCGCCGAGAACGTGAAGCAGGTCGTCGGTGATGTGGCGCCCGGCGCACCGCACAGCGCCCTGCTGTCCGGGTGGGGCGCCGGGTACGAGCACCCGGCGGGGCTGCTGTACATGCACCTGTACCGCCACCTGCTGCAATGGGGGGCTCCGGTCCGATGAGGGTGCCGCATGTGGGGGAGTTCATCGGAGGCGAGCTGGGACGCGTACTGCGCGCCCTCAGCGTGGCCTACCGGGAGGGGGACCACGCCGCCTTCAGCGCGCTGTGCCGCGAGCACGCCGCCGAGCTCGACGCCCGCCGGGACGAGTGGCTGCGGGTTCCGGAAGAACTGCGGGAGGGCTTCCGCCGGAACATGAACGCCCTCCGGGCCTATCCGCTGACGCTGCAACGGCTCGCGCGGGAGCTCGACTCGCTGGGACGTCCCGCCGCGCTGCGCCAACTGTCGGGCGCCGACCGGCCGGGAAACGCCCTGGAGAAGCTCCACGAGGCGGAGATCCTGGCCGAGGACGGGGAGTTCGAGGCCGCTGACGCACTGCTCCGCGAAGAGCTCGGCGAGGGGCGGGCCGACGACCACTGGGTGGCGGTCATCCACTCCCGCCTGGCCACGCACGCGGCCATGCGGGACGACCTCGACACCGCCATCGAGCACGCCCGCCGCTCGCACGAGCTGGCGGCACGCACGGGGAACCAGGGTGTGGCGAAGGCCGCCGCGGTCCTCGACGACCTGCTCACCGCCCGCGAGCTGCGGCGCGGCACGCCCGAGGGCCGTAGCGTGGGCGCCTGCCGGGACACCCTGACGCACGCGCAACAGCTCAGCGACCGGGCACTGTTCAAGGAGAGCAACCAGGTGCTGCTGGGGCTCCTCGACGAGCTGGACCCCCTCCCCGACGAGGCGCCCGCCCGCCGTCACCTGGGGAAGCTCTGCGGCTTGATGGGCCTGAACCACTTCCACACGGGCGAAACCGGCGAGGCCCGCGCCTGGACGCGCAAGGCCCTCCGGGAGTGCCGCCGACGCGGCGACCGGGTGGGCGAGGACGTCTACGCGGCCAACATGAAGGAGATCGACCGGACGACGTGACACGGCAGGCGCGGGTGCCACGGGCGTCCCGGGTGACGCGGCAGGCGCGGCGCCCGCCTGCCCCCGGCCGCCCCGGCCGCCCCGGGCGCCGGTCCCAGCGCCTGACCGCGGCCATGGTGAGACGCGCCGGGCGCGCACGGACCCGCCCATCTCGCCGGGTGGCGAGCCGGGACGCGCGCGCCGCCGACGGCTCAGGGCTTCGGTCCGCGTGCCACGGCCAGGTCGGTGAGCAGTGCTCCCCCGGGGTCGATCTCCAGCCAGGGCCCCTGCCTGACGAGGACGGCGATCCCGGCCGTGGGGAACTTCTCCCGGACCCGTTCCAGGGCGTCACCGAGCGCCTCCGCGGCCAGCAGCAGGATGAGCTCCTGAACGGCCGGGTTGTGGCCGACCAGCAGCAGCGTCCCCGCGTCGTCGGCGGTCTCGCGTATCACGGTGAGGAGGTCGGCGGCGTGGGCTCCGTAGAGCCGGCGGTCATGGCGTACGGGAGGCTGGGCGGGGAGCCGAGCGGCGGCGAGGTCCCAGGTGTGGCGCGCCCGGGTGGCGGTCGAGCAGAGGACCAGGTCCGGGGCGTAACCGGAGTCCCGCAGCCACTCCCCCGCGGCGGGTGCGTCGCGCAGGCCGCGCTCGGCCAGCGGCCGGTCGTGGTCGTCCACGCCCTGCGGCCGGGCGGACTTCGCATGCCGCAGGACGACCAGTCGGCGCAGTCCCGCCACGGCGCCTCCAGCCCGCGAGCAGTTGTCCCGTTGTTGCCAGCTTCCCACCCTCTACCGGTGCTGGCCAGGCACAATGCACGGGATCCACCTGGAGGCGCACAATTGACCCAGATGTGGCCCACGTCATACGTGAACGCACGGAGGTGGTCATGCATCCCGCAGCCCTCGTCGGTGCCGCCGCCGGCCGCCTCGCCCACCACGCCGTGTCCGGCATCGTCGGCGGTGTGCTCCTCCGGGGCGCCGCCAAGGCCGCTCCCAGGGCGAAGCCCGCCGCCCGCAAGGCGCTGGTCGGCGGCCTCGCGGGCGGGATCGTGGCCGGCCGGTGGCTGGGGTCGGCGGCGGAGGAGGCACGGCTCAAGGCCGGGGACATGCTCGCGGAGGCCCGCTCCTCGCTCGGTGAGGAGGCTCCGCCACCGTCCGCCGTCGACATCGGTGGCCACGAGCACGATCACGATCACGAGCACTGATCATGTCCGGCGTACTGGTGCGTTCGGTCGCCGCCGGGCGTGTGCGGCTGACCATTCCGTGGCTGCGGGCGCGGCCGGGGTGCGCGGGGCTGGTCGACGAGCGGCTCGCGGACCAGCCGGGGTTCCGCGCGCTGCGGATCTTCCCCCGCACCGGGAGCGTCGTCATCTGGGCCGAGCCCGATCGCCTCGACGTCGACCGGCTGGTGGCCGCGCTCGACGAGGCTCCGCCGCCGTCCGTGCCGGCCAAGCGGAGCCGGTCGGTGCCCGACTCGTCCACCGGGGAGCTCGCCCGGCTGGTCGTGGGCGGAGCGGTACTCGCCGTGGTGGCCGTGCACCGGCTGGTGCTGCGCCGGCCACCGTGGGTCAGCGGGGGCCGGTCCGGTTTCCTGGGCGCGGTGACGGTCTTCAGCGGCCTGCCCTTCTTCCGTGGGGCGCTGCGCACCATGACGGGACGGCAGCATCCGGGCACCGACACGCTGGTCACCGCCGCGACGTTCATCTCGCTGCTGCTGCGCGAGAACGTGGTGGCGCTCACCGTGCTGTGGCTGCTGAACATCGGCGAGTTCCTCCAGACGATCACCCTGCGCCGCACCCGCCGCGCCATCGAAGAGCTCCTCAGCATCGGGGAGGAGCGGGTGTGGCTGATGCGCGAAGGCGTCGAGGTGGAGGTGGCCCTGGAGGACGTGGAGGCCGGTGACGTCGTCGCCGTCTACGAGCACCACAAGATCCCGGTGGACGGCGTGGTGACCGGCGGCGAGGCGCTGGTCGACCAGGCCGCCATCACGGGCGAGGCCCTGCCCGTCTACGCCCGCGAGGGTTCCGAGGTGTACGCGGGCACCGTCGTCACCTCCGGCTCCCTGGCGATCCGGGCGGTGTCCGTGGGCAGTGACACGACCGTCGGGCGGATCATCGGCCGGGTCGAGGAGGCCCAGTCCGACCGGGCGCCCATCCAGACCGTCGCCACCCGCTTCACCCGCCGCTTCGTGCCCGTGTCGCTGGCGCTCGCGGCGGGGACGTACGTGCTCACCCGCGACGCCCGGCGCGCGATGACCATGCTGCTCGTGGCTTGCCCGTGCGCCGCCGGCCTCGCCACGCCGACCGCGATCAGCGCCGCCATCGGCAACGGCGCCCGGCACGGCACCCTGATCAAGGGCGGCACGCACCTGGAGGGCGTCGGCCGGGTCACCGCCGTCGTCTTCGACAAGACCGGCACCCTCACCCTCGGCCGCCCGCTGGTCACCAGCGTCGTCGCCTTCCACGAGGACTACACCGCCGACGACGTCCTGCGTCTCGCGGCCTCCGGCGAACGCCACGCCCTCCACCCCGTCGCCCAGGCCATCGTCACCCGCACCGAGGAGCAGCACCTGCACATCCCCATCCACCAGGCGTGCGAGGTGGTCCTGGGCATGGGGATGCGCGCCGAGCTCGACGGCACCCGGCTGCTCGTCGGCAGCCCCGCCCTGCTGCGCCGCCACGGGCTGGAGCTGACACAGGTCGCCCAGGAGTGGACCGAGCAGTTGCGCCGCCAGGGTGAGACGGTCATCTGCCTCGCCCACGATGACGACCTCATCGGCATGCTGGGCGTCTCCGACGCCGTGCGCACCGCCGCCGGCCCGGTGGTCCAGCAGCTCCGTGACCTGGGCGTCCAGCGGATCGTCCTGCTGACGGGCGACGCGCCCGAGACCGCCCAGGCGGTCGCCGACGCCCTGGACATCGCGGAGGTCCACGCCCACGCCCTGCCCGAGGCGAAGCTCCAGCTCATCCGCGACCTCCAGGAGGAGGGGCACATGGTCGCCATGGTGGGCGACGGCACCAACGACGCGCCCGCGCTCGCCCTCGCGGACGTCGGCATCGCCATGGGCGAGCACTCCTCCCACGTGGCCCTGGAGACCGCCGACATCGCCCTCGCCGGCAACGACCTCCGCCAGGTCGCCGCCGTCGTCGAGCTCAGCCGGCACACCCTTCGTGTCGTACGGCAGAACTACGGCCTGGCCATCGGCGTCAACCTCGCCGGCCTCCTCGCCGGCGCGGGCGGCTCCATCAACCCCGTCGTCGCCGCCCTGCTGCACAACACCAGCAGCATCGCCGTCGTCGGCAACTCCGCCCGCCTCGTCAACCACACCCCGCACCTCCCCGGCGAAACGGGGCAACGACTCGCCGCGGCCCCGCTCGCACCGAACCGGGTGCGCTGATCACCGCCACCGGCGGTCAGCGGCGCGCGCCGTCCCGTCAGTCCTCAGTCCTCCTCGGTCAGTTCCTTGAGGGCGATGTTGAGCTTGAGGACGTTGACCCCGGGCTCACCCATGAAGCCGAGGATCCGGCCGTCGGTGTGCTCCTTGACCAGGCGGTCCACCTGCTCGACGGAGAGGTTGTTGCGCTCCGCGACCCGGCGGACCTGGAGCCTGGCGTACTCGGGCGAGATGTGCGGGTCCAGGCCGGACGCGGAGGACGTGACGGCGTCGGCCGGCACCTCCGACGGCTTGACCGGGTGGCCGGCGGTGGAGTTGTCCTTGACGACGGCGGCCTTGGCCTCCTTCACCCAGCGGATGAGCTCGGCGTTGTCGCCGGACCGGTTGGTGGCACCCGAGAGGAGGAGCTGGTACCGGGTGTTGACGGTGTTGGTGCCCAGGCCGTTGGAGGGGCGGGGCTGGAACCACTTCAGGTCCGGCGCGGGGGTCTCCTCGCCCTGCTTCAGCGGGAGGTCGTAGCGCTGGCCGATGAGTTCGGAGCCGACGACCTCGCCGTCGCTGCGGATCTCTGAGCCGTTGGCCTTGTGGGCGAAGAGGCCCTGGGCGACGCCGGTGACGGCGAGCGGGTAGAGCACGCCGCAGACGACGGTGAGGACGAGCAGGGCCCGCAGCCCCGCTCCCAGCAGCCGGGCTGTGTTGTGTACGGAGTTGGTCATGGCAGGTCAGCCGATTCCGGGGAGGAGGAGGGAGAGGAGCAGGTCGATGAGCTTGATGCCGATGAACGGGGCGATCAGGCCGCCGAGGCCGTAGACGGCGAGGTTGCGGCGGAGCATCTTGTCGGCGCTGGTGGGCCGGTAGCGCACGCCCTTGAGGGCGAGCGGCACCAGCGCGACGATGATCAGCGCGTTGAAGATGACGGCGGACAGGATCGCCGACTCGGCGGACGCCAGGCCCATGATGTTGAGCTTGTCCAGGCTCGGGTGAGCGACGGCGAACATCGCGGGGATGATGGCGAAGTACTTCGCCACGTCATTGGCGATCGAGAACGTGGTCAACGCCCCTCGGGTGATGAGGAGTTGCTTGCCGATCTCGACGATCTCGATGAGCTTGGTCGGGTTGGAGTCGAGGTCGACCATGTTCCCGGCCTCCTTGGCGGCCGAGGTGCCGGTGTTCATCGCCACCCCGACGTCGGCCTGGGCGAGCGCCGGAGCGTCGTTCGTACCGTCACCGGTCATCGCCACGAGCTTGCCGCCCGCCTGTTCCCGTTTGATGAGCGCCATCTTGTCCTCGGGCGTGGCCTCGGCGAGGAAGTCGTCGACCCCGGCCTCGTCCGCGATGGCCCTGGCGGTGAGCGGGTTGTCACCCGTGATCATGACGGTTTTGATGCCCATGCGCCGCAGCTCGTCGAACCGCTCGCGCATGCCCTCCTTGACGACGTCCTTGAGGTGGATCACGCCCAGAACGCGCGCGCCCTTGCCGTCCTCCACAGCCACCAGCAGCGGCGTGCCACCAGCCTCGGAAATCCGGTCCGTGAGTGCCTGCGCGTCCTCGGCGACACGTCCGCCCCGCTCCTTCACCCACGCCACGACCGAACCCGTGGCCCCCTTGCGTACCTTGCGCTCCTCGCCGTCCTCGGTGAGGTCCACGCCCGACATACGGGTCTGGGCCGTGAAGGCCACCCACTCGGCGTGGGCGAGTTCTCCCTGGTGGCGCTCGCGCAGCCCGTACTTCTCCTTCGCCAGGACGACGACCGAGCGGCCCTCGGGCGTCTCGTCGGCGAGGGAGGACAACTGGGCGGCATCGGCCACCTCGGCCCCGGTGGCGCCCGCGACGGGGACGAACTCGGCGGCCTGGCGGTTGCCGAGCGTGATGGTGCCGGTCTTGTCGAGCAGCAGGGTGGAGACGTCACCGGCGGCCTCGACCGCCCGGCCCGACATGGCGAGCACGTTGCGCTGCACGAGCCGGTCCATGCCCGCGATGCCGATCGCCGACAGCAGGGCGCCGATCGTCGTGGGGATCAGGCAGACCAGCAGTGCGGTCAGCACGATGAGGGACGTCTGCTCGTCGGCTCCGGCGTAGACCGCGAACGGTTTGAGGGTCACGACCGCGAGCAGGAACACGATGGTCAGCGAGGCCAGCAGGATGTTCAGCGCGATCTCGTTGGGCGTCTTCTGCCGTGCCGCGCCCTCCACCAGGTTGATCATGCGGTCGATGAAGGTCTCACCGGGCTTCGTCGTGATCTTCACGACGATCCGGTCGGACAGCACCTTCGTACCGCCCGTGACCGCCGACCGGTCGCCGCCGGACTCGCGGATGACCGGCGCCGACTCGCCCGTGATCGCGGACTCGTCGACCGAGGCCACGCCCTCGACGACGTCACCGTCGCCGGGGATGACGTCGCCGGCCTCGCAGACCACCAGGTCACCGACGCGCAGTGCGGTGCCGGGCACGGGTTCCTCCCGCTCGCCGACGAGCCGGCGCGCCACGGTGTCCGTCTTGGCCTTGCGCAGCGTGTCCGCCTGTGCCTTGCCCCGGCCCTCGGCGACGGCCTCCGCCAGGTTGGCGAAGACCGTGGTCAGCCACAGCCACACGGCGATCGCCCAACCGAACCAGTCGCCCGGGTCCTCGCAGGCCAGCACGGTGGTGACCACCGAGCCGATCAGCACCACGAACATCACGGGGGACTTGACCATCACCCGGGGGTCGAGCTTGCGGATCGCGTCCGGGAATGACGTGATGAGCTGCTTGGGGTCGAACAGGCCGCCTCCCACGCGGCCGGGGCCGTCGGGCCGGTGGCCGGTGGGCACGTCCTGGTGCGGCGCGCGGGTCGGGGTGGCGGTGGACATGGAGCCCGGCTCCTCTGGCTTCCTTACGTTGGTGGTCATGCCGCCAGCCCTTCGGCGAGCGGTCCCAGCGCGAGCGCCGGGAAGTAGGTCAGCCCGGTGACGATGAGGATCGTTCCGACCAACATCCCCGTGAACAGGGGCTTTTCGGTGCGTAGCGTGCCCGCCGTCTTCGGTACGGGCGTCTGCTCGGCGAGCGAGCCCGCCAGCGCGAGGACGAACACCATCGGGACGAACCGGCCGAGCAGCATCGCCAGCCCGATGGTGGTGTTGAACCACGGCGTGTCGGCGTTGAGCCCCGCGAAGGCGGAACCGTTGTTGTTGGCGCCGGAGGTGTAGGCGTACAGGACCTCCGAGAAGCCGTGCGCACCGGAGTTGGTCATCGAGCCGGTGGTGCTGTCCAGCGTCATCGCGGCGGCGGTGAAGCAGAGCACCAGCGCCGGGGTGACGAGGATGTAGCAGGCGGCGAGCTTGATCTCCCGGGTGGAGATCTTCTTGCCCAGGTACTCGGGTGTACGGCCGACCATCAGGCCCGCGATGAACACCGCGATGACCGCCATGATGAGCATCCCGTACAGACCGGAGCCCACCCCGCCGGGCGCGATCTCGCCCAACTGCATGCCGAGCATGGTGATGCCGCCGCCGAAGCCCGTGTACGAGGAGTGGAAGGAGTCCACCGCGCCCGTCGACGTCAGCGTCGTCGATACGGCGAAGACCGACGAGGCGCCGATCCCGAAGCGGGTCTCCTTGCCCTCCATGGCCCCGCCCGCGGCCTCGAACGCCGGGCCGTGGCCCGCGAACTCGGTCGCCCACATCAGCAGGACGAAGCCGAGCCAGATCGTCGCCATCGTCGCGAGGACCGCGTATCCCTGCCGCAGCGAGCCGACCATCCGGCCGAAGGTACGCGTCAGCGCGAAGGGGATGAGCAGGATCAGGAAGATCTCGAAGAGGTTGGTGAAGCCGTTCGGGTTCTCGAAGGGGTGGGCGGAGTTGGCGTTGAAGTAGCCGCCTCCGTTGGTGCCCAGCTCCTTGATGACCTCCTGCGAGGCGACCGCGCCGCCGTTCCACTGCTGCGAGCCGCCCATGAACCGGCCGACCTCGTGGATGCCGGCGAAGTTCTGGATCACGCCACAGGATACGAGGACGATCGCGCCGATCACCGAGATCGGCAGCAGGACGCGCATGACACCGCGCACCAAGTCGGCCCAGAAGTTGCCCAGTTCACCGGTGCGGGACCGCGCGAAGCCCCGCACGAGAGCGACGGCGACCGAGATGCCGACGGCGGCGGAGACGAAGTTCTGCACCGCCAGGCCGCCGGTCTGCACGACGTGGCCCATGGCCTGTTCGCCGTAGTACGACTGCCAGTTGGTGTTGGACACGAAGGACGCGGCGGTGTTGAACGCCTGGTCCGGGTCGATGGAGGCGAAGCCCAGGGAGCCGGGCAGGCTGCCCTGGACCCGCTGCAGCAGATAGAGGAACAGAACGCCGGCCGCCGAGAATGCCAGGACACCGCGCAGGTAGGCGGGCCAGCGCATCTCGGCGTCGGGGTTGGCGCCGATGGCCTTGTAGACCCACTTCTCGACCCGCAGGTGGCGGTCGGAGGAGTAGACGCGTGCCATGTAGTCGCCCAGGGGGCGGTACGCGAGGGCCAGCGCGGCGACGAGTGCGAGCAACTGGAGGACAGCCGCGAGGAAGGGGCTCATTTCGGTGCTCAGAACCTCTCCGGCCGCACGAGGGCGAGGACGAGGTAACCGAGCAGGGCGACGGCCGCGATCAGACCGATGATGTTCTCGATCGTCACAGCTTCGCCACCCCCTTGGCGATGGACGCCACCAGCGCGAAGACCGCGACCGTGGTGACGACGAAGGCCACGTCGGCCATCAAAAGCTCCTCAAAGAGGTTTGGATGAAAATCGGACCTCTAGAGAAAAACGCCTTTTCGGCCAGACATGTCGTCCGTTGACACTGCCCTTACGGCCGCGCGACCGCCCTTGATGACTTCCTAGCGACGCAGCGGGCGCTGCCCCCGGAGGGCTCGGCCGAGCGGCGGGTCAGAACTTCCCCGGGTACCTGCGGGCGAGGACCAGGTAGCCGACCAGGCATACGGCGACGACCAATCCGACCACGTTCTCGGCGCGCATCAGCGGCTCCACTCTCTTCGGGACAGACGGGGTGCGGGGCCCGGTGGGGCCCGTGCCGTTGATTCTGTGGCGGTGCCCCGGGGGAGGGAGTCCCGCGTTGACACCTCTCTGATGCCGTCCCGTCCCACCTTTCCGGCTTGTTGACGCTCACGGGGTCCGACCAGTCGCACCGAGGGTCGGCTCCCGGCGTCTACCGGCTCTGGCACACTGACCGGACCTCGTGAAGGAGTGAGTGTCGGTATGTCGATGGTCGGAAGCCTGCGCAAAATGGCCCGCCGGGCGCGGCCCCGGCGCCGTGTGGACCTGAGCCACCCGGCCCGCTCACCGCTCGGCAGCACCGTGGTCAACTGCGTGGTCTACCGCGACGGGCACCGGCTGACGGGCGCCGAGGGGCTGGAGGAGTCCCTTCGGCAGGTCCGCAAACGCGGCGGCGGTTTCGTCTGGACCGGGCTGCACGAGCCGTCCGAGGAGGAGTTCGCCGGAGTGGCCGCGCTCTTCGGTCTCCACCCGCTGGCCGTCGAGGACGCCGTACACGCGCACCAGCGGCCCAAGCTGGAGCAGTACGACGACGTGCTCTTCGCCGTCTTCAAGACGGTCACCTACGTCGAGCACGAGCGGCTGACAGCGACCAGTGAGGTCGTCGACACCGGCGAGATCATGGTCTTCACCGGCCCGGACTTCGTCGTGACCGTACGGCATGGCCGGCACGGCTCTCTCGGGCCGGTGCGCGAGGGGCTGGAGGCCGACACCGAGCAGCTCGCCAAGGGCCCGTCGGCCGTTCTGCACGCGATCGCCGACCACGTCGTCGACGAGTACCTGGCCGTCGTCGAGGCGGTGCAGGACGACATCGAGAAGGTCGAGACCGATGTGTTCGTCCCTCGCGGGTCCAAGGCCCCCGACGCCGGCCGCGTCTACCAGCTCAAGCGCGAACTGCTCGAACTGAAGCGCGCCGTGATCCCTCTCGCGCGCCCGCTCACCACCCTCGCCACCCGGCCGACCCCGGCGGTCGACGCCGCAATACAGCCGTACTTCCGCGACGTCGCCGACCATCTCGCCCGCGCCACCGAGCAGATCACCGCCTTCGACACCCTGATCGACTCCATCCTCCAGGCACATCTGGCCCAGGTGACCGTCGCCCAGAACGAGGACATGCGCAAGATCACC
This sequence comes from Streptomyces sp. NPDC031064, assembly GCF_055570965.1. Lineage (NCBI taxonomy): Bacteria > Bacillati > Actinomycetota > Actinomycetes > Kitasatosporales > Streptomycetaceae > Streptomyces > Streptomyces sp. NPDC031064. Next base: position 189,417 of record NZ_JBVIGF010000001.1, read on the forward strand.
GCCTGGGCCGCCGTCATCGCGGTGCCCACCATGGTGTGCGGCGTGTACGGCATGAACTTCGACCACATGCCCGAGCTGCGCTGGACCTTCGGCTATCCGCTGGTACTCGGTGTCATCGCGGTGGCCTGCTTCCTGATCCATCGCGGGTTCAGGCGCAACGGCTGGCTGTGACCCTCCGAGGTCGGCCCCGGGTGAGAATCCCGCCCGATGGGCCGGTCACCGGTGCGCCGCCCCCGCCGACGTGCGGTGTACTGGTGATATGTCCGGCGGATGCCCGCGTGCGGGTACGTCGGAGCGGAGGTGGACCTGCGGTGAGCGAGGACGACAACGGTGAGCAGCCCGCCGCCGCCTCCGCCGATGCGATGGAGCGGCTGGTCCTCATGGAGGGCGCGGTGGAGCAGATCGGCACGGCTCTGGACGAGCGCGTAGTCTGCGGTCAACTCGCCGAGTTCCTGGTCCGACACCTGTGCGAGGCCGCCATCGTCGACCTCGTCCCGCCCGGCGCCACGCGCGGCGAGGGACGGATGAGGGAGCCGTGGCAACGTGTGGCCTCGGTGGGCCGGGAAGCGTTGGTGGACAGCATCGCGCCGGGGCGCGACCTGTCGGTGACGGCGATGGACGAAGGGCACCCGATCACCGAGTCGGTGTCGCTCTCGGGTGGTCCCGTGCACTGCTTGTCCGTGCCGCTGGTGGCACACGGGCACCTGTTCGGAACGGCGGTGGCCATCCGTCCGCGTGTCCCGTTCACGGACGAGGACACCGCGGTCGCCCACTTCGCGGCACGGGTCGCGGCGGTCCACCTGGGTCACGTACGCGAGTTCTCCCAGGTACGGAGCACGGCGCTGAACCTCCAGCGCGCCCTGATGGCCGAGCCCGGCCGGCCGCACCCCAACCTGGACCTCGCCACGCGCTACCTGCCGGCCGGCGGCGGGGCACTCGTGGGCGGCGACTGGTTCGAGACCGTACGGCTCCACTTCGGGCGCACCCTGCTGGTGATGGGTGACGTCATGGGACACGGGCTGGACGCGGCCGTCGACATGAACGCCTACCGCTCCATGCTGCGTTATGTGGCCTCCACCGACCTGCCGCCGCACCGGGTGCTGCGCCAGCTCGACTCCGCCGTCTCGGAGGAAGGCACCCGCCGCCCCGCGACCTGCCTCCTCGTCCGCGTGGACCCGGCCCGCGGCGTGGCCACGTTCTCCAGCGCCGGGCACCCACCGCCCGCCGTATTCGCCGCCGACGGCACCGGCGACCTCATCGACGTCCCCGTCGGCCCTCCGCTCGGCACCGGCTTCGGCGGCTATGAACCGGCCACGCGACGCCTCGCGCACGACGAGACGCTGCTCATGTACACCGACGGCCTGGTGGAGCGCCGCAACGAAGACATCGACGTCTCCATCGCCCGCCTCGCGGCCCTGCGCCTGACTCCCGGTACCACCGTACGCCGGCTCCTCGACGAGGTGCTGCACCACCTCGACGCCCACCACGCCGAGGACGACGTCGCCGCGCTCGCCGCCCGCATCCGCCACCGCCCCGGCCTCCACTGACGATGCGTCAACCACACGGCGCCGGTCCGATGCCGCGACTTGGCCACTGCGCGGGTCACCCGCGCTCGCACGTCAACGCGTGGAGCAGGAACGGCTGTTCGATGTCTGTTCACGGGTGGGGAACGCCAATAGGCTGAGCGGCCTTCGCGTTCTGGGGAGGTCTCGTGAACGGTCTGCGTGCGGTCGTCATGTGCCTTGTGATCGCGTGTGCCGCGGTGGTGTCGCCGGCCGGGGCCGTGACGCCTGCCGCGGCCGTGACGCCTGCTGCGGCTGGCACGCCGCGCTGGTCGGCGCTGCCGGTGCCGGCGGCGGCCCCGCCGGTGACCGTGTCCGGTCTCGCCGCCCGTGGGCCGGCCGAGGCGTGGGCGACCGGGTACGAGCACGCCGCCGATGGACTGCGGCCGGTGCTGTACCGGTGGGACGGCACGGCGTGGAGCCGGGACACCACCTTCCCCGGCGCCGGTGAGCCGGGCCGGCTCGGCAAGGCGCAGTTCGTCGGCGAGGATGTGTGGATCTGCCACAACCGCGTGGGGGCCGGGGAGATCCTGCGCCGGTCGGCGGGAGGGTGGAGCGCCGTCCCGCTGCCGCAGACCCTCTGGACGTACCAGGACTTCACCGCGGTACCGGGCGCCGCGTGGGTGGTCGGTGAGGACGACACCGGGCTGAAGGTGTTGCACTACGACGGTTCCCGCTGGACCACACAGCCCACCCCGGACGGTGTGCTGTTCCTGATGGGGGTCACCGCGCGTACCGCCACCGACGCCTGGGCTTGGGGGGACACGAACACCGGGACCACCGTCCTGCGCTGGGACGGCACGGCGTGGCGGGACGCGAAGGTGCCGCTGCCGCCGAACGGCAACGTTCACACGATCCTGCCCGAACCGTCCGGCCGGGTCACGATCGGCGGCAGCCAGTACACGGACGGCGTGGCCCGCACCTACCTGATGACCCGTAACGGGCACGCCTGGCGCACCACCTACCCACCACTGGGCGACACCTCCACCGAGGCCATGGCGCACGGCCCGGACGGCGCGCTGTGGCTGCCGGTGCGCAGCGACCGCGCGTTCCAGTCCAAGTACGCGCGGGTGGACGGTCCCCGCACCGCCTTCTCCTACGGCCCGGAGCGCGGAGGCGCGATCGACGTCACACCGCGTGCACTGGCGAGGGCCGGGCTCTCACTGCTGTCCTTCGGGACCGCCGAGATCTACGGCTCAAAACCGAACCTGATGAGCGAACGGCTGGGAGGCTGATCATGGTGCGTCGACTTCTCGTCGCGGCGCTCGCTGTCGTCATGTCCCTCACGACCCTCACGACACTTACGACCTCCATGAGCTCGGCAGCGGCGCAGACCCTCTCCTGGCAACACGTTCCGGTCCCGGAGCGGTTACGCCCACAGGCGGGGCTGAACGAGGCCGTGGCGTTCGGGCCGGACCGGGCGTGGGCGGTGGGTGCCGACGCCGTCGGTCGCGAGGCGCCGGGCTTCCCGCTGGTGCTGCGGTGGGACGGGACCGCGTGGCAGCGCCAGAGCCTGCCCGGGATCGGCTGGCAGGGAGAGCTGCTGTCCATCGCCGCGACCTCACCGACCGCGGTCTGGGCGGTCGGCCGCGACTCGGCGGGCGGTGCCCACCTGCTCCGCTTCGACGGCACCGCCTGGTACGAGAGCCGGTCACCGCGCGGTGTCGTGCTGACCAGGGTCGTCGCCGGCGGCGGTGAGACCTGGCTGATCGGTTCGCGGGACGGCGCACAGGCATTGCTGCGCTGGGACGGGCGCGGCTGGCGGGACGTGCCGGTGCCGCCGGGGTCCGTGTACGGCCTGCACATCCTGGCGGCCGACGACGTCTGGGCCGCGGGTGCCACCGACTCGGGTGCGGCCGTCTCGCACTGGAACGGGCAGGCGTGGCAGCAGACGATCGTGCACGGGTTCCCCCGGTCCGCCGTGGGCAGTGTGCTCGCGGTCTCGCCGACGGAGGTGTGGGCGGGCGGCACGGCCGGGTTCGTGGGCGGTCCGGTCGGCCGGCCGATCCCGCCCCTGCTGGTCCGCTGGGACGGGGAGGCGTGGAGCAAGGTGGCCGTGCCCACGGACTTCGGCTCGATCAGCTCACTGGCGTCCACCACGTCCGGCGACCTGGCCTGGGTCTCGGTGGCCAACTCGCAGAAGTGGGGCCCGCCGGGCAGCTATCCGCCGTTCGTCCCCGGGCCGGACTTCCTCGCCTGGAACGGGCAGTCGTTCACCGAGTACAGCGAACCGGCCGTGCCCGGCGAGGGTGACTCCCGGACGCTGCGCCTGGCACCGGTGCCCGGCACGGCGACGGTGTGGTCCGTCGGCCGCGCCGACGGCCCCGAGGGCACCTTCGCCCCGCGCGTCCTGCGGTTCGGCCGGTGAACGGTTGTACCGTTTCGTCCGCCGGGTCGAGGACACGGCGACCGTGCGGGTGCCCCTGCGGCCGTTGGGGCGAGGGTGACCGTGACGCCGTGGGGCCGGGCTCCGACTGCGCGGCCGGGTCCGGGCACCGGCCCCATCACCGCGTCACCCGAGCGGCAGCGTGTGGCGGGCCCTCGGGCGGCTCCACGTGTGAGGCTGGATCTGCTGCCGGAGGTGAGTCGAGGCGTGGACGTCGAACTGACATATCGCAAAGGGCTTCTGCGCGCGATCGGCGGCGTGCCGGTCACCTACGGCAAGCGGGAGTGGCTGGACAGCACACCTCGCGCTCCGGGTCCTTGGCCGCTCGAGTACCAGCGGTTCGGTTCCACGCTGCGCGCCGTCGGCGGCGTCGGGATCACCTACCGCCGGTGGTCCAGCCTGCCGCTCACCGTCGGCGAGTGGAGCTGTGAACACAGCAGGTTCGGCGGGAGCCTGCGGCGCATCGGACCCTACGAACTGCGGTACGACCGACTCGGCAGCCGGGTGTGCGGCGTCGGCCCGCTCGACATCTTCTACGACCGGGGCGGCAGCCGTCCCATTCGCGTACGGCTGCACGGCGAGGGCGACTCGCTCCCCGACGACCTCCTCCTCGCGCTGTTCCTCGTGCTGTTCTGGCAGCAGCAGAGCCGGGAGGCCGCCCGGGCCAGGAGCTGACCGGCGAAGCAGCCGGCCCCGAGCCCGAGGAGCCGACCGCCGGGGAGGGCGTACCGTCGGTTCAGGCGAGGTTCGCCGGAGACGGCCGCGTCGCCCCGGACGCCAGCTCCAGCAGCTCGTCCACCGTCCACTGGTCGTAGGCGTGTTCGCCGTACTTCACGGCCAGGACGGTGCCGTCGGGGGCGAGGAGGACGTCCGCGGGCAGGCCCAGGCGACCGTGGGGCTGACGCCGGGACGGCAGGCCTTCGCGGCCGCGCAGCAACATCGCCGTGCTGCGAAGGAGCGCCCGCAGCACGTGCGGCCACGCCCGGGGGTCCAGCAGGGCTCGTCGCGCCGACTCGACGCCGAACTCCGCGTACAGCCGCTTGGTGGGGTCGGCGATGACGGCGAACGGGAGGTCGGCCGCGTACTGCCGCAGCTCCTTCGCGGGCGAGTGGAAAACCACGACCTCACGGACGCCGGCCGCCTCGATCTCGCCGTACCGCCGCACGATCGACCGCAGGTGGAGATTGCAGACCGGGCAGCCGGCGAAGCGGCGGAACTGAAGGTGGGTCAGCCGGTCGGCGTCCGGGACGCCGACCGGCGGGCCGCAGACCGGGGAGAGGGACCGTGAGCTGACGACAGAGCCGGGGACCAACTGCTTTTCGGACGTGCGCATGACGAACCCCTCTGTAGGTGTACAGCATACGCTAACGAGCGTACGTGTAGGGCGTACGCTGTCAACCGTCATGCCACGTCCCCGTTCCCTCACCCAGGACCAACTGGCCTCGGCCGCCCTCGCCGTCATCGACCGCGAGGGGCTCGCGGGCCTCTCGATGCGCGCCGTCGCCCAGGAACTCGGCCTGAGCACGATGGCGCTCTACCGGTACGTCGACGACCGCGACGAACTCGAAAGGCTGGTCGTCGAGCTGGTGCTCGGCACCGTCGACAGCGCCCCGCCCGCCGCCGACACGCCATGGCGTGAACGGATCGAGGTCATGGTGACGCGCCTGCGCGACGCCGTGAGCGCCCATCCGGCCGTCGTACCGCTGACCCTCACCCACCGGCACCGCTCCCGCGCCGGGCTGCGCTGGTCGGAATCGGTGCTCGCCATCCTCACCGAGGCCGGTTTCGCAGGCGAGCAGCGGGTGATCGCGCTGCGCGGCCTGCTCGGCTACGTCATCGGCGCGATCCAGTTGGAACACCTCGGGCCCCTGTCCGGCGAGGGCACCGTCGCCATCTCCGCCCTGCCTCCGGACGAGTTCCCGTACATGACCGAGACCGCGCGGCACGCCCAAAACGTCAGCCCCGACGAGGAGTTCCTCGGCGGCCTCGCCGTACTGCTGCGCGGCCTCCGCGCCAGGTGACCCGGGCCCGTCACCGCTGCTGACGGAGGGGCGGCTCCGGGGCCGCGTCGCACGTCCGTGAGCGACTGGTGGCAGCAGGCGTCACAGGCGGCGGGCCTCGCCCTCCTCGCCGGTCGCCGTCCCGCGGCGGCCCCGCGTGATCCGAACGGCCGGTCACCTCGTGGGTCGGCCGTTCTGGCGTTCCCGGTACGGCAGGCCCGCGATCGCGGCCGAACGGCCGCCCGCCCAGGGCCGACCGGCCCTGCCCCGTGCCACCCGCCGGACCGATGCTGAGGACACGGGGAACCGGCCCGCATGGCCGTGGCCCCTACCGGACCTACGAGGAAGGCATGCGATGACCCCTGCGATCACCGTAGGAGTGGACGGCTCCCCCGAAAGCCTGGCGGCGGTGGACTGGGCCGCCGACGAGGCCGTGCTCCGTGGAGCGCCGCTGCGCCTGGTACACGCCTGGCTCTGGCAGCCCCTCGACGTGCCCGTCGTACAGGACCGGGAGACACAGGCGAAGTCCGCCCGCGCCATCCTGCGGGAGGCCGAAACCCGGGTCGGAGGCCGGCACCCGCGCTTGGCGTTCGTGTCCGAGGTCGTGTCGGACACCGCCGTGTCCGCCCTGCTGGGTGAGGCGGAGCGCGCCGAGATGCTGGTCCTGGGCTCCCGTGGACATGGGCCCCTCGTCGGGTTCCTGCTGGGCTCGTACGGACAGCAGGTCATCGCCGCGTCTCCCATCCCCGTCGTCTCGGTCCGTGCCGCGAGGGACGGGGCACAGCCCTCCGACGGTGACGTGGTCGTGGGACAACAGGGATCTCCGGAGGAGAGCGCCGAGGTGCTGGGTTTCGCCTTCCGGGCGGCGGCGGCACGGGGTACCGCCGTGCGCGCGGTACGGGCGTGGAGCCTGCCGCCCGTCTACGCCTACAGCCCGGGCTCGCTGCGGCTGGCGGACGAGGCGGGCGGTCTGGTGCCGTTCGAGGAGAAGGCGCTGCGGGAGGCTCTCGCACCCTGGCGCGACCGGTTCCCCGATGTTCCGGTCGTCGAGCACGTGGAGATGGGCAGTGGCGGCCAGGTGCTCCTGGCTGCGGCGGCCGGGGCGCGGCTCCTCGTCGTCGGACGACGCATCCGGCACTCCCCCATCGGTATGCGCATCGGCTCCGTCGCGCACGCCGCCCTGCACCACGCGCCGTGCCCGGTGGCCGTCGTCCCCCATGCCTAGCCGTACGCGTGGACATACGTCAGGGCCCTCCGGCCGTTCCCGGACGCGGTCGGTCGCCACCGGTCCGAACGCGCGTGGGTCGGCAACCCTGTCGAGTACGAGCGACCTCGCCGCCGGCCGTTCCAGGGAGGCAACGGTCCCTGCCACAGGCCCAGCAGTCCTGGCAGACCGCACGGCACGCGGCGGGGCGCCATGAGGGACCTTCGGCCCCCCGTGGAGGGCCTGCGGACCTGCCGCCCTCGCTCCACCGAGTGGTGGGCTTGCGACGTGGGTGGCCTCGCATCACCGCCCCTGACCTCAGGAAGGCAGTCCATGACCATCACCCCCATCACGCTGACGGCGCAGGCACAGGACAGCGGGCCGGCAGCCCTGGCACTCACCGGTGAGCTGGACCTGGACACCGCCGCGCGCATCGAGCCGGAGTTGTTGCTGGCGACATCGCGGGGTTGCGGAGACCTCGTCCTCGACCTGGCCGGCCTCACCTTCTGCGACACCGCCGGGGTCGAGCTGTTCCTGCGCCTGCAACGGCGATGTGCCACGGACGGGGTCCGGCTCAGTCTGCGCCGCATTCCACGCCGGCCGGGCAGGGTGCTTCGTGTCCTCGGCGTGGACCGCGCGATCCCGTGCACGTTCGTCTGAGGAGCGGTGTACCGGCCGTCGAGGGCCCGCCCGAAAGGTCCGTTCGGCCCTGGCCCTTGAGGGTGGACGCGTAAACGCTCGATGTCAGGCCGAGGGCGGATTCGGCACGAAACCGCGGTGAAGGGTGCGCACGATGAACGACTACGCGGGGACCGCGGAGGTTCGCCGTGAGGTGGCACCCCGGCACCTGACGCCGCTGTCCCGCACCGAGGCTCTGCGGCTCCTGGGAACCGTCCCGCTGGGACGGGTCGTCTTCACGCACCAGGCGCTGCCCGCGGTACGCCCCGTCAACCACTGTCTGGACGGCGACGACGTCATCGTGGGCATCCACGACGGTACGACGCTCGCCTCCCTGACGGCTCCCGCCGACGGTCCGGGCCTGGTCGTGGCGTACGAAGCCGATGTGATCGACCCGGACACCCACCTGGGCTGGAGCGTGGTCGTCACCGGATACGCGCGCCTGGTCGCGGACTTGGACCGGCTGCACCACTACAGGTCCATGCTCCGGCCGTGGGTGACAGGGGCCATGGACCACGCCCTTCGTATCCAGGCCGACCTGGTCACCGGGTTCCGACTGACGGTCGCCCCCGGCGGTGACCACATCCGTGCGTGACGGCAGCACCGCCGAAGCCGCCGGTGTGTCACCGTCCTCGTGGTGGGGGGGCGGCACACCGGCCGCGGTCACGCGCCGCCCGAGGCGGCCAGGGGAGCACGCCACACCAGGCGGCTGCCACCGCCTGCCGATCCTTCGATCTCGAACGTGCCGCCGACCGCACGCGCCCGTTCCTCGAGGTTGTGCAGGCCGCTGCGGCGACCGCCCTCGGGGATGCCCCTGCCGTTGTCGGCCACCGTGAGGACGACCTCGTCGGCGGTGGCCCGCACGGTGACCTCCACCCGTGTCGCGTGCGCGTGCCGGGCCGTGTTGCTGAGCGCCTCCGTGAGCGCCGCCATGATGTGATCCGCCACCTGCACCGGCACGTCGGTGTCCAGCAGGCCCTCCATGCTGAGCCTGGGCGGATAGCCGAGTGCCGAGCCGGCTTCGCCGACGGCACGGGCGACCCGCGCGCGCAGGCTGGGACCGGTGTCCCCCTCGCGGGCCCGGAGACCGAAGATGGTCGACCGGATGATCTTGATCGTCTCGTCCAGATCACCGACGGCCCGCTCGACCCGTTCGACCGCGCCCTTGTGCTCAACCAGTCGCGCGGCGCTCTGGAGCGTCATGCCGGTCGCGAAGAGCCGCTGGATGGCCAGGTCGTGCAGGTCCCGGGCGATACGGTCCCGGTCCTCCAGCAGGGCGAGCTGCTCGGCGTCGTGCCGGCGCTCGGCCAGCTCCAGAGCGAGTGCCGCCTGCCCCGCGAAGGCGAGCAGGGGGTCCAGTTCCTCGTCCGTGAAGACCGGCCCGTCCGTCGAGCGTGCCAGCAGCAGGACGCCGCGCGTGTCCTCGGCACCGGTGCCCAGCGGCACGGCGACGGCCGGGCCCAGCCCCTCGAACCGCCGGGGCCCGGCGTGATACCGCGCGTCGTCGGGCAGGGAAGTGGTGGCGACGGGGCTGCCGGACTTGTAGGCGGCGCCGGACAGGGTGCCGTCCACAGGAACGACCAGGCCCCGCCGCGCGTCCTCGTCGGCTCCGATCGCCAGCTCTACCACCAGGTCATCGGTTCCCGCGACCGGCACCGACACGTCCGCGAGCCCGGTTCCGGTGATCTCCTTGGCTCGCCGGGCGATCAGTTCCAGGACTTGGAGCCTGGGGCTCCCGGAGAGCAGGCTGTTGGTGATCTCCGCGTTGGCCTGGAGCCACCGCTGCTGACGCTGCGAGTTCTCGTACAGCCTGGCGTTGTCGATGGCCACGCCCGCGGCCACGGACAGCGTGGAGATCACCGACTCGTCCTCGGCGTCGAAGTCCTGGCCACCCCGCTTGTCGGTCAGATACAGGTTGCCGAAGACCTCGTCCCGGACGCGGATCGGCACACCCAGGAACGTACGCATCGGCGGGTGGTGCGGCGGAAAACCGTACGACGACTCATGAGCGCTGATGTCGCGCAGCCGCAGCGGTTCCGGGTTGTGGATGATCTCCCCGAGCAGCCCGTGCCCGGCAGGGAGGGGACCGATCTTCGCGATCTCCTCCTCTGTGAGACCAGTGGTCAGGAACTGCGACAGCGTGCGACCGTCCGGACCGATGACTCCGAGGGCCCCGTAGCGGGCGTCCACGAGCTGGGCGGCGGCCTCGACGATGCGGCGCAGCACCTGTGCCAAGTCGAGTTCACGACCCACCGAGACCACGGCTTCCAGCAGGCTGTGAACCCGGTCCCTGGTCCCGCGAGCGGCGTTGATGCGCGCCTGCAGCTCCTCCAGCAGCTCGTCCAGCCGCATCTGAGGCATCCGTGACAACGGCTCCTCCGCTCCCACAGGCCCCTCCTCGGAACGTCACGCTCTGTCCTCCCCAGCCTAGCCAGCTCCGCCGGTGCGACCGATGGGATTCCCGCCCGGACGCCGGACCGGGGCGGCGGAGCGCCGCCGCGTGCGGCATCGGGAAGACTGCCGGGGACCACGCCCGTACCAGCGGCGGGACCTCGCGGACCTCGCGGAGCTCACGAGCTGGGCGACCACGAATGGCTGCTCAACCGGGCGTTCGCCCGCAGTCCTTCGTGGTGGTCGTCGTGAGGCGTCAGTGTCGCGGCCGGCCTTCGCGCGGCGGGTGGGAGGTGCCGTCCTGAGGTCGGCCGGTGAGCTGGGTGGCCAGCACGGCGGCCTGGACCCGGCGTTCCACACCGAGCTTGGCCAGCAGCCGGGAGATGTTGTTCTTGACCGTCTTCTCGGCGAGGTAGAGACGTTTGCCGATCTCCCGGTTGGTCAGCCCCTCCCCCACCAGCGCGAGGATGTCGCGCTCCCGCTCCGTCAGTCCGGCGAGTCCCGGCTGCTGCTCCTTCCGCGGGTCGCCGCCCCTCAGCCGGGCCATCACGCGGGCGGTGGCGCCAGGGTCCAGCAGGGACTGCCCCGAAGCCACGGTGCGCACCGCCGAGACGAGGTCCGTACCGGTGATCTGCTTCAGGACATAGCCGGACGCGCCCGCCATGATCGCGTCCAGGAGGGCTTCCTCGTCGTCGAACGAGGTCAGCATCAAGCAGGCGAGGTCCGGCATCCGGGAGCGCAGTTCGCGGCACACGCTCACGCCGTCGCCGTCAGGCAGCCGCACGTCCAGCACGGCCACGTCGGGCCGCAGCGCGGGGATCCGTGCCAGCGCCTGTTCCGCGGTCCCCGCCTCTCCGACCACGGTCAGGTCGGGCTCGGCGTCCAGCAGGTCGTGCACGCCACGGCGCACCACCTCGTGGTCGTCGAGGAGGAAGACCTTGACCGGTCCCGGCGCCGAGGCGTCGGCGGTGTTGTCCGTCATCGAGCAGCTCCGTCATCCCGTTCGGGCCCCCGAGTGGGAACCCGTGTGCAGCATGCGTCCGGCGGGGGCCGGAGGACCAGGGCCGGATGGCCCTCTTTCCACCATGGGTACACCGTGCGGACGGCGCCTACTCCTCGGATGTCCCGTAGTCGGCGGTGCGCACGATCTCCCCGGGGCCCGTCCGGTGGGTCGTTGCCCCACGGCAGCAAGGCGGGTCGTTGCCCACGGCAGCAACCCGTGACGAGCCGAAGGGGGGCCGAGCAGCACCATGATGAGCGGGTCGCGGAGCCGGGCCGGCACGCGCGCGTGCATGGGGACGGGGCGTGCGGTGGCCACCGTGTTGGGGCCCTGCGCGGCGAGGCGCAACTGCCGGCGGGTGCCCATGCGGAGGCGGCTGTGTGGGCGTCGGTCCGGCGCGGGGCGTCGTCATCGGTCCGCCGGCACGGTGATGACGGGGCAGCGTGCGTGGTGCAGCAGTCCGTGGACCACGGACCCGAGACGCATCCCGGTGTAGCCGCCCGGACCGCGGCGGCCGACGACTACGGACAGCGCACGGGCGGAGGCGAGGGACATCCGCTCCACCGGGTCGGCCTGTACGACCTCGGTCGTGACCTCGATGCCGGGGTACTTCCGCAGCCATGGTTCGAGGGAGTCGCCGAGCAGGCGTCGCTGTTTCTCCTCCGCGGCCGCCGCGTCCCGGAGGCCGGGGAACGGCCGGTGCCACACCCCAATGGCCCGTACGGCCGCGTGCCGCAGGTGCGCCTCCTCGAAGGCGAAGGCCAGGGCGGCTGCGGAGCCCTCGCCGCCGTCCACACCCACGACGACGTACGGGTCCTGCTCGGCCATGTGCTCCGGCTCCCTGACCACGACGACGGGGCAGTCGGCTCGCGCGCTCACCGGGACGACCACCGAGCCGGTGCTGAAGATCTCCTCCCAGCGGCCGAGCCAACGCGAACCGACGACGACCATGCGGGCCCGCCGGGATTCGCGGCACAGCACCGGAGCTGGCACGCCGTCGAGCAGTCGCGTCGTCAGGGAGACCTCAGGACGCATCGCGCGCACGGTCGCCGCGGCCGCGGCGAGCGCTTCCGCGCCCCGCCCGCGCAAGGCCGTCCGGTGCGGCTCCGTACCGACGGACAGGGTGCCGTGCGGGGGCGGCACCGCCAGTACCAGCCGCAGGGCCAGCCCTCTGCGTACCGCTTCGTCGGCCGCCCAGGCGAGGGCGGGCAGCGACTGCTGCCTGGGGTCGACACCGACGAGTATCTCGTCGCGTACGGCGGGGCGCGCCTCATGGCCGGGCGCTCGCCCAGGGTCCTTGTCCACCGTTGCTCCTTCTCCGTCACGAACGGTCGCCGCCTGACGCTGTCACCGGGGCGAGGGCAGAGGTAGGGCCGCCGAGGCCGCGGCGGGGGCCGAAGGTCCCGGGCGAGGCAGCCGGGCGAGGATGTGGACGGTCCGTCTCCGTCCCGAGGCAGGGGGCCGAGCGCGCAGGAGGAGTGGCACGTCAGCAGGCCGGCGGTGCCATACGTGACCTCGGGCAGCGTGTTGGGCGAAGCCTTCCGGCAGGCCCACGGCAGCCGACGCGGCCGGCATCACGCGCGAAAAGGCACCGAGCACGCGGGCAGAGCGCCGGTGGCCGACAGCCCCAGCAGCCGGCAGACCGATACCTGACGCACCCCGCCGGCAGTCCGCCCAGTCGGCCTCCATGTCGCCATCCTGCTCGGCCTGGATCTGAGCGCCGAACGCGAACGTGAACGCGCCATCGGCACTGGCCACCCACCGGGCGAAGAGCCCTACGCCGAACCCCCGCGACACCCGCAAGCTCCGACCCCCAGGGGTTACGCGCCCGGGGCGACGCCGGGCGGCGTCCCACCGGGGCCGTTCGGCCCCTGTGGGCGGTGCCCGCTCGGCCCTGTCCCGCCACCCAATGACCGAGGGACCCTGGAAGCGAGACCGGAAGTGTGACCGCACCTGCTGGAGGGTGGCTGCCATGCCTGCTCCCGTTCCCGGCGCGTCGTCCCTGACGTCGTGGGTGACCGATGCCATCAGGGCCCCGTCCATGCACAACGCCCAGCCCTGGCTCTTCCGATACGAGCAGGCGCAGGGCCTCCTGGTGCTGCGGATGGACCCGGCTCGCACCATGCCGAACGCCGACCCCTCCACGCGTGGTCTGCACATCGGATGCGGTGCCGCGCTGTTCAATCTGCGGGTCGCCGCGGCCCATGCGGGGTGGGCCGCCCGGATCAGGCCGACTCCGGAGGGGGCCGCCCCGGAAACGCTCGCCGTCATCGACTTCGTACAGGGGGACGAGGAGGAAGCCGTAGCCGGCCTGTATCCGGCGATCGGGAGGCGGCACACCAGCAGGGAGCCCTTCAGCGACGAGGACGTGCCGGAGGCGCTGCTCGACGGCTTGCGCGGTGCCGCGCGGGCCGAAGGGGCACGCCTGGAGTTCCCGGGCGACTGGCAGGTGCAGTATCTGCTCGACCTGGTGTGGGAGGCCGAACACGTGGAGAAGCTCTCTCCCGCCGTACGGGCCGAGGTCGCGCGCTGGGTGTCCGAGGGCATTCCGCCCACCTCGCTCGGGCCCCGGCCTCACCACGGCCGGGGGCCCGTACGGGACCTCGCGGGCGAGCGCCGGATCGAGGGCCGCGGCTCCGCGGTTTTCGAGAGGTCACCCTGCCTCGCCGTACTCGGGACGCGCGAGGACACCCGGCAGGACTGGCTGCACGCCGGTCAGGCCATGCAAAGGGTGCTGCTCCAGGCGACGCTGGACGGACTGGCGACATCGCTCAACTCCCAGGCCCTCGAATGGCCGGAGCTGCGCTGGCTCCTGCGCGACCCGATGTCGGACACGGGCCATCCTCAGATGCTGATCCGGCTCGGTTACGGCCCGGAGGTACCGGCCACCCCCCGCAGGCCGGTGTCCGAGGTTCTCGTCATCACCTGACGCGGTGCCAGGACCCTTCTGCCCTGGGCTGCCTCCGCCTCCGGCGGCGGCGTGACGTGGATGCGGGCCCCACCCGTCGCCGTCCGCCCTACGGCCGCGGGGCGGCCGCGTCATGCTCACCCCCCCGGCGGGCGGACCGGTGAGGGAGAGCCGATCGGGACACCTGGCCGGGCCGGTCGGCCCTGTCACCCGCAGCGCCGTGGGCGGAGGCTGGGAAGTGAGACGAATGGAGGTGGATGGTGTCCGAAGCCCCTCGGGGCTCGGCCCGCACGGACGGCGCGGTCCGGCCGTCGAGCAGGGCCGTGGAGGTCCGATGGGTCACGTCCGACGGCCGCCAGGCCGCAGGGGTCGCCCGGGTGCCGCTCGGCACGGACCCCGGAGAGCGGACGGAGATCTGGCTCGACCGGCAGGGTCGCGTCACCACCGCCCCGGTGGACGGCGACGACGTGTGGGCCGGGGCCCTCACGTCCGGTCTGCTGGGCGCCGCCGCCACCGCTGCGACCGGAGCACTGGCCGCCGCGTGGGTCGCCACCGCTTGCGACCGACGACGTACCAACGGGTGGCAGCGCGAATGGGACGCGGAACCGGAGTGGAGCCGCCGGCCCCGCTGACGCCCGTCACCGCACACTCACCGCGCCGCACCGCCCCGCGCCCGTGGACCGCCTCCGGAGCGACGGTCAGTTGTGCGGTACGACGGCGACCGGGGCCTGCGCGTGGTGGACCACCGCGTGGACCACACGGCCGACGTGGACGCTGAGTGGGTTCTCGCGGTGCCGGAGGCCGACGACCACGAGCCGGGCCTGCCGGGCGTCCGCCACCAGGTCCGTCTGCGGCCGTCCCTGACGGCACTCGACGGTGAGCGGGACCCGGGGATGCTCCTCGGCCCATGGCGCGACGATGCGATCGAGCGCCTTGCGCCGCTCGGCGTCGAAGTCGGCCACGATCGCGGGCAGCATGCCGCCCATGTCCGGCCCGTGCACCGGCGGCAGGGACCAACTGTGCGAGACGCGGACCGCGCAGCCGTAGCGTTCGGCGGACGCGAAGGCGAAGGCGAGCGCGTGGTCGGCCGCTGCGGATTCCACGTCCACGCCCACCACGACGTCACCCGTCGATCCGCCTTCCCGGTCGTCGGGGGGTTCGGTCGCGCGGACGAGGACGACGGGGTGGCGTGCCCGCGCCAGTACGGCGAGCGAGACGGATCCTGAGAGGAAACCGGTCAGGCCGCCCAAGCCCCGGGAGCCGAGGACCAGGAGATCGGCGCTCTCACCGGCGGAGCACAGCCGCTCCACCGGGTTGCCCCGCACCTGGCGGGTCTCCACCCGCACCGCCGGATGGTCACGTCGGACGTCCTCGGCCGCCGCGTGGAGCAGCGCCTCGGCTCGGCGGCGCAGATCCTCGGGGTCGTCATGGCGAGTCACGGGTTCGGGGTTGTGGCTCCATACGTTCAGCAGAACGAGGAGGCGGTCGCGGAGCAGCGCCTCGCGGGCGGCCCAGCGCGCGGCCGCGGTGCTTTCGCGCGAGCCATCCATGCCGACGGTCACCGTGCGGGACATCACCGGCTCCTTCCTGATCAGGACGTGCGCCTTGCCACGGCTCCGAGGGCCCGCCGCTCGCCGTCCAGGACGGGTACGGCCCTCGCCAGGTGGGGCAGTCGGCGGTTCACAGCTCCTCCTCTCCCGCCGGGCGATACCCCTGCCCGACCGGCCGGGGAACCACGGCGACGGGGCACGCCGCGTGGTGCAGAACGGTGTGTGCCACCCGGCCCAGTTGCATGCCGAGGGCGCTCCGCGGCCGCCGTGCCCCGACCACCAGCAGGTCCGCGGCCGCCGACCGGGCGAGCAGCACCTTGCGTGCCGGCCCTTCGACCGTGGCACGCCGTACGCGTACCTCGGGGTGGTCCCGGGCAGCGGCTTCCACCGCTTCCTCCAGCAGCTCGGTGGCGCACCGCTCGTGGTATCGGGCGGGATCGCCGGCCAGCAGCGGGTGGTCAGTGGTCTCGTGCGCCGGGCGCCGCCAGGCGCGTACGACGTCGAGCGTGCAGCCCCGCGCCGCCGCTTCACGGAAGGCGAACCGGACGGCGGCGGAGTCCGCGTCGGCGTCCCCGACTGCGAGCGTGACGCGTTCGTGGGTGCCGGCCAGGCCGGCCTTGTCGCCGCGTACGACGATGACCGGGCAGGCCGCCCTCGCGGCCACGGCGAGGCTCACCGACCCGAGCAGGAGCCCGGCGATGTCACCGCGCCCGCGCGAGCCGGTGACCAGAGCGAAGGCATGCTGTCCCGCACGCAGCAGCGCGTCGACAGGGTCCTCGGGGAGGATGTCGGTGAGGACCTTCAGGTCCGGGGCCCGGCGACTCACCCGCTCGGCGGCGGTGCCCACGACGTTCTCGGCGTGCACCCGCTCGTCGGGGCGGCCGAGGCTGGTGCCAAGGGTGGCTCCCTCGTACCTCTGCCACAACGACGCGTACACAAGCCGCAGCGGTACGCCGTGGCGCAGTGCCTCGTCAGTGGCCCAGTCGAGTGCGCGCAGACTGGGGTCGGAGCCGTCCACGCCTGCGACCAGGGGCGCTTCCATCGTCCGCACCGCCTCTCCGTCTCGTCAGAGTGTCCGTCCCACTTCCACCGTGGCACCGGGGACAGCCGTGCCCCAGGGCCGGTCGGGCCTCGTGGGTGCCCCAACGGGCCTTGTCTCCGGCCCGTGGTGGCCGGACGGGAGCCGCGATGCCTTCCGCCGAGCCGTCGATGCCGACTGCGAGGGTCCGTGGCAACGTGCACCTCGTACTGGGTCGTTTCGCGGCCGACGGCCGTACGGGCCTCGGCTCCCTCCGTCACTCTCAGCGGAAGACCGCCCGGCCGCACCCTGCCAGGGACCGGTCGGGCCATCACGGGTCCCCCGGAAGGCACTCCCCGGCTCGGAGGCAACCCCCCGGCGTCTGCCGGCCGGCTCGGAAACGCGGGGAAGCGGTCCCTCCGGCCCGGGGCGGGGATCATGGAGGCATCGTTTCCATCGAAGGACTGGGTTCTCACGGATGAGACATCGCACGGTCGCCGACCTGATGACCCCGGACACCGTCACCGTCCAGCGCGGGACGCCGTTCAAGGAGATCGCCCGGCTGCTGGACGAGTACGGCATCACGGCCGTGCCGGTCGTCGAAGCGGACGGGCGGCCCGTCGGCGTCGTATCGGAGGCCGATCTGCTCCACTCCCGTATCTCGCAGAAGACCGCCACCACGGCCGAAGGGCTGATGTCGGCCCCGGCCGTCGTGGCACAGCCGGGTTGGACCGCCGTGGAAGCGGCAAGGGTGATGGAGCGAAAGCGGGTCAAACGCCTGCCGGTGGTCGACGGCGAGGGGCGACTCATCGGCGTCATCAGCCGCAGCGACCTCCTGCAACTCTTCCTGCGGCGCGATCGTGCGATCCAGGAGGAGATCCTGGAGGACATCCTCACCCGAACCCTGGGCCTGTCCCCCGCCGCCCTCACCGTGGACGTGTCGGAGGGTGCCGTCACCCTCAGCGGCACGGTGCCGGAGCGGGACCTGGTTCCGGTCATCGTACGGCTGTGCCAGGGCGTCGACGGCGTCGTCACCGTCATCGACCGGCTCACCACACCACGCCAGGATGAGCCGGAGGAGCACGGACCGTAGCGGGGTGACGCGGGCGCGTCAGGCCGGCACTCGGTGTGTCGGCACTCGGTGTGTCGTGACCGGGCCTCCCGAGGCGACCTTCAGGGCGCCGGTGTCGGCGGCAGCGGCGGTACGAGGGTGTTCTCGTTGGTACGGCCGGCCAGGTAGTCGTCGATGTTGCGGATGGTCGTGCCGACGATCTGGCCCACCGCCGTGCGGGTGAAATACGCCTGGTGGGAGCTGACGATCACCTTGGGGAAGGTCATCAGGCGGGCGAGGGTGTCGTCGGCGATCCCACCGACCGACTTGTCCACGTAGAAGAGCCCGGCCTCCTCCTCGTACACGTCCAGCCCGACGCCTTCGAGCCGCCCCTCCCGCAGCGTCTCGACGAGGGCATGGGCGTCGATCAGCCCACCACGGCTCGTATTGATCAGGATTGCGTCGTCCTTCATCCGTGCCAGTGCGCGCCCATCGATCAGGTGGCGGGTATCGGGCAGGAGCGGCACGTGCAGACTGACCAGGTCGGCTTCGGCGAGCAGTTCTTCCAGGCCGACGTATCGCATGCCAAGGTCCAGGCACTCCGGGTTCTCGACGACGTCCCGGCCGAGCAGGTCGCATCCGAACCCATGAGCGATACGGGCGAAGACGGCGCCGATCTGGCCGGTGCCGATGACGCCGACGGTCATGCCGTGGATGTCGCGCCCCATCAGCCCCGTGAGGCGGAAGTCGAACTCACGGGCGCGGTTGGCCGCCCGGACCACCCTGCGGTTCACGGCCAGGGCGAGAGCCCAGGCGAACTCGGCGACCGCGTGGGGCGAGTAGTGGGCGACTCGGCCCACGGTGAAGCCCAGCTTCTCCGCGGCGGCGAGGTCGATGTTGTTGAACCCCGTGGAGCGCTGCGCGATCATCCGGGTACCGCCGTCGGCCAGGCGGCGCAGGACCGGCTCGTCGAGCCGGGCGTTCACACCGGTGGACACCACCTCGTATCCGGCGGCCAGGGGCGCCGTGTCCGCGTCGAGGAAGATCTCCAGCGAGTGGACCGTATGGCGGCCCTCGACGGCCTGTTCCAGCAGCGGCTGCTCATCATGCTGCACTTCATACGCCAGGATCTTCACGCCACTCCCTCATCTCGATCGACCCGGAGAGCCGGATGCGCCCGAGGACATTGTCGGCGGGTGCCGGCCACCCGGCCTGTCGGCGGCCCTCCCCGC
Organism: Streptomyces sp. NPDC031064; assembly: GCF_055570965.1. Taxonomy (NCBI): domain Bacteria; kingdom Bacillati; phylum Actinomycetota; class Actinomycetes; order Kitasatosporales; family Streptomycetaceae; genus Streptomyces; species Streptomyces sp. NPDC031064. The sequence goes on from NZ_JBVIGF010000001.1 coordinate 208,397, forward strand.
GGGCGTCCGGTGCTCCCGCGCCGTGACAGCACGTGGCCGGCCAGTCGGCCGCCGCCCGCCGCCCGCCGCGGCCACTGGCCCGGCCGCCAGGGCGCCCCTGCCGTGATCCGGGTCCAGCCACGCCACCCCGGCGGTCGCGGACGGGGCGCCGGGTGGTCACGGTGTACCGGGCGGCGCGGTGTGCGGGGCCGCCATGCGCTGCCGGTGCTCCTCCTCGTCGATCTCACCGCGGGCGAACCGCTTCCTGAGGATGTGTTCGGCCGTGGGAGCGGCGGAGACGTGCGTGCGCACCGCGTGCGCCCGCGCCCGCGTGCGCCCGCGCGCCGCGTGCGTCGGTGTGCGGGAGGGGCGGCGGGCGGCGGGCAGCGCGGGGGCGGCGCTCAGCGGCTCGTGATTCGAGGGCCCCGCCTCGCCGTCGCCCGCAGTTCCTCGAGCGTGGCCAGTTTGACGCGGGGGCGGCCGGTGAGGCGGCCCCTGTTCAGCTCGGCCCGGTCGATCGCGGCCAGCCCGCGGGCGTCGACGACGTCCCGGCCCCGGCGGCGCAGCAGCCGGCGGAACTCCTTGGCGGTGCTCGCCGGTTCGGGCAGGTGGCCCGCGACCGCGTCGGCGAGGAGCGTGCCCACCGTCTCGGCGGCGCAGGCGCGGTTGGTTCCGATGCCTCCCGACGGGCCGCGCTTGATCCATCCCACGACGTACGCGCCCGGCCGGCCGGACACGCGGCCGGCCTCGTGCGGAATGGTCGCGGCAGCCTCGTCGAACGGCAGTCCCGGCACCGGCGCACCGCGGTAACCGACCGCGCGGAGCACCATGCCGGCCGGGATCTCCCGGTGCCCGTCCCCCTCCGTGACCCGCACGGCGCGGGCCGCCGTGCCGTCACCCACGACCTCCACGGGCGCGGAGTGGAAGCGGAACACGATCCGGCGCCCCGGCGCCGACGGCCGCGACCAGTCGACCCGCTCGCGTGCCATGCCCCGCAGGAGCCCGGCCTTGTCGGCCGGTCCCGCCCGGTCGATCGCCTCGCCGATGCGCGGGTCGTGGTCGTCGACGACCGTATCGACGCCGTCCAGGTGCCCCAGGGCCCGCAGTTCGGACGCCGTGTACGCCGCGCCCTGTGGCCCGCGCCGCCCGAGCAGCACCACTTCGCGCACCCGCGCCGCGCGCAGCGCGGCCAGTGCGTGGTCCGCGATGTCGGTGGCGGCGAGCGCGTCGGGGTCGGAGACGAGGATGCGGGCGACGTCCAGGGCGACGTTGCCGTTGCCGACCACCACCACTCGCTCGCCGGACAGGCCGACCGCGTCGGGCGCGACTTCGGGGTGGGCGTTGTACCAGGAGACGAACGTGGTGGCGGAGAGGCTGCCGGGCAGGTCCTCCCCCGGTATCCCGAGGCGGCGATCGGTGCGGGCACCCACCGCGTACACGACCGCGTGGTGGTGGGCGGCGAGTTCCTCGGTCGTGATGTCGCGGCCCACCTCGACGCCCAGGTGCAGCCGGACGCGGGGGTGGGAGTGGAACCGTGCGAAGGTGTCGCCGATCCGCTTGGTCGCCGGGTGGTCGGGAGCCACGCCGTACCGTACGAGACCTCCGGCGACCGGGAGCCGGTCGACCAGGGTCACGTCGGCGTTGGTGTGCAGCAGGAGGTCCTCGGCGGCGTACATGCCGGCGGGCCCGGTGCCGACGACCGCGACCCGGATCGGCGCGAAGTCGGCGGGCAGGCTGCGCTCGAAGCGGGGCGCGCCCCAGGCGTGGAAGTTCGGTCCGTGGTCGGCCGGCGGTGGCGGTGCGTCCGCGAAGTACGCCGCGTTGACGGCGGCGAAGTCCCGCTGCGCGTCGGGCAGGCCGTCCACGGGGAAGACGGCGTCCACCGGGCAGGCATCGGCGCAGGCGCCGCAGTCGATGCACGCCTTGGGGTCGACGTACAGCATCTCCGTGGTGCCGAACCCCGGTTCACCGGGGGCGGGATGGATGCAGTTGACGGGGCACACGGCGACGCAGGTGGCGTCGCCGCAGCAGGTCTGGGTGATGGCGAAGGTCATGGCGTCGGCTCGGTCCGGTTCGGGTCGGATCAGGTGCGGGTCGGATCAGGTGCGGGTCAGATCAGGTTCGCGCGCTTGTAGAACACCAGGGCGGGCCTGGTGAGGAGGCGGGCGGAGGCCAGGAACTCCATGAGGCCGGCGCAGCTCGAACGCATCAGGGCCTTGTGGTGTTCGTTGGCCCTGGCCTCGCGGACGGCGCGCTCCGTGTCGAGCCCGGCGTGCCGGTACACGTCCTTGTTCACCATGCTGGTGACGATGACGTAGGACGCGATCGCGATGACGAGGGCGTGAATCCGGCGGCGCAGCGGCCCTGCCTTCTCCAGGCGCTTGCGGGTCTCGTCGCGGGCGAACTTCATGTGCCGCGACTCCTCGACGACATGGATGTTGTTGATGGTGCGGACGAACGGCACGACCCGTTCGTCGCGCATCCAGTCGCGCTGCATGACGTCGAGCACCTCCTCGGCGACGAGGATGGCGGCGTACGCGGCCTCGCCGAAGGCGACGGTCTTGAACGCCCGGCCGAGTTCGACGGCGACGCGGTGCGGCCGGTAGGCCGGGGCTCCCAGCTTCTGCGCCCCGCGGGCGAACATGATGGAGTGCCGGCACTCGTCGGCGATCTCGGTCAGCGCCCACTGGAAACGGGGGTCGGTCGGGTCCTTGGCGTAGATGTCGCGCAGCACCATCTGCTGGAGGATCATCTCGAACCAGATGCCGGTGCTGGCCACCGACGCGGCCTCCTGCCGGGTCAGTTCCTTGCGCTGCGCCTCGGTCATCTCCCGCCAGTACGCCGTGCCGTAGAGGGTGCTCCACTCGGGGCTGGCGCCGTGGAAGTCCTTGTCGAGCGGCGTCTCCCAGTCGACCTCGGTGGCCGGGTCGTACGACAGCGTCGCCGCGGAGTCGAGCAGGCGGCGGGCGACATCGTGTGCGTGGGGCCCGTTGCGGACCTCTGGCCGGACAGTGTTGCTTGCCATGCGGGGGCTCCTCGGGTCGAGCGGTGTGTCCTCGCTCCTGTGGCCGGTCGGACAGCTTGTTAGACGAGCCGTAAACAAGCTGTGGGACGGACCGTATAGCAGGAGGGCCGCCCCGGCCTACCCCCGAGTAGAAAGTCCACGCCAACCACTTCCCGTTCCGCACCGTCGGTGAGCACGCCGGCTCGTACGGGACCGGGCCGAGGCGAAGGCCGGCGAAGCCCCCGACTGCTGGCGCCGGGCGGCGGCACCGGCGCTCGCGGGCACGCGGGTGCACGGCCGCTCCGGTGGCCGCGGTCGGCCCCGGTTGGCCCCGGTGGCCCCGGTGGCCCCGTGCGGGCGGGGCGGGCGGGGGCGTGGGAGCGGCCGGTGGGACCGGGCGGGCGGGGGCGTGGGAGCGCTGGTGGGGCCGGGTATGGCCCGACGAACCGAACAATGAGCCGGGCCCGTGCGGCGGCGGGACGAGGGCCGGGTTGCCCGCGCGCCCACACCCCGCCGAACCTGGTCGCTCGGTGAGCGTGTCCGCGGCGTGAGGCGGGCGGTCCGGTCACTCTCGTAAAGTGGCAGACGAAGCGACCGACACCGGAGCAGGTATGCCCACCCCACAGCCGTTCGGCCACGCGGACGAGCCCCCCGACGGACTGTTCGCTCTCGAGGAGCTGCGGACGGGGGCGCCCGCGGCGCAGCCGGGGCAGCAGCGGTTCCGTGACTCGCCGGAGGCGCGCCGCATGCTGGCGGTGCGGGAGATCCACGCGGAGCCGGGAGCCGCGGCCTCAGCACGCGGCAGGCAGGTCCTCGCGGCTTTCCCGGACGCCCGGGTGATCCCCGTCGACTCGCATTGGCGCATCCCTGACCTGCACGGAAACAAGGGAAACGCCGAGCGCTGGGTCCGGATCAAGAGCACGGTCCTGGTGCTCGGCGAGAGGAAGACGCTGACGGTCAGACCCAACGGACGGTCCGCCGACTGGATCGCGCCCGCGGCGGCGAACGGATGCGCCATGGCCTGCGCCTATTGCTACGTCCCCCGGCACAAGGGCTATGCCAATCCGATCACCGTCTTCACCAACATCGACCGCATCGTCGCGCGACTGCGACGCCACGTCACCGGGCTGGGCCCCAAGCGTGAGCCGAACCAGTGCGACGCGGACGCCTGGGTCTACGACATCGGAGAGAACAACGATTGCTCGGTCGACGCGCTGATCAGCGAGAACACCGCCGATCTGATCCATGCATTCGCTCGCTGGCCGACCGCCAAGGCGTCGTTCGCGACGAAGTTCGTCAATCCCGACCTGCTGCGGCTCGACCCCCGGGGAAGGACGCGCGTCCGGTTCTCCGTCATGCCGCAGGACGACTCCCGGCTCCTGGACATCCGCACCAGTCCGGTCGAGCAGCGGATCGCCGCCGCCGGCGACTTCCTGGCGGCGGGATACGAGGTGCACTTCAACCTGTCTCCCGTCGTCATCAGGCCCGGCTGGGAGCAGGCGTGGGCGGAGCTGTTGCGGCACATGGACGACGTCCTGCCGCGTGAGGTGAAGGAGCAGGCGGCCGCCGAAGTGATCATGTTGACGCACAACAGGGCCCTGCACGACGTCAACATGCAATGGCATCCGCGCGCCGAGGAGGCCATCTGGCGGCCCGATCTCCAGCAGGGGAAACGCTCCGAGAACGGCGACTGGAACATGCGGTACCGCAACCCCACCAAGGCCGCGGCGGTGGAGACCGTACGCAGCCTGGTCGCGGCCCACGCCCCGTGGCTGACCATCCGGTACGCCTTCTGAGTCCCGGCGGGCGCTCACCGGCCGCGCTTCCCTCGGGCTCGACGAACGCGCCTCCCGGTTCTCCGCCGTGCGGCCGTCGAGGACCGGCCGGACGCCGGTGTGTCGGTCGTGTCCCTCGGAGGGTGGGTGGGCGGTTCACGCACCCGTACGGACGGGGGCAGCGCGGATCAGCAGACGCGCCCGAGCGCCTACCGGGCCCGGTGGAGGCACTGTTGTGGTGTGGCGAGGAGGGCTCCGGTCGATGAGCCGACGTGCCATGAGCGGCTGCGTCACCGTGCCTGTGCCGAGCTCCCAGTTGGCAGGCCCACCCCGGGCCCTCCTCACGCAGAGCATTGCACAGTGCAAAGGCTGCGCCAAGGAGGGCGGCGGTCCGAGTCATCGGCCCCCTCGCCACAGCGCCCGCTACTTCGGCTCCACAGCGGCTTCCACCTCGCGCAGAGTGGCGCTGTCCACCAGACCGGTGTCTTCCAGAACCTCCATGTGGTCCAGGACCGTCTGGTTGGCCTGGCGGGCGTGCCGACGGATCAGGTCGTTCTGCGTGGCGGCCCTGACTTCGCCGATGGTCGCGAAGATCTTGCCGTGGGAGGCCCGCAGCAAGTTGGCGAAGAGACGGTCGAACTCGGCCCCGTGCGCGCTTTCCAACTGGCGTACGAAGCCCTGTTGCTCTTCAGTGGCTTCGTCGGGGAGCTGGACGCCGAGGATCGCGGCGTCCTCGCGAACGAGCTGGTCGAGTTTGCTGTGACCGTCCAGCAGGTGCAGGCCGGCTCGTTTGACGGCTTCGCTTGAGGCATGGGTCTGCGCGAGTCGGCCCGCCGGGATCTCCCACAGCCCGGCCTGCCGCACCTTCACCAGAAAGGTCTTGTCGACCTCGGTCACCGGCTGCGGACCAGCAGCAGCCCCTCGCGTCCCATCGTCCGCCGCCCCCGCCTCGCCGGAGTGCGTGGCGCCGTGTGCCGTTTCGGCGCTTGAGCTGGCCGACGCCTCACCAGTGCCCACGCGTAGCGCGACGAACAGCGTGGCGATGGCCGCGCAAGCGGCGACGACGAGGACGGCCAGACGTAGCCGGACGTCGGTTCGTGGGATACGTCGGTTCGGACGCATGTGTACCTCCCGAGTCGGTATGGCTGAGGTTCATGTCATCGGGAGCTCTTGTGGCGGCTGGCACGGCACGCGACCACAAGTACGGACGTGACCGCTGGGATGTTCATTCGCCCGGCGGCGAGGTCCGCCCCGGCACGCTCGGCCCGGCACCTGTGAGGGTCCGCTCCGCTCACTTGCCCCCGGCGACCGGATGCTGCTGTACACAGGCGGAGTCACGCCGCCATGCCCTTCGTGCGCTACCACCCCGAGAGGCCGCACGCCGGAGGCAAGGGCGCTCTCGGGTCGCTGTCGACGCGCGGTACAAAGGAAGCATGACCGGCGAAGAGGACCGACGAGCGACGACGGCGGACGACACCGACACGGTGACCAGAGCCGTACTCACGGCGTCCCGGCTCCTGGTCGCCATCTCCGCCCGCTCACTGGCCGCCGTGGAGGAGCGGGTGACGCTCCCCCAGTTCCGGCTGCTGGTCGTGCTTTCCACACACGGCTCCGCCAAACTCGTGACACTGGCCGAGCACCTGGGAGTCAACCCTTCCACGGCCATGCGCATGGTCGATCGGCTCATCGCCTCGGGACTCGTGGACCGCCGGGTCAACCCGGACAACCGACGCGAAACCATCCTGCGGCTCACGCCCGAGGGCCGAGTGCTGGTGGAGGACGTCACCGCCAAGCGCCGCCGGGAGATCGCGACGGTCGTGGAGCGCCTTGCCCCGCACCAGCGTTCGGCCCTCGTGGACGCCCTGACCACCTTCACCCAAGCGGGCGGAGAACCGACGGTGGACCACGCCGGCACGGACCCGTACCCACTCGGCTGGACCGACAGCGTCGGCCTCTAGGCCGGGTCCGATGGTGATGGGTCAGGGGATCGCGTGGGGTCGACGAAGTAGTGCGGCGATGATGTGCGGGTGTTCTACGAAGATCTCAGCTGAAGGCCGTTCAGGAGACCCAGTGGATGAACCTCTGCCTCGGGGTGCACGAGTGCGGGCTCTGTCCTGAGGGTGAGGCTCCGGAAGGGAATGGTGACGCGCGGCTTCAAGGCGACGCATGCGACCGGCCTTCCCGTATCTCCGTGGTCGTCTCCGTGGTCGTCTCCGTGGTCGTCTCCGTGGTCGTCTCCGTGGTCGGCGGTCCCTCCTCCGGCAGCAGCGTCCGGGTGATACGGGCCAGCTCGCGCGGTGCCGAGTGGTTCGGCGTGTGCCCGGCACCCGGCACCGAGGCGGAGCGTCCGTGCGGAAGTAGCTCGCTCACCTCCTCCGCCCATGCCCTCGGGACGATCGGGGCCCTGGTCCCGCGCGCCACGCCCACAGGGGTGCCCAGGTGAGGGAGCTTGCTTTCCACTGGATCGTGCAGGCAGAGCAGGTACGTCCGCAGGGCGCGGCGCACCCCGCAGTCGGCGTAGCTCGCGGCCAGAGCCGCACCGAGTGACGGGCGCTCCCAACGGGCGTCGCGCAGGAGGCGCCCCGCCTGGGTGCGGGCCGACCGGGCGGTGCGGTCGAACGTCGGTCCGTTGAGCACGACCGGCCCTACGAGTTCAGGTGCGTGGACGGCCAGGTCCACGACGATCTGGCAGCCGGTCGAGTTGGCGACGACAACGGCCGGCCCGCGGTCGGTGGCGCGGAGCCAGTCGGCCAGTGCGAGCGAGAGCCCTCGGACATCGAGGGCGCGCCTCGGCCCGCGGGTGCGACCGAAGCCCGGCAGGTCCACCGCCACGGTCCTGGCGTGGGGAGACAGCGCCCTGGCAAACGGCAGCCAGTAGCGGTACGAGCAGCCCAGGCCGTGGACGCACACCACTTGCGGCACACCGGCCGGCCCCAGCACCGCGGCGTGGACGCGGGTGCCGGCAGCGGCGGTGAACTCGTGCCGCGTCCCAGCCGCTCAATGCGCCCGGGCCCGTCGCGCGACGCCCGCCGCCGCACAGGCCAGTGCGGTCGCGGCGGTCAGCCGGCGCATCGCGGTACGGCGACGTCCGCCCCACCCGCCATGGGCGGCGCCCGTACCCGGCGCCGGCACGTGCAGGTTGCCGTGACCGGCGGGCGCGGGTTCCTTGCGGGACAGGTGGGCCCGGTCCACCTGGCGGGCCATCGTCCGCTCGACCATGCCGGGCATGATCCTGGACTCCAGCACCATGGAACGGCCCGTGGGCCCGACCACGACTTCACGGCGGGGCACGCGCACCAGGTCCACGATGGTCCTTGCCACGCGTTCGGGGCTGTAGACCGGGGGCATCGCCAGCGGCTTGCGTCCGGTGTAGTTGGCGGCGTGCTCGAACAGCGGCGTGTCGATCGTGGCCGGCAGCACCGTGCACACGTGAATGCCCTTCGCCTTGTCCAGCCGCAGTTCCTGGCGCAGGCTCGCGCTCAGGGCCCGGACGGCGTACTTGGACATGCCGTAGGCGTGGGTGTACGGCTGGCTGACGACGCCCACGATGGAGGAGACGTTGATCAGTGTTCCGCTCCCCTGCGCGCGCATGACGCGCAGGGCGGCGCGGGCGCCGTGCACGTACCCCATGACGTTGACATCAAGGACTTTGCGGAAGTCCTCCAGCGGCGTTTCCTCGAAGGGGCCGAACACCGTGACGGCCGCGCAGTTGACCCATACGTCGATGCGGCCGAAGCGCTGCGCCGCCCGCCGGGCGAGATCGTCGACCGCACCCGGGTCGGTGACGTCGGTCGGCACGACGAGCGCCTCCGCACCACGGTGACGTTCGCACTCCTGCCGAACCGCCTCCAGTGCCTCCGCCCGCCGCGCCGCCAGCACCACAGCACACCCCTTGCGGGCGAAGGCAAGGGCTGTGGCCCGGCCGATGCCGCTGGAGGCCCCAGTGATCACCACCACGGAATCACGCACTCGCATGGAGAACCCCTTCTTCGCACCATGTCGGAAGAGTCACTCAATCACCGGATCGCTTGTCCCACCGCTCGGCGGGTGCCCTTCGGGTGCTGCCTTGCGCCACCCGCGGACGCACGGCGCGGGCCCTGCTGGTCCACACGGGTCATTCCTCTTCGTCCATACCGATGACCTTGCGCAGGTCGTCACGCGATCCACGTACCTTCCTCGCCGCCCCCTTGAGGCGGTTCAGCCTTCGACGCCGGTGGCGTCGTGCGACGCGCCGACGGGCTTGGACTCCGGTGATCCGCGTTGCCGCAGGTAGATGGCGAGAACGGCCATGGAGGCGACCGCCAGCAGCTCGGACTGCCAGTTCTGCAGCGTGCGGTTCCAGAAGTCCGCGGAGGACAGGTAGTGGGCCCATGTGGTCGGGGCCTCCAGGCGGCGCAACTGCTCCTCGTTGTAGGCGGCGACGCCGGTGACCGACTGGGTAAGCCAGGAGAGCAGGAAGATGGCGCCCATGACGAGGCCGAGCGAGCGGGAGAAGACGACTCCGCGCCAGTCCTTGTGCGCAGCCCAGCGGGGTGAGTCCTCCGTGGCGTGCTCGCCGGCCATCTGGTCCTTGTCGGACTCGGTTCCCGCCTTGTCGAGTTCCTTGGATTCCGGCGAGCCGCGTTGCAGCAGCCACACGGTGGCGAAGATGTACAGGAAGAATTGCAGGTACTCCGACTGCCAGTTCTCGGTGACGTCGACGGCGAAGTCCGACGACATCACGTAGGCGCCGAAGCCGACCGGTGCCATGCCATCGCTGACGAGCTGGTCGTTGAACTGCGCGTGCCCCGTCACGGCCTGGCCCACGAGGGCCAGCAGGAACGTCGTCATGAAGAACAGCCCCAGGCTGTTGTGCCGCAAAAGGCGCCGTACGCGGTGCTGGGCCGGTGCGGTCTCCTCGCGGTGCTGGGCCGGTGCGGTCTCCTCGCCGGGCTCCGAAGCGCGGCTCATCGGTGCATCAGCCCCAGCGCCATGAAGTACGCCAGACCACCGACGACCACCAGCAGCGTCATGGTGAACAGTGTCCTCACGGCCCCTCACCCGCCCTTGATCTCGCACTCGTACGGCCGCTGGGGACGTGGCAGGCACCCAGCGGCCGTCACCTTCCAGCCCGTGGGGAAACGCGCCAGGAACAGGGTGTCCCGCTCCAGCACCACCCGGGCCTGATCGCCGTACACGTCCACGCCCCGCACGGCACCGGCCGCCGGAAGCTCCTGCTCCTCGATCGCCTGGCCGATCGCGTCCTCGCACCGGCTCTTGGCGGACTGCTCCAGCTCCTCGCGGGTGGCAGGAGCGAGAGCCGCGCACAACCGCTCCCGCTGTCCGGCTCCCAGTGCCTGCTCGAAGCGGGTGACTTCCGTGGTGACCTCGTCACGCCGCTCGGGAAGCGTGCCGCAGCCACTGACCGCGGTGAGGACCGCCAGCAGGCCGATCCCCGCCGCGTACCAGGGTCCTCGCATCCTGCCTCCCGGCGGCCTGGGCGGAAACGGGTCCACCGCTGGGTCGATCAAGTGACATGCGGCTACCCGCTCATGGGGCATTCACGCCCATACCCCCGCAACCCGTGTGCGCGCGTCCCGAGCGGGAAACAGGTGATCATGGCCGACGTAACGGAGTGGAGAGAAGTGGACCGGCGCCTCACGCGGCGTGCGGCGCGTTGGACGTCGCCTCTGGCGCGCCGGATCCTGCCGAAAGCGCGATCCGCGGCCGAGCACACGAAGCTGTGGTGGGCCGCGGCAGCGGTCATGTCCGCCGTCGGTGGCGGTCGGGGCCGGGCGGCGGCAGCAGCAGGGGTCGTTGGCATGGGTGCGGCGGAGCTGGTCTCCAACGGGCTGTGCAAGCCGCTGTACGCACGGCGCCGACCGCCCGAGGACCTCGTCCCCCACGGTGAGTTGCGGGACCGGCCGGACAGCTCCTCCTTCCCCTCCGGGCACACCGCGGCGGCCGTGGGGTTCACCGTGGCGGTCGCGGGCGTCTGGCCGGGTGCGGCGGCGGTCTGCGCGGTGCCGGCCGCCATCGTGGCCGTGGAGCGGGTGCACTCCGGCGCGCACTACCCCAGCGATGTCGCCGGGGGTGCCGCGATCGGCCTGGTGACGGGCTTGCTGGTACGTCGATCGCCCCGCCTGCTACTGCGCCACGCCGCCCGGAAGGCCCGCAGCCGCCTGACCGGATGAGGGAGCGCGCCGCAGGGGAACCGCTGCGTGCCGGGCCACCCCATGCCGGTGAGGCCGGGGCTGCCGGCGGGGCGTCCGGCTCCTCGCACAGGACGACGTCCTACCCGGCGCCCGGGCTGCCCTCACCGGCCGCCGGCCCGACCGGCTGCACCCGGTAGTGCAACATCCACCGGGCCAGTTGACCGGTCGGTTGCGCCCGCAGTGCGGGCTCTCCACCACTTCCGGCACCGCGGGTTCGTTCACGTCGTCCATATCCCCCATCAGCCCTTCCCACCTGCTCAGCGCATCGGGGGGTGACACGTAGGCGGCCGGGCACCCCCTGCCCTTGCATGAGGGCCCGGGCGTCGCGGGCGAGAAACTGACGTCGTCCACTCAGCGAGTCTCGCCCCCTGCTCATCGGCGACGGTGACGTGGCTCCCGTGAACCCTGCGCCGCCTCACTGGCCGGGCGACCGCACATGCACGTGGCCTAGTGCCCGATGAACAGCCCACCGGTCAGCTGAGCTCGGCGAAGGCCTCCACCGCGCGGGTCTTGCCGGTGACGATGAGGACGTCGCCCTTCTCGACCACCGTTTCGGCGGTGGCGTAGGTGAAGTCCTGGCCCGACCGCTTGACGCCGACGATGGTCACTCCGTACGTGCTGCGCACCTTGCTCTCCCCGAGCGGCAGGCCGGTGGCGATGGCCGGTGCGACGGTTTTGATCAGGGCGTAGTCGTCGTCGAACTCGATGAAGTCGAGCATCCGTCCGGTCACCAGGTGGGCCACCCGCTCGCCCATTTCGTGCTCGGGCAGGACGACATGGTGGGCGCCGAGGCGTTCGAGGATCTGGCCGTGCTGGCGGCTGATCGCCTTGGCCCAGATGTTGGGCACGCCCGCTTCGAGCAGGTTGGAGGTGACGAGGATGCTGGCCTCGATGTCGGTGCCGATGCCGACGACCGCGCTCGTGAACTCGTGCACTCCGAGCTGCTGCAGCACTTCCGGATCGGTGCAGTCGGCAACGGCGGAATGGGTGAGAGCGTCACTGTGCCTCTGGACGAGTCTCGCATCGGTGTCGATGCCGAGGACGTCCCAGCCACGCCTGGTCAGCTCGTGGGCCAGCGAGCTGCCGAACCGGCCCAGGCCGATCACGGCGACCCGCTGGTCGCTCAGCTCGCGATGGTGCTTGGTGAGCCGCTCGCGGCGGCGACGGCGCAGTGCGCTCAGGTAGTTACCCAATGACAGGTCGCTCCTCGGGTAGCTGGTAGCGGCGGGTCCGCTCGCGCAGGGCGAGCGCCGAGACCAAGGTGACCGGCCCCAGTCGGCCGACGAACATCAGCAGGATGAGAATCAGCTGCCCGGACACCGGCACGTCCGCCGTGATCCCGGTCGACAGCCCGACGGTCGCGAAGGCGGACACCGCCTCGAACAGCACGGCCTCGAACGGTGCTCGCACGACCGTCAGCAGCACCAACGTGGCCGCCATCACCAGTCCCACACCGAGCAGTGCCACCGTCAGGGCCTGGCGCAGGACGTGCGGTTCCAGACGCCGGCCCAGAATGGCGGAGTTCGGTTCGCCCCGTACCTCGGCGAGCATCGCGGCGGCGAGCACGGCGAAGGTCGTGACCTTGATGCCGCCGGCGGTGCCGGCGCTGCCGCCGCCGATGAACATCAGCACGCACGTCATCAGTAGCGTCGAAGCTTCCAGCGCGCCGATGTCGAGGGAATTGAACCCGGCCGTACGGCTCATCGAGGAGTGGAAGAAGCCGTTCATCAGCTTGTGGCCCCAGTCGAAGGTGCCCAGCGTGCCCGGGTTGCCCCACTCCAGCAGGCAAGTGAGCACCGTGCCCGTCACGAGTAGGACCGCCGTGGTGATCAGCGTCAGCTTGGTGTGCAGTGACCAGCTCCGCCGCCCGGTGGTGAGCCGCCGTCGGCGGTGGCGCAGCAGCTCCAGCAGTACGGGGAAGCCGATGCCTCCCAGGATGACTGCCGCCGCGATGGGGAGCGTCACCCAGGGGTCCTGGGCGTACCGGGTGAGGCTGTCGGCATGCAGGCCGAAGCCGGCGTTGTTGAACGCCGACACGGCGTGGAAGAAGCCGAAATACGCCGCTTGGCCGATGGTTTCTCCGTACCCGTACCGGAATCGCAGGGCGAGGACGGCCCCAACAGCGAGTTCGACGGCGAGCGTCGTGCCCGCGACGCCCAGCAGGACGCGGCGTACCTCTCCGATGCCCAGGCTCTTCGTCTCGGCCGCGGCCGTCAACTCCATCCGCAGCCGGAGCTTTCCGGAGACCAGCAGGCCGAGGAGCGACGCCATCGTCATGATGCCGAATCCGCCGACCTGGATCAGCGCGAGGATGACACCCTCGCCGAAGCCGCTCCAGTACGTACCGGTGTCGACGACCGCGAGCCCGGTGACGCACACGGCCGATGTCGCGGTGAACAGCGAGGTGACGAAGTCGGTCGCGCCGCTCTCCTCGGAGGAGATGGGCAGGGACAGCAGCATGGTCCCGCCGAGGATCACCGTGGCGAAGGCCATCACGACCGTACGGGCCGGGTGAGCGGCGAATACCGACTTCCACACCCGTGTCGCGCGTCCTGCCACCGTGGCCGGCCTTCCCTGTCACCGTCTTGTCCGGTTTACCATCCGATGGCCATTGGCCGCGTCAAAGGCGCGTCAACGGCCCGGAGGGCGTCACCCTACCTCTGAGGACTGCTTTCGACGTGATCCTTATCGCGGCCATGTCACGGTCTTCCGGGGAAACGTGCATGGTCAGCCGGGATCCCGCTGGTTGAAGCGAAGGATGCCCGCACCGACGACAACGGCTGCGCCGGCGGCGAGAACTGTCGCGTCGACCCACTGGGAACCGTTCTCCAGCGGTTCGCCCGCACGGCGCCGGGTCGGTGGCGATCGACTCCGAACAGCTCCGGTTCCTCCCGACGGCTGAACCGCCCACCGAGCGGATGTGGTCCGTGTACGCCCGGGCGGATCACACGGGCCGGAAGGGGGAAGGGCCGCTGCACACCGCTTCGGCCTACGATCACCGCGAAGGGGGTGGTCGCATGGCCGAGGACCGGGGTCTGTGGGCGTGGCTCACGGGCCGGGGCGGGCGGGCGGCGCGGCGGCAGGCGAAGGAGGAACTTGCCGAGGTGGAGTCGCTGATCACCGCGTTCGGCGTGGCACTCGACGAGCACGACTTCTCACCGGGTGATCCCGGTGCCACCGACGCGATGCGCGACGACCTGGGGCACGCGCTGGACGCGTACGAGCAGGCGAAGCGGGCCTTCGTGGGGGACCGCGACCGGGAGGACACCCTCGACGTGCTGCGGGCGCTCGACGACGGCCGGCATGCACTGGCCTGTCTCGACGCCCGCCGAGCGGGGCTGCCGCTGCCCCGGCGGCTGCCGCTGTGCTTCTTCGACACCCGGCACGGCCGGGCTGTGCGCGAACTGCCCTGGGCGCCGGAGGGCGGGGCGGTGCGCGATGTCGCGGTGTGCGGGGCCTGTGGAGTGCGTCTGGAGCAGGGGCCCATGCGCGCTGCGCCCCCTCCCCCGGCGAGTGAGGGGGCGGAAGGGCGGGTGCGTGGAAAGGGCCCTGGATCGGCTCGGGTGCGGCTGCCGGCCGTGGGGCGCCCCGCCGTGCTGGTGGTACGCAGCCACAGCGCCGGGCGGGTGACCGTCGTCCTGCTGCTGCGCGGCAACCAGCGCAAGGGCTGCTCGCTCGGCGACGGCGTCGGGCCGGTGCACGCCCGGGTGCCGCTGCGGCGTATGGGCAACCGTGAAGTGGTGCGCTTCCAGGTGGAGTTGCGGGACGCGGCTGCGGCCGAGTGGGAGGCGCGGGCCGAACCCGTCGACGCCGTACCGGACTTCACCGAGCGGATCGACGGGTGCGGCGGGGACCTCGTACGGTATGCGGGCCCCGGCGGCCCGGCCCTGTTGCGCCACCGCGGGCGTGGCGACGTACGACTGCTGGCCCTGGACGACGACCTCGCCGAATGGGCCGAGGTGGCCCGCGGCAGGGGCGATGCCGACCTACCGCTCCGCCTTCCCGGGCCCGGTGTCTACCAGGTCCAGGCCCGAGGCATCTGGGCCATCGAGGCCGCCCCAGACGATGAGGTCCTGGAGGCGTGAGACGGGGTCAGGGCACGACACGGGTGGCCGGAGCCACGGGCCCGGTTGTCAAGCAGTCGGATGACCATCCCGCTGTCGCCACGCGCATCGTCGTTTCCCCGGCGTGACAGGGAGTACGTCCAGACGTACTGGTTCACCGGGCCCACATCACATCGGTGCCCAGCCATCAGTGGTTGCCGTTTCCGGCGGTGTCCCGGATCCGCGGCCCCAGACCCTGCAGAGGACGTAGTTCGTGCCCGCGTAGGTGGTTTGGGGTGCTCGGAGTGCCGGCGATGAAGCGCTGGATACCGGCCAACAGCAGCTCGTAGGCAGCCTGCCCCCTCCAGCTCCGCAGTTCGTTCGCCGGGAGATCCACCCCGTCGGGAAACCGCTGGACGACGAACGGACGAGTCGGTGTGGCCCAAGGTCGTGGAATGCCGCCATGAGCTGCGCCAGGTACAGGAGAACACCCGTACCTACATACTC
Source organism: Streptomyces sp. NPDC031064 (assembly GCF_055570965.1). NCBI lineage: Bacteria > Bacillati > Actinomycetota > Actinomycetes > Kitasatosporales > Streptomycetaceae > Streptomyces > Streptomyces sp. NPDC031064. The sequence continues at coordinate 223,899 of NZ_JBVIGF010000001.1, forward strand.
GCCTTCGCTCGCCTGGCCGGGGTCCGTGACGCCGTGGCGATGCCGGATTGCGGGTCGGCCTCCGGCAGTGGCACTACGCCGCCGTGCTGAGCAGGTGGACGAAGCGGCCTGGGCGACGCCATGCCCCGCGTCACGGCCGACAGGGGAACTGGCTAGTCAGGCAACGGCAGCACGCGTATGGGTGGGCCAAGGGTCGGGCAGCAGGGGCTGCCCCCAAAGCGTCCTCAGGGCCATGCAGCGGGGCATGGCGGCCCGGCGCAGCCCAACCTCGGGCCGCGTCGCCTGTCTCGTCGCCGCATGGGTGGCTGTCACCGCGGTGACAGCCGTGTGAATCGGAGATCTCGTCCCGCACACCTACGGCGAGCACTAGAGTGGCGCGCATCACATCGCGGTTGGTGGGGGGAATCTATGCCGGATTTACTGAGGGTGCCGTTGGAGACCGGCGGTTCTGTGCTGGTCGAAGTCGACAGCGGGCCGCAGGCCGTGGTCAGGGTGGCCAGAGCCGATGGGGTGATGGCTGAAGCATCGGAGACGCTGGAGCGCGGTCTGGAGAGTGTTCGGGAGGCCGCGCACGCGGTGCTCGGCAGGGTGGCCGACCTGCCGCGGCAGCCGGACAAGATCACTCTTGAGCTGGGGTTGAAGCTGTCGGCGGAGGCGGGTGTCTTTCTCGCCAAGACCGCGGGTGAGGGGTCGCTCACTCTCACTATGGAGTGGGACAAGCAGCCGCCGGAGGCTGTTCCGATCACCCAGACCGTCGCCGCTCGCAACGGCGCCGTGGCGGGATAAGGCACGAGGGGCGTCGCGGTGCCCGAACCCAGTCCCAACCCCGGAATAGTCCGTCTGTGGTCGCGCGGTGCGCGTGCCACGCCACAAGGGGCCGGCTTTCTGGCAGGCCCCAGGATCGTGCTCACGTGCGGGCACGTCGTGTCGGCCGCCGCCGGCCAGCAAGAGCGGAGCCCAGTCGATGTGGGGCTCACCGTCGATCTGGACTTTCCGCTCGCCGGGCCTCCGGTCCGCCGACAGACCGCGCGGCTCGTCACGCACATACCCATCGCGGAAGACGGCTCGGGCGACATTGCCGTCCTCGCTCTCGATGAGGATCCGCCGCTTGGCGCCGAGCCCGTACGGCTGCTGGACGTCGACACCGTACGCGGCCACCCGTTCCGGGCTTTCGGTTTTCCCGCCGGCGACGACGAGGGTGTCTGGTCGTTCGGCACCATCGTCGACGAACGCGGACGGGGCTGGCTGCAGTTCGAGAGCACCGGTGCCTGCGAAATCCGGCAGGGCTTCAGTGGCACGCCACTGTGGGACGAGCAGTTCAAGGTGGTGGTCGGCATGGTTGTCGCCACCGACGGGCGGTTCCTTCAACGGGCGGCCTACGCCATCACCGCCGACGTCCTGTTCGAGGTGCACCCTGAGCTACGTCGCCTTGCCGCGCTGCCGTCGCCGTTCCGTGGGCTGGACTCGTTCCGGGAGGAGGACGCCGGCCACTACTTTGGGCGGGGTGAGCAGATCAAGGCGTTGACCGAGGCTGTCACCACGTCGTCCATCGTCCCGGTGCTCGGGGTGTCCGGGGTGGGCAAGTCGTCGCTCGTCCACGCCGGTCTCGTCCCCGCGCTACGCAAACGTGGGGACTGCAGCATCGCCTCGCTGGTCCCGGAACCCGCGTCGGGGGCGGAATACATGCTCGCTTCCGCCCTGCTGCCCTTACTCGACGCGTCGACCGAGGTCATGGAGCCGCTCGACCGACTCGAACAGGTCGAACGGCTCGCTAGGCGGCTGCGGGAGGGAGTGACCGCTCCGGTTGTCAAGGAGTTGCTCGCCCGCTCCGGGACGGCTCAGCTCGTCCTGATCTTGGATCAGTTCGAGGTGCTGTTCCGTTGCTCGCCGGATGCGGCCGACAACGTGGTTGAGCAATTGGTGGGCATGACCGGATGGCGCGCCGCGGACGGCGGGCCTTTGGTGCGACTGGTCTTCGCCCTGCGGCTGGACTTCCTGAAGGCCATGCGGCGCTTCCCGGTTCTGGAGCGGGTGTGCGAGGCGGCGCCGGTACTCGTCGACCGCCTGGCCGAGGACCGTCTCCGTGACGTGGTGCTCTCCCCCGTGGCCTCGTTCCACGGGGCCGTACGTTTCGAGGAGCGGCTCGCCGAGCGGCTCGTGTCGGACGCGGGCCGCAGCCCTGGTGCGTTGCCCCTGCTCGAGTTCGCCCTCACCATGCTGTGGGAGCGACAGCGCCACGGTGTCCTCTCACACGCCGCCTACGAGGAGATCGGCCGCGTCGCGGGCGCCCTCGCGTCGCATGCCGAGCGGGTGGTCAAGGAGCGGCTGGGCGACGTGCGTGACGAGGTGCGGCGACTGTTCGTACAGCTTGTCCGCCCGGGTGACGGACGCCTCGACAGCCCGGTCGACACCGGGCGCACCGCACGCCGCACCGAGCTGCACCCCGCCTGCTGGGAGGCCGCCCAATACCTGGCCGTCCAGCGATTGGTGCACCTCGATCGCGCGTCCGACGGCGTGGAGACGGTGTCGCTCGCTCACGAGGCGCTGCTCGAACACTGGCCGGTGCTGCGTTCCTGGGTCGACGCCGACCGCGACTTCCGGAGCTGGCAGGAACATGTGCGCGAGCGCATCGCGCGCTGGCAGCACAGCGGCCGCGATCACGCCCTGCTGATGCGCGGCTCCGAACTCAAACAGGCGCGGGATCGGCTGCGCGACCGGCCCGACGACATCTCCGAGGGCGAACGCGCATACCTCCTGGCGAGCCTGGAGTGGCGTCGGCGCCGGCGGTCGCGCAAAGCCGTCGTCGCGACGGCGGTCGCGGCGGCGATGGGAACCGTGGCCGGTATCGGAGTGCATGCGGTACGTGGCAGTAAAGCCGCCGAATTGTCGGCCGGCCTCGTGCAGCAGGCACAGGCGCAGGGTCAGGTGGTGTCCCATCGGGAAAAGGCCGCGCTGCTGTCCGTCGCCGCCTGGCGCACCGCACCCACCCAACAGGCACACGACAACCTGTTCTCCCGCTATCTGGCCGATGCCCCGTTCGACGCCGTCCTGCCCGCCGACGGGGAGGTTGCGGAGACGGCGCTGGACGACTCCGGCCAGGTCGTCGCGGTACGCAACAGTGCGGGCGGGCTGTCGGTGTGGCGCGTCGGGGCCGGCGGACCTTCCCTGATCGTCCGCATGGACGACGTCTCAGCCGTCGCGGTCAGTCCCGACGGCACCCGGCTGGCCCTGGGCGGCGACGACAACCGCATCAGGATCTGGGACCTGCGGGAAGGCAGGACCCTGCTGACCGTGCGAGCCACGAGGAGCACCACCAGCACCACCCAGGCGGTGGACGAACTGCGCTTCGACCGCACGGGACGCCGCCTGCTCGCTCATCCTCCCCAGGACGACACGGCCCAGGTGTGGGACCTCGACCGCCCCACCGCCCAGCCCGTCACCCTGGAACCGCTCCGTGAGGGCTACCCCCATGGGTTCGTCTTCGACGCGCACGGCAAACACGTCGTGTCCTCCGGACCGGGCCGTCAGGGCGCCTGGGACGCGCGCACCGGCCGCCTCGTGGCTGTCCCCGGCTTCGAGCAGCCCGAGTTCGCCCGAGGCCCGCGCCCCGTGGCCGCGAAGTGCGCCGACGACAAGTGGCGGCTGTCCGGCATCTCCGCCGGCAGACCCGACCCCCATCTCTTCCAGGGCCTGCGGTGCAGCTCGAAAAGCGTCTTGATCGGTGAGTTGGTCGGCATCTCGGACCAGGTCGTGCTGACACGCGAGGACAAAGCGGTGACCGTGCATGACGCTGCCACCGGACAACGGCTCCTCGTACTGGCCGAGGACGGCCCCAAGGGCCGCTACACCCGCTACGCCCTGGCCGGAGCGAGCCGCCGCATGGCCTTCGCCCGCGGAACGGAGGTACTGGTCACCACAGCCCCGGCGCCCGGCTCGCTCCCGACCGCCGACATCTCCGTCTGGGGCGACGCGGACACCGGCCAGCACGACGAAGAAGCCGCGCACTTCTCCCCTTCCGGCCGTTACCTGGTCACGGTCGGCGTTGGCGGCGCGATCGCGGTCTGGGACCCGGCGACCGGGCAGCGGATCGCAGCCACCGGTACGGGCGGGTACCAGACAGCGAGGCTTGCCTTCGACGCCGAGGAGAAGACGCTGGCCGTGAACGACACTGCGACGCAGTCGGTCACGCTCCACAAGCTGCCGTCCCTCCAGGTACTGCGGCGGATACAGGTCGAGCCACCCCTCGGGTCTGCTCCGCACGACGCGGGGGTTCGTGACCTGGGATTCACCCGGCACGGCCACCTGGTCGTCCTGACGGGAGGCGCCGTCTCGCAGTGGGACGTCACAACCGGCCGCAAGGTGGGTGAGACGCTGCTGTTCCGGGAGAACTCGGAGGTCGACCGGAGCCGGTACGCGACCACGCTCGCGGCCGACCCGGCGTCCGAGCGGATCGCCGTGACGACCCCGGACCTGCGCGGCGTGGAGGTCTGGGATCTCCGCGAGCGACGGCGGGTCAGCGTGGTCGTACCCGACTTCCGCGCTCCGCTCGCCGATCGGAACGCCGTGCGGTTCAGCAGCGACGGCCGCCGTCTGCTGCTGATCGGCAAGGACGCGAGCGCGGAGGTGTGGGACGCCGGGGGTGGGCGCCGTGAGACCTCCATCCCCTCCGACACCGCCCGCGCCACGGCGTTTCTCTCCGACAGCGAGGAAACCGTCAGCGTAAGGCGGGGCATGGTGGAACGGTGGGGTCCTGGAGGACTCATCAGTCAAACCCGTTTGCCCACGGCCGTTCACATCCGGGCCGTCGTGCCCTCACCTGACGGGAAGCGGCTGCTGCTGAGCGTGCCGGTGAACACCACGCAGGGAACGGAGTCGGACTTCGGGACGAGAGCGGTCTTCCAACTGGCACACGCATCCGCCCATGACTGGGCCGCCGAACTCTGCTCACGCGTCACACGCAACGTCTCCAGGGAGGACCTGAACACTGTGCGCTTCGGAATGCTGGAGCGGCTCTTCCTGGAGGTGGCGTCATGCACCGAGCAATGAGCTTCCCGGCCGTGGCAGCGATGCTCTGCCTGACACTGGTCACGGCCTGCGGGGCGTCGGCGGACAAGGGCCGACCGGCATCGAGCCCGTCCGTTTCACTGTGGGACCCCGCAAGTCCGTCGGCGGGGAAGACCTCGGAGGACGGAACGGAGCCCTTCGACGTGGACCGCGCGGTGCTCCGCATCAAGCGCCTGGGATTCACGGCCGATACCGAGGCCGGCGCTCTGAAGAAGCTCCGAGGGCCCCTTCGTGCGATCCACGCCCACTGCACCGGCAGTGTCGACGGGAAATGCGTTTCGGTGTTCTTCTTCTACGGCAACGAGTACGTCGGCTATGACGCGGCCGGGGTTGCCCAGTCAACGATCAAGAGCCAGGACGGGAAGACGGTCACCCTGTCCTACCCCGTGTACCTGCCGACCGATCCGCAGTGCTGTCATTCCGGCGGCGAGAGCGAGTACAAGGCGCGCTGGAAGGACGGCAAGGTGGTCTTCTCGCCCCCACTGCCCGAACACCCGAACCGCCCGGACCAGTGACCTCAGTCCCACGGATCTGCCCCTTCCAACCCGCTCTTGCGCCCATCGACCGTGGCACCAAGTCGCCAGGGGGACGGCGAGCCACGTAAGCGGCCGCTGTGCCTCGACGCGGAACCGGCCGCCGAGTCACGCACATAGCCGCGAGAGCATCACGGATCCGCTGCCCAGTTGCAGCGCGATCCGCCGCGAACGTCCTGCCCAGCACGTTCAGCCGAGGCAGCACGTGAGGCTGGGGGATCGCACATAACCCTCGCGGTTAGGGCACACCGTCCGGCGCGGTACGCACAGGTGACCGACAGTTTGGCCGCCAGCCGCAGCCGGGGCTCGGTCGACTCGTGCAGAGCTGGCTGGACTACAAGCCGGTCATGACCGACCGACGCGGCTCGGGCTGCGGCTTCAGCAGGCAGAGCGCACCGCGATCCTCCTCGGCGACGCCGTACACCCTGGCATGGGAACCGGCCAAGGGACGCGTCATCCTCCGCCTTGGGACCCGGGTCTGTACTTCCCCGACTGGCCGGACGGCGAAGCCCAGGACACAGCCGACTTCCCACTCCCGCGTACACCTGTCCTGGGAGACCCCCAAGGACCTACGGCGAGGCTACGTAAGCGTCATTCAGCAAAGGCAGCATTGGGTTCACCAAAGCCGCCTGCACACGAACACATCTTGGACTGCCAGACGCTGTTGCCAGAGGCCCCGAAGGGGATCGAGTGCCTCACTCCGCTTCACGCCTCCCCGGGCAGTGGCACTCCCCCGAGGAGACGTCTGGTCGCAGCGTGGCAGTGCAGCTCAGCGCACCCTCCCCCGCGGCTTCAGCGCGACCGGCGGGAGTTCAGGAGCAGGCAGACGACCCCCGGCGTAGCCCTCCACTTCGCCGAAGCGGGAGCCCTTCATCCAGTCTTCCCGCGCCTGGGCGATCTCCTCGTGGGTGCGGCCGACGAAGTTCCACCACATGATGATTTCCTCCTCGAACGGCTCGCCGCCCAGGAGCATCAGGCCCGCGTCGGATTCCGCGCGGAGGGGGAGGGATGTGCGGCCGCAGCCGAGGTAGAGCATGGAGCCGGGGAGGACCGGGACACCGTCGACGTGGGTCTCGCCGGACATGGCGAGCACCGCGTACTCGAAGTCGGGGTCGAGCGGCAGATTCGTTTCCGTGCCGCGGGTGAGGGCGAGGTCGGCGCCGACCAGGGGGGTGTAGGTGGTGCCGGGCGAGCGGGCGCCGTCGAGCTCGCCGAGGATGACCGTGGCGGTCAGGCCCGGGGCCGTGACGTGGGGGAGGTCGGGGTGGTACTGGAAGTCGGGCTCGACGTGGCGGTGGGCGTCGGGCAGGGCCACCCAGAGCTGGGCGCCGTGGAGGAAGCGGGCGTGTGGGCGGGGGCTTTCCTCGGAGTGGGAGATGGCGCGCCCGGAGGTCATCAGGCCGAGCTCGCGCGGGCGTACCGTCCGGAGGCTGCCCGTGCTGTCGCGGTGCAGCACCTCGCCCTCGTGGAGCCAGCTCACGGTCTGGAGGCCCATGTGCGGGTGGGGCGGCACCTGCATGCCGGGTTCGTCGGCGATGTCGTCCGGCCCGTAGTGGTCGACGAAGGCCCAGGCGCCGACCATGCGGCGGCCGAGGTTGGGCAGCAGGCGGCGCACCTCGGTGGATTCACCGAGCTGTACGCGACGGGGGCTGAGGAGCTCTCGTACCGGCTCGGCGACGACGAATCCGCGGCCGCCGCAGACGGAGAGCGCGGCCTGGCGGTCTAGGTTGCTCATGCGCCCCAACCTACCGGCGGGCCCGCGGCCCGGGCTCCGGGCCCGCAAAGCTTACGGGTCGTCAGACCACCCGTATGCCGGGGCAACAACGCCAGCAAACCGGGCATATGACGTGCCATATGAGAACTCACATGCCCGAGCTCCGCGCCGCCGCCCGGCGCGTGGGGCGTCGTCACTTCCTCACCGTGGCCGGTGCCGCGGCCGCTCTGGCGTTCACCACGCACCTGCCGGCCGCCGGTGCGGCGAGCCCTTCCGTGCTGGACGCCAGGAAGATCGGCAAGGATCCGTTCACCCTGGGCGTCGCCTCCGGTGACCCGCTGCCGGATTCCGCCCTGCTGTGGACCCGGCTCGCCCCGAGCCCGTACGAGCCGGACGGCGGTCTCCCGGCGCAGCGGGTGGAGGTGCAGTGGGAGGTCGCCTACGACGAGCACTTCTTCGTGGTCGTCAGGAGGGGGACCGCCACCGCCCATCCGGAGTACGCCCACAGTGTCCATGTGGAGGTGCCGGGCCTGGACGAGGACCGGGTCTATTACTACCGTTTCAAGGCCGGTACCTGGATCAGCCCCGTGGGCCGTGTCCGTACCGCCCCGTCGCCCAACTCCTTCTGGGTGACCAGTCTGAAGTTCGCCGCGGTGGCGTGCGCCGCCTACTTCGACGGCTACTACACGGCGTACAAGCACCTGGCGTCCGAGGACCTGGACATGGTGGTCCACCTCGGCGACTACATCTACGAGTACGGGGTCGACTCGGCCGGCGGCCACCGGGGCTACACCGACCGGCAGCTTCCCGCCCACTTCAACCGGGAGACCGTCACGCTGGAGGACTACCGGCTGCGCTACGCGCTCTACAAGAGCGACGCCGACCTCCAGGCCGCGCACGCGGCGCATCCGTTCGTCGTGACGTGGGACGACCACGAGACGGAGAACAACTACGCGGGGGCGGTTCCGGAGAACGGCGTACCGCCGGAGGAGTTCCTGCTGCGCCGCGCAGCCGCGTACCGGGCGTACTGGGAGCACCAGCCGCTGCGTCCGCCGCAGCGGCCGGTGGGCGCGGACATGCGGCTGTACCGGCGGCTGTCGTTCGGGAGCCTCGCGCAGTTCGACATCCTCGACACCCGCCAGTACCGCTCCAACCAGGCCTACGGCGACGGCTGGCACGCCCCGGGGCCCGAGTCGGAGGACACCTCGCGCACCATGACCGGCGCCGCGCAGGAGCGCTGGCTGCTCGACGGGTGGCAGCAGTCGGACGCGTTGTGGAACGTCGTGCCGCAGCAGGTCACCTTCGCCCAGCGGCGGAGCGTGCCCACGGCGAACTACACGCTCTCCATGGACGCCTGGGACGGCTACCCGGCCTCCCGCAAACGCATCCTGGACGGCGCGGTCGCGGCGGGGCTGGACAATCTGATGGTGCTGTCCGGTGACGCCCACGTCGGCTACGGCTTCGACCTGAAGGCGGACTTCAACAACCCCGCCTCACGCGTCATCGGGACCGAGATCGCCACGACCTCCGTCACCAGCGGCAGGGACGGCGCCCAGAAGCCCGGCAACTGGAACAGCCTCACCCAGGCCAACCCGCACCTGAAGTTCTACGACGGGCGCCGGGGCTACACCGTCATCCGGCTGGGCCACCTGAGCGCCGACATCGCCTTCAAGACCGTCTCCACGGTCACCCGGCCCGGGGGCACGCTCAGCACGGCCGCCACCTTCACCACCGGTACGGGAACGCCCGGCCTCCACCCCGCCTGACGGTGGCCGCGGGACGCGGGGTTCACCCGTTCGGCGCCACCCACGGGCAGAGCGCCCGCTCCCGGCATTGCATGGGGCCATGGGCGACCTCACCTACCGGATACGGCAGCGGCACGGCCGTCCGCCGCGCGCCGTCCTCGTCCTGGCCATGGCGGCGCTGCCGCTCTGTCTGGCCGGGTGCTCGGCCGATGCCCCGTCACCCAGGGAGCGGTCCGTCGCCGCGATCGACGCGTTCTGCGAGGACCTCGGGGCGCTGCGGATGGACGCGGGCCGGCTGGCCGACCTCAGCCCCCGGTCGAAGGGGCGCGAGGAGCTGAGGGACCTGCGGGAGGCCGTCGCCCACGACCTCGGGCTCGTGACGCGCAGCGTGCGGGGCGTGCACAAGGCACGGGCGCGGGCACGCGCGCGTGCGGTGTCGGACGCGTACGGCCGGGTCAGCAGGGCCATCGACGAGCTGCCCGGCGCCACCACGGGCACGCAGGCCGCCAAACTGATCAGGCCTCACCTGGAGGCGCTGGACCAGGCCATCGCGGCCTCGCAGGCGTCCGTGAAGTGCTGATCCCGGCCTGGCCGAAGCCGGGCTCATCCCCGGTAGCCCTCCAGCAGCCTCAGCCACATCTCGCTGATCGTGGGGTACGCCGGGACCGCGTGCCACAAGCGGGCGATCGGGACCTCGCCGGCGACCGCGATGGTGGCCGAGTGGAGCAGTTCGCCGACCGCCGGGCCCACGAGGGTGACGCCGAGGAGGATCTCGCGTTCGAGGTCGACGACCATCCGGGCGCGGCCGCGGTAGCCGTCCGCGTAGAGGCCGGAGCCGGCCACCGCCGCGAGGTCCTGGTCGACCGCCCGTACCCGGTGGCCCGCCGCCTCCGCCTCGGCGAGGGTGAGGCCGACGGAGGCGGCCTCGGGGTCGCAGAAGACGACTTGCGGTACGGCGGCGTGGTCGGCGGTCGCGGCGTGCGCGCCCCAGGCTCCGGTGTCGAGCGGGGCCCCGCCGTCGGCGCGGACGCCGATGGCCGCCCCGGCGATACGGGCCTGGTACTTGCCCTGGTGGGTGAGGAGGGCCCGGTGGTTGACGTCGCCGACGGCGTAGAGCCAGTCGCTGCCGTCGACCAGGCAACTGTCGTCCACGGACAGCCAGGAGCCCGGTTCCAGGCCGACGGTCTCCAGGCCCAGGTCGTCGGTGCGGGGCGCGCGGCCGGTGGCGAAGAGGACCTCGTCGGCCTCGACGCGCTCGCCGTCGTCCAGGACGACCGTGACCGGTCCGGTGGGGTGCGGGCGCTCGACGGCGGTGACGGAGACGCCGGTACGGATGTCGGCGCCCGCCTCGGTGAGCGCGTCGGCCACGTGCTCGCCGACGAACGGCTCCATGCGCGGGAGCAGGCCCCGGCCGCGTACCAGCACGGTGACGCGGGAGCCGAGCGCCTGCCAGGCGGTGGCCATCTCGGTGCCGACCACTCCCCCGCCCACCACGACGAGCCGGCCAGGCACGTGCTTGGCGCTGGTCGCCTCGCGGCTGGTCCAGGGCCGGGCGCCGGCGAGGCCGGGCAGGTCGGGCAGGACGGCGCGGCTCCCGGTGCACAGCGCGACGGCGTGCCGGGCGGTCAGCAGCCGCCGTTCCCCGTCGGGGCCCTCGACCGTGACCCTCTTGCCGCCGTCGAGCCTGCCGTGGCCGCGGTGGAGGCGGGCGCCGATCGAGTCGAGCCAGGCCGCCTGGCCGTCGTCCTTCCAGTGCGACACGTAGGCGTCGCGGTGGGCGAGCACCGCGGGGGCGTCGAGGGGGCCCTGTACGGCGCCGCGCAGGCCGGGGACCTTGCGGGCGTCGGCGCGGGCGATCGCCGGGCGGAGGAGCGCCTTGCTGGGCATGCAGGCCCAGTACGAGCATTCGCCGCCGACCAGTTCGCTCTCGACCACCGCCACGCTCAGCCCGGCCGCCGCCGCCCGGTCGGCCACGTTCTCGCCGACGGGGCCGGCGCCCACCACGACGACGTCGTACTCCAGCGTCTCCACCGTTTCGGTCATGGGGTCAGTCTGGTGGTACGTGTGCGCCGTGGCCACATGGGAAGTCGGAATAGCGCGGCTCCGGACACCGTTGTGCGGGGGCCGGGGCGACCCCCACATAAACCGGATGGGAAGAGGTAGGCAGCATGAGCACCGTAGAGCTCACCAAGGACAACTTCGATCAGGTTGTGACGGACAACGACTTCATCCTGATCGACTTCTGGGCTGCCTGGTGCGGGCCGTGCCGCCAGTTCGCCCCGGTCTTCGAAAGCGCGTCCGAGCGCCATCCCGACCTGGTGTTCGCCAAGGTCGACACGGAGGCGCAGCAGGAGCTTGCCGCGGCGTTCGAGATCCGGTCGATTCCCACGCTGATGATCGTCCGTGACAACGTCGCGGTCTTCGCCCAGCCCGGAGCGCTGCCCGAGGCCGCCCTCGAGGACGTGATCGGCCAGGCCCGCAAGCTCGACATGGACGAGGTCCGCAAGTCCATCGAGGAGGGCAAGGCTGGCGCCTGACCGGGGGGCCGCCCTTCCGGCGGCGGGCCACCGGTGCGGGTGCGGACACCGTCCGGGCCTACGCGCGGGGCCGATGCGCGGGGCCGCCGCGCGGGGGCGCCGCACCGGGCCCACGCGCGGGCAGACGCAGCCCGCGCGGGGCCTCCCGGTCAGCGTTCCAGGACCAGTGCCAGTCCCTGGCCCACGCCGATGCACAGCGCCGCGAGGCCCGTACCCGAGCCCGCGGCCGCGAGCTGGTGGGCCACGGAGCCGGCCAGGCGCGCGCCCGAGGCGCCCAGGGGGTGGCCGATGGCGATGGCGCCGCCGCGCGGGTTGACCACCGACGGGTCCAGCTCGGGCCACTCGGCGAGGCAGCCCAGCGACTGGGCGGCGAACGCCTCGTTCAGCTCGAAGGTGGTGAGGTCGGCGAACGTGCGGCCCGACTTGGCGAGGGCACGCTGGACGGCCTCCACCGGTCCGAGGCCGAAGAGCTGCGGCTCGATGCCCGTGACGGCGGAGGCGCGGACACGGGCGAGCGGCTCGCGGCCGCAGGCCTTCAGGCCCTCCTCGTCGACCAGCAGCAGCGCGGCGGCGCCGTCGTTGAGCGGCGAGGCGTTGCCGGCGGTCACCGTGCCGGTGCCGTCGGTACGGAAGGAGGGCTTCAGCTTGGCGAGCGCCTCCATGGACGTGTTGTCACGGACGCACTCGTCGCGGGTGAGGTCCGCTCCCTCGTACGGCACCACCTCGCCGTCGTACAGCCCCTGCGCCCATGCGGCCGCCGCCTTCTGATGACTCGTCAGGGCGAAGGCGTCCTGCTGCTCCCGGGTGATCGCGTGCTTGTCGGCGATCAGCTCGGCGCCCTCACCGAGGGAGACGGTCCATTCGGCGGGCATCTTGGGGTTGGTCATGCGCCAGCCGAGCGTGGTCGAGTGGAGCTGCTGGTGGCCGGCCGGGAAGGCGCGCTCGGGCTTCTGGAGCACCCAGGGCGCCCGCGACATGGACTCGACGCCGCCCGCGAGGACGACGGACGCGTCGCCCAGTGCGATGGCCCGCGCGGCCTGGATGACCGCTTCGAGGCCGGAGCCGCACAGGCGGTTGACGGTGACGCCGGGTACGGAGACGGGGAGCCCGGCGAGCAGGACGGCCATCCGGGCCACGTCGCGGTTGTCCTCGCCGGCCCCGTTGGCGTCGCCGAAGTAGACGTCGTCGAGCCGGGCGGGGTCGAGCGCGGGCGTGCGGTCCATGAGCGCCCTGACGACGTGCGCGGCGAGGTCGTCCGGCCGGACGGAGGAGAGGGCGCCGCCGAACTTGCCGATCGGCGTGCGGACGGCGTCGACGATGTAGACGTCGCGGATGCTCATCGGGTGCTCTCCCACGTGACCTCGTGCCCTGATTGCCGCTTGTTCGCCAGGTGAAGTAAACTTCGAGGCCCGGCCTGGCCCGAGTTTCGGCCGGGGGCCCGGCCGCTGTCAACGGCACGCGGTCAGCGGATGCGCGCCGAGAGCCCGTAGTCCAGCTCCGCGCCGTCCACCAGCAGGGCCTCCACCGTGCGGGTCTCGGGGTCGATGTCGGCCTCGACGCCCTCGCCGGCGTACCGGGGATAGCCCGACGCACCCGTCTCACCGGTGGCTTCGACGACGGCCGAACGGATCGCGACCTCAGCGAGGTGCGCCGGGTCGCGCCCCTCCGCGTGCTCGGGCACCAGCAGGATCTCGAAGCGCTGCGGATCTGTGCTCATGCAGGCGACGCTAGAGACGTTCGGCGCGGCCTGCACCTCAGGTACCCCCCAGGACGCCAGACACCTCAGGCACCTCAGGTGGACTCGCGGTGGATCGCGCGGGCGCCCATGAGGTCGTGCCCCTCCGGTGTGCGGTCCGGGTCGCCAACCACGCGGTCGACCAGCTCGGCCAGGTGCTGGCCGGTCTCCATGTCGATCTGGACCGTGCTCAGCCGGGGCCTCAGCAGTTTGCCGAGCAAGAGGTCGTCGGAGCCCATCACGGCCGTGTCGTCCGGGACGGACACGCCCGCGTCCTGCAAGGCGCGCATCAGGAGCATCGCGTACTCGTCGTTGTACGCGAAGACGGCGTCCAGGCCCAGGGCGGGCCAGCGGGCGGCCAGGGCCCCGGCCGACTCTTCCGTGTAGGCCAGCGGCACCGGCACGACCTCCGCGCCGGTGCCCGCCACCGCGCCGCGCACCCCTTCGAGGCGGGGCCCGGAGAACAGCTCCAGACCGGTCTCCTCGGGCACGACGACACCGATGCGCCGGTACCCGCGCTCCACCAGGTGCGCGCCGGCGCAGCCGCCCACCCGGCGCTGGTCCATCGGCAGGGCGTGGGCGCCCTCGACGGGCCGGGGGCCGAGGGTGATCACGGCCCGGGCACCGGACCGCTTGAGGACGTCGACGCCCTGCGGGGTGAGCTCCACCTCGCCCAACGACACGACGGCGACGGGCCTCAGCTCCGCCCAGGCGCGGGCCGCCTCGTCCCCGTCCAGGCCCATGGTGGCGTACTGCACGACCGTGTAGTCGAGCCGGCGCAGCGCCCACTGGAGCTCGTTGAGGAAGTGGCCGTAGAGCGGGCCGACGGGGATCTGCGCCGTGGGCAGCAGCACGATCCGGGTGCGGCCGGCCCGCAGACTGCGGGCGGCGGCGTGAGGTACGTAGCCCAGCTCCTCGGCGGCCTCCCGCACGCGGCGGCGGGTCGGTTCGCTGATCCGTACGGCCGAGGTGTTGTTGAGGACGTACGAGACGGTGGCCCGCGAGACACCGGCCAGCCGCGCGACATCGGCGCTGGTCGGGACCGGGCGGGGCGCCGGAGGCCCGGCGGACGGTCTGGGGGGTGTCTGGGTCATCGCTCCCGCATCTTTCCAGACCGGTCCCCGCCCGGGTCTGGCGGATGGCCGGAAAGGGGTGCTACACAGTCCCCCACCAGTTTACTGACACGTGTCACCAATGCGTGTGACCCCACCTCCAGGAGGGCAACGTGGCCCTTTCCGCGTCCGGTGCGGAAACATCCGGGACATCCGGGACGTCCGGCACCGGCTCCCCGCCCGGCTCCCCGTCCGACTCGGCGGCCTCTCCCCCGTCCCCCGCCCCCGCCCCCGTCCGGCGCCCCACGCGCGGGCTGCTGCCACTGCTCCTCATGGGCAACGCGGCCATGTACGCGCTGTACGTCGGCGTCCCGGGCGTCCTGCTGGCCCTCCAGATCGAGGACATCGACCCGGCCGGCAAGGTGACCAGCTTCGGACTCGTCTCCGGCGTCTCGGCGGTGTTCGCGACCGTCTTCAACCCGGTCGCGGGCGCGCTGTCGGACCGCTCCGGCCGCCGCAATCCGTGGATCCTCGCCGGCGGGCTCCTGGCGCTCCCCGTGATGCTGCTGCTCGGCAGCGTCGACACGATCCTTCTGGTGACGATCGCCTGGTGCCTGGGCCAGGCCGTGATGAACGTCTACCAGGCCGCCCTGACCTCCGTGGTCCCCGACCGGGTCCCGGTCGCCGCGCGCGGCCGGGCCTCCGCGGCCGTCGGCCTGGGCCTGCCCGTGGGCACCACCGCCGGCGCCCTGCTGGCCGCGGCGTTCTCGGAGGACTACCGCACCGGCTACCTGGTGTTCGGCGCCGTCGTGGCGGCCGCGGCCGTGCTGTTCACCGCCTGCGCCCGCGAGGAGCGGCTGCCCGCCCGCCGCCCGATGCCGGTCCGGGAGCAGATCGCCGCGTTCGGCAGTGCGCTGCGGGCCCATGACTTCCGGTGGGCCTTCATCGGGCGGGCGCTGCTGATCCTCGGGTACTTCGCGGTCGCCGCGTTCCAGCTCTACGTCCTCCAGGACCACACCGAGCTGCCCGCCGGGCTGAGCGCCGAGGAGGCCGTGGCGATCCTGATGCCGGTCGGCAGCGCGGCGATGGCCCTGTCCACCGTCGCCGGGGGCTGGCTGTCCGACCGGTTCGACCGCCGCAAGCTCTTCGTCGGCGCCTCGGCGGCGCTGACCGCGGCCGCCCTGCTGGTCCCGGCCGTGTCGGCGAGCTGGCCCGCCATGCTGGTCTTCTCCGTGCTCAACGGCCTGGGCTTCGGCTGCTACATGGCGGTCGACACGGCCCTCGTCACGATGGTGCTGCCCAAGGCCGAGGACGCCGCCCGGGACATGGGCGTGCTCAACATCGCCAACGCGGGGCCGCAGATCGTCGCCCCGTTCGTCGCCTCGATGATCGTCACCGCCACCGGCGGGTACACCGCTCTCTTCCTCGTCGCGGCCGCGCTGTCGGTGCTCGGCGCACTGGCCGTACGGCCGATCCGTACCGTGTCCTGATCACCTGTCACACCTGCCACCTGCCACCACTCCTGCTACCGGAAGGGCAGCAACGTGCGGCTGCACACCACCACCTGGGGCGAGGGCGACCGCGTCGCCCTGCTCATCCACGGCATCATGGCTGACCACCGCACCTGGCGGCGGGTCGGGCCGGCCCTCGCCGAGCGGGGTTACCGCGTCCTCGCAGTCGACCTGCGCGGTCACGGCGCCAGCGAGCGGGCGGAGACGTACACGGCGCGGGACTTCGCCGACGACGTCGTCGACACCCTGCCGAAGGGCGCCGAGCTCGCCGTGGGGCACTCGCTCGGCGGCCTGACGCTGTCCCTCGCCGTCGAGCGCCTCGCACCGCGCCGCGCGGTCTACTCGGACCCGGCGTGGCACCTCCCGGTGGGCGAGGGGGGCTTCCGGGGCGACCTGTTCGCCCGGTTCAAGGGCGCGACGCGGGAGATGGTCATGGCGATGAACCCGCGCTGGGAGGCGGCGGACGTCGACATCGAGCTGGAGACCCTGAAGATGTGGGACGAGGCGACGGCGTACGGGCTCGAACCGGTCGCCGGGACCGATCTGCTGCCGCCCGCGCCCGTCGTCCCGTCGCTGGTGACCCTGGCCGATCCGAGTCAGCTCATATCCCCGGAGCGGGCCGCGCTGCTGCGGGAGCGCGGTTTCGAGGTCCGTACGGTCGAGGGGGCCGGGCACACCATCCACCGGGACGACTTCGACGCGTTCATGGCGGCGCTGGACGGATGGGTCTGACCGGCCCCGTCAGGCGGCGGTGACGGCCGCGAAGGTGTCACGGAACGCGCCCAGGGTCGTCCCCCGGGGCGTCCGGTCCAGCACCGCGAACACGACCTCGTCGAAGTGGCGGGCGAACCGGCCCTCCCCGGTCAGCAGCGCCCGGAAGGCGCGCGCCACCTCGGCGGGGTCGTTGCGGAAGACCCCGCATCCCCACGCGCCCAGCACCAGCCGCCGGTACCCGCACACCGCCGCCGTCTCCAGCACGCGTTCCGCGCGGGAGGCCAGGGCCGCCGGTATGCGGCCGGCGTCCTCGGGCGTACGGCCGGCGATCACCCCGGCGTTGGGTGCGGGCGACGTGAGAAATCCCACTGCGCAAGGGGAGTTGAGGAGTCGGCCGCGGTCGTCGCGGAAGACCGGGACGCCCGGCGAGTGGATGACCCGGTCAGTGTAGAAGGGGCTGCGGTCGGCGCGGTGGTGGGCGTAGAACTCCGGTACGCGCAGCAGCGTGGCGTACAGCGCCGAGGACCGGCACAGGGCCTCCTCCTGCGCCTGCGCTCCGTTCAGGTAGCCGCCACCGGGGTTGCGGGCGGAGGAGAAGTTGAGGACGGCGACCTCGCCCGGGGCTTCGTGTGCGAGCCGTCGCGCGGCCTCCAGGCTGGACTCGCCCGTGACCTCGAAGCGGGTGGTCCGGTCGGTGTCCGGCGTCACCGCGACGGGCTCGGGGCCGTACATCGTGGTCCCGGCGAGGGCGGCGGCGATCTCGGCGCCGATGGTGACCGTGCGCCCGTCGGGGGCCTCGTACCGGCCGGCCTCGACGATCTCCTCGGTCCGCTTCGCGATCTCTCGCAGACGTGCACTCATACCCGGCATGGTCGATAATCATTCAAGCGCGCGGCAACCGGTTTTCCGCCCCTGAGGGCACTCTTGTGCGATCACAGACCGGTGGCTTAGGTGGGACGGAACGCCTTCAACGGGCTGTCGGACGACCTTCGACGGCCTTCGACAGGAGGAGCCCGCATGCCACTGGGAGACACGCCGGACAGCGGCGGTCCGCTCGCCGAGGACGAGGCGGAGGACCTGCTGCGCTGCATCTGTTTCAAGACCGGCCCCCCGCGCGCGGTGGGGGTCGAACTGGAGTGGTTCGTCCACGACCTGCACGTCCCGCACCTTCCCGTCACGCACGACCGGCTCCGTACCGCCTTCGGCGGACTGCGGGCCCTGCCGCTGAAGTCGGCACTCACCCTCGAACCCGGCGGGCAGCTCGAGCTCAGCTCGCCGCCCGCGGCGTCCCTCATGGAGTGCGTCAGCACCGTCTCGGCCGATCTGACGGCCGTGCGGACCGCGCTGGGCGCCCTCGGCCTCACCCTCACCGGCTCCGGTACCGATCCCTGGTACCCGCCCCGCGACCGGCTGCTCAGCGAGCCGCGCTACGACGCGATGGAGAGCTACCTGGACCGTACGGGTCCGGCGGGGCGCGCCATGATGCGGGACACCGCCTCGGTGCAGGTGTGTCTGGACGCCGGTCACGAGGAGCCCGGGCCGCTGGGCTTCGAGCGGCGCTGGCGGCTGGCCCACCTGCTGGGGCCGGTCCTGGTCGCCGCGTTCGCCAACTCCCCCGTCCTGCACGGCAAGCCGTCCGGTCTGCGGTCGGCCCGGCAGGGCCTGTGGGCGGACCTCGATCCGGTACGGGGCACGGCGCCCGACGCCGGGCTGGAGCCGCGTGCCGCGTGGGCGGCGCACGTGCTGGACGCGCCGGTGATGTGCGTCCGGGGCGGTGACGACGCCCGGCCGTGGGAGGTGCCCGAGGCGCTGACCTTACGGGAGTGGCTGCGGTCCGGGGAGCCGAGGCCCGCCACCCGGGCGGACCTCGACTACCACGTGACCACGCTGTTCCCGCCCGTCCGGCCGCGCGGGCACCTGGAACTGCGCATGATCGACGCCCAGCCGGGCGAGGACGGCTGGATCGTGCCGCTCGCGGTCACGACCGCGCTGTTCGACGACCCGGAGGCGGCCGAGGCCGCGTACCGGGTGGTCGAGCCCCTGGGGGCGACGGCATCGCCGTCGGGCGCGCCGCCGCGTGACGCGCTGTGGCGCGGCGCCGCCCGCGACGGTCTGACCGCGCCCGCGCTGCACGAGGCCGCCGTCGCCTGTTTCGCGCTCGCCCTGGAGGCCCTGCCCCGGCGGGGCGCCACCACCGCCGTCCTGGACGCGGTCGCCGCGTTCCACGAGCGCCATGTCGTACGGGGCCGGTGTCCCGCCGACGACCAGTTGACCCCCGCGACCGTGACCGTGACGGGCATGACCGTGAAGGACATGACCGTGACGGGGGCCGGGACATCCGGGAAGGACCTCCGTACATGACCGACCCCGAGAAGCTCAGGCGGCGGGCGCTGGACGCGCTGACCACCACCCGGGCTCGCACCGCGCTGCTCACGAGCTGCGTCGACGACGGTGAACTGACCGCACAGCACTCGCCGTTGATGTCCCCGCTGGTGTGGGACCTGGCCCACATCTCCAACCAGGAGGAGCAGTGGCTCTGGCGGGCGGTGGCGGGCCGTGAGGCGCTGCGCCCCGAGATCGACTCGATCTACGACGCGTTCGAGCACCCGAGGGCCTCCCGGCCCACGCTGCCGCTGCTGGCGCCGGCCGAGGCGCGCGCGTACGCCTCCGACGTCCGCGACCGGGTGCTGGACGTCCTGGAGAGCACCCCGCTGGAGGGCGGCCGGCCGCTGGTGGACGCGGCGTTCGCCTTCGGGATGATCGCCCAGCACGAGCAGCAGCACGACGAGACGATGCTGATCACCCACCAACTGCGGCGCGGCCCCGCCGCGCTGGACGCCCCGGCGCCGCCTCCCGGTCCGGGCGCGGCGGACCTGCCCGCCGAAGTGCGGGTGCCGGGCGGGCCGTTCACCATGGGCACCTCTGCCGAGCCGTGGGCACTGGACAACGAACGCCCGGCGCACGCGCGCGTGGTGCCCGATTTCTTCATCGACACGGTGCCGGTCACCAACGGCGCGTACATGGCCTTCATCGCGGACGGGGGCTACCGCGACGAGCGCTGGTGGGCGCCGGAGGGCTGGGCGCAGATCCGCGAGCACGGCATCGGCGCGCCGCTGTTCTGGCGCCGCGAGGGCGGCCAGTGGCTGCGGCGCCGGTTCGGTGTCGTGGAGCCGGTGCCCGAGGACGAGCCGGTGCTGCACGTGAGCTGGTACGAGGCCGATGCCTACGCCCGTTGGGCGGGGCGGCGGCTGCCGACCGAGGAGGAGTGGGAGAAGGCAGCCCGGCACGACCCGGTCTCGGGCCGCTCCCGGCGCTACCCGTGGGGCGACGAGGACCCGACGCCCGACCACGCCAACCTGGGCCAGCGCCATCTGCGGCCCGCGGCGGCCGGGAGCTATCCGGCGGGGCAGTCCCCGCTGGGCGTACGGCAGTTGATCGGCGACGTCTGGGAGTGGACGTCCAGCGACTTCCTGCCGTACCCCGGTTTCGTCGCGTTCCCGTACAAGGAGTACTCGGAGGTCTTCTTCGGGCCGGGGCACAAGGTGCTGCGCGGCGGTTCGTTCGCCGTGGACCCGGTGGCCTGCCGGGGCACGTTCCGCAACTGGGACCTGCCCGTGCGGCGGCAGATCTTCTCCGGGTTCCGCACGGCGCGGTCCGCCGGAGAAGGGGCGGCCGCCTGATGTGCCGTCATATCGCCTACGTCGGACCGCCGGTGCCGCTCGGCGAGGTGCTGGTGGATCCGGCGCACCCGCTGTACCGGCAGTCCTGGGAGCCGCGCCGGCAGCGGTACGGGACGGTGAACGCGGACGGGTTCGGTGTGGGCTGGTACGCGGACGGCGACCCCGTGCCGGCCCGTTACCGGCGCGCCGGGCCCATCTGGGCCGACCTGTCGTTCGCCGATCTGGCCCGGGTGGTACGCACCGGGGCCCTGCTGGCCGCCGTCCGGGACGCCACCCTGTCCGGGGCCGACGCGGAGGCGGCCGCCGCGCCGTACACCGCCGGGCCGTGGCTGTTCAGCCACAACGGGGCGGTGCGCGGCTGGCCCGGTTCGCTGGCGCCGCTCGCGGGGCGACTGCCGGGCGACGAGCTGCTGTCGCTGGAGGCCCGCAACGACTCCGCCCTGGTGTGGGCGCTGGTCCTGCACCGGCTGCGGAGCGGCGACGACCCCGCCCGGGCGCTGGCCGACACCGTGTACGACGTCGCCGCGGCGGCGCCCGGTTCGCGGCTGAACCTGCTGCTCACCGACGGCGAGGCCGTCTGGGCGACCGCCTGGGGCGACACCCTGTGGTACCTGGCCGAGCCCGGCCGGGGCCGCGTGGTCGTGGCCTCGGAGCCGTACGACGACGATCCGGGCTGGCGCGAGGTGCCCGACCGCACCGTGCTCGCCGCGACCCGCACCGATGTTCTTCCGACCCCGCTCAAGGAGCCACCCGCGTGAGCCCGTTCCTGCTGACCCGTACCCTGCCGGAGGACGCCACCGGTGCCGATCTGCGCGCCGACGTCCTGCACGGCCTGACCCGTACGCCCAAGGACCTGCCGCCCAAGTGGTTCTACGACGCGCGGGGCAGTGAACTGTTCGAGGAGATCACCAGGCTGCCCGAGTACTACCCGACCCGGGCGGAGCGGGAGATCCTGATCGCCCGGTCGGCGGAGATAGCCGCCGCCACCGGGGCCCGCACCCTGGTGGAGCTGGGCTCGGGCTCGTCGGAGAAGACCCGCCACCTGATCGACGCGTTGCTGCCGGAGCTGGAGAGCTACGTACCGGTGGATGTGAGCGAGAGCGCTCTGACCGGGGCGGCCGAGGCGCTGACCGCCGAGCACCCGGGGCTGCTGGTGCACGCGCTGATCGCCGACTTCACCCGGGGCCTGGCGCTGCCGGGCACGCCGGGGCCCCGCCTGGTCGCCTTCCTGGGCGGCACGATCGGCAATCTGCTCCCCCAGCAGCGGAAGGTGTTCCTGCGGTCGGTGCGTTCGCTGCTGGCGCCCGGCGACGCGCTGCTGATGGGCACCGACCTTGTGAAGGACGAGGAGACGCTGGTCGCGGCGTACGACGACGCGGCGGGCGTGACGGCGGCGTTCAACAAGAACGTGCTGGCCGTGCTCGCGCGCGAGCTGGGCGCGGACGCCGATCCGGCGGACTTCGACCACGTCGCGGTCTGGGACCGGGAGAAGGAGTGGATAGAGATGCGGCTGCGGGCGCGGGAGGCGCTGACCGTGAAGATCCCGGAGCTGGACCTGGCGGTCACCTTCGAGGCCGGCGAGGAGATGCGTACGGAGGTGTCGGCGAAGTTCCGTCAGGAGGGAGTGCGGGATGAGCTGTCGGCCGCCGGGATGGAGCTGACGCACTGGTGGACGGACGAGGAGGGACGGTTCGCGCTGTCACTGGCGACAGCGGTGTGAACCGCGTTCTGAGCCGCCCGGGCGAGTGAGCGGCGGTCGGTGTGGTGACCGGCGGGGATCGGGGGCAGGATCCGGATCTCCGCGGTGAGCCCGCCGGCCGCCGCCACGCGCCACAGCGAGGCGGGGAGCGGGTCGTCGCCGACGAAGGCCGCCGGGCCGGCCGGATGGTAGGCGAGGCGTACGGGCTGGACGGCGACGCCCGCGTCCAGCGCGGCCTGGAAGGCGGCGGGCCGGAACCGGCCGTGGGCGCGGCCGCACCAGGTGGAGCCCTCGGGGAAGACCACCACGCGGGAGCCCCCTCCGAGCGCCTCGGCGATGTCCCGGACCGTGCCGGGCAGGGAGCGCAGCCGGTCGCGTTCGAGGAACAGGGTGCCGCCCCGGGCGGCGAGCGGGCCGAGCAGCGGCCACCGCCGCACCTCGCTCTTGGCGAGCATCCGGCCGGGCAGGACGGCGGCGACGAGCGGGATGTCGAGCCAGGAGATGTGGTTGGCGACCACGAGCTGAGGGCGGTGTTCGTGTGGTGTGCCGGTGATCCGCAGGCGTACGCCGAAGGCGCGGATCACCGTCCGGCACCACAGGCGGGTGGCCCGCTCGCGGGCGGCGCGGCCGAGGGGGGCCGTGAGGGGCGCGAGGAGTACGCCGGCGAGGACGGCCAGGGTCCCGGCCGCCAGGCGCCCGACGGCCCGGACGCGGGAGGCGGCGGCCGCCGGTGCGGGTGTACGGGCGCAGTGGCGGGGCGTGCAGGGCGCGCCGGGCAGCCATGGCGATTGAGCCGGAGTGGCGCGCGGCTGCCGAGAGGGCGCACGCGCGGAGGTCCTGAGGAACGAAGGACTGAGCACGGTCGACCGTCGGCGGACACCCCGGCGCCACGGAGGCGGACCGAGCGGGAACCTGCTCACCGGACGTCGGGGGCGAGGGACAGGAAGTGCCGCAGGTAGCGGGGGTTGGTGCGGCGCAGCGACAGCAGCACGTACAGGTCGGCGACGCCGAACTCGGCGTCGTGGGCGGGCGCGCCGCAGACCCAGGCGCCGAGGCGCAGGTACCCGCGCAGCAGGGGCGGCAGCTCGGTGCGGCCGGCGGGGCGGGCGACGCCGTCGGCGGACCAGAGCTTGTGCGGGGTGACCCAGTACTCCTCGGGGGCCAGGTGCTTGGCTCTGACCGTGTCCCAGGTGGCGGCGGCGAGGGCGCCGCCGTCGGCGAGCGGGAGGGAGCAGCAGCCGGCCAGCCAGGTGTGTCCGGTGCGGGTCATATAGCGGGCGATGCCGGCCCAGATGAGGGAGATCACGGCGCCGTTGCGGTGCGCGGGGTGGACGCAGGAGCGGCCGACCTCGACGAGGTCGTCGCGGACCGGGGCGAGCCGGGTGAGGTCGAACTCGCCCTCGGAGTACAGCCGCCCGGCGATGCGGGCGCGCTCGGGCGGGAGCAGCCGGTAGGTGCCGACGATGTCGCCGGTGGCCTCCTCCCGTACCAGGAGGTGGTCGCAGTAGGCGTCGAACTCGTCGGCGTCCAGGCCCGGTTCGGGCCCGTCGAGCCGGGCGCCCAGCTCTCCGGCGAACACCTGGTGGCGCAGCCGCTGGGCGGCGCGCACCTCCTCCTGCTCGCGGGCGAGCGCGACGACGTAGCGGGGCTGGGGCGCGGCGGGGCTCTCCAGCGTGGCGGCGGGGGATGCGGGCATGGCGGTCTCCTGTGCCGGAGGTAGGGACCCGGACCCTCGCTGCGGCGGCCCGGCCCCTTACTTCTTCCGTGGCCGGCTGGATTCCGCATGACCGTGCGGCGGAGCGAGGGTGTGCGCCTGCTGAATGCCCGGTACGCGAACACCCCGCGACGCGCGGCGCGCCGTGCGTGGCCGGTTTGCCCCCGCCGCTTGCGGGCGCGTGCCCCTCCCCCGCGTCGGGACGGGCGCCCCTGCCACGCGCTCACGCGCGGGCGGGCCCGGCTGCCCTGCGAACGCTCGTGGGCGGAGGCCCCCGCGGCCCGCCTACCCGGCCGCGCTCGTGGACCGAGACCCTGCGGCCCGCCCACCCGGCCGCGCTCGCGTGCCGAGGCCCCGCGGCCCGCTCACCCGGCCGCGCTCGCGTGCCGAGGCCCCGCGGCCCGCTCGCCCCGCGGCGCTCGCGTGCCGAGGCCCCGCGGCCCGCCTACCCGGCCGCGCTCGCGTGCCAAGGACCCCGCGGCTCGCCTGCCTCGCGGCGCTCAAGCGCCGTTGGCCCCTGGGCACACCCGGCCGGTTCCCTCCTCGCCGCTTACCGGCCGGTCCCCCCGCGCCGCGCGGGCGCGGGGCGCGGGGCGCGGCCAGGCGGCGGTTTGCCCCCGCCGGCCCTCCCCCTCCCCCCCGCTGCCCCTCACCCCGGCCCCGTCACCCCTCGCCGGTCAGGATGGCGGTGATTCTGGCCGAGGCTGCCTTGGCTGCGGGCTCGGGGGATCGGCCCTGGAGGACGGCGGTCATGTAGGGCTTGATGGGGTTGGCGGCCTCGACGGCGGCCCATTCCGGTGAGTTGGGTGTCGCACGGCCGCGTGCGGCGCCCGCGGCCATGGCGGCGGTGGCTTCCTGGCCGTCCACGGCGGCGGCCAGGGAGGCCTTGTTGGGGACGTAGTTCATGGTGCGGGCGAGGTCGGTCTGCCACTTCTCGCCGGCCAGCGCCGTGACGACGTCGATGGCGGCCTGCCGGTCCCGGGAGTTGAGCGGGACGATCAGGTCGGAGCCGCCGGTGAAGACCGCGCACGGCTTGCCGGCGGACTTGCCGGGGATGGGGAAGAAGCCGAGCTTGTCCTTGAGGGCCGGGTTCCGTTCCGTGATGGCGGCGGCGACGCTCGGTGGCGCGATGATCTGGGCGACGTCGCCCCGGGCGAAGACCTGGGCCTGGGGCGGGTTCTCCTCGTCGGCGTCCTCGGGGCCCTCGCCGAGTGCCTGGAGCTCCTTGTAGACGTCCATGCCGCGCAGGGC
Organism: Streptomyces sp. NPDC031064; assembly: GCF_055570965.1. Taxonomy (NCBI): domain Bacteria; kingdom Bacillati; phylum Actinomycetota; class Actinomycetes; order Kitasatosporales; family Streptomycetaceae; genus Streptomyces; species Streptomyces sp. NPDC031064. The sequence goes on from NZ_JBVIGF010000001.1 coordinate 248,848, forward strand.
GGCGGCGGAGTCCAGGGCCCCGGTCCACTGGCCGTTCTTCCGGACGGCCAGCTCGCCCCCCTCGTCCCAGATGAAGCCGGCCAGGGTGTACCAGTCCTGCCCGGCGAGATAGATGCCCTGGGTGCCGCCGGGGCCGTCGTTGAGCTTCTCGGTGTCCTCCAGCCACTGCTCGCGGGTCTTCGGGGGCGTCTTGATCCCGGCCCGGTCGAACAGGTCCTTGTTGTAGACCACCACCCGGTTGGCCGCGTACCAGGGGATGCCGTACTGGGAGCCGTTGACCTTGCCGGGCTCGGCGAGGCCGGGCAGCCAGTCCTGGTAGCCGAGGTCGCGCACCGATTCGAGCGTCAGGTCGTACAGCAGCTCGGTCTCGGCGTACTGGGCGACCTGGGTGTTGCCGACCTCGATGACGTCGGGGGTGTCGTCGCTCTCCAGCGCGGCGGTGACCTTCTTGCCGATGCCGGTCCACTCCTGGAAGGTGACCTCCAGGTCGATGCCGGGGTGCTCCTTCTCGTACGCGGTGGTGAACCGCTTCAGGAAGTCGTCGGAGACGCTGCCCTTCATCAGCCACACGGTCACCGTGCGGGTGCCGGCCTTGTCGTCGCCGGGCAGGAGACCGCATCCGGTCAGGGCGGGCGCGGCCACGACGACGAGCGCGCAGGCGCACGCCAGGAAGCGCTTCTTCACGTAGGTCACCTTTTGCGTGTGCGTGAGGAGTGGACCCGACGTGGGGGGAAGCGAAGCGGGTTCGCCGCGGGCGTGATGGCTGGATTTTGGTATGGACCAAGTGGCGGGTCAAGGGTTCGCGGCAGGGGGTCGGCCGGGCGCCGCATGCCGTGCCCCATCGCCGCGCGGACCTCGGCGTGGTGGTGCACCGTGGAAGGAACGCACCACCGGGCGAACGAGGAGAGCTCCATGTCGCAGCACACCTACCGCGTCACCGAGATCGTCGGCACCTCGCACGAGGGCGTGGACCACGCGATGCGCAACGGCATCGCGCGCGCCTCCGAGACGCTGCGCAATCTCGACTGGTTCGAGGTGACGCAGATCAGGGGGCACATCGAGAACGGGCGGATCGCCCACTACCAGGTCGGCCTGAAGGTGGGCTTCCGTCTGGAGGAAGGCACCGAGGCGGCGGGCTGATCAGGTCCGGCCCTCCTTCTCCTGGGCCTCCACCAGTGCCTCGGAGCTCTCGGCCCAACGGGCCCGTACGACCCGGAAGCCCGCCCGTTCGGCGGCCTCGCAGACCAGTTCGTCGTCGTCGACGAGCATGCGGACCTCGCGGGTACCGGAGAGCCGGCGCAGGATCTCCAGCTTGGTGACCCGGGCCGGGCGGCGGTCCTGGTTGCCGCGCATGTGGAGCGGGCCCTCGGGCAGGCCGTGCTCGGCGAGCCAGGCGACCGTGTCGGCGCGGCACCGTTCGGGCCGTCCGGTGAGGTAGACGACGTCGCACTCCTCGGCCGCCTCCAGGCACAGCTCCACGCCCCGCGCGAGCGGCGGGTCCTTGGGGGCGGCGGCGAAGAAGGCGTCCCAGTCGCGTGGTTTGCGCTCCAGGAACCGCTGCCGGTGCCGGGCGTCGGAAAGTGTGTTGTCCAGGTCGAATACGGCCAGTGGCCTGCTCTTTCGCGTCACGGCCCCCAGCGTAGGGCCTGTCTTTTGGATCAGGCCGGATCAGCGAGTGGGGTCTGGGGTCCCCCCAGGCGAAGCCGAGGGAGCGTGCAGATGCAAGGCGGAGGAGGGAGCCACTGGGGAGCGCTGGCGACTGACGACAACGCCGCAGGGGGTCCCCCCGCCGAAGGTAGGGGGTGGGGGCACCCCCTGGCGAAGCTCAGGGGGAGCGTGCCAGGGCACGCGAACCCGGCAAGATCCGAAAGACGGGCCCTGTGGGAATCCCTGCCGGACGCAGGCGTTGAATCAGGGCGTGAGCTCATTGATCGCTGCGACGCGACTGTCGGTACTGGACCGCTCCCGCACCCGCGAGGGGCAGGACGGCCCTCGGGCGCTGCGGGACACCGTGGCCCTCGCCCGGGAGCTGGAGGCGCTCGGCTACCACCGCTTCTGGGTCTCGGAGCACCACGGCGTGCCGGGCGTCGCCGGTTCGGCGCCGACCGTGCTGGCGGCCGCCGTCGCCGCCGCGACCAGCACCATCCGGGTCGGCACGGGCGGGGTGATGCTGCCCAACCACCAGCCCTTGGTGGTGGCCGAGCAGTTCGGGGTGCTGGAGTCCCTCTTCCCGGGCCGGATCGACATGGGCCTGGGCCGTTCCGTCGGGTTCACGGACGGGATACGGCGGGCGCTGGGCCACGGCAAGAAGGACGCCGACGACTTCGCGGGGCAGTTGGACGAGCTGCTGGGCTGGTTCTCGGGCACGCAGACGGCGTACCCGCAGGTGCACGCCCGCCCGGCCGAGGGGCTGCGGGTGCCGCCGTACGTCCTGGCCACCGGCGAGGGCGCGGCCGTCGCCGCCGCGGCCGGGCTGCCGCTGGTGATAGGGGACCTGAAGGGCCGCTCGAAGGTGGTGGCCGCGATCGAGCGCTACCGCGCGGACTTCCGCCCCTCCGTCTGGTCGGCGGAGCCGTACGTCGTCGTGGCGGGCACCGTCGCGGTCGCGGCGACCGAGGAGGAGGCGGCGCGGCTGCTGATCCCGGAGGCGTGGTCGCTGGCGTACTCGCGCACCGAGGGCGTCTTCCCGCCGCTGGCGCCGCCGGAGCGGATCGAGCGCCTGACGATGACGGCCCGGCAGCGGGAGTTCTACGAGTCGGCGCTGCGCGGCCACATCCACGGCACCGAGGAGCAGGTGCGGGACGCGCTGGAGGAGGCCGTGAAGGAGACGGGTGCCGACGAGATCCTGGTCACGACCAGTACGTACGACCACGCCGCGCTGCTGGACTCGTACGCCAGGCTCGCCCGTCTCGCGGGTCTGACCAGCGTAAACGCCTAGACTGACGGTCATGCGAGGCCCTTACGACCATGATCCGTACGTCCGTGTCCGGGGCGCCCGGGAGCACAATCTGCGCGCCGTGGACGTGGACGTCCCACGGGACGCGATCGCCGTGTTCACGGGCGTGTCGGGGTCGGGCAAGTCGTCGCTCGCGTTCGGGACGATCTACGCCGAGGCGCAGCGGCGCTATGTCGAGTCGGTCGCGCCGTACGCGCGGCGGTTGATCCACCAGGTGGGGGCGCCGAAGGTCGGGGAGATCACCGGTCTGCCCCCGGCGGTGTCGCTGGAGCAGCGCCGCTCGTCGCCGGGCTCGCGGTCCTCGGTCGGTACGGTCACGACGCTGTCGAACTCGCTGCGGATGCTGTTCTCGCGGGCGGGCGACTACCCGGCGGGGGCGGAGCGGCTGGACTCGGACGCCTTCTCGCCGAACACGGCCGCCGGGGCGTGCCCCGAGTGCCATGGCCTGGGCCGCGTCCACCACACCGGCGAGGAGCTGCTGGTGCCCAACCCGGGCCTGTCGATCCGGGAGGGCGCGATCGCGGCCTGGCCGGGCGCCTGGCAGGGCAAGAACCTGCGGGACGTGCTCGACGCGCTGGGGTACGACGTCGACCGGCCGTGGCGGGAGCTGGCCCAGCAGGACCGGGACTGGATCCTGTTCACCGACGAGCAGCCGGTGGTCACGGTGCATCCGGTGCGGGAGGCGGGCCGTATCCAGCGCCCGTACCAGGGCACGTACATGAGTGCGCGGCGCTACGTCCTGCACACCTTCGCCGAGTCGAAGAGCCAGACGCTGCGGGCGAAGGCGGAACGCTTCCTCACCAGCGTGCCGTGCCCGGTGTGCGACGGCAGCCGGCTGCGGCCGGAGGCGCTGGCCGTCACCTTCGGGGGGCGGACGATCGCGGAGCTGGCGGCGCTGCCGCTGACCGCGCTGGCCGAGGTCCTCGCGCGGGACGCGGGCAGCGAGACGGCCCGCGTGCTGACCGCCGACCTGAGGGCCCGTATCGCCACCGTCACCGAGCTGGGGCTCGGCTATCTGAGCCTGGACCGCGCCACGCCGACGCTCTCCAGCGGTGAGCTGCAACGGCTGCGGCTGGCCACGCAGCTCCGCTCGGGCCTGTTCGGAGTGGTGTACGTGCTCGACGAGCCGTCCGCCGGTCTGCACCCGGCCGACACGGAGGCGCTGCTGGTCGTCCTGGACCGGCTGAAGGCGGCGGGCAACTCGGTGTTCGTGGTCGAGCACCACCTGGACGTGGTGCGGCACGCGGACTGGCTGGTGGACGTGGGTCCCCGGGCGGGCGAGCACGGCGGGCGGGTGCTGCACAGCGGCCCGCCGGAGGGGCTGCGCGGGGTGGCGGAGTCGGCGACGCGCCGGTTCCTGTTCGACCGGGGGCCGGTGCCGGCGCGGTCGGTGCGGGAGCCGTCCGGGTGGCTGAGGCTCGGCCCGGTCACGCGGCACAATCTGCGGGCCCTGGAGGCGGAGCTGCCGCTGGGCGTCCTGACGGCGGTGACGGGCGTGTCCGGTTCGGGCAAGTCGACGCTCGTGGGTGAGCTGACGGGCGAACTTCCGGGCGTGGGCCGTGTGGTGACGGTTGACCAGCGCCCGATCGGCCGGACCCCGCGCTCGAACCTGGCGACGTACACGGGTCTGTTCGACGTGGTGCGCAGGCTGTTCACGGGGACGGACGAGGCGCGGGCGCGCGGCTACAGGGCGGGCCGGTTCTCGTTCAATGTGGCGGGCGGGCGGTGCGAGACGTGCCAGGGCGAGGGTTTCGTATCGGTGGAGCTGCTGTTCCTGCCCAGTACGTACGCGCCCTGCCCGGACTGCGGCGGTGCCCGGTACAACCCCGAGACGCTCGATGTGCGGTACCGGGGGCGGAACATCGCCGAGGTGCTGGACCTGACGGTGGAGGCGGCCGCGGAGTTCTTCGCCGACGCCCCCGCCGCCGTACGCAGCCTGCGTGCCCTGCGGGACGTGGGGCTCGGGTACCTGCGGCTGGGGCAGCCGGCGACGGAGCTGTCGGGCGGCGAGGCGCAGCGCATCAAACTGGCCGCCGAGCTCCAGGGGGTGCGCCGGGGGCACACCTTGTACGTGCTGGACGAGCCGACGACCGGGCTGCACCCGGCCGATGTGGAGGTGCTGATGCGCCAGTTGCACGGGCTGGTGGACGCCGGCCACTCGGTGGTGGTCGTCGAGCACGACATGGACGTGGTGGCCGGCGCGGACTGGGTGGTCGACCTGGGCCCGGGCGGTGGCGACGCGGGCGGCCGGATCGTCGCCACCGGCCCGCCGGCCGAGGTGGCGGGTGCGGCGGCCGGCCGCACCGCGCCGTACCTCGCGGCGGCCCTGCGGGGCTAGCCTCGCGGGCGGTGCGTCGCCCCGGCATCTGCTCGCCGTCCTCGACGCCGAAGCCACGGCTCTGTGTACACGGCGGGCCGGAACAACGCGCTGGTCGAACTCCCCCAATCGCTCCTACGATCCCGGCATGACGAATACGGCGTGGCGCGTCGCTCTCGGCGTGGTGGCCTCCAGCGCGTTCTTCTGGGCAGTCGCCGGGGCCGTTGACCTGGGGCTGGTGCGAACCCGTAAGGGCTACACCCTCCCTGACGGCGGAGAGTGGTACACCCTTGCCCTGTTCGCCGGATTCATCGTCGCCTACTTCAGCGTGGCCTCCCTCACCGATACGACCGCCGGTCGGCACGCGGCGCTGGTCCCGGCGGCGGGCGCCTGGTTCGGTGCCGTCTCGTGCCTGCTCATGGGCCAGCAGACGCGGCACTGGGTCGCCGCCGCCGTCATGGCACTGATCGGATCTGCCCTGACGCTCATTGTTCACCTACGGAATCGCGCACGGCGTGCCCGGCTTGGCGCGGACGCCCCGGCTCGGCCTCCGCTGTCGCGTGGGCGGTAGTCCGAGGACCACGCACAACGATGTCTGAATTCCGCGAGCAAGATGCGTATGTACTGATCATGCTGGCGGTATGACGATGCCATGTACCGCAGACTCGGTAACAGTCCTCACCGGCATGTACGCGGCTGAGGCGGAGTACCTGGCGGCCGGAGGGCCTGGCGAGGCTTCGTTCGACTTGCTCGCCCCCTTCTTCGCGCCGAATGTCGAACTGCACCAAGCGGATGCTCTGCCCTATGGAGGTACGTGGCGTGGGCACAGCGGAATGACGCGGTTCTTCCTCGCGATGGGACAGGTCTGGGAGACGTTCGACATGGTGGAGCAGGAGTTCCTCGCCACCGGTGAGACCGCGGTCGTGCTCACTCAGGTCCGTGCTCGCGCTCGTGCGACAGGTCGGGAACTCAGCTTCCCGATCCTGCAAACGATCACGGTCAAGGACGGGCGGATCACCGAGGTCCGTCCGTTCTACTGGGACACTCAGGCCATCGTCGACGCCTGTGCCGCGTCCGCGCCGACAGCCTGAGGCCGAATGCACATCAGATGCCGCCGCGTCCACACCGGCGGACGGCCCGGCTTGATGCCCTGCGGCAGCAGCGGCTCAAGCCGGGCCCCTGGCCGTTCGTCAGGCCCTCCGCCCCATGGAGCGTGGCCGTCCCACGACCAGGACCGATTTCGCGACAGACCTTAGGCGGCCGTGTCGTAGGTGTAGTGCCGGGTGTGGTCGAGCATGTCCGCCGGGGTGACGTCGTTCCACGGGCGCATGGTGTCGTTCAGGTCGACGACGTTCGGTGTGCCGGCGGTGGGCAGGTACCCCGACCGGGGGTGACGGGCCTGCCAGTCGGCCCACAGCTTGTCGATGAAGGCGTGGTGGAGCCAGAAGACCGGGTCGTTGGGGGACGCTCCGGTGGCCATGTGGCCGCCGACCCACACGTGGACGCGGTTGTGGAGGTTGGCGCCGCGCCAGCCCTCCAGGTGGTTGCGGAAGCCGTCGGACGCGCTGTTCCAGGGCGCCATGTCGTACGTCTCCATGGCGAGGACGGCGTCCACCTCGGCGCGGGTGGGGAGTTGGCGGCCGCCGGCCCCGAGGGCGCGGCGGAGGTAGTCGCGGCCGTCGACCCGCACGGAGAGGGTCCAGCGGTTGGTGGAGCGGGCGAACGGCCCGTCCATGACCTGGCCGTCGCGGGCGCGCCCGGTGCCGCCGAGGAAGTCGGGGGCCCACAGGGAGGCGCCGGGGGTACGGTCCGCGGTCCAGTCCCAGTACGGCAGGGCGACGGCCGGGTCGACGGCCTGGAGCGCCTGCTCGAACTGGAGGAGGAAGCGGCGGTGCCAGGGCAGGAAGGACGGCGAACGGTGGCCGACCCGGTCGCCGTTGTCGGTGTCGCTCATGATGAAGGCGTTGTGCGTGGTGACGAACGTGTCGTACTGGCCGGTGCGCTTGAGCTCCAGCACGGCGTTGACGAAGCCGCGCTTCTCGGCGGCGGTGAGCTGGGCCTGGTTCTTGCGTACGGTCATGGTGGTGCGGCTCCGGGTTCCTGATCAGGCGGTGGCGAGGGGCACGAGCGGGGCGCCCTGGAGTTCACGGACGGCGGCCCGGGCCACGGCGCGGGGCGTGGCGAGCGGCTCGTAGTGGTTGATCACGCTGATCCAGGTGCCGTCGGCGTTCCGCATGACGTGCAGTTCCTCGCCGTCGATCCGTACGGCGTAGCCGCCGCCGTGTCCGCCGTGCCCCCCGCCCCCGTGGTGGCCGCCGTGCGAGGGCGCTCCCTGTATGCGGCGCCCCTGGTAGATCTCGTCGAACGCCTCCGGCCCGGTGCCCGGACGGGCCGACGCGGCCGAAGCCTGGTCGGGCGCGGTGATGGCACGCCCGGCGGCGAGGCCCGCGGCGGCCGAGGCGGCGACGCCGAGGGCGCGGCGGCGCGTGATGCTGGACATGGGTAACCCCCTGAGTTCTGCGGTGGTCGATTTCCGCCGGGGGCGTGGTCAGGTGCCCCCGGCACGGCCATGCCTATCCGGGGGTTGTCGGAGCCTGGAATTCCGCGGGGGCCGGTTGGCCGTGATACGGACAACTCGCCATCTAAAGTGCAGAATTGAACGAAGTTGATCTTGTTGTGGGCGCGCACAAGGAAGCCCCGGAACGAAAGTCTTGCGGAGAATGTGACAACTCCGTGAAGAATCTTCCGTCCCGGGGCGACAGGGGTGGCACGGCTCACGGCCGGAGAGTGTCCGGAATCAGTTGCGGCGCGGCGCCTTGCGCGTGGCCCGCAGCCACTCCTTGTTCATGGCCGCGATCGACGGCAGCGGGATGCCCTTCGGGCAGGCGGTGGCGCACTCACCGGTCAGGGTGCAGCCGCCGAAGCCCTCCTCGTCCATGACCCGGACCATGTCCAGGACGCGGGTCTCCCGCTCCGGCGCGCCCTGCGGGAGCACATTGAGGTGGTTGACCTTCGCCGAGGTGAAGAGCATCGCCGAGCCGTTCGGGCAGGCCGCCACGCACGCGCCGCAGCCGATGCACTCGGCGTGCTCGAAGGCGAAGTCGGCGTCCGCCTTGGGGACGGGCGTGGCGTGCGCCTCCGGGGCCGATCCGGTGGGGGCGCTGATGTAGCCGCCGGCCTGGATGATCCGGTCGAAGGCGGAGCGGTCCACCACCAGGTCCTTGACGACCGGGAAGGCGGAGGCCCGCCACGGCTCGACGTCGATGGTGTCGCCGTCCTCGAACGCCCGCATGTGGAGCTGGCAGGTGGTGGTGCGCTCGGGGCCGTGCGCGTCGCCGTTGATGACGAGCGAGCAGGCCCCGCAGATGCCCTCCCGGCAGTCGTGGTCGAAGGCGACGGGGTCCTCACCCCGGAGGATCAGCTCCTCGTTGAGGGTGTCGAGCATCTCCAGGAACGACATGTCCTTGGAGATGCCGTCCACCTCGTAGGTGGCCATGGCGCCGGGGGCGTCGGCGTTCTTCTGGCGCCAGACGCGCAACTTGAGCCTCATGCGTAGCTCCGCTGGGTGGGGTGGACGTACTCGAAGACGAGGTCTTCCTTGTGCAGGACGGGAGCGTCACCGGTACCCGCGAACTCCCAGGCGGCGGCGTAGGCGAACTCCTCGTCCTTGCGGGCGGCTTCGCCGTCCGGCGTCTGGGACTCCTCGCGGAAGTGGCCGCCGCACGACTCGGTGCGGTGCAGGGCGTCGAGGCACATCAGCTCGGCCAGCTCCAGGTAGTCGACGACGCGGTTGGCCTTCTCCAGCGACTGGTTGAGCTCCTCTCCCGTGCCCGGGACCTTGATCCGGCGCCAGAACTCCTCCCGGATCTGCGGTATCCGGTCGAGCGCCTTGCGCAGCCCGTCCGCCGTGCGGGCCATGCCGCAGAACTCCCACATCAGCTCGCCCACCTCGCGGTGGAAGGAGTCCGGGGTGCGGTCCCCGTCGACCGCCAGCAGGAGGTTCAGCCGGTCCTCGGTCTCGGCCATGACCTCCCGTACGGCCGGGTGGTCGGGGCCGACCCGCTCGCTCCGGGGGTTGCGGGCGAGGTAGTCGTTGATGGTGGACGGCAGGACGAAGTACCCGTCGGCCAGGCCCTGCATCAGCGCGGACGCGCCGAGCCGGTTGGCGCCGTGGTCGGAGAAGTTGGCCTCGCCGATCGCGAACAGGCCGGGGACGGTGGTCTGGAGGTCGTAGTCGACCCACAGGCCGCCCATCGTGTAGTGCACGGCGGGGTAGATCCGCATCGGCACCTCGTACGGGTTCTCCGCGGTGATCCGCTCGTACATGTCGAAGAGGTTGCCGTACTTCTCCTCCACCTTGGCCCGGCCCATGCGGCGGATGGCGTCGGCGAAGTCCAGGTAGACCCCCTGGCCGCCGGGGCCGACGCCGCGGCCCTCGTCGCAGACGTTCTTGGCGGCGCGGGAGGCGATGTCGCGCGGGACGAGGTTGCCGAAGGACGGGTAGATCCGCTCCAGGTAGTAGTCCCGCTCGTCCTCGGGGATCTCGTTCGGCGGCCGCCGGTCGCCGCGCGCCTTCGGCACCCAGATGCGGCCGTCGTTGCGCAGCGACTCGCTCATCAGGGTCAGCTTGGACTGGTGGTCGCCGGTGCGCGGGATGCAGGTGGGGTGGATCTGGGTGAAGCAGGGGTTGGCGAAGTACGCGCCTCGCCGGTGCGCCCGCCACACGGCGGTGGCGTTGGAGTTCATGGCGTTCGTCGACAGGTAGAAGACGTTGCCGTAGCCGCCGGACGCCAGGACCACCGCGTCCGCGAAGTGGGTGGAGATCTTCCCGGTGACGAGGTCACGGGCGACGATGCCGCGCGCCCGCCCGTCGATCACGATCAGGTCGAGCATCTCGGTGCGCGGGTGCATCTCCACGTTGCCCGCCGCGATCTGCCGGGAGAGCGCCTGGTAGGCGCCGAGCAGGAGCTGCTGGCCCGTCTGGCCGCGGGCGTAGAAGGTGCGGGAGACCTGGACGCCGCCGAAGGAGCGGGTGTCGAGGAGGCCGCCGTACTCGCGGGCGAAGGGCACGCCCTGGGCGACGCACTGGTCGATGATCTCGACGGAGATCTGCGCGAGGCGGTGCACATTGGACTCGCGGGCCCGGAAGTCGCCGCCCTTGACGGTGTCGTAGAAGAGGCGGTGGATCGAGTCGCCGTCGTTGCGGTAGTTCTTGGCCGCGTTGATGCCGCCCTGCGCGGCGATGGAGTGGGCGCGGCGCGGTGAGTCCTGGTAGCAGAACTGGACGACGTGGTAGCCCTGCTCGGCCAGGGTCGCGCCGGCGGAGCCGCCCGCGAGGCCGGTGCCGACGACGATGATCGTGTGCTTGCGGCGGTTGGCCGGGTTGACCAGTCGCGCCTCGAAGCGGCGCTTGTCCCAGCGCTCGGCGATGGGGCCCTGGGGCGCCGCCGTGTCGGTGACGGGAGCGCCGATCCTGTAGTCGAGGTAGCTCATGTCAGCTCACCACTCCGGTCATGACGGCGACGGGTACGGAGATGAAGCCCGCGGTCAGCACGAGCGCGAGGACGTTGGCGAGGGTCTTGAGCGCCCGGTCGCGCCGCGCGTTGCCCACGCCGAGGGTCTGGGCGGCGGACCAGAAGCCGTGCCGGATGTGCAGGCCGACGGCGAGCATCGCCACGATGTAGATGACGTTGCCGTACCAGGTGGAGAAGGTCGCGACGACGTTCTCGTACGGATGGCCCGGCTGGGCGTTCGGGTTCACGGTCAGCGTCGTCAGGTCCAGGATGTGCCAGACGATGAACAGCGCCACGATCACGCCGCCCCAGCGCATGGTGCGGGTCGCGTAGCTCGCGCGGCGGCGCTTGTGGACGTACGCGGTGGGGCGGGCCTTGAGGTCGCGCCTGCTGAGCTGGTACGCGGAGACGCCGTGGGCGATCACGGCGGTGAGCAGCACCACGCGGGCGATCCACAGGCCCCACTCGTAGTGCAGGACGGGCTCGCCCATGGTGCGCAGCCAGTGGCCGTACGCGTTGAACTCGCCGGGGCCGAAGAAGACCTTCAGGTTGCCCATCACATGCGCCACGAGGTAAGCGATCATGATCAGGCCGCTGACGGCCATGACCGTCTTCTTACCGACGGTCGATCCCCAGAACGTGCGCGTGAGGGACGGTTGTCGATCCGTCCGGGTTGCCAGAGCCATGGCTCCGACGCTAGGGGTGGACCGGGCCAGAGGTCCAAGACATGGTCCGGCTGATCTCCATAGAGGATGCCTATGGAGACGGCTAGGGTGGGTGCCATGCAGTTCCAGCAGCTCCTGTACTTCGTGGCGGTGGCCGAGACCCGGCACTTCACCCGGGCCGCCGAGCGCGTCCACGTCTCCCAGCCGTCGCTGTCCCAGCAGATCAGGGCGCTGGAGAAGGAGCTGGGCGCCGAGCTCTTCAGCCGGGCGCGCGGCAACATCGCGCTCACCGACGCCGGCGAGGCGCTGCTGCCGCTGGCCCGCCGCATCCTGGCCGATGCCGACACCGCCCGCCACGAGGTGCAGGAGCTGGCGCAGCTCAAGCGCGGGCGGGTGCGGCTGGGGGCGACGCCGAGCCTGTGCACCGGGCTGCTGCCCGATGTGCTGCGCGCCTTCCACGACCTGCACCCGGGCATCCAACTGCTGATCGAGGAGAGCGGCTCCCACGACCTCGTACGGGAGCTGGCGCGCGGGTCGCTCGACCTCGCCCTGGTGGTGCTGCCCTTGCCGACCCCGTCACCGGCGCTGACGACCGTGGAGCTGCTCCACGAGGACCTGGTCGTCGTCTCCTCGGCGGCGGCGCCCGCCCCTCGGCGGCCGGTGCGGATCGCCGATCTGGAGGGGCAGCCGCTGGTGATGTTCCGGCATGGCTACGACCTGCGGGAGCTGACGGTGGCGGCGTGCCGCGCGGAGGGGTTCGAGCCGTCGTTCACGGTGGAGGGCGGCGAGATGGACGCGGTGCTCGGCTTCGTCCGGGCGGGGCTGGGCGTGGCGGTGGTGCCCGCGATGGTGGCGGCGCGGGCCGGGCGGGACCTCAGGGTCACGGCGCTGGCGCGGCCGGGGCTGCGGCGCACGATCGGGCTGGCGCACCGCAGCGACGTGGCGCCGCCACGGGCCGCGCGGGAGCTCCAGCGGCTGCTGCTGGCGCGGCGGGGCTGAGCGGCCGGCCCACAGACTCCCGTATCGGCGGCGGACGCGCCTGAGTACGCGTACTCACCTCATCTGCGTCGCTCGGCGCTGACGCGGCCGGGCGGCGTTCCCGACGATGGGGCGACTCGAACCCGCGTCGGAAGAGGTGTCCATGGGCCGTGACTTGCAGCTCCGTACCGCCACCGCAGAGGATCTTCAGTGGATCCACGAACTGCGTCACCGGGTGTACGCACAGGAGTTGGGCCAGCACGCGCCCGACCCGGCCGGCCGGCTCCGCGACGGGCTGGACGGCGACAACGTCTACCTGGTCGCGGCGCGCGGCGCGGACCGCATGGGCTTCGTCAGCCTGACGCCGCCCTGGCTGGGACGGTACGCGCTCGACAAGTACGTGAGCCGTGACGAGTTGCCGCTGCTGGACGGGGCCGACCTGTTCGAGGTGCGCATCCTGACCGTCGAGCCGCGCTGGCGGTCGACCGCGGCGGCGGCGCTGCTGATGTACGCGGCGCTGCGCTGGATCGCCGCCCGGGGCGGCCGCCGGGTGGTGGCGATGGGGCGCACCGAGCTGCTGCCCATGTACCAGGCCGCGGGCCTGCGCCCGGTCGGACGTACCGTCCACAGCGGTGCGTTGACGTTCGAGGTGCTCACCGGTGACGTGGCCGGGCTGACGAGGGCAACGATGGACCGTTACGGCACGATGCTGGAGCGCCTGCGGTCCCAGGTGGACTGGGGGCTCGACGTGCCGTTCGCGCCCCGGCCGGACGGGTGCGAGCACGGCGGCGCCTCGTTCACCGCCATCGGCACGGACTTCCGCAGTCTGGGGCGGCGCCACCGGGTCGTCGCCGCCGACGTGCTGGACGCCTGGTTCCCGCCGGCCCCCGGGGTGCGGGCGGCGCTCGCGGACGATCCGGGCTGGGCGGCCCGGACGTCGCCGCCCACCGGCGCCGAGGGCCTGGTGGCGGAGATCGCCGCGGCCCGGGCGCTGCCCGCCGGGACGCTCGCGGTCGGCGCCGGCTCCTCCGACCTGATCTTCCGGGCGTTCGGCCAGTGGCTGACCCCGGACAGCAGGGTGCTGCTGATGGACCCGGGCTACGGCGAGTACGCCCACGTCACCGAGCGGGTGATCGGCTGCCGGGTGGACCGGTTCCGGTTGCGCCGCGAGGACGGCTGGCGGATCGATCCCGCCCGGCTGTCCGCCGCCGTCGGCTCCGGGCGCTACGACCTCGTGGTCGTGGTCAACCCGAACAACCCCACCGGACGCCACGCACCGGCCGCGGAGCTGCGCTCGGTGATCGCCACCGCGCCGACCCGGACCCGCTGGTGGATCGACGAGGCCTACCTGGGCTACGTCGACATGGCCGAGTCGCTCGCCGGACTCGCCGCGACGGACCCGCGGGTGGTGGTGTGCAGCTCGCTGTCGAAGATGTACGCCCTGTCGGGTGTGCGGGCCGCCTATCTGGTGGCCGAGCCGGTCACCGCGGCGCGCCTGCGCCGGTGGACGCCGCCCTGGCCGGTCAGCCTCCCGGCACAGCTCGCCGCGGTGGCGGCCCTGCGCGACCCGGCGTACTACGGCGAGCGCTGGCTGCGCACCCACGCGCTGCGCCGGCGGTTGGCCGCCGATCTGGCCGGGCTGGACGAGGCCGTGGTGGTCGAGGAGGGCGTGGCGAACTTCCTCAGCCTCACCCTGCCGGCCGACGGGCCGAGTGCCGCACGGCTGGTCGACGAGTGCCGCCGTCACGACGTGTACCTGCGCGACCTGTCGCCGCTGTCGCCGGAGTACGAGGGGCGCACCGTGCGCGTCGCGGTCAGGGACACCGCCGAGAACGCGCGCATCGTGGCCGCCTGCGGGGCCGCCCTGGACGTGCTGCGGCCGGGTCGCGTGGCGTTCGGTGCGCTGCCCCTGGGCGTTCCCGCCGCCGGATCCGCCCGGTGATCACCGTGGCGTCGCTGGCGCCCTGCCTGGGCGGGGCGCTGGTGCTCAGCGGCATCGCGGTGGCGGCGTCCCGGCGCCGCGAGCTGCTGATCCGGTGGTGCGCCTGGGCGGTCGGAGTACCCCTGGTCACCGCCGCGTTCTGGTGGGGCCGCCCCGGCACCGCGGCCATCGCCGGCCTGGTCGGGGTGATCGCGGTGCTGGAGTACGGCGGTCTGCTGCGGCTGGGCCGGGTGGACCGGGCGGTGCTGGCCGCGGCGGTGGTGGGCGTGGTGCTGGCCGCCTGGCTGGCGCCCGGGGAGGTGCTCCGGGTGGTCGCGATCGGGGCGCTAGCGGTGGCCGCGGTACCGCTGGTGGCCGGTGACGCCGAGCACGGCCTGCGCCGGCTCGGTGCCGGCCTGCTCGGGCTGGCCTGGCTGGGGGTGCTGGCGGCGCTGGTGCCGCTCGGGGCGAGCGCGCTGGCGCTGTTCGTGGCGGTGTCGGTCGCCGACATCGTGGCGTATTTCGCCGGCCGGCGACTGGGCGGGCCGAAGCTGTCGCCGCTGTCACCGGCCAAGCGGTGGAGCGGAACCCTGGCCGGGGCGGCGGCCGGTGTCGGCGCGCTGGCTGTGCTGTCGGCGCTGAGCTGGCCGATGGCGGTCGCGGTGGCGGTCGGCGGCCCGGCCGGCGACCTCCTCGAATCGATGGTCAAGAGGGGTGCGGGGGCGAAGGACGCCGGCAGTTGGCTGCCGGGCTCCGGGGGCCTGCTGGACCGGATCGACTCGCTGCTGGTCGCGCTGGCGGTCCTGCTCGTGCTGCGCTGACCCGCGCCGTCCGTACCCGCCCCGGCCCGCGCTCATCCACGCTGTGCGGATCTGGCCGGCCCGCGCTCACCCGCACGTCCGTACCCGGCCCGGCCCGCGCTCACCCACGCTGTGCGGATCTGGCCGGCCCGCGCTCACCCGCGCCGTACGTACCGCTGCCGGCCTGTGCTGCCCCCCGTCGGTCCGGCCGGGCCGGGAGGCGGCCCGCCCACACCGACGGAGGGTCACACCGCGTCGGCGAGAACCAGCGCGTGGATGCGGTCCGGGGCGCCGGGTCTCGCGTAGTACCAGCCCTGGGCCGTGTCGCAGCCCAATTCGCGCAACTGCTCGGCCTGTGCGCCCGTTTCGACGCCCTCAACCGTCACCGCGAGCTCCAGGCTGTGCGCCAGCGAGACGATCCCTTCGACGATCTTCAGGTCGACGGGGTCGATGGGCTGCTGCTGCATGCTCTGGGTGAAGGAGCGGTCCAGTTTCAGCACGCTGACCGGCAGCCGGCGCAGGTTGGCCAGGTTGGAGTAGCCGGTGCCGAAGTCGTCCAGGGCTATGTCCACGCCCATCTCGGCCAACTGCCGCAACGGCTTGAGCAGGTCCTCGTCGGCGCCGATCAGCGCGGACTCGGTGACCTCCAGGCACAGCGCGCCCGGGTCGAGTCCCGAGCGCTCCAGTACGTCGACGGTGTCGGCGACCAGGTTCGGGTGGTGGAGCTGCGTCGGCGACAGGTTGACGTTGATGCGCAGGGGGCCGCCGTCGGTGTGGCGCCGGTTCCAGAACCGGGCCTGGCGCACCGCCTCCTGGAGCACCCAGCGGCCGAGCGGCACGATCAGCCCGGTGTGCTCGGCGAGCGGGATGAACCGGTCGGGGCCGAGCACGCCGTGCTGCGGGTGGCACCAGCGCACCAGCGCCTCTGCGCCGTGCACGCTGCCGTCGCCGAGGTGCACCAGCGGCTGGTACTCGATGAAGAACTCGCCCCGGTCCAGGGCCGCGGGCAGCGCGGTGGTCAGGCCGTGCCGGGTGATGGCGCGGGCATCGGCCTCGGGGTCGGCCCGCTCGAACCGGTTGCCGCCCGCCGATTTGGCCCGGTACATGGTGATGTCGGCGCTGCGCAGCACCTCCGCCGGGCCGCGTTCGCCCGCGGGTCCCTCGACGACGCCGACACTGCCGCGCACGGTCAGCTCGCGGCCGTCCAGCCGGACGGGCGTGGCGAGGGCGGCGAGGATGCGGTGGGCCAGCTCGTCGGCCTGCTGCTCGGTGTCCGTGCCGGTGGTGAGCGCGACGAACTCGTCGCCGCCGAGGCGGGCCACCATCTCCCCCGGCCCGGTCGCGACCGACTGGAGCCGGTCGGCGACCTCGACGAGCAGCCGGTCGCCGGCCGCGTGGCCGAGGCTGTCGTTGATGGCCTTGAAGCCGTCGAGGTCGAGGTAGCACAGCCCGAAGCGGGTGCCGTCACCGGACGACAGCACCTTGTCGAGCCGTTCGAAGAACAGCGTGCGGTTGGGCAGCCCGGTGAGCGCGTCGTGCGTCGCCTCGTACCGCAGCCGGAGGTTGAGCAGCCGGCGCTCGGTGGTGTCCTCCATCAGCGCGAGCTGGTACTGGGGGCGGCCCTCGGGGTCCCGCAGCAGGGAGACCGTCAGGTTGGTCCACAGGACCGTGCCGTCGCCCCGGTAGAACGGCTTCTCGACCTGGAAGTGGTCGCGTTCGCCGCGCACCAGCTCCCCGTACAGCTTCCAGACGTGCGGGGCGTCCTCGGGGTGGACCCACTCGCTGACCTTGCGGCCCTTGACGTGGTGTTCCAGGCCGCCGAACATGCGGGTGAGGGCGCCGTTGACCTCCAGGATGTTGCCCTCCAGGTCGGCGATGCCGATGCCGATGGCCGCGTCCTCGAAGACCGCGCGGAAGCGGGCCTCGGTGGCGTGCAGGGCCTGTTCGGCGAAACTGCGCGCCGACAGGGCCGAGCGGGCGATGGCCTCCTGCTCGGTGAGGGTGCGTTCGCGCAGCGCCTGGGCGAAGCCGGCCGCCAGCGCGTGCTGGAGGCGGGCGCAGCGGGCCCGCAGCTCCTCCACGGCGGCACCCTCCCCGTCGCCCCCGCAGTACAGCACCAGGTAGGAGTCGACCACACCGAGACTGCGGCTGAGCGCGTCCGGGTCGGTGCAGTGCGCCGCGACCAGGGCGGCGCCGACGCGGTGCGCGGGCGCCGGGTCGAACGGCCGCGCGTGCAGGGCGTCGCTCAGGTCCCGGGCCAGCGGCAGCAGGTGCCGCTCGATCTCGGAGCGGGTGAGCGAGGTGGCCGTGACGGGGAAGATGGCCCGGCTCCAGATGGTCGCGAACCTCTGGAGTCTGTCCTCCAGGACGTCCGGTTCCGCGGCGGAACCGGGTGCCTGTGCCGGCATGCTCACGCCTTGCGCCCCACCCCTGCGAAGCCCGAGAAGGCGTATGGATCCTCCTGGTCGACGGGGTTCTCGGGGCGCCACTCCGGCATCGCCACGAGACCCGGTTCCACCAGCTCGAAACCGTCGAAGAAACGCGCCACTTCGTCGCGGCCGCGCATGACCAGGGGGCTGCGGATGTCGTTGTAGACGCCCACGGTGCCGCTCACCCGCTCCTGAGGCAGCGGGACGCCCTCGTAGGAGGCGTGGGTGAGGACCAGGAGGCTGCCCGGCGCGAGGGCGTCGCGCAGTTCGGCGAGCGCCCGGTGCGGCTCGTCGGTGTCCTGGACGAAGTGCAGTACGGCGACGAGGAGCAGGGCGACCGGCCGGTCCAGGTCCAGCAGGGCGCCGGTCTCGGGGGCGGTGAGGATGTCCTGCGGCTTGCGCAGGTCGGCGGCGACGACGCCGGCGTTGTCGTTGCCCTCCAGCACGGCCGCGCTGTGGGCGACGGCGACCGGGTCGTGGTCGACGTAGACGACGCGGGCTTCGGGGCTGGCGGCCTGGGCGACCTCGTGGACGTTGCCGAAGGTGGGGATGCCGGAGCCTATGTCGAGGAACTGGGTGACGCCCTCACCGACGGCGTACCGTACCGCCCGGCGCATGAACGCACGGTTGGCCTGCATGATTTTGGGAAGGCCCGGCATGAACTCCATGGCTTTGCGGGCCGCTTCCCGGTCCACCTCGAAATTGTGCGAGCCGCCCAGGTAGAAGTCGTAAATGCGGGACACGCTCGGCACCGAAATGTCGATGCCCGGCGGGGCCCAGGCGGGACGCTCCATCGATGTCTCCAACAAGTCGCCACGGTATGCGGCCATGTTCATGGCCAGTGTCCGAGCCGAGGCTACTGATCGCCCGCCGGGAGGGCGAGGGGAAACGGAAATTATCGATCCGTTCTTGGTCACACGTCTCGGTCACTGGACAGCGGCACGTGCGACGTGGGAGTGCGTGGAGCGCGTGCGCCTGCGTGGCTTCGAGCGGCCGGCGTGGAACGCCTGGAACGCGTGCGACCGGCCCGCCGCGCACGCGTGGGGCGTGGGACGGCGGGCCGGCGGGGTGTCCGGGCCGGCGGGGCCGGACACCCGGGTCGCGACGTGCGTGGGGACTCTACTTGGACGTCGCGACCATCTTTCCGGTGGGCGAGACGGCGAACCAGGTGCCGCCGACGCCCTGACCGTTGGTGTCACCGGGCTTCTTGTCGCCCGCGAAGGTGTAGAGGGGCCAGCAGTCGATGGTCTGCTGCTTGATTCCATCGGGGCGGTTGAACACCGTGTACCCCTTCAGGGAGATGCCCTCCGTGTCGTTCTTGTCGACGGGCGCGACGACCGGCCACTTGGCCAGGCAGTCGCCGGTGCAGGCGGTCTTCATGGGCCACGCCGAGTCCTTCTCGAACCGGTAGACCGTCATTCCGTTCTTGTCGACGACGATCTCACCGAGCTTGGGGTCCTTGCGGACGGACAGCCCGGCCAGGTCGACGGAGCCCGCGCCCTCGCCCTGGTCCTCGGCCGCCCCCTCGTCGACGGTGCCCTCGTCCTCGGCGGCCCCCTCGTCGCCGCCGCCGGACAGGGCCGCCTTCTTGCCGTCGGGGGCGGCCGCGAACCAGGTGCCGCCCACGCCCTGGCCCTTGGTGTCGCCGGGCTTGGTGTCCTTGGCGTACCGGTACATCGGCCAGCCGTCGATGGTGAGCTGCTTGGTGCCGTCGGCGCGGGTCACCTCGCCCATCAGGGAGGCGTCGACACCGGCCGGGGGCTTGGCGCCCTCGGCGGCGACCACGGGCCACGCCTTGGCGCAGTCACCCTCGCAGGCGGACTTGGGCGGGTTCGGCGTGTCCTTGTCGAAGCGGTAGAGCGTGAGGCCCTCGCTGTCGGTGACGACCTTGCCGAGCTCCTTGCTGTCCCAGACGGCGAGCTGCCCGGCCGGCTTGGCGGCGGCCGCCTGTTCCCCGGACCCCGCACCGGAGCCGTAACCGGCGCCCGAGCCGTAGCCCGCACCGTTCTCGGCGGGAGCGCCCGCCGGCGCCGCCGCGCCGACCGATCCGGCGGGGGTCTGTGTTCCCGTGTCCTGACCGCACGCCGTCGTCAGCGCGAGCACGGCCGCCGCGGACAGCGCGAGCGAGGCGTTCCGCCAGGTCTTCATGTCAACTCCCGTTGTATTGAGGTACTTTGGCGACGCCCAGGTGCGCCGTTCATGGCCCTATGTACGGCGGGGAGGGCGCCGGGCGTTCAACGCGTCCGAAAATTTCTCCGCACGCGACCCGGCGCGCCGGCAAGCACGCACCCCAAGAACCCCTCCATCAGGGGAATCACCCCAGTTCGGGACGTATGACGGCCAACGGCCGATCATGCTCGTCGACGTGTACGCATCCCTCGTCGCGCGGCTCCTGGCGGCCGCCGCCCTCGGCTGGCCGCTGGTCGCGCCGCTGCCCGCGGTGGCCGATAGCTGTGCCGTCGCCCATGTCGGTCCCGGCGAGCCGGTGGTGGCCGTCGCGGGTGACGCCACGTGCCCGGCCGACCCGACCCCGACGCCGACCCCGACGCCGGAGCCCCCGCCACCGCCCGAGCCGCCACCGCCCCCGCCCCCGCCCCCGCCACCACCGCCCACGCGGGCGGTACCGGAGCCGCCGCCCGCACCACGGCCGCCGTCCCCGCCGCCTCCGCCGCCCGCACCGGCCCCGCCGCCGCCCCGCGAACCGGAACCGGCCGCGCCGCCCCCTCCTCCCCCGCCCCCGTCACCCACCCCGTCGCTGCGGCCCCGCCCGTCGTCGCCGGCCCCGGTCCCGCTGCCCGCCTACCGGCGTGCCCAGCGCGCCGAACCGGCCGACGGACCGTCCACGGTCACCGTCATGCTCGTGATCATGGCCCCCGCGGTGCTCGCCGCCGCCGCGATGCGCGCCCGTTCCTCCCGCTAGTACCGCCCCACACCGCCCGCCCAGTACCGCTCGGAGAACACCTTGTCGGAATGGCTTGTCCTGTCCATCGCGATGGCCGCCGCCTGCGCGGTCGTCCTGACCATCGTCGTCATCAACAACCGCCGCATCGGTGACGACGACGACCCCTCCGAGACCCCCGACGTCATCGAGTACATGACGATGATGATCGGCGTGGTGTACGCGATCGTGCTCGGTCTGGCGATCGCCGGCGTCTGGGAGGGCCGCAGCGCCGCCCAGGAGAGCGTCCGCCAAGAGGCGCAGGCACTGCACGAGGTGTCCGCCAGGGCCGAGGTCTGGCCCGAGGGGGTGCGGGAACGGATCCGCGCCGACGTGGACGCGTACGTCTCGCACGTCGTCGACGAAGAGTGGCGGCACATGGCCGACCGGGGGGAGCTGACGGAGGAGGGCACCGAACTGCTGGAGCGGGTACGCCGCAGCGTCTCCGATTACCGGCCGGCCGACGCCCACGAGGGCGAGGCGTACCAGCCGATGGTGGACCAGGTGGCGGTCGCCGACGACGCGCGCAGCGCCCGCGGCGAGAACGCGGAGGCCACGATGCCGGGAGTGGTGTGGTTCGGCCTGATCACGGGCGCGCTGATCACGGTGGGGCTGATCTTCACGCTCCAGATCCGGCGGACGTTCCGCGAACTGCTGCTGGCCGGTCTCTTCAGCGCCCTGATCGCCTTCCTGCTGTTCCTGATCTGGGCGTTCGACGCGCCGTTCGGCCGTGGTGTCTCCGCGACCCCCGATCCCTTCCTGAACCTCTTCCCCCACCTCGACGGTTGATCCGGGGGCGAGCGGAGGCGCACTTCCCGTCCGCCGTCCGGGGGACCTCGGTGCCCCATTCGCCCCTCTGGGATCGCGGCTGTGGTAAGGCGCTCCTAGCGTTTCGGGCATCGAGGTGCATATCAGACGCTTTGTGGAAATCCGTTCCGCAGGTGCTCCTCGGGACCCGGAGGATTGACGATGCGCGCGATAGGTGCCGCCTCCGCCGCTCTCCTCGGAGCGGCCGCTCTCGCCCTGACCGCCCCCGCCCCGGCGGTGGCTTCCGGCAAGTACGCCCCCGGTGACTTCGCCATCAGTCCCTCGACCGTCCAGCCGGGGGGCAGGGTGGTGCTCACGGCTCCCGGCTGCTCCGGCACCGCGATGGCGTCCTCGGGCGTCTTCGACACGGTGACCATCCCGGCCGGCCGTTCGGCGACGGCGACCGTCGACTGGGACGCCAAGCGGGGCGCGGTCTACACGGTGTCCTTCACCTGCGCCGGCGGCACGCCGGGCACCGTCGACCTCACCATCGCCCTGGCCACCAGCACCCCGACGACCAGCTCGACCGCCGTCCCCACGGTGACCGCCACCCGGACGGTGACCCCCACCAGGACACCCACCCAGGGCGTGCGCGGCGGTGTGGGCGGCAGCATCGGCGGCCTGAACGCGGGCGAGCTCGCGGCCGGGACCGGCCTGGTCGTGGCGGCCGCCACCGGGATCATCTACATGCTGCGCCGCCGCGCCGAAAGCCGGCGCCACTGACTAGGTGCCGGCCACTCGGCGAAAGCCGGCGCCACCGGCATCGGGAGCACATGCCCGTCGCCCCGAGTCCTGACCGAACAGGACTCGGGGCGACGGGCGTATTCGGCCGACCGGGAGGTTCGGCCGGTCAGACCTTTCCGCCGTTCAAACGGCGACGGCGGCTGATGAACAGCCCGCCGCCGACGGCCGCCGTGGCGACCAGGGCCCCGCCGATGGCCATCTCGGTGGAGCTCGGGCCCATCGAGCCGCCGAGGCCGCCCCGGGAGCCATGGCCGCGGATGACCGTGAAGGTCCGGGTGACCACCATGGGGTGGTCGCTGCACTTGACCGCCAGGTTGTACTGCCCCGGCGTGGCGTGGTCGTAGATCCGGGGCGTGGCGGCCGAGTGGCCCGAGGCGTTGACGGTGAGGGCCGTCTTGGGGAAGGCGTTGGACGTGACCGTGCCGCCGTGGCCGCACCCCATGGCGCTGACCGCGAGCTGGCCGCCCTGGTGCACCCGGGTCGGGGAGACCGTGACGTTGGTAGGACCGTTGTTGGCGACGGCCAGGGGGGCACAGAGCCCGATGGCCGCGCCGGCGGTGGCGGCCACCGCGAGAGCGCGTGAAGCACGCATCGTGAACCTCCAGTGGAAGACGCCCCGAAGCGGCGCTCCGGGAAGATTCGACGAGTACGCCTTCCACGACGAACCTTCACAAGTCGGTCTGATTACCGCATTTCGACACTCGTCCACCCCGGTGAGCCGACACGCCGGTGTCGCGCCCGCGTACCTGACGGAGCCCCAGGTCACGGACCGTCAGGGGTGGTGCGGCGGGATTTGGCGGACCATGACTCGGATGGGTCATCCCCCCTGGCGCCACCACCCGTTCGCCCCTTCCCTGATCGCCGGTGCGGCACGGCGCACTTAGCGTGCGTACTACGCCGCGAAGGGAGAACCATGGGCAGGGGCCTGTACCACAGTGGCTTCGAGTCGAGGAGGCGCTCGCCGTGGGGCGCGCTGGCTCTCGTCATGCTCACCGGGCTCGCGATGATGCGGAACGGCCTCGACATCCAGCCCGGCCCGCCCCAGCCGGCTCCCGCCTCGGTCGCGCAGAGCGGCCGCGTCGGCAAGGTTCCGGCCCCGCCCCAGGGCCTGCGGCCGCTCGCGTACGCGCCGGCCTCCCGGATCCGGATCGAGTCGATCGACGTCGACGCCCCGGTCATGGACGTGGGCCTGGACCAGGACGGCTGGATCGACGCGCCACCGGCCCAGGACCCCAACATGGCCGGCTGGTACCAGAACGGCATCTCCCCCGGGCAGCGCGGTACGTCGGTGATCGTCGGCCATGTCGACAACGAGGCGGGCCCGGCGGTGTTCTACGGGCTCGGCTCGCTCAAGAAGGGCAGCCACGTGGAGGTGACGCGGTTCGACGGGCGGGTGGCCGTGTTCGAGGTGTACGGCGTCGAGGTCTTCTCCAAGGAGGACTTCCCCGGGGTGCGCGTCTACGGCGACACCGGGCACCCGGAGCTGCGCGTGATCACCTGTGGCGGCGGCTACTCGAAGACCAACGGCTACGACGGCAACGTGGTCGTCTTCGCGCGCATGGTGGCGACCCGCTGAGCGGTCGGCCCAGCGGGTCCTTCGGCGGGCTTCCCGGTGGGGCCGCGTCTCATCGGCGCGGCACGGTGAGGTGGTAGCCGGCGGCCAGCAGCTCCGGCAGGTAGACGCGCAGCGCGGCCACGCTCTGGGAGCGGTCGCCGCCCGCGTCGTGGGAGAGCACCACGACGCCCGGCCCGGCCCCGTCCAGCACGCGGCGGACGATCACGTGCGCTCCGGGCTCCTTCCAGTCCAGGGTGTCCACCGTCCAGGCGAGCGGCTCCATCCCCAGCTCGGCGCCGATCTCGAAGGAGTGGCGGTTCCAGGCCCCGTAGGGCGCGCGGTACCACAGCGGCGGGGAGCCGAGGGTCCGCTCGATGATGTCGCTGGTGCTGCCCAGTTCGTCGCGGATGCGGGAGGGGCGCAGCCTGGGCATCAGCGGGTGGGACCAGGAGTGGTTGCCCACCACGTGCCCGTCGTCGGCCATCTCGCGCAGGAGGTCCGGGTTGACGGCCGCCATCTCGCCGCACACGAAGAACATGGCGCGGACGTCGTGCTTGCGCAGGGTCCGGAGGATGGCGGGCGTGTAGCGGGGGTCGGGTCCGTCGTCGAAGGAGAGGACCATGGTCCGGCCGACCCCGGAGACCCGCAGGAAGGGCCGCTGGCGGACGGGCGGCAGGGCGCGCCGGTGGCGGGGCGGGGCGTGCGCGGTCATCGGCTGGAGCCGGTAGGAGGAGGGCGCCAGGCGCGGGCCGGCCGGGGCTCGGGCCGGGGCGCCCACCGGGGGTCCGGCCACGGGGTGCGCGGGGCCGGACGGGCGGGGCGGCGCGCCGCCGTTCCGTTCGAGGGCGAAGAGCCCGAAGGTCGTGGTGGCCCCGAGGGCGGCGGCGATGCGCAGCACCATCCGCCGCCCCGTGGGCATTTGATCCGTTTTCATGACTAATAACTCGCATGGCGGATGCCTCACGCCCCTGATCCACACCGTACGGCCGTCCGATTGCACCCGATGGGACCAGCGGGCCGGCGGTGGCCGCCGCGGGTGTGTGTCGTCTTCCGCCGGGGCCCGGGGTGGGCCATCATGATCCGCCGTCAGCCGATGCCGTCTGCAAAGAGGTGACGCTCATGGCCGGAATCCGCGCGGGGCAGGGAATTCTGCGCCGCAAACCCATCGCACTGATCGACGAGGGTGTCGAGGAGGAACGGCTCACCCGGACGCTGGGGCTGTGGCAGCTCACCGCCATCGGTGTCGGCGGCATCATCGGCGCGGGCATCTTCACCCTCGCCGGCACGGTCGCCAACGGTACGGCCGGCCCCGCCGTGCTCGTCTCGTTCCTGATCGCGGGCATCGCCAGCGCGGCCGCCGCGTTCAGCTACGCCGAGTTCGCCGGGCTGATCCCCAAGGCGGGTTCGGCGTACACCTACGGCTACGCCGTGCTCGGCGAGCTCGCGGGCTGGTTCATCGGCTGGGACCTGCTGCTGGAGTACACCGCGATCGTCGCGGTCGTGGCCATCGGCATCTCCGGCTACTTCAACTTCCTGCTCGGCGAGGTGGGCGCGGAGCTGCCCGCCTGGATGCTGGGCGCGCCGGGGACGGGCGCGGGCCACAAGGTCGACCTGTTCGCGGCCCTGCTGTGCCTGCTGATCGCCTACCTCCTCACGCTCGGCATCAAGAACGCGGCGCGCTTCGAGACGGTCGTCGTGGTCCTGAAGGTGCTGGTGGTGCTGCTGGTGATCGTCGTCGGCTTCTTCCACGTCACGTCCGACAACTACAGCCCGTTCTTCCCGTACGGCGTGGGCGGCGCGTTCACCGGTGCGGCGACGGTGTTCTTCGCGGTGTTCGGGTACGACGCCATGTCGACGGCGGCCGAGGAGTCCAAGGACGCGCAGCGGCACATGCCGAAGGCGATCATCTACTCGCTCGCCTTCTCGATGGTGCTGTACGTGCTGGCCTGCCTGGTCCTGACGGGCATGCAGAACTACACGGAGGTCGACAAGGAGAGCGGCTTCTCCACCGCGTTCAAGTCCGTCGGGCTCGACGCGCTCGCGGACATCATCGCGGTGGGCGCGATCATCGGCATCCTCACCGTGATGTTCACGTTCATGCTGGGCGTCACCCGTGTCTGGTTCTCCATGTCCCGGGACGGGCTGCTGCCGCACTGGTTCGCCAAGACGCACCCGACACGGCACGTGCCCACCCGCGTGACCTGGATCGTCGGTGTCGCGTCGGCGCTGATCGCCGGGTTCCTGCCGATCGGCGAGGCGGCCGAACTGACCAACATCGGCATCCTGCTGGCGTTCGTCGTGGTGTGCGTCGCGGTGATCGTGCTCCGCTACAAGCGGCCGGAGCTGCCGCGCACGTTCCGCACGCCGGGGATGCCGTTCGTGCCGGCGATCGGGGTGGTCTTCTCCATCTGGCTGATCACCTTCCTCCAGTGGCAGACCTGGGCCCGGTTCGCCGTGTGGTTCGCGATCGGGCTGGTGATCTACTTCGGCTACTCGTACCGCAAGTCCAACCTGGCGAAGGCCGAGGCCCGGGGCCGGGCGCGGACGGACCAGCCGCCCGCGCCGTAGGGCCGGTCCTCCGCTACTCCCCCATCAGCAGGCCGTCCTTGGCCGCGCCGCGACTGAGGGCGACCTGCTGGATCGTGTCGCGTACGGCGGTGAGGTCCTCACCGGCCTTGATCGCGGCGTTGAGGTTGACCACCCGGCCCGTCCCGGTGTTGAACCACTGCGGGAGGAACTCCGCCTTCGCCACGTTCCAGCGGCCGCCCGGCGCGGCGGGCGGGGCGAACGTGAAGCGGCCGATGGTGCCCTGGTTGCCGCGCGGGTCGAAGGCTCCCTGGTAGTTGATCATGTCGCCGGCGATCTGGTCGCCCATGCCGTAGATGATCCAGGTGCCGTTGACCTTCTCGTACGCCTGCGGGACGTGGGCGTGGGTGCCGATGATCAGGTCGATGTCGGGGCGGCCGCCGGTGGCGGAGGCGGTGAGGCTCCGGCCGAGGCTGAGCTGGCGCCGGTCGGGCGCGGTCTGCCACTCGGTGCCCCAGTGCAGGCTGACCACGACCACGTCGGCGCCGGCGGTGCGGGCCGCCCGGGCGTCGGCGAGGATCTTGTTCTCGTTGATGAGGTTGACCGCCCAGGGCCTGCCCTGGGGCAGCGGGATGCCGTTGGTGCCGTAGGTGTACGCCAGGTGGGCCACCGTGGCGCCACCCGCCTTGAGCAGCGTGGGGCGTGCGGCCTCGGCGGCGGTGCGGGCGGAACCGGCATGACGGACGCCCACCTCGTCGAGGGCGTCCAGGGTGCGGCCGAGCCCGGCGACCCCGTCGTCCAGGGTGTGGTTGGAGGCGGTGGAGCAGGAGTCGTAGCCGGTGGCGGCGAGCGCGGTGGCCACCTGGGGCGGCGACTTGAAGGACGGGTAGCCGGTGTAGGGGCCGCCCTCCCTGCCGTACACCGTCTCCATGTGGCAGATGGCCAGGTCGGCCTTGGAGACGACGGGCTGGACGCCGGCGAGCATGGGGCGGAAGTCGTAGCCGTTGCCGCCGGCGTCCGCCTGGGCCTGCCGGATGATCGAGGCGTGCGGCAGGACGTCGCCGCTCGCCACGAGCGTGAATCCGCGCGTCGGCGCCGCGGCGCCGCCCGCCGACGAGGGGGCGGGGTGGGCGGCCTGCGGGGGCCGGCCCGCCGGGGCGGCCGCGGTGCGCGGCTCCGGCTCGGCACCGGCACAGCCTGCCGCCGCGGAAAGAAGGACGGTGGCCACCGCCACCGTGGTCCGTCGCATGGGTGTGGTGGTCATCAGCCGGACTCCGTGGGCTTCAGGGGGGTGTGGAGCACATGGGGCGTGCACCCCCTGATCCCTACGGGAAATGAGGATCAGTCAATCCTTAAATACGCAAAATCATACAAACGCAGTGATATCTGACCTATCACTCCCGGTGACCGCTCACCGCACCATTCGCCGCTCGGTGTGACCGCTCGTCGCACATCCCGGTGCGGCGCCTGTCCCTTCGGCCCCGGATGCGTTCGGATACGCGTCGAGGGTCTGAGCACGGCGTCCGAGTACGGCGGGAAAGGGTGTGACGATGACGACGGCGACCACCGACGAGCGGGCCTTGGAGGAGCTCCAGCGTGAACACGGACCCGCGCTGCTGAGCTTCCTGCTCGGCCTGACCTACGGGGACAAGCAGCGTGCCGAGGACCTGCTCCAGGAGACGCTGGTGCGCGCCTGGCAGCACCCCGAGGCGTTCGAGGCCCCGTACGAGTCGATGCGTCCGTGGCTCTTCACGGTGGGCCGGCGCCTGGCGATCGACGCCCGCCGCTCCCGCATGGCCCGCCCCACCGAGATCGGGGACGGCGTGCTCGCCGGTACGCCCGACCCCTCGGACGTCACCGAGTCCGCCGTCGCCGCGCTGGACGTACGCGCGGCGGTACGGGAACTGAGCCCGGAGCACCGCGCGGTGCTCGTACGGATCTACTTCGACGGCCTGACCGTGAACGAGGCGGCCGCCGATCTGGGCATACCGGCGGGGACGGTCAAGTCGCGGTCGCACTACGCGCTGCGGGCGCTCGGCCGGTGCCTGCCGGGCTACAGCCGGACGCTCTCCGGCTCGCCGGCCTCGTGAGCCCTCCCGTCCCACCGTCCCCTGCGGGCACGTCACCGCCCGTGCGTCACGACCCTGGCCGAAATGTAGGCGAGACCACACCGCCGAGTTGAGCAAAGAGCCGCCCCGGCCCGTGCCTGACGGTGGAGGCTCGTCGTCGAGGACCACACGCACGCGCAGGACGTCCGGGAGAAGGTGGGAACGTTGCGGCCCGAGAGCACGAACGGCACCGGCGGGGGCGGGCTGGCCGTCCCGATGGCCTGGCTGTGTGCCGAGTACATCGCCGATGAACTGCTGAGAGCCGGTGGCCTGGTCGAACCCGGCTCGCTGGAGTACCAGGCGGGCCGCCGGACGCTCGCGCTCACCGTGTACCTGGGCGACGGCACGGACGACGCCCCCGGCACGGGCGCCGAGGACCGGCTGGAGGAGTGGCTGATCCGCACCGCGCACGGCCACCCCTGGGAGGACTGGGTGCGCGAGCGGCTTTCCGCGCGCCGGGAACGCGAGGGGGACGGCGACGAGGGCCTGGCCCTCGCCCGGGAGACCTGGCGCCTGCTGGAGGGGACGCACCTGCTCGCCACCGACCTGGGCGCGCTGTCGGCCGGCCCGGCCGCCTCGCTCGCGGTCGACGAGTCCGAGGCGGTGTGGCTGCCGTCCTGGCGCCTGGGCCTCCCGCTCGGGCACCTGGCGCTGCGGCTGTACGAGCCGCCGCACGTGTGAGCCGCGGCGGCAGCGGGCTCAGTGCGGCTGGACGGGCCGGGCCCGGACCCTGGAGCTGGCGGGCAGGTCCTGGTGGCCGCCGCTGGCCAGCATCCGCACCTCGCCCCGGTCGCTGATCTCGGCCAGGACTATCCCGGTGTCGTCGGCGTAGACCGGGTGCCCGCCCGCCCCGGTGCGGTCCGTGCGGTGCACCTCCACGACGTCTTCCTGCCCGAAGTCCAGTTCGTAGTGATCATGGGTGCCCATGGCTGCCTCCCGGTGAGCGGTCACCGCCATTGCACCCGCGTCCCCATACCGGGACATTTCATTCCTGAACGGACGCGGGCGGATCGCGGTGCACACCCGCGCGATACTTCGGGACACGGACGGTGACCTTCATGCCCGCGCCGACGCCCGTCTCGACGACGAGGCCGTAGTCG
Source organism: Streptomyces sp. NPDC031064 (assembly GCF_055570965.1). Taxonomy (NCBI): domain Bacteria; kingdom Bacillati; phylum Actinomycetota; class Actinomycetes; order Kitasatosporales; family Streptomycetaceae; genus Streptomyces; species Streptomyces sp. NPDC031064. The sequence continues at coordinate 278,205 of NZ_JBVIGF010000001.1, forward strand.
TCCCCGTACGCCTGGCGCAGCCGTTCGTCGACGTTGGACAGGCCGATGCCGGACGCCTGGGGGCGCTCGCCCGCGAGGATGGCCCGCAGGACGTCCGGGTCCATGCCCACCCCGTCGTCCTCGATGGTGACGACGGCCTCGGCTCCCGCGTCCTCGGCCGCGATCGTCACGCGGCAGGTGGTACGGGAGTCCTCCAGGCCGTGCTTGACGGCGTTCTCGACCAGCGGCTGGAGGCACAGGAACGGCAGCGTCACCGGCAGTACCTCGGGCGCCACCTGGAGGGTGACCTGGAGCCGGTCGCCGAACCGCGCGCCCGCGAGCGCCAGGTACTGCTCGATGGAGCGCAGCTCGTCGGCGAGCTGGGTGAACTCGCCGTGCCGCCGGAAGGAGTAGCGGGTGAAGTCGGCGAATTCCAGGAGCAGTTCGCGCGCCCGCTCCGGGTCGGTACGGACGAAGGAGGCGATGGCGGCGAGCGAGTTGAAGATGAAGTGCGGGGAGATCTGGGCGCGCAGGGCCCGGATCTCCGCCTCGATCAGGCGCGTACGGGACCGGTCCAGTTCGGCCAGTTCGAGCTGGACCGAGACCCAGCGGGCCACCTCCGTCGCCGCCCGCACCAGGACCGCCGACTCGCGCGAGCCGTACGCGACCAGGGCGCCCAGCACACCTTCCTCACCGGTCAGTGGCGCGATCACGGCCCACCGCAGCGGGCAGTCGGGCTCGCCGCACTCGGCGCGCACGCTCTGGCCCCGCCCGGAGCCGAGCAGCTCGGCGACCCGTTCCATCACCTGCTCGCGGTGGTGGTCGCCCCCGGGACCGTCCCAGGCGAGCACGGCCGTGCGGTCGGTCAGGCACAGCGCCTCCGTGCCGAGCAGCGAGCGCAGCCGGCGCGCGGCCTTGCGCGCGGTGTCCTCCGTGAGCCCGGCCCGCAGCGGCGGGGCGGCGAGGGAGGCGGTGTGCAGGGTGTGGAAGGTGGCCCGCTCCACGGGGGTGCCGAGGTCCAGGACGTCCTTGCCGGCCCGCCGCGCGCTGAGCCGCCCGAGCGCGAACCCGGCGGCGAGGAGGACGGCCCCGGCGGCGGCCAGGGCGGCGAAGAGGGTTCCGCTCACCGCTCGGCCCCTTCCTGGCGTTCCGGCGCCCGGGGGCGTCCCGAGGGGCGGCCGGCCAGGTCCTCGGGCAGGTGCAGCCGGGCCAGGATGGCGGGGGTGCCGGCCGGGACGCGGCGGGGCGTGGCGAGCGAGACGGCGACCATGGTGAGGAAGCCGAGCGGCACGGACCAGACGGCCGGCCAGGCCATCAGGGAGTGCGGCCACCCTTCCGGGGCGAGCCCCGCGCGGGTCGCCATCACGGCCGTGAGCGCGGCCCCGCCGCCCGCCACGAGTCCGGCCATGGCGCCGGGCGGGGTGAGCCGCCGCCACCAGATGCCGAGGACCAGCAGCGGGCAGAACGAGGACGCCGACACGGCGAACGCCAGGCCCACGGCGTCGGCCACCGGCACGTTGGTGGCCACCAGGCTGACGGCGAGCGGCACCGCCATGGCCAGCACGGTCGCCAGCCGGAAGTGGCGCACCCCGCGCGAGGGCAGCACGTCCTGGCTGAGCACCCCCGCGACGGACATGGTCAGCCCCGACGCCGTCGACAGGAACGCCGCGAACGCCCCGCCCGCCAGCAGCGCGCCCAGCAGCTCACCGGCCGTCCCGCCCAGGACCCGGTCGGGCAGGACGAGCACGGCCGCGTCCGCCGCGCCGGTGAGGGCGAGTTCGGGGGCGTAGATCCGGCCGAGCGCGCCGTAGACCGGGGGCAGCAGGTAGAAGGAGCCGACCAGGCCGAGGACGACGAGCGTGGTGCGGCGGGCGGTGCGCCCGTCGGGGCTGGTGTAGAAGCGGACGGCGACGTGCGGCAGGCCCATGGTGCCGAGGAACGTGGCGAGGATCAGCCCGTAGGTGGCGTAGAGCTGGTGGCCGTCGCGGCCGCCCGCCAGCGGCTGCGACCAGCCCTGGGGGTCGGCGCCTCCGGCGGCCCGCTCGGGGACCCGCGCGCCCTCGGGGAAGCGCAGGGTGGTGCCCGCCTCGACGCGGTGGCCGCCCTCGTCGAGGGTGACCCGGTCGTCCTCGTAGGCGGTGGAGTCGACGCGCCCGGTGACGGTCAGGGTCAGTGGTGCGTCGACCTCGATGCGTACGGTGTCGTCGACCGTCACGGCGGTGTGCTCGCGGAAGACGGCGGGCGCGTCGAACCGGGCGCGCGGCGCGTCGTCGCCCCACCAGGCGGTGACCAGGAACAGCGCGGGGATCAGCAGGGCGGTGAGCTTGAGCCAGTACTGGAAGGCCTGCACGAAGGTGATGCTCCGCATCCCGCCCGCCGCCACCGCCCCCGTGACGACGACGGCGACGACCAGCCCGCCGACCCAGTCGGGGGCACCGGTGAGGATCTCCAGCGTGAGGCCCGCCCCCTGGAGCTGCGGCAGCAGGTACAGCCAGCCGATGCCGACGACGAAGAGGCTGGCGAGCCGGCGTGCCTCGGGCGATTCGAGGCGGGCCTCGGCGAAGTCGGAGAGGGTGTAGGCGCCGGAGCGGCGCAGCGGGGCGGCGACCAGCACCAGCAGGACGAGGTATCCGGCGGTGTAGCCGACCGGGTACCAGAGCATGTCGGGGCCCTGGAGGAGGACGAGTCCGGCGATGCCGAGGAAGGAGGCGGCGGAGAGGTATTCGCCGCTGATGGCGGCGGCGTTGAGGCCGGGACCCACGGTGCGGGAGGCGACGTAGAAGTCGGAGGTGGTGCGGGAGATGCGCAGCCCGAGGGCGCCGATGAGCACGGTGGCGAGGACGACGGCGGTGACGGCGGCCACCGCGTAGGTCTGGTTCACGTGCGGTCCATGCGGGCTCAGCGGCCTTCCACGAGGCCGGTGAAGTCGCGTTCGTTGCGCTCGGCGCGGCGGACGTACCAGCGGGCGATGAGCCAGACGACGGGGTACGTGCCGACGCCCAGGGCGGCCCAGAGGAACGGCTGGGCGGTGCCGTGCCCGAGCGCCGTCGGGAGTGTGAACAGCAGGGGCAGTGAGCCGACGAGCAGCGCGAGGGTGCCCAGTGCGTAGAGGGCGGCGCGCAGTTGGCTGCGCATCAGGGACCGTACGTAGGTGTGGCCGAGGGTGGTCTGCTCGCTGATCTCGGAGCGGGCGGGCGCGTGACCGGGCGGACGGCGGGCGGAGCGGGGGACACCGGTGACCGTCTCGCGGCGGGGGCGCGCGGGCCGGTGACCGGCTCGGTGCTCGGCTTCGTGCTCGGCTTGGTGCTCTGCGGGCATCGGTGTCCGTGGGTCGGCTGGCTGGCTCGGGGGGTGGAGTCTACGCAGAAGCCATTACCGAAGGTAGACCCCGTTTTCGGGGTTCTCGGGTCACTTGCCGGTCCGCCGGGCGGCGTCGCCGAGGGCGATCTCCAGCTCGACGTAGCACTCCTCGGCCCGGCGGAACGCCACCTCCAGGGCGGCCGCCGTGCGGGGCCCGACCAGTCCGTGCGTCGACTCCTGGATCTCGTACAGCACGTCGGCCCAGCGTCCGGCGGCGCTCCTGACCCCGGCGAGCAGCGCCTCGGCCTCGCTCGGGCCGGCCGGCCGGAGGTCCGGCAGCGCGCGCAGTTCGGCGAGCAGCGCCTCGATCTCCACGGTCACGGTGCCCCCTCTCCGGTGATCAACACTAGGCGCCGGACGGTGGGCCGTCGGTCCGGTGCCGGGCACCCGTCGCCGAACGGCGCGTACCGCGCGACGAACGGTGGGTGCCGGCACCGGCAGGGGTCAGCGAGCGGTGGCGCGGAGGAGGAAGAACGGGCCGTTGTGCTCGCCGCCGTCCGGCAGGTGCCAGGCGGCGGTGACGTGCCCGTCGTAGGTGCCGGCGCCCTGCGGCGCTCCCAGGGTGCGGATCACTTCGAGGGTCGCGGTGGCCGTCTCCACGCGGGTGCCGTGCTCGTCGTTGTGGACGTTCCCCGGCTCGTCCCCGGCCGGGAGGGCGGCCGTGGAGCAGTGGCTGGTGACGGACGTGTCGGGGGCGCCGGTGACGCTCTGGTGCTGCGCCTTGGCGCGCCCCTGGAGGAGGGCGAGCACCTGGGCGACCACCACGGGGTCGTGCGTGCCGTCGTAGATCCAGCGCCGTCCCAGCACCCCGTGCTCGGACGTGCCGATGAGCCCCTGTCCGGCGCCGTCGAGCGGGGCTCCCCGGTAGCTCAGCGGCACGTGGTACGCGACGGGCCGGTCGCCGGAGAGGTCCGCGACCACCATGAACTCGATGCCCACCTCGCCCTCCGGGTCGTCGAGCCGGAACCCGCCGGCCTTGACCAGTTCCGGTCGGCCGGCTGTGCCGGTGTACCACGGCTGGGTGGGCAGCCAGCCCTGGAGGAGCTCCAGCTTGCCGGGCGACATGGTGGTGTTGTGTATGACAGCCATGTCCCGCTCAACTCCCATGGCCTGCTTCTTCATTCCCGTCGGCCCGGGATTCGCGATCTTGCCCGGGGCCGGTGTCAACCGCGTGCCTGGCGCATCAACAGGTCGCGCAGTTGGCGGGCGTGGCGGCGGCTGACGGCCAGTTCGGCGCTGCCGACCCGGACGGTGGTCGCCCCGGCGTCGAGGCGCAGTTCGTCGATGCGGCGCAGCGCGACCAGGTGGCTGCGGTGGATGCGGACGAACCCGCGCGCCGCCCACCGCTCCTCCAGCGTGGACAGCGGGATGCGGACGAGGTGGCTGCCCTCGTCGGTGTGCAGCCGCGCGTAGTCGCCCTGGGCCTCGACGTAGGCGATGTCGTCGACGGCCACGAAGCGGGTGACGCCGCCGAGTTCGACCGGGATCTGCTCCGCCGCCGCGGCGGCGACCGTGGGTTCGGCGAGCTCGCGGACGCGTCGAACGGCCTCCGCGAGGCGTTCCTTGCGCACCGGTTTGAGGACGTAGTCGACGGCCTTGAGGTCGAACGCCTGGAGGGCGAACCCTTCGTGGGCGGTGACGAAGACGATCAGCGGGGGCCTGGCGAACCCGGCTATCAGGCGGGCGATGTCGAGGCCGGTGAGCCCGGCCATGTGGATGTCGAGGAAGACGACGTCGATGGCGTCCACGCCGTCGGGCCCCGCTTCGAGGGCGCGGCCGATGCGGCGGAGCGCCTCGGTGGCGTCGGTGGCGCCCTCCGCGCTGCGCACCCTCGGGTCGGAGCGGAGGAGGTAGAGGAGCTCTTCGAGAGCGGGCTTCTCGTCGTCGACGGCCAGTACGCGCACCATGGTGCGGAGTGTAGGGGCGGGTCGATTGAGCGGGAAACGGCTCGGATGCGTACTGCATGGCGTAAGGCTTCACGGAAGCACACGGCACACGGACGCGTACGCGGGAATGAGGCACCCCCATGAGTCTGCGGGAGCGGCATCACGATGTCGCCGCCTATGCGCTGGGCGTGCTGGAACCGGCGGACGCCCTCGCGTGCGAGGAGCACCTGGCGCGGTGCGCGGCGTGTGCGGCCGGGCTCCCGGACTTCCTCTTCGCCGCGTCGGCGCTGGCCCAGCTCGCCGAACGGGAGCCGCTGCGGCCCCTGGGGGCGGTCGCGGTGCCGGCCGCCCGGGCGGGGCGCCGGCGGTCCCGTCGGGCGCGTCCGGTGCGGGCGCGGCGGTGGCGGTCGCGGGTCGTCGGGGTGGCGGCGGCGCTGGCGGTCGCGGTACCGGGCGTCGTGCTGCTGGCCTCGCCCGGACCGGGCGGTGGCGACCCGGCGGTACGGCGGGCGGCGGCGACGGACTCGGCGACCGGGGCGTCGGCGTCGGTCGCGCTGCGGGACCGGGAGTGGGGCACGGAGGTGGCGCTGCGGGTGGCCGGGGTGCGGGGCGCTCGCGTGTGCGAACTGGTCGCCGTCGGGGCGGACGGCCGGGCGTGGCCGGTCATGACGTGGGCGACGAAGGAGGGCGACGAGCCGGTCATGGAGGGAGGCATCGCGCTGCGGCTCGGGGAGATCGAGCGGCTGGAGGTGCGGACCGTGGAGGGCGAGCGGCTGGTGTCGGTGCGGCCGTGACCTATTTGAGGAGCCGCGACAGCCGGCGGTCGGCGAGCGGTTTGCCGCCGGTCTGGCAGGTGGGGCAGTACTGGAGCGAGGAGTCGCTGAAGGAGACCTCCCGGATGGTGTCGCCGCAGACGGGGCACGGTTCCCCGGTGCGGCCGTGGACGCGCAGGCCGCTCTTCTTCTCGGCCTTGAGGCGCCCGGCGGCGACGCCGTGGGAGCGCTCGACGGCCTCGTGGAGGGTGGTGCGCATCGCCTCGTAGAGGGTGGTCGTCTCGTCCTCGGTGAGGTTCTGCACGGGTTTGAAGGGTGACATCCGGGCGGCGTGCAGGATCTCGTCGCTGTAGGCGTTGCCGATGCCCGCGATCAGGCTCTGGTCGCGCAGGGCGCCCTTGACCTGGCGCCGCTCCCCGGCGAGGAGGGCGGCGAAGGCGTCCCGGTCGAAGTCGTCGGCGAGCGGGTCCGGGCCGAGCCTGGCGACGCCCGGGACGTCTGCGGGGTCGTGGACGAGGTGGACGGCGAGGCGTTTGGTGGTGCCCGCCTCGGTGAGGTCGAAGCCGTCGCCGCCGGTGAGCGCGACGCGCAGCGCGAGCGGGCCCTTGCCGGGGCGCGGCGGCCCGGAGGGCAGGACGTCCCGCCACTGGAGCCAGCCGGCCCGGGCGAGGTGGACCAGCAGGTGCAGCCCGTCGGCCGTGATGTCCAGGAACTTGCCGTGCCGGCCGACGGCCGTGACGGTGGTGCCGTCGAGGGCGGACAGCGGCGGGTCGTACGTCTTGAGGACGCTGATCGCGACGGGCAGGGCGCGGGCGATCTCCTTGCCGACCAGGTGCTCGTCGAGGAACTCTCGGAGGGCTTCGACCTCGGGCAGTTCAGGCATGGTTCCAGCGTGCCGCAGGGGCGCCCGGCGCGCTGCTCAGCTCCGCCGGGTGAGCTTGACCAGTTCGGCCAGTTCGTCGGCCATCGCGTGGGCGAGCCGGTCCACGTCCGGTACGGCCTTGCCGTCGGCGACGAGCCCGATGTGCACCTGGCCGCCGTAGGGGGACATCGCCACGGCCAGCGCCTGGCCGCGCGCGAGGGGGGCCATGGGGTGCAGGGCGCGCAGCGGGTGGCCGCCGAGGGAGAGGGTGGAGCGGGGCAGCGGCACGTTGGTGACCAGGACGTCGAACAGCATCCGCGCCGCTCCCTGGGCCAGCGGGGCGCCGAACCGGTGGGCGAGCGGGGGCAGTTGGTCGGCGAGCACGGCGACCGCCCCGGCCCCGCGCGTGGGCCCGGCGGCCTTGTTGCGGTCCATCCCGCGCCGTACGGAGTCCAGCCGGCTCAGCGGGTCGGGGTCGGAGAGGGGCAGGTCCAGGAGGTACGCGGAGAAGGTGTTGCCGGGGCCGGGCGCGCCGCCGGGCCGCCGCCGGGAGACCGGTACGAGGGCGCGCGGGTCGGCCGTGGGCGGCCGCTCGCCGCGCTGGAGCATCCAGTGGCGCAGCGCCCCGGCGGTGACCGCGAGCAGCACGTCGTTGGCGGTGCCGCCGGTGACCCGGCGGACCCGCCGTACCTCCTCCAGGTCCAGGTCGGCGGTGGCCAGGCGCCGCGTCCCGCTGGAGCCGGCGGTGAGCGCGGGCGTGCCGCGCGGGTCGAGGCGGCTGGCGCGTACGACGGAGGCGCCGACGCCCAGGGCCCGGCCGAGCTCCTCGATGCGGCCGCGCGCGGCGCCCGCGACGTTCAGCGGGCCGGGCAGCCAGGAGCGGGGTGGCACCGGGCGCGGGCGGCGGCGGCCGGTGGTGGTGCGGGCGCCGGCGATCTCGTCGAAGATGCCGGCGCCGATGGCGACCGCGCGCATGCCGTCGGCGAGCGCGTGGTGGAGCTTGACGAGGACGGCGAAGGGGCCGCCGGGCGCGCCGGTCAGCAGGTACATCTCCCAGGGCGGCCGCCCGCGTTCGAGGGGACGTTCCATCAGCTCGCCGGCGAGCCGCGTCGCCTCGGCGGTGAAGCCGGCCGGGTCTCCCGGCAGGGGGACGTGCCGCACGTGACGGTGTACGTCGAAGGTCTTGTCGGCGCTCCAGGCGGCGCCGCCGACGGGGAGCAGCACGTCGCGGACGCGCATCCGCAGCCGGGGGATGGCGGCGGCGCGCTCGGCGAGCAGGTCCAGGACGTCGCCGGGGTCGTCGGGTCCGGGGTCGAAGCGGGCGAGGGCGCCCAGGTGCATGGGGTGGTCGGCCGTTTCCAGGTGCCAGAAGGCCAGGTCGAGAGGTGCCAGCAGCTCACTGCTCAAGGGATCCCCATGTCGTGGAGGGCCGTGGACGGCTACGGAACTGCAGTCAAACGCGTTCGGTCGGTTACGGTCAAGTACGATCCCTTCACTTACAGTTAACAGCCGGTGTCCATCACATTTCCGGCCGGACGGGGACGGTGAACTCGCACCAGACGCATTTGCCGCTGCCGCGCGAGTCCACTCCCCACACGTCGGTCAGCCGGTCCACCAGCAGCAGGCCCCGGCCCGAGACGCCCGACAGGCCCGCGTCGCGGCGGCGGGGCAGGGCGCTGGAGCGGTCCTCCACCTCGACCCGCAGCCGCCGTTCGTGCCCGGCCAGCATCCGCAGCGTGACGATCGCCCCGCCGTCGGTGTGGAGCAGCGCGTTGGTGATCAGCTCGTCGGCGACCAGCTCGATGTCGTCGGCCCGCTCCCCCGAGCCCCAGGCCCGTACCGCCGCCCTGATCATGTGCCGGGCCGAGCTGAGCGCCTCGGGGTCGCTCTGAGCAACGTGCTGCTGGAGCCGCCCGCCCGCCTGCGGGGTGAACCCGCCCTCGCGGCGCAGCAGCAGGATCGCCACGTCGTCCTCGCCGCCTCGCTCGTCGACCACGTCGCACAGGTGGTCGGCGAGGTCCTGGAGGTCGTCCGGCCCGCCCCGCACCAGGGCCGTCAGCCACTGCATGCCCTCGTCGAGGTCGACGCCCGGCTGCTCGACCAGCCCGTCCGTGTACAGCAGCAGGGCCTGCCCCGGGTCGAGCTCCAGGATGGCGACGGGGTAGTCGAGCGCGCCGAACTCCGCCGACAGGCCGAGCGGCATCCCGCCCTGCACCGGCACCCGGCGGCAGTCGCCGTCGGCGTCCCGCAGCAGCGGGTCGACGTGCCCGGCCCGCACCACCTGCACCACGCCGGTCGCCAGGTCGGCCTCCAGGTACGTACAGGTGGCGAAGCGGTCGGTGTCCAGCTCGTGCAGGAAGGAGGACGCCCGCGCCATCACGGTGGCCGGGGTGTGGCCCTCCGCCGCGTACGCCCGCAGCACGATGCGGAGCTGCCCCATCACGGCGGCGGCGTGCGTGTCGTGCCCCTGGACGTCCCCGATGACGGCGCCGACCCGGCCGCCGGGCAGCGGGATGATGTCGTACCAGTCACCGCCGATGTCCCGGCCGAGCCGGGCGGAGCGGTAGCGGACGGCGATCTGCGCGCCGGGCACCGCGGGGATGCGGCGCGGCAGCATGGCCTGCTGGAGTCCCTCGGCGAGGTCGTGCTCCTGCTCGAAGAGCATGGCGCGCTGGATGCTCTGCGCGATGCTGCTGCCGAGGGCCACGAGCACGTTGCGGTCCTCGGGGGTGAAGCCGTTCTTGTCGCTGTAGAGCAGGCCGAGCGCGCCGATGGGCCGGGCCTGGGCGATCAGCGGCAGATACGCGGCGGAGGTGATCCCGAGGCCGCTGATGTGCGGCCAGAGGATGGGGTAGGAGGTGGCGAAGTCCTCGGGGGACTCGATGAAGCGGGGGGTGAGGGTGCGGACGACCTCGCTCATCGGGTACTGCTCGTCCACCCGGGTGTAGCGGGTGCCGGGGACGAAGGAGCCCTCGGGCCCGTCGGCGACGAGGTGGATGCGGCCCGCCTCCAGCAGCCCCATCACCAGGCTGGTCGCGCCCAGGTGCTCCAGGCCGTGCGAGTCCTTCAGCACGTCGATGACGTCCTGGACGGTCCGGGCGTGGGCGAGGGCCGCCGTGGTGGACTCCACCACGCTGGTCTGACGGCGCCGCTCCTCGTCGACCTCCCGCCGGGCGGTGGACTCGGCGAGCTCCTGGGTGGCGTCGCGGACGATGCCGATGATGCGGCGCGGGCGGCCGGTCTCGTCCCGCCGGATGAACCCCTGGGTGTGGGTCCAGCGCAGACCGCCGTCGCGGGCACGGATGCGGAAGTAGGCGCCGTAGTGCGTGCTGCCGCTCTTGAGGGCCTGCGCGACCAGTCCGTCGAGACGGATGGCCTCGCTCGGCGGGACGCGGGGGGCAAGGCTCTCGGGCCGCCCGTCGTATTCGGTGACGTCCGTCTGGAACACGTCGAGGGCGGTCTTGTCCATGTGCATGAGCCCTGTGTCGAGGTCCCAGTCGAAGCTGCCCATGCGGTTGAGGGACAGACTCAGATCCGGGTGGGCGGGCCAGTCCTCGGGGAGCGACAGGGCATCCGCTGCCGGATCAACCATGGAGCCACTCTGCCATCATTTGTCGGGTTTTTCGACCGTCTGCGGAACCGGATGCGGAGCCATCAGCCCTCGTGGAGCTCCGGTTCGAGGGGCATGTCCTGCGGCTCCCCCGCGTCCTCCGGCAGGCCCAGGCCGTCGGGTGCGCCGGGCCCGTCCGGAGGACCATCGGGCAGGCCCGGCCCGTCCGGGAGCCCGGGGCCGCCGTCCGGGAGCCCGGGGCCGGCGGGCCGGTCGTACGGATCGGCCGGGAGGTCCGGGCCGCCGCCGGGGTCCCCGGCGCCGTCCGGCGCGATGAGGACCGGGGGCGGCGGTGGCGGGGGCGGGGTGGGGCAGCCGGGCGGGACCGTCCGGGCGCCGCTGGTCGCGGTCGGGCAATCGGCCGGCGCCGGGGTCCTGGGCGGCCGCTGCGGCTCTCGCGGCTCCTCCGGCGCCGGGGCGGCCGCGAGGTCACGCTCACCGGGGGCGTACGGCGGCGGTACCTCCGGGCGCCTGTCCCGGTCGGGGCCGCTGCCGGTGAGGCGTTCGAGCCAGGTGTTGTCCAGGACGTTCACGAGGGTCAGGCTGTGGACCACCTGCTGGGTGGGGTTGACGATCACGACCCGCCCGGGGTCGTAGCCGGGCCACCGCCGGCCCTTCTCCACGGCGGCCCCTTCGGCGACGACCGGCGACCGCAGCGGGTTGCCGCACGCGCACCGCACGCGCGGCGCGCCGTACTGGTCGACCAGCACGGCCGTACCGGCCTGGAGGACGGCCTGGAAGGGCGTCGCGGAGCCGTCGCGGTAGCCGTGGCCGGTGACCCGGGTGTCGGCGCGCAGCACCACGGGGGTGAGGCCGCGCAGCCAGGGCGCGATGCCGGCGGGGCCGATCCCGGCGGCCTGGGCGAAGGCGCGCGCCTTGGTGTCGTCGGCGGTCAGCAGGCCCACCTGCCGTTCGACGTCGCAACTGGGGGCGGAGGGCACGCCGCCGTAGAGGCCGGGCGTGGAGCCGGAGACGGTACGGGGACCTCGGCCGCCCCCTGTCCGGGAAGGCGGGGCGGCGGGCGTTCCGGGTGCCGGACGGGCGGTCGACGCGGTGAAGGGGTGGGGCCCCGGGGCGCCGACGGGCTGGAGGCGGACCTCGCGGGAGTTCGCCGCCGCCCCGGTACCGGCCGCACGCGTGTCGCCGCCGCCGCAGCCCGCGACGAGCAGCCCGGCGGCCAGCAGCAGACGTATCGGTGAACGCACGCGAGCCTCCTCCTGAACGACCCTTGGCTGGTCCATATCTGCCGGATCCCGGACGTGCCCGCAACCGGAAGGGAGACACCCAAGAAGGACTTGAACGCGTTCAAGAAAGACCCTAGGCTCTGCTTGAACACGTTCAAGAAAGCGTTCGAGCAAGGGGGTGGGGCCGCGTGTCCGTACTGGTCAATCTGATCGTGACGCTCGGCATGCTGCTGATCGTCCCGGCCGGGCTCCGCCTGATGGAGGCCCCGGAGCTCGACACCGTACGGCGCCTGTGGCCGGTGTTCGCCCTGCCCGGGGCCGTCTGCCTGTGGCTGCCGCGCGGTGTCCCCGCCGTCACGCTCGCCGCATGCTACGCGCTGGGCACCGTCCTCCTCGCACTGCACGCCCCGCGCCGCCTGCTGCGCACCCGGTCGGCGGCACCCGCCGAGGTCGCCGTCCTGACCGCGCTGGCGAGCCCCTCGGTCGCCGCGCTCGCGCTGGTCGCCGAGCGGGCCGGGCACCGGCTGTTCGGGTTCGGCCTGGACATCCTGGCGCTGACCGTCCCCCACTTCCACTTCGCCGGCTTCGCCGCCGCCCTGGTGGCCGGGCTGGTCTGCCGCACGGTGGACCGGCCCGCGGCCCGGTTCGCCGCGCTCAGCGTGCCGCTGGGCACCCTGCTCGTCCTTCTGGGGTACTTCCTGGACGACTGGGCCGAACTGGCCGGGGCAGTGGTCCTCACCGCCGGCATGTGGGCCGTCGCCCTGCTGACGTGGCGCGACGTCGCGACCGAACGGCACGACCGGTCCACCCGCGCGCTGCTCGCCGTCTCGGCCGCCGTCCTGGTGGCGACCATGCTGCTCGCGCTGAGCTGGGCGCTCGGCGAGGCGACCGGCCTGCCGCACCCGAACCTGACCTGGATGGCCGCCACCCACGGCCTCGGCAACGCGCTCGGCTTCGCACTCTGCTCGGTGCTGGCCTGGCGACGACTCAAGGAGCCCGTCACATGACCCGACCGATACGCAGCCTCGGCTCCGCTCCCGGACCCACCGGTTTCAGCTACCCGGACGTCGGCGCCACCCGGACCCGGCCCCTCCCGGCCGGCTACCACCACCTCCGCCACGAGACGCTGATCGGCCACGGCCGGGACGCCTTCGAGGCGGCGGGCACCGCCGTCACCACCTGGGCGATGCACCGGAAGTCCGGCGCACGCGTGCGTGCCGGCTCCGTACGGGCCGAACCCGGCACGGCCGTCGAGATCTCGCTCGGCGCCGGACCGCTGCGGATGGCCGCGCCGTGCGAGGTGGTGTGGACGGCGTACGAGGAGGACCGCACCGGCTTCGCGTACGGCACCCTGGCCGGGCACCCCGAGAGCGGCGAGGAGTCGTTCGTGGCGGAGCGGCGGGCGGACGGGTCCGTGTGGTTCACCGTCACGGCGTTCAGCCGGCCCGCCCGCTGGTACACGCGGGCCGCCGGGCCGCTCGTCCCGGTGCTCCAGCGCGCCTACGCGCGACACCTGGGCCGTACGCTGCGAAAGATCGCCGCGAACTGAGGGGCGGCCGATACTGGAACCGATGGAGTGGTTCTGGTTCACCTCGTCCGACTACTGGCTGAGCCGGCTGGTCTTCCAGCGGGCTCTGGCCGGGATCTACCTGGTCGCGTTCCTCTGCGCCGCCCTCCAGTTCCGGGCGCTGATCGGCGCACGCGGCATGCTGCCGGTGCCCGCGTACCTGCGCCGCGTCCCGCCCCGGGTGGCTCCGAGCGTCTTCCACCTGCACTACTCGGACCGGTTCTTCGCGCTCTGCGCCTGGACGGGGGCCGCGCTGTCGCTGGCGCTCGTCGCGGGCGCGGGCGACGCGGTGCCGCTCGCCGTCTCGATGCTGATGTGGGCGGTGCTGTGGGCGCTGTACCTGTCCATCGTCAACGTCGGGCAGACCTGGTACGGCTTCGGCTGGGAATCGCTGCTCCTGGAGGCGGGTTTCCTCGCCGTCTTCCTCGGCAACGAGGACACCGCCCCGCCCATCCTGATCCTGTTCCTGCTGCGCTGGCTGCTGTTCCGGGTGGAGTTCGGGGCGGGCCTGATCAAGCTCCGCGGAGACGCCTGCTGGCGGAACCTGACCTGCCTGTACTACCACCACGAGACCCAGCCGATGCCCGGGCCGCTGAGCTGGTTCTTCCACCACCTGCCCAAGCCCCTGCACCGGGTGGAGGTGGCGGCCAACCACGTCACGCAACTCGTCGTGCCGTTCCTGCTGTTCACCCCGCAGCCCGTGGCGAGCGCGGCGGCGGGCCTCATCGCCCTGACCCAGCTCTGGCTGGTGCTGTCGGGCAACTTCTCCTGGCTGAACTGGATCACGATCGTGCTCGCCCTGTCGGCCGTGGACGGCTCCCTCGTCGCCGACGCGCCCGCGCTGCCGAATCCCCCGCTCTGGTACGGCGTCCTGGTCATCGCCGTCACCGCTCTGGTGGTGGTCCTCAGTTGGCGTCCGGCACGCAACCTGGTCTCCCGCCACCAGGCCATGAACCGCTCCTTCGACCCGCTGCACCTGGTCAACACCTACGGGGCCTTCGGCACCGTCGGCCGCGTCCGGCACGAGATCGTGATCGAGGGCACCGACGAACCGACCGTCCACCCGGGCACGGTGTGGCGGGAGTACGAGTTCAAGGGCAAGCCCGGCGACGTACGGCGACTGCCGCGCCAGTTCGCCCCGTACCACCTGCGCCTCGACTGGCTGATGTGGTTCGCGGCGCTCTCCCCCGCGTACGCGCACTCCTGGTTCGCGCCCTTCGTGGAAAAACTCCTCGAAGGGGACCGCGACACGCTGCGGCTGCTGCGCCACAACCCCTTCCCCGACGCCCCGCCCGTCCGCGTCCGCGCCCGGCTGTACCGCTACCGCTACACCACCCGGCGCGAACTGCGGGAGACGGGCGCCTGGTGGCACCGGACGTACGTACGGGAGTTCCTGCCACCCACCAGGCTGTCCTGACCGCCGCACGCGCGTGCCCCCCGCCGGAGGGGCGGGGGGCACGGGGCGCACGGTACGAACCGGCTCGCCGGGGCCGGCCGGTGGACCGGCCGGTCAGTCGATGCCGGGCAGGATGTGCGGCTCGGCGAGGTCCTCCTCGTACCCGGCCAGCCGGATCGGGGCCGAACGGGCCCACACTTCGAGGCTGCCGAGGGTGTCCGGCCCCGCGGATCGTTCGCCGATATCCGCCGGCCGCTGCTCCTGCTTCGTGAGTTCTGGTGTCACCGCGCACTCCTTCGTGTCGCGAACCTATGAGGACATGTACTGCCGTTCGGTCGCGGTGGCGCCGGTTACTCGGGCGGAAACGCAGCCTTGGTGGCAGGCTTGTCCCCGAGGCCCGCCTGAGGGGGTTTCGTGGATCCCTGGCGGCGAGCCGTTCGCTTCAGGTTAACCAAATGAGCGCGCTTCCGCTCGATGGAACGCGTCACATGGTCAGTATCCGGACACGTTGCCCGCTTCCGGGCACGCGTGGCGGATCACCACTTGGAGGGCGCGTAGTCCTTCAGGAAGCAGCCGTACAGGTCCTCGCCCATCTCGCCGCGCACGATCGGGTCGTAGACCCGGGCCGCGCCGTCGACCAGGTCGAGCGGGGCGTGGAAGCCCGCCTCGGCGAGCCGCACCTTGTCGGGGTGCGGGCGCTCGTCGGTGATCCAGCCGGTGTCGACCGCGGTCATCAGGATGCGGTCAGACTCGAACATCTCCTGGGCGCTGGTGCGCGTGAGCATGTTGAGCGCGGCCTTGGCCATATTGGTGTGCGGGTGCCCGGCGCCCTTGTAGCCGCGGCTGAAGACGCCCTCCATGGCGGAGACGTTCACCACGTAGGTACGCCGTGCCGACGAGGCGGCCATGGACCGGCGGAGCCGGCTGATGAGGATGAACGGCGCGGTGGAGTTGCAGAGCTGGACTTCCAGAAGTTCGACCGGGTCGACCTCGGAAACCGTCTGGATCCAGCTATTGGTGTCGTGCAGGTCCGGCACCAGGCCGCCCGCGTCGATCGCGGTGCCCGCGGCGATGCGCTCCAGCGAGGCGGAGCCGCTGACGAGCGCGAGGTCGGTGACCTCCTGGGCGGTCAGGCGATCGCCGTCGCGGGGGCCCGGCAGGGCGGCCATCGTCTCCACGGCGCCGCTGCCGAAGGTGCCGATGACCTCGGCGGACGGCAGCTCGCCCGCGGGCAGCGGGGCGGACTCGGCGGCGACCAGCTCGCTGTACGCCTGCGGGGAGCGGCGTACGGTCTGGGCCGCGTTGTTGATCAGAACGTCCAGCGGGCCCTCGGCGGCGACCGAGTCGGCGAGGGCGACGACCTGCGCCGGGTCGCGCAGGTCGATGCCGACGATCTTCAGGCGGTGGATCCACTCGTCGCTGTCCGGCATGGCCTTGAAGCGGCGGATCGCGTCGTTGGGGAAGCGGGTGGTGATGGTGGTGTGGGCACCGTCGCGCAGCAGCCGCAGCGCGATGTACATGCCGATCTTGGCGCGGCCGCCGGTGAGCAGGGCGCGCCGGCCGGTGAGGTCGGTGCGGGCGTCGCGCTTGGCGCGGTTCTCGGCGGCGCACTTCTGGCAGAGCTGGTGGTAGAAGGCGTCGACCTCGACGTACCGGGTCTTGCAGATGTAGCAGGAGCGGGGGCGCTGGAGTATGCCCGCGATCTCGCCGACCACGGAGGAGGACGGCAGCAGGCCCTGCGTCTCGTCGTCGATCCGCTCGGCCGAGCCGGTCGCGGTGGCCTCGGTGACCGCCTTGTCGTGGGCGGTCTTGGCGGCCCGGCGCTCCTGGCGGCGGCGCTGCTTCACGGTGCGGTAGATCCCGGCCGTGGCACGGCGGACGGCGATGGCGTCCGGGTGGTCGACGTCGAGCTGGTCGAGCTCCTCCAGGACGCTCAGGCAGACGGCCAGACGCTCGGGGTCGATGCCCGGCCCGTACGCCTGGTTCTCTTCAGTCACCGTCATGGCCGTTGCCGTTCCTCGATCACTCGTGTGCCACGTTTACTTTTCAATACTTTTCAAAAGCTGCACTTTACGTCAGTCACGGGCCCGGTCCCAAACGGTCGCCCAAGGGTCGCCCCGGCTCCCCGGTCTCCCGGTGTGCCGCCGTGTACTCCCGTACTACGACGGCAGTACGAGCGATTGCGTGCTCACGGACGACGACGTGGGCGGCCGGGGCGGAGATCGTTGACCTATGAGCTCCCTCGCGCTGTCCGTGCTGCTGTCGCTGGTCTCCGCGGTCGCCTACGCGGCCGGGGCGATCGTGCAGGAGCGCGTCTCCGCGGCCGCCTCCCCCGCCCTGTCCGCCCCCGCCTGGTGGGCGGCCGTGCTGCTGAACGGCGTGGGCGGTCTGCTGCACGTCGTGGCGCTGGCGTACGGCCCGCTGAGCCTGGTGCAGCCGCTGGGCGCGCTGACGATCGTGTTCGCCCTGCCGATGGCGGCGGTCTTCGTGGGGCGGCGGGCGGGGGCGGGGGCGTGGCGCGGGGCGGTGATGACGACGGCGGGGCTGGCCGGGCTGCTGACGCTGGCCGGCCAGGGAGACGGCCGGCCGTTGGACGGCGGGGCGCGGCCGCTGCTGGCGGTGGTGTGCGCCGGGGCGGTGGCGGCGCTGTTCCTGGCGGCCCGGGGCGTGCGCCGGGCGGTGGTGCGCGGCGTGCTGCTGGGGGCGGCGGCGGGCGTGGCGTTCGGGACCGCCTCGGTGTTCACCAAGGCGGTCGCGGCGGACTTCACGGCCGCCGCGCCGCTCGGCCAGTGGCCGGGCCTGCTGGTGATCGCCGCGCTGGGGGCGGCCGGGCTGCTGCTGTCCCAGGCGTCCTACCGGGGCGCCGGGCTGACGGCGCCCCTGGCGACCGTGACCGTCGTCAACCCGGTGGTGGCGGCGGTCGTCGGCATCACGCTCTTCGGCGAGCAGTTCCGGTACGGGGTGGCCGGCACCGTACTGGCGCTGGGGTGCGCGGTGGTGGCGGCGGGCGGGCTGATCCTGCTCACCGCCGTGCCGCCGCCGTCACAGCCGGACGCCGCCCGCCCGAAGGTAGGCGAGGGGGTCGATGTCGGAGCCGTACCCCGGCCCCGTGCGCACCTCGAAGTGGAGGTGCGGTCCGGTGCTGTTGCCGGTCGACCCTGAACGGGCGATCCGCTGGCCGCTGGTGACCCGCTGCCCTTCCCGCACGGTGAGCGCGGAGAGGTGGGCGTACTGGCTGTACCTGCCGTCCTCGTGCCGGATGACGACCTGGTACCCGTACGCGCCGCCCCAGCCGGCGGAGACGACCCGGCCGGGGGCCACGGCCTTCACGGCGGTGCCGGTGGGGACCGCGAAGTCCACGCCGGTGTGGTAGCCGCTGGCCCAGGCGGAGCCCGCCTTGCGGTAGGCGGTGCTGGGCCCGGCGTCGACGGGCGCGCTGAAGCCGGCGGTGCGGGGCCGGGGAACGGCCGGTTTCGCGGTGGCGGGCTTGGCGGGGGCGGGCTTCGCGGCGGGCGGCTTGGCGGGGGCGGGCTTCGCGGCGGGCGGCTTGGCGGTGGCCGGCTTGGCGGCGGGCGGCTTGGCGGCGGGTGGTTTCGCGGCGGGCCGCCCGGGAGCCGCCGTCGCGGGCTTCGGGGCGGTCGTGCGCAGCGTCAGTTTCTGCCCCGGCATGATCAGGTCGGGGTCGCTGCCGATGACCGTGCGGTTGTCGGCGTACAGCCGCTGCCAGCCGCCCCTGACCTTCTCCGCCTCGGCGATGCCCGACAGGGAGTCGCCCCGCGCCACGGTGTAGCTCTCGCGCTTGCCGGGCACGGTGGTGGGGGTCGCGGGCGGCGTCTGGGTCCGGGGCCTGCCCTGCTCCTTCGCCGCCGGTCGCGCCTGCGGTGCGATGTCGGGCGCGTCGCCGCCCCGGGTGAGGCCCGCCTTGACCGAACAGGTGGGCCAGGCGCGCGGGCCCTGTCCCTTGAGCACCTTCTCGGCGATCGCGATCTGCTGGTCCTTGGTCGCGAGGTCGGCGCGCGGCGCGTAGCGGGTACCGCCGTACGCCTCCCAGGTCGACTGGGTGAACTGGAGCCCGCCGTAGAAGCCGTTGCCCGAGTTGATCTTCCAGTTGTTGGTGGACTCGCAGGCCGCGACCTTCTCCCAGACGTCCACGGACGCGGCGTGCGCCTGCCCCGCTCCTATCAGCGGCAGCGCCATCCCGGCGCCGCTCGCCGTGACGGTGAGCGATGCCCGGTTGATACGGCTGGGCTGGTACCGGCGGTGTCGTCCGCGTACGGCCATGGGTCGGTCCCCCCTTGCACACGTCAGCAGTCGCCCAAGCTAGAGGCACCCGACAGGCCGTGACAAGGGGGCGCGTTGCACGTCAAATGCCCCGGCTGCGGGGCGGGTTGACGGGGGCACCGGTGAACGCGCAGCTCCCGGGCCGCGTATGGACGCGTACGCCCGCGTGCCCACACGCGGAACCCACCGGAAGCCAGGAGTACACAGATGAGTGGCACTGCCCAGATCGGCGTCACCGGGCTCGCGGTCATGGGCCGCAACCTGGCGCGCAACTTCGCCCGCAACGGTTTCACGGTCGCCGTGCACAACCGGACGCCCGGCAGGACACAGGCGCTGGTCGAGGAGTTCGGTGGCGAGGGGGCGTTCGTCGCCGCGCGGAGCGCCGAGGAGTTCGTCGCGGCGCTGGAGCGGCCGCGTCGGCTGGTCGTGATGGTGAAGGCGGGTGAGCCGACGGACGCGGTGATCGAGGAGTTCACGCCGCTGCTGGAGCCGGGTGACGTCGTCATCGACGGTGGCAACGCGCACTTCGCCGACACCCGGCGCCGCGAGGGCGAGCTACGGAAGCGTGGAATCCACTTCGTGGGAGCCGGCATCTCGGGCGGTGAGGAGGGCGCCCTGCACGGGCCGAGCATCATGCCGGGAGGGTCGGCGGAGGCGTACGAATTGCTCGGCCCCCTGCTGGAGCGGGTGGCCGCCAGGGCGCCGGACGGCACACCGTGCGTGGCCCACGTCGGTCCGGACGGCGCCGGTCACTTCGTGAAGATGGTGCACAACGGCATCGAGTACGCCGACATGCAGCTCATCGCGGAGGCGTACCACCTGCTGCGCGGGGTGGCGGGCTACTCCCCCGCGCGGATCGCCGGGACGTTCCGCGCCTGGAACGCGGGGCGTCTGGACTCGTACCTGATGGAGATCACGGCGGAGGTCCTCGCGCACACGGACGCGGCGAGCGGGGAGCCCTTCGTCGACGTCGTGGCCGACCGCGCCGAGCAGAAGGGGACGGGGCGGTGGACGGTCCAGATCGCGCTGGACCTGGGCGTGCCGGTGCCGGGGATCGCGGAGGCGGTGTTCGCGCGGTCGTTGTCGGGCCACGGCGAGCCGCGCGAGGCGTCCCGGTCGCTGCCGGGGCCCTCCGCCAAGCCCCTGGACGAGGCGGAGGCGGCGCGTTTCGCCGACCGGGTGGAGCGGGCGCTGTACGCGTCGAAGATCGTCTCGTACACGCAGGGCTTCCACCAGATCCGGGCGGGCAGCGAGGCGTACGGGTGGCAGGTCGATCCCGGCACGGTGGCGTCCCTGTGGCGGGCTGGCTGCATCATCCGGGCGGCGTTCCTCGACCGGATCCGGGGCGCGTACGCCGCCCGGCCGGGGCTGGCGTGCCTGCCGGCCGACGAGGGCTTCGCGGCGGAGATCGGGGCGGCCCAGGACGACTGGCGCGCGGTGGTGGCGACCGCGGCGCGGCGGGGCGTGCCGACGCCGGGGTTCTCGGCGGCGCTGGCGTACTACGACGCGCTGCGGGCACCCCGGCTGCCCGCTGCCCTCACACAGGGGCAGCGGGACTTCTTCGGGGCGCACACCTACCGGCGGACCGACCGGGAGGGTTCCTTCCACACCCTCTGGGGCGGCGACCGCTCGGAGGTGGACGCCTGACGTCAGCTCGCCGGGCCGGGCTCGGGCTCCGGTCCGGGCACCGGGTCGGGCCCGGGCGGCTTGGGCACCGGGTCGGGGGACGGCCCGGGGGGTGGCGGCCCTGGGTGCGGTGGCGGCGTCGGGGTGGGTACCGGGCCGGGGGCCGGACCGGGTTCGGGGCCCGGCGGGCCCGGATGTGGCACGGGCGTCGGCGGCACGGGGTCCGGCGGGCCGGGCGGCGGCGTCGGCGCGGGCGGTACGGGGTCGGGCGGGTACGGGTTCGGGCTGGTCATGGCGCGCTCCCTGGACGGTTCGGCCGTGCACGTTCCAGGCTCTCCCGCTGCGCGTTCCCCCGCGCGGCGGGATCACTCATCGGGCTACCCGTACCCCCGAACCGGTCAGCCCCGGGCGGCCGGGACGGCGTGCGGGCTGCGCGCCGTGTCGGTGCCGGGAACGGGCGCGGACGCGTCGGACCCGAGCTCCACGATCCGGTTGGCCCCGTCGACGTGGACGACGCGCGGCACCAGCGAGCGGGCCTCGGCGTCGTCGACCTGGGCGTAGCTGATCAGGATCACCAGGTCACCGGGGTGCACCAGGTGGGCGGCCGCGCCATTGATCCCGATCACCCCGGAGCCGCGCTCACCCTCGATGACGTACGTCTCCAGGCGTGCGCCGTTGTTGATGTCCACGATGTGCACGAGCTCGCCCGGCAGCAGATCGGCCGCCTCCATCAGGTCGGCGTCGACGGTGACGGAGCCCACGTAGTGAAGATCCGCCTGGGTCACGGTGGCTCGATGGATCTTGGACTTGAACATGGTGCGCAGCACTTTGGACTCCTGTAAGACGGCTCCCTGCCAGCTTTCTGCAGGTCAAGGGCGGTATCACTCTACAACTGGCACGCGCCTGAGTCGAAGATTGTGAGGAACATCGCTTCGCTCTATGTAGGGCGCTCCCTGCCTGCGCTTCCGTGCGAAACCAGGCTGTTGCACCATCGCCGACCACGCACCCGTCTGAACAGCCGTCTCGGAATGTGCGTGAACTGATGCTGCCCAGATGCTGACTTACTTGACGATCTGCCAGGTACGCACTTCGTCCAGCACGGAGCCACCCTCCGCATCTACCTGCAAGTCGTTCAACACACCCGGCATCCCGGGGCTTCACCCGGTCCCAAAACGTTAGGCGGTTGAGTGGACCCAATGACTAGCTGATGCTCCACAGGCAGCTGGCCGCGACTACGAGTAGCCCCGACCCGGGCTTAAAGCCGTGATTCGCTGACACGGCCCGCCGCCTCGCTGGGGAGCACACGATTTGGGCAGCCTTGTGGTTCAAACCCAGCCTGGCTCCCGACTGTGACCGATCGATCGCGGCGGCTACCACCTGTTGGGCAGATGCGTTCCGGCCGCCTGCTCAGACTGCTACTCCAAGCCGCAAGGCAACGAAAAGGAGAAGGCAGTGGAAGGATCCGAGCCGCAGAACGTCCCGCTGTCCGCCTCAACAACCACTGGCGTACCCCCGAGTGGCGAAAACAGGATGTTCGTCGAGGTTCAGCGTGCGGATACAAAAGCGACAGCGCTGTGCGGAGTCACCGGTGCACTGCTTGCGATCACGGCGGGGACGGCACTGTCCACACCGGTCAGCTCGTCGCGCATGCTCAGTGTGGCTGTGGCACTGGTGGGCACGCTGGTCGCGGCAGCCCTGGTATCGGCGCTGACGGCACTGCGCCCCATCTTCCCGA
The DNA here is from genome assembly GCF_055570965.1 of Streptomyces sp. NPDC031064. Lineage (NCBI taxonomy): Bacteria > Bacillati > Actinomycetota > Actinomycetes > Kitasatosporales > Streptomycetaceae > Streptomyces > Streptomyces sp. NPDC031064. The sequence continues at coordinate 300,464 of NZ_JBVIGF010000001.1, forward strand.
AGGACGACGGGCTCGTTTGGCGTGAGGAGTTCGTGGGCGGAGGCACCGGAAGCAGGCACGCGTCGGCATCCGGCCCACGACGCCCGGTGAACTGCACCGAGTTACCGGAACGTGAGGCCGCTCTGACCACCCTCGCGCGCCGAAAGTTCCGGGCGATCAAGGTGGCCGTCGATCTCACTGTGGCCGCAATCAGTGTGGCCGGATTGGTCCTGTTGCTCACCTTCCTCATGTCTTGAAAATCTCACCCTCTGTGGGTTGGTCCCTACGTTTGGGGGGATATGTATCAGTCGCACATGGCAGTGATCGGCGAGAGTCTGTGGTCGCAGTTGCGTGGGCTCGCCCCCATGCGGGTGCGCCCGGCCCGCAGCGTCCTCCTGCGGCAGGGCGATCCCGGCACCCATGTGGTCCTGCTGGCTTCGGGCTCGACCCTCGTGACGCTGACAGGGCCGAACGGTGAACGGGCCCTGCTCGCGGTACGCGGGCCCGGTGAGCTGCTCGGCGAACTGGCCGTCCTGGATGCGCAGCCCCGCTCTGCTTCTGTCATCGCCGCGGAACCCTGCCGCGTCCACCTCATTCCGGCCCCCGAATTCCTTTCCTTCGTCGAGAGCAACGGCCTGCTCAACCCGTTGCTGCGCCATGCGATCGCGCGGGTCAGGGAGTCCGAGGCCGTCAGGCTCGAACTCGCCACCGCGTGTGTTCCCGTACGCCTGGCCAGCGCCCTGAGCCGACTTGTGGATGCGGCTTCGACGAATCGGCCAGCGGTCAGCGTCCGACTGACTCAGGAAGAGCTCTCCCAGATGATCGGTGCGTCCCGCAACGCAGTCGGTGCGGCGATCAAGCCGGGGCGGGAAGAGGGCTGGTTGGAGACGGATCCGGGCGGCGGACTGCTGATCCACGACATCACATCGATCGCGGCCCACGCCCGCAGCGCGATGTGACCGGCCGCACCCGGATGGTGCCCAGTAGTGGGCACCAAGGCGTGTCGGGGCCGATCAGCATGGGGCACTCAATCCCTCCGTCGTGACCGAAAGGTCGGTGACAGCATGTCCCTTGCCCCGCCGTCGTCCCTCGATGTCCCTCCGGAGCAGGCGCTCCTGGCCGTGGACATGCAGGGGTACAGCCAGATCCCGGAAGCGAAGATGGCACCGGTCCGCTCGGACTTGGACGACGTCCTCACCAATGTGCTGGCCCACGTTGGACTGCAGGACCCCCGAGACCGGACCGGTGCATTCAAGGACACCGGTGACGGAGCCATCTTCGTCATGCCAGCCAAGGACATCGCAAGGCTGGTCGACCCGCTGCTGGAGCACCTGCACGCAGCGCTCGTCCGGTACGACCGTGAACGGCTATCCAGCGCTCCGGCGATCCGATTGCGTGCTGCTGTGCACGTCGGACCGCTCTCCCTGCCTGACCACCGTGGCGACGCCATCAACGAGGTGTGCCGACTGCTCGACAGCCAGGTGGTGCGCGCGGGCCTCACCGCGGCCAGGGAATACCGGGGCGGCTTTCTGGCCGCCGTCGTCTCAGAGGCGGCGTTCCGGCGGACCGTCCGTGCGGGACGCACGCCGGACCTCGACGAGGAACACTTCCTCCGCGCCATGGCGCGGGTACACGGCAAGGCGTTCGAGGAGCCGTGCTGGCTATTCGTACCCCAGATGACACCGCGAGCCCTCGCCCCGCTCATCAACCCGGAGCCGCTCGGAGGTGGGGGTGGAACAACTTCGCCGACGTCGTCGGCCGGCCTGAATAACCCGCCCGGCGCCGTCTTCCAGTTCAACGGCGAAATGACCGACACCACCGTGATCAACAGGGTCGGAACCATGCGCATCGACCGGCGCCGGATCTGACCGTCCCGTGCCCCCGCACCCGCGCCGCACCGAAAGGAACCAGAGAAACGCATGTCCGATGATCGCCCCCTTTTTCCACCCCGCCCTCCCGACGAGCCCGAGCCTCCGTTGAAGGGAGCGGACGGCAAAGCTTCGTGGCCGACGGGCCCAAGCAGTAACGCTACTGAAGGCGCGGAGGCCACTGGCGGCGGCCGGGCGGACCCGGCAGCGTTCGTCGTGCCCCCCGTACCGGACACCGGGCCGGCGCCGATCACGGTGAACCGTCCGGAGTTCTTCGTCAACCACGCCGACAAGATCATCAATGAGACCCGCAAGCAGGGGATCCTCGAAGGCCCCACCCTTCCTCGTCACCGGATCAAGCAGGAGCCGATCGTCCGCGAAGGCCAATGGGCCGAGACGTGGCAGCAGGCTCTGGATCCGGCGGGGTTACACCCGCGAAAGCACGTACTGATCATTGTCGCGCCGCGGTCGTACGGATCGACCACCCTGGCCCTGCACCTCCTCGCCCGGCACACGGATGAGGACACCGACATCGTGAAACTGGACGCGGACTGGAAGACACCCAAAGTGGGCCGACTTCCCGCCGAGGAGCGCCGCGCCTACCAGGTCGACCTCAAGGACCCCGAACGCGACCGGATCTCGGCCGATTTCCTCACCATGCTCGAAGAGCATGCGGGGCTTCTGGAGAAACTGGGCTCCTACCTCGTCTTGAACGTGGCCAAGGACCTGTGGACTGATCATTATGTCCCGGTCCAGTCAGGCATTCACATCGTCCACCTAAACGAGCCGCCGCCCGCCCAGAGTGTCGTGGAGGCCCGGCTGAGAGCTCGCAAGGCCCCCGGTCTGATTGCCTACCTTCACTCCGTCGACAAGACCAAGGCTTCGCTGAGCGGTCTCGACGCCGTGGAAGCGGTCCGCGCGGCGGACTCGGTCGTGCTCGCATGGCGAGAACACGAACGGCTGACCGATTCCTCGCTCCCCATGGACGTGCCGTCGTCGTGGTCCGCGCTCGATGCGGGGCTTGCTGAACGGATCACGTCCGCCCTGTCCGACTGGCGGGACAAACTCGACATGCTGTTCGGAGAGGCCGTCTCCGTGCATGGAGGCAAGGACACGTCGCTGCCGCTGGAGGACCGCTGCCTCCTCCTGGCCCTCGCTGTGCGCCAATCCGCTCCATTGCCCGTAGTGGCCAAGGCCGCCCGGGACCTGCAGCAAATCATCTGCGCCGACGCCGCCGACGGAAGCGGCTTTGCCTCGACGACAAGTGCAGCATTCGCCGGCCGCGGGTTGCGCCGCCGTGTCGTCGATACCGGCGCCGGAGTTGGCAGCCACGACGAAGTCGTCTTCGACCAGCCCGGCTACGGCAGGGCCGTCCTGACCTACGTCTGGGACAACTACGAGGTCATGCGTGAGCCCTTGCTGAAATGGCTCACGTCCGGGGACGACAGCGAGGCGAACGAGCACGTCGTGGATGCCATCGCCGCTCTGACCCTGCGGCACGGCAACGTCAACCACCTCGTACAACTCGGCTCTCCGACCTACCCAGTGAAGAAGGAACTCCTCAGCGCCCTCCTGATCCAGGCCATCCAGGACGAGCACATCGGCCGCCAGGTATGGGGCCTTTTGTACGGTTGGGCATCGCTCAAGGAACGCGCAACCACCGTGGTGGCCGTCTGCCGACAGGTCCTGAACACCGCCGATGTCACCTCTTCTCACGCCAAGATGGCCATGGTCCGCCTGCGGCGAGCCGCCAACAGCGGGCACGAATCAGCTTGGCCTGAGGCCCTCAAAGCCTTCGTGGAGCAGGCGCAGCACCCCGCCGGGGTGGCCCGGCTCATCACCGAAGTACGCACGTGGCAGCAGTCAGGTCGGTCCCGCGGGGCCGGTACCGCGGCCTTCCTGGCCCTGATGTCCGTACCGGGCTCCACCACCCCATGGCTGCTGTCCGATGAAGTCCCTTCCGAAGTGGACGTGAACCGGGCACTGCAGGACCTGTTGGGAAACATCGACACGGCACCGGACGCCATCGACCGCCTCACCACATGGATCAAGCAGTCGGCAACCGACCCCGACACCTACGCCCGCGTCCGCGACGGGTTACTCCCCGCCCTACGCGGCCAAAAGATCTTCAAGGCTTCCGTGAGCCTGATGCAGGCACTGGAGCACGTCTCGGTCGACGGGGACACGAATGCCGCCAACGACTTCTGGGACCGTCTCGTAGACCCGCGTGTCCGCACGGTGATTCAGCTCAACAGGGATCCAGCGTGAAGTGGTTCTGGCAGCGCCGGGCCCGTACGATCCACTGCACCCAGCCACGGATGCTCCGCTGCGCGACCCCCGGTATCCATTTCGAGGCCACGTTCACGATCGAGTGGCGTCCCCCGCTACGGGCCCGGCCCAATCTCGAAGACCTCGTACTCAGCCGGACCCTGGCGCGGGCCGGCGAGGTCGCGCAGCTCTTCCCAGCCGTCGAGGTGCGCACCGCGCAGGACACCATCAACGCCGAACTCGGTGCCCCGGAACACACCCGCGCCGCCGTGTACCGGTGTCTGGCTGCCCGTGTGCAACTGGCGCTCTCGGAGAGCGCACGGGAGGACCTTGTTCAGCGGCAGGCAGACGAGGCACGGATACGGCGGCTGCGGTTCCTGCGCACGAACCTGTACGAGCAGCCCGACCTTTTCGTGCTGGACCGGATCGAGCAGCAGGGCGATTGGCCGGGCGCTCAGCAGGTTGCCGAATGGCAGCGCCTGGCGCGGTGGATGGTCGCGGCTGACGAATGGTGGCAGCCCATGCTCGACCAGTGGGAGAAGGTCGGCCAGGGCTTCAACGACATTGAGCTGCAGAACCGGGCCATGCTCGCGCTGTGCGATGCGCTTCAGAAGCTGAAGGGCGATGACGCATCGGACGACGCTTCCGTCCCTTCCCCCGGTGCCACGGAAGGGCGGCGCACGGAATGAGCCTGGCTCTGTGGCGCATCGTTTTGGACCCCCTCTCTTCCTGGCGTGCGCTTCGCCTGCGACGCGAAGCGGGCGGCCACCTGTCATTCGATGCAGCCTGGCGGCAGGCACGGATGCTGTCTGCGCCAGACGAGATGGTCTACCGACTGCACGGCCACCAGTTCCCCATCGAGGACGAGGGAGGCCATGCGCAACCGGACGGGAAGACTTACCGCCTTCCGTAAGCACCTGTTTGTTCGACCGTTACCGCAGCCCGGTTTCGCCGTGAGTCCACTGCGGGTATCGCTCGGCTGCCCTACACATCCGCCGTGCAGGGCAGCCACCCACCGTGGACGGCCCCGGGTTGGAACCTCTGGCTACACCGCATCCTCTCGTTGCAACGGCGGTGGAGAGGATGGATGCGGTGATCGCCTCTCAGGCGTTCTCGTCATGGATCCGCGCACCCAGATCCTCGGCCCACTCCAGCGCCCACGCCTTGAGTTCTTCGATCTGCCGGGAGGTGAGCCCGTACGCGGTGTAGTCCTCATCCTCGTACCAGTCCGCGCCGATGAGCCGGTCCCGGAGGTCTTCGAGGCTGAACTCGTCGTGGGCGCGACGGCGGCCCAGGGATTCGAGGTCTGCGGTGGAGCGGTGGCGGGATGCGGCCTGGACGTCGATGAGGTCGCGGACGGTGCCGCGGTCGGCGAGGGCTCGGACCTTGGTGCCGATCACGTCGTCGAGGGAAAGAACGGGGCCGTATGGGGTCTGGGCGGGCGGGGCCCAGAACGCCTCCTTGAGGACGTCGACCTCGCACTCCTCGCCGGTGTCCGGATCGGTGACGAGGAACCGGCCGCTGAGCGGATCGGTCTGGACGTGCGTGGTCCGCCATCCGCGCGCGCTGAGGCCTGCTGTGAGTGAGGCGACGATCTCCTGCATCGGAGCAGGGTTCTCGGTGGCGACGTCGAGGTCACGGCTGAAGCGTTCGACAAGGCCGTGGGCCTGCACGGCGTATCCGCCGGTGAGGACCAGAGGGTAGGGGGAACCGAGGTCGAGGATGTCGGCGAGGAGACGCTCGTGGAGCGGAGTGAGCTTCACGCGGCAGTCGTGCCGGCCGGAGCGGTCCGGAGCAGCTCGGGGAAGGCATCCTCCCAGACCTCGCGGATGTAGGGACTGATCAAGCGCCGCAGCACAGGCCACTGCTCGGCGAGCAGCCGGTGGTGCAGGAAAGTCACCAGGTCCTCACTCAGTCCTTCGGCGAGGACGGCCCGGTAGAGCGTCATGCGGGACTTCGGACGCTCCAAGCTGTAGCTCGTCCGCCCGGACCAGACGATGTGGAGCGGCAGGTCCACGGTGCCCTCGACGGGGCCGGCCAGCTCCTGCAAGCGCTCGGGCAGTCGCCTGCGGTAGCGGTCCCGCAGCACCTCAGCCCGGGGGGCGGTGGTCGTCGTGTCCATGCATCCAGTATCGCTGCTTGGAGGCGGCGGCGGGCTTCCCTGTCACACGTACGGGTCGGGCCCCGCGCGCGTCCCTCGGTCATCTCACAGTGGACGCTAAGCGCATATGGCCTACCCGTGCAGCCCCCGGTGGCGCGGCAACGGGCCGCCCAGCCGACCCGAGAACCACCGCACTCGCGGGCGCGGGTGATCATACACAGCAGGTCACGTGGAAGGCCGAAGCGGTGGAGTCAGCTGCGGCTTCGGTCTCGGTGTCGGAAATGACGACGCTGCCGAAGCCGAGGCCCATGGCGCCGGTGCAGTGGACGAGAAGGACACCAGGGCGTGCGAGGTCAAGACCCATGCCAGCGGTCGACCTGCCGAGTACGCAGCGAACGTCCCAAGCGGGAGCCAGAGACCTGTCGAGGTCACCGGTCATGGCGGCCACCAGGTAAGCAAGCTAGGACGCTCCCGCACCCGATGCTGACCGTTTGCTGACCCCAGCGGAGCCATCAAGCTTCTGACCTGCAAATACGCCCAAACGCTAGATCTTGGACTTGAACATGGTGCGCAGCATGGAGAACTCCCTGAATTCGGCTCCCTGCCCGCTTTGCGCAGGTCAAGGGCTGTTCACTCAGACTACAACGGCTCCCTTCCACCCCACGGTGAGTGGCGGGCGCCGGCCGGCTGACTGGTCACCGGTGATGACCGCCGGCCCTTATGACCTTCGGCCTCACGGACGACCGACAAGCGCGACCAGAGTACGGACCGACGCCCCGCACCGCAGCGAGATCCCCGTCACGTCCGTTGGTCGACGGTCAGTCGACGGTGACGGTGTAGGTGATGCGCTCGGGGGCCGTGGTCGGGGCGGCGGAGCGGCCGGTCGTCTCGGGGGGCCGGGTGGAGGTGTTGCCCTGGCAGGTGGTGAAAGTGCAGTGCAGCAGCGTGAACCGGGTGGTCCCCCTGCCCTTGGCCTCGAAGGTGAAGGTGAGCCGGCCGCCGGCACCGGGCACCGGCTCGTCGCCGGAGTCGGACGCGTAGTGCCGGCCACGGCTGACCAGCACCGAGCTGTCGGGCTCGGGGTCGACCAGGTACCAGTACTCGCGGGTGGAGGCGTTCTGGTCGAAGGTGAGCGTGAAGCGCTCGCCCGGCTCGGCGTTGACGCTGGTGTCCGTCACCGGGTGGCTGACGGTGGGCGGGGAGCCGCCGGCCGGTTGGCCGGTGCCCTGGCCGCAGCCTGTGGTGAGAGCGAGGAGCGCGGCCGCCACGATCGCGGCAGCGCCCCTGCTACCGGGGGAGACGGACGCCGTGCACGTTGGGGAGATCACTGTGGGGAAGCCTTGCCCATGCGGTCGTTGATGAACTCGTCCTGGCCGGCCCGGGTGGTGGAGCCACGAGGGTCGTGCCCCTGGAGCATGTCACCCTGGCCGGGAGCCCCTGAAGGCAGCCTCCGTGTCCGGTCAGAGGGTGATCTCGCCGCGCAGGGGGCCGACTTGCAGATCCTCTCGGACGGCGTTGCGCAGTACCTGGAGGTGGAGGTTGTAGCTCGACAGGTCGGCTTCGTACTCCGGGGAACCCATGCCCTGGCCTTGAGCGATGCGGTCGCGTATCACGCGCAGGCTGTGAAACGCGGCATCCGCCGCCCGGACGACCCGCTCCGGGGCGGTGAGCACGAGGTGCTCGCGGGTCTCGACCAGCCCCGCGTCGCGCATGGCCGCCCTCGCGGCCAGATCTCGTGGGACATCGTCCGGGTGATCACCCAGCGAGACCGCGCGCAAGGACTGGCCGGCCCGGTGCAGGGCGCTCAGGTAGGCAACGTAGATCTCCCTCTGCACGGTGAGCCGGTGGTCGTTGCGTTCGCGCTTCCAGCGCAGGTTGTCCGACAGCAGGGCCGAGCCCAGGCCGACCACGGCCCCGACAACGGTGGACAGCAATGCGATCCATGTCATGACCCGACAGCGTAGGTCGAGCCCTGGTCCATGGTTCGCCGAGGCCCGGCCGCCCTGTGGCAGCGGCCGGGCACGGTCACTGCCGTGAGGGGTCCTCCCACGCGCCGGTGCTCCGGGAGCGTACGGGCTCGACGAAGCGCGGCGGCGCGGTGTCGGCTGAGGGCCTCTGTCAACCCACTGTGTGAAACCGCTCGCACCGAGCCCGGCGGCGTCAGGACGTGCCGTGTGCGCGGCAGCTCTCCTGGTACGGCAGTCCCGGGGCGTACGTCGCCCACTCCTCGCGGTCGAGCCCTCGGCCCGCCAGGCCGCACGCCATGCCGATGGGGTCGACGCCGAGGGCCGGGAGGGACGCCAGGTCCCAGATCTGCGCCGTGTTGTCACCACGGGCGATGACGGCGAGGCGGCCGTCGGGGCTGAAGGCGAGAGTCGCCAGTTTCTCGGTGGGGTGGGAGAGCCTGGCGGCGACGTGGATCTGGCGGAGGTTGCCGATGTCCGCGAAGAGGACGTCACCGGATTCGCTCGAGGCGGTCAGCAGCTTTCCGCCGGGGTGGAAGACAGGGTCGACCGTGACGTCCCACTCGTCGCCGCTGACGCGGCCGACCGTCCGGCGCGGGTCGGCGGAGGTGATGTCCGTGATGCTCACATCGCTGCTCGCGACGGACGTACTGGCCATGAGGCGCTTGTCGACGGAGAGGCCGGAGCTCATGGGGATGGTCCTCAGCTCCCCGTACGGGCCGAAGTCGACGCGTGATGACGGGTAGCCCTCGACCGTACGCACGTGCCTGGGCCGCCTGCGGTCCGTCAGGTCCCAGGTGGCGGTCCATCCCTGGGAGAAGAGCGTCTCGGCACCGTTGGCGGCCAGGATGGCTCCACGCGGGCTGAGACTGATGTGCATCTCGCGGCCGGCCTCACCACGGTCGATGACGGACAGTCGGCGCGGCCGGGCCGGCGCGGTGATGTCCCAGAGCGTGATCCGGCCCCTGCGGTCGGCACTGGCCAGCGTGGTGCCGTCCGCGCTGACGGCCAGGTCCTGGACGTAGGCTCCGAGGTCCATGGAGGCGAGGCGCTGCGGCCGACTGGGCTGCTTCATGCTCCACAGGTGGACGCTCTGGCCGAAACCGGCGGTCGCCAGTGTTCTGCCGCCGTGCGTGAAGACGGCCGAGCGGATGTAGCCGTCGTCGGCGATGGTGGCCAATTGCCGGGGACGGCCCAGAGGTGTCAGGCGCCAGCGGATGACGGTCTGTCCGTCGACGGAGGTGAGGGTGTCGTCCTTCCGGCCGAAGACGAGGGCGTCGGGCGTGTCCTGGTGCCCGCGCAGTGTCGTCTCCCTCCTCGGCTTCGTCGGGTCCGCGATGTTCCACACGCTGATCGACTCGTCGAACGAGGCCGTGGCCAGCCTCGTCCCGGCGGGGTTGAACGCGAAGGCCTCGATGAAGTCCTTGTGGGCCGTCCACTCCGCCTGCCGCCTCGGCCGGGACGGGTCGGTGACGTTCCACAGGACCACGTTGTCGCCGGAGCTCTCCGTGGCCAGGAGCCGGCCGTCGGGGCTGAACGCTGTTTCCTCCTTGACCCGGTCCAGGCGCGCCAGTCGGCGTGGGCGCGCGGGCGTGGAGACGTCCCACAGGGTGGCTCCTGAGCTGTGGGTGACGGAGTTCCGGTCAGCCGGTTCCTCCTTGCCGCTGACCATGCCCGTCGAACTGACCAGAGTCCGGCCGTCCGGGCTGAAGAGCACCGCCCGGTTGTCGTAGACGCCCCGCTCCACAGCGATCCGCCGTGGAGCGCTGTCGGCGGAGAGCCGCCACAGCACCATCGACTGGTGGGAGGCGGGACTGTCGTCGGTCCCCCACCCGGCGGCCGCCAGGAGGTCTCCCCGGGGGCTGAACGCCACCGCGTACGGAATTCCCTTCAGCCCCGCGACCCTCAAGACGGCCGTACGGCGCGGATGTTCGCGGTCGGCCAGCGACCACAGGATGACGGCTCCGTTGTCGCAGGCGGCGGCGACGGTGCGGCCGTCGGCGCTGAAGGCCAGGTGGCCGAGGGCGTACTTCCCGCACCCGGGCAGCACGGCGAGCTGCCTGCGGCGGGCGGCGTCCGCCACATCCCACAGCATGACCTGGCCGTCGTGCCAGGCGGCCTGGGTCCGGCCGTCCCGACTCAGTACGGAGTTCTCCACCTCGACGTCGCCGGTGGAGCTGCCCCCGTACCCCGTCTCGGCCAGCGTGCCGAACACCGCGGCTCTCGACTCGGCGGACGGGCGCAGCCGGTGCGCGGCGAGCCCGAGCCGGAGCGACAGTCGGGGGTCCTTCGTGCGCTGGTTCTCCGCCTCGGCCTCCAGCGCGCGTACCGTGCCCAGCAGCCGCTGCCGCACGGCGCTGTCCCGTTGCCGGTTCGCTTCGGTTCGTTGCTGGTCGGCGACCATCCGTTGCCGGTCGGCTTCCGTGGACTCCCGCAAGGCGTACCCCGTCGCCATCAGCGCCAGACACAGGCCCACGAGCGCGGCCCGGAGGCGCCAGGTGAGCCGCCGGTTCAGCCGGCTCTGGACCTGCCGCCTGGTCAGGTCCGCGTCGAGGCTCGCCTCCAGGAACTCCCTCTCGGCCCGCGGGAGGCGGTCACCGTCCAGGAGGTCCAGGGCGCTGTCCAGTTTGATGCCGGTGAGCAGGAAGTCCTCGTGCCGCCCGGCCGTGGCCCACTCCTCGGCGCTGTCGGCCAGCCGTTGCCGCTGTACGAGGCGCTCGCGGTCCTCCTCGGCCCAGGCCCGTAGCCGTGGCCAGGCCACCAGCAGGGCCTCGTGCGCGATCTGGGTGTGGTCCTGGTCCACGGTGATCAGCCGGGCGGCGGCCAGTCGTTCGCGTACCGATCGGGTCGCGGCCCGCTGTGCGGCCGGCAGCCCGTCGAGCAGGCTCTCGACGGGGACCCCGCGGCGCACGGCCACCCCGTCGTCGGTCACGTGGACCAGGCGGAGCAGCAGTTCACGGAGGGCGTCCCGGCCGGTCTGGTCGAGCTCGTCGTGGAGCCGGTCGGTCGTCGTGGTGACCGCGTGCCAGATGCCGCCGGTGGCCTCGTACCCGGCGAGGGTGAGCGTGGCCCCGCTGCGCCGCAGCCAGGTTTCGCGCAGGGCGTGGGCGAGGAAGGGCAGGGCGGCGTCGCGGCCGTGGCCGCCCTCGCCGTGGCGGAGGTCGTGCAGCAGGCGGTCGGTCAGGCCCGGCTCCAGGGCCAGGCCGGCGGCCCGGGCGGGGCGTTCGACGGCGGCGCGCAGGGCGTCGTCGTCCATGGGCCGCACGTTGAACAGGCCGTGGTCGAGCGCGCGGGCGAGTCCGGGGTGGGTGAGGCAGTCGCCGTAGTGGTCCCCGCGCAGGCCGATGACCACGCGCGGCGGCTCCCCGGTTCCCTCCGGGTGCGTCAGGACGTCGATGAAGCGGGAACGCTCCTCCGCGTCCGTGCAGCGGGTGAAGACCTCCTCGAACTGGTCGACGACGAGCAGTCCGGTCCGCTCCCGGCCGGGCAGGGGCCCCGGCAGGCGGCCCGTGGACAGGGCGCGGTGCACGTCGTCCGCCGGCCGTCCGGTGGCCCTGGACCACACCTCGGCCAGTGCTCGCAGCGGGTGCGGGCCCGGCGCGGGCAGCAGGACGGGCGGCCACGGCGTACCGGAGGGCCCGGACGGTCCGGACGGTCCGGCTCGGCGGCGCTCCAGGCCGGCCAGGAGCCCGGCGGTGAGCAGTGACGTCTTGCCCACGCCGGACTGTCCGACGAGCACCACCGGCGCGGTGCCGCCGGCCTCCCGCGCCCGCCGGTCGTCGCAGACGACGTCCAGGAGCAGCCGGATGAGGTCCTCGCGGCCGAAGAAGTGCCGTGCCTGCGTGGTCCCGAAGGGCTCCATCCCGGGGTACGGGCAGGGGACGTCGGCCGGTGGTTCGGAGCGGGGGCGCGGCGCGGCGTAGGCGCGGTTGCGGGCCAGCCGCAGGGAGCCGAGGGTGCCCTCGCTCTGCCGCCAGGGGCGGATCGGTCCGCCCTGGAAGGCGCGGTCGAGGGCCTCGTGCAGCCCGTCCAGCGTGAGCCAAGGGGGGCCGGCGGGGTCGCCGTCGCCGAGCAGTTCGATCAACCGGCCGCCGAACAGCGTGTGTCTGCGGCCCTCGGGCGCGTACGACAGGTCGTACCAGGACGCCGAACTGAGCAGGTAGCTCCCGCCGGGCCGGGTGACGACGAACGGCGGCGGGCCTTGCGCCCGGCCGCCGGGGGCCTTGGCCCGTCCCGAGTAGCAGCAGTCGAGGATGACGACACTGCCGCCCGGCGCCTCGGTGAGCAGGTTCCGGACGGTGCTGTACGGGACCGCCTCGGAGATCCGTTCCGGTGACCGGCTGGCCCGGGTGGCCAGGTACAGCTCATCGGCGGGGCCGAGGATGCCGTGGCCGACGTAGCACAGCAGGATCGGCCCGGACGCGTCCCGTACCGCTGCTTCCAAGGCCGCGACGACGTCTCCCTGTGTGGCGTCCGGGGGCACGCGGTGCACTCGGTCCCGCAGGCCGCAGGTGTCCCGCAGGATCGCCTGGAGGTCGTCGAGGGTGGCGGTGACGGCCGGCAGGGCGGGCAGTTCGGAGCCCGGGACGTGGTCGGGTGTGCCGATGAGGACCGCGTGCGCCCCCAGCGCCGGAAGGTCACCGGCGTCGTCGGCCCTGTCCGGGACGGTCCCGTCGAGGGCGGTCCCCGCGTCGTCGGCCCTGTCCGGGGCGGGCCTGTCCGGGACGGTCCTGTCGGGGGCGGTGTCCGGCGGCTGCACGTCCTACTCCCGCTCGGGGCCGCCCTCGTCCAGCGCGGCGGTGATCTCGCGGATGAACTCCGCGCGCTGCTGGGCCGTCAGGTTCCTGACCCGGGTCGAGGTGACGGAGACCTGAGTGCCGTCGGGGCGGGTGACGGTGACCGTGCACTCGGTCCGGCGGGCGGCCAGCCAGGTGACCAGTCCGGCGGCGAACGTCGTGAGGACCCCGCCCGGTTCGAGGAACGCGAGGAGCGCGTCGGCGGGCAGGCCCATGGCGCCGGGCGGCAGCGTGCCCTGGCCGTTGGCGCGGATCCGGCCGCGCAGCTCCGGCTCGGTGGCCAGGCGACGCCTGAGTTCGTGCACCCCGCCGTCCGTCGCCGTGTCTTCGACGCTGATCCCCACCCGTAACTCCGTCACGCCCATACGCTGCCCACCCGCGCCCCCTCTCACCCCTCGTGTGCGACCACTGAGGCGCGGGGGCGGAGGCGGTCGTCAGGAGGCGCGCAGCACCAGGCGCTGCGCCGTGATCGTGTCGGAGGTGACCAGTGCCTGTTCCGCCGTCACGTCCGTGAGGAAGACGAAGGGGGGTACCAACGGCGGCACGGGCAGCCGGTCGGGCGTGAAGGTGAGGCAGATCAGCCCCTCCACGCACCCGTGGAAGCGGGTCAGGTACAGGGTGACGTCACCACGCAGGTCGAGCCGGCTCGCGCCGAGTGCGAGGCGCGGGGCGCCGTCCCGGGTGGTCATGCGGTAGTCGCGCAGGGACGCTGCCCGCATGCGCAGCACCATCACCCTCTGCGTGCCGTCCACCGTCGGGATCTCCCGTACGCCGGCGACGATGAAACCCTGCGGGCGGAACTCCTCGGCGGTGATCGTGGGCGGCGTGCGGGAGGCGGGGGGAGGGCCGCCCGGGGCGGCTTCGGCGCGGCCGCCCCCGGTGGTCACGACCGCGGCGGCGAGGAGGGCCGCGGGCAGCAGTACGGCAAGTGTGCGGGGTGCCGCGGGCCCCGGCCCGGCTGCGCCCGCGTCGTCGGCCCCGGCCTTCGGGGCGGGCTCGTGGGCCGGGGTCCAGCCGAACCCGAGGGCACTGCCCAGGATTCCCAGCGCGGTCCCCACGAGGAACCCGCCGAGATTGGTCGCCGCGAAGGCCACCACCGACAGGATCAGGGCGTTCACGCTCACGTAGTGCCGGGTGTGGGGCAGGACCCACAGGAAGACGCCGGCCGCGATCAGCGCCAGGCCGATGGCGATCGCGGCGATGCCGCCGAGCCCCAGGCTCACCAGGACCGGAATGGGGGACAGCGGTACGAGGAGCAGTTCGGCGCCCGCCAGGACCAGCAACAGCCCGCCCCCGAACGGGCGGGCGCGGCGCCAGGCGCGGAAGCGGTGGCGGGCCCCCGGCAGAGGCAAACGGCGGTCGAGCCGGTCCGCGAACCGCCGCATCCGCGTCCGCACCCGCGTCCGCACCCCCACCCGCTCCCGCTTCCGCTTCCGCTCCCGCAGTCGCCGCGGCAGCCACGGCCGCTCCCCGTGACGGTGACGGTGACGGTCCCTGTGACGGTCCCTGTGACGGCGCAAGACGCTCAGAAGCACTGTGTGCCGCCCAGTTGGACGGCGAGTTTCAGGCCCTTGAGACGGAAGTTCCCGCCCGTGGCCGACCACGCGTGCGAGCGGACATCGCTCACCTCGATGTCTCCCGCCTGGAGACCGAACGCCCCCCGCGGCCCCTTGACGCCGGGCACCTCGTCGAGCGTGGAGGCGTCGCGGCCGATCTCGGCCGTGCCGAACCGCGCGTCACCCACCAGGTCCTCGCCGTCGATCACCAGGTTCTGCGCGGTCACCGCGCCCGCGTCGCCGCCCGCGCTGAGCTTGAACACGACGGTGCCCAGGGGTGTCTTGACCCGCGCGGACTGGCAGATGTCGGTCAGGGTCGCCTGGTCCAGTCCGAGTAGGGCGACCGGGTGCCCCTTGCCGTCGGCGGACCGGTCGGTGTGCACGTACGACGCCAGGCCGTCGCTGCTGAGCTTGCTCGAAGCCACTTGGAAGTTCGTACCGGAGACGGCGAACGAGGCGGCGAGCGCGCCCTCGGCCATCAGGAGGGCCATGGCCCCCACGGCGGCGAAGCCGGGCACGGCCAGAGCCGCCGACCTCCGCCAGTTCGTGGTGCCGGCACGGGGGTGTGCTGATCTGCTCACTGATCCTCCCGAACGTCGTGTGGTGCGTACGGAAGTGCCGGCGGGCCGAGGTCTTCCCGCCGTGCGCCGATGGCGACTGACACAGCATCAGGAGGCTAGGACTCAATTAGACGGCGAGTCAATAGAGTGCGGCGCCTTGACCGCCGGTGACGTGGTCGGCGGTCAACTGCCCTTGTGCGCCGGGGTGCCCAGCACCCGGATGTGCGGGCGGCCGGTCGCGTCGGGGTCGGTGACCGCCGCCCGTACGCCGTAGACGTCGGCGATCAGCGTCTCGGTCAGTACGTCCCGGGGTGTGCCCGCGGCGACGACCCGGCCTCGTCGGAGGACCACGACGTGGTCGCAGTACATCGCGGCGAGGTTCAGGTCGTGCAGGGCGACGACGCTGGTGACGGCGAGCGTGCGGACGAGGTGCAGCAGCTCGTGCTGGTGCTGGATGTCGAGGTGGTTGGTCGGCTCGTCGAGGAGGAGTTCGCGCGGCTCCTGTGCCAGGGCTCGGGCGATCTGGACGCGCTGGCGCTCGCCTCCGGAGAGCGTGTGCCAGGGCTGGTCGGCCCGGTCGGCGAGGCCGGTGCGTTCCAGGGCGTCGATGACGGCCCGCTCGTCCACCTCCGCCGGGGGTGCCCAGGGGCGCCGGTGGGGGATGCGTCCGAGTCGTACGACGTCGGTGACGGTCAGCTCGACGAGGGTGTCCGCCTGCTGTTCGACGACGGCCACCCGCCGGGCGACGTCCCTGCGGCGGAGGCTGCCCAGAGGGATGCCGTCGAGGGTGACCACGCCGGAGGCGGGGGCCAGCACGCCGCAGAGCAGGCGCAACAGGGTGGACTTTCCCGAGCCGTTGGGGCCGAGGAGGCCGGTCATCACGCCGGGGGGCGGCGCGATGCTGACGCCGTCGAGGATCGGTGTGCCGGCGGCGTCGCGTGAGACGTGATCGGCGCTGAGGGTCATCGGTGGGCTCTCCTGGTGCGGTACAGGACGAGTACGAAGGCGGGCACGCCGACCAGTGAGGTCACGACGCCGACCGGTACCTCCTGCGGTTCGATGACGGTCCGGGCGAGGGTGTCGATCCACACCAGGAAGACGGCTCCGCCCAGCGCGGCGGCGGGCAGCAGCCGGCCGTGCCCGGGGCCGACGAGGGCACGGGCGGCGTGCGGCAGCACCAGGCCCACGAAGCCGATGGCGCCGGCCGAGCTGACGAGGGCCGCCGTGAGCAGTGCGGTGACGCAGAGCAGCACCAGCCGCGCACGGCCGACGTTCACGCCCAGCGTGGCTGCCGCGTCCTGGCCGAAGGCGAAGGCGTCCAGCGCCCTGCCGTGGGCCAGGCAGACGGCCAGCGTGAGCGCGAGGGCGGCCAGGCACAGCCATACGTCGGTCCAGCCGGCGCCGCTGAGCGAGCCGAGCAGCCAGAACAGCACGCCACGCGTCGTCTCGGCGTCGGCCGATGTGACCACGACGAAGGAGGTGAGCGCGGAGAACAACTGCATCGCGGCGACGCCGGACAGCACGACCCGGTCGGTGGTCCCGCCCAGCGTGTGGCTCAGCAACAGCATCGCGGCGAACGAGCACACCGCGCCCACGAAAGCGCCCCCGGAGACCGGCAGGGCTCCGCCGCCGGCACCGAGGACGACCACCACGACCGCTCCGGTGGAGGCTCCGGACGAGACACCCAGGACGAAGGGGTCGGCGAGCGGGTTGCGCAGCAGCGACTGCATCACCGCCCCGCACAACGCCAGTCCGGCACCGCACACGGCCGCCAGCAGGGTGCGCGGCAGCCGCAGGTTCCACACGATCCCGTCGCGGATCGGTGTGAGGCCGGAGGCGTCCCCGGCGAGGTGGGACACCACGACGGACCAGACGTCGGCGACGCCGATGTCGGCCGGGCCTATGGTGATGGCGAGGGCGACGGACGCGGCGAGTGCCGCGAGCCCCGCCGCCGTGCGCAGCAGGGCGGCGGTCACTTCGACAGGCCGAACTCACGGAGCGCGGCGGCGACCTGCTCGATGCCCTCCACCGTGCGGATCGTCGGGTTCATGGCCTGGCCGCTGAGCAGGACGTACCGCTTGTGCTTGACGGCGTCCATGGTGCGGGTGACCGGGTTCGACTCCAGGAACGCGATCTTCTTGGCGGCGCTCTCCGCGGTCTGCGCCTTACGGGTGAGGTCGCCGATCACGAGGACGTCGGGGTTGCGGTCGGCCACGGTCTCCCAGTTGATCTGCGGCCATTCCTCGGTGGTGTCGTCGAAGACGTTCTTGGCGCCGACTTCCCGGGTGATGACGCCGGGGGCGCCGCAGCACCCGGCCATGTAGGGGGAGTTCGCGTCGGAGAACCAGTACAGCAGGGTGACCTCCGAGGCGTTGAGTCCCCCGGTCGCCTTGGCGACACGCGAGGTGAGGCTCGCGACCAGCTCCTCGCCGCGCTTCTCCTCGCCGAAGACGCGGGCGAGGTCGCGTACCTCCCCGTACACGGTGTCCATGGTCAGCGGCTTGGTGCGGACGCCGTCACCGTCTCCGCTGTTGTCCTTGCCCACGCAGTCGGACGGGGAGAGGTAGGTGGGCACGCCGAGCTTCGCGAACTGATCGCGCGTGGCCACGCCACCCTTGCCGAGGGTGGAGGCGAACGAAGCGGCGACGAAGTCGGGTTCGGTGTCGAGGACCTTCTCGAAGGAGGGGTTGTTCTCGGCGAGCCGGGTCACGCCCGCGTTCCCCTTCTCCAGGCCCTTCATGACGGGGTCGGTCCAGGTGGCGGTTCCGGCCATCCGGTCGGCGAGACCGAGGGACAGCATGATCTCGGTGGTCCCCTGGTTGAGCGAGACGGCCCGCCGCGGCCCGTCCCCCTTGATCTCCACCTTCCGCCCGCAGTTGTCCAGTACGCGGGTGCCGGCCGAAGCCGGTGAGGGGGACGTGCCGGGGGCACCCCCGCAGCCGGTCAGGAGGAGGGCTCCGCACAGGAGCGCGGCGAACGAGGCGGTGGGGCGTGTGATGGGCACAGCGAAGTCCTCGGCGTCGGGGGCCCATGCGCGGGGCCCGTCCGTACGTGTTCGCCAGCAGGTCTTCGGACTCGGGATCATCCGGGCGCGGCGCCTTCCCGGGCCCATGTCCGGCCCAGTGGCTGCGGTTGCCGCGCCCGTCACCCTCACCGCTGCGCGTCAGTTCCGGATTCGCACCGGATTCCCTGACTCACGTACACGCGTACGGAGTACGACTGGCCTGCGCAAGCTACCACGGGTGCCCGCTCGTGCTCACGCGCTGAGGACGCCGAGCAGCCGGGTCACCTCGTGGGCCATGGCCGTACGCCCGGCACCGAGGTAGTGGCGTGTGTCGGCCACCATGCGGTCCGCGTCGAGCGCCCGGCGGGCGGCGCCGGTGAAGACCCGGTTCAGGTGCGTGGCGATGTTGACCTTGGTCATACCGTGGCCGACGGCGGTGGCGAGGTCGTGGTCCGCGACCCCCGACGAGCCATGCAGCACCAGGGGTACCGGGACGGCGGTACGCAGCGCGGCGATGAGGGCGAAGTCCGGTGCGGCGTCGCGGGTGCGCATGGCGTGCGACGTGCCCACGGCCACCGCCAGGGCGTCCACGCCCGTGGCCGCGACGAAGGCCGCCGCCTCGTCCGGATCGGTGCGGGCGCCCGGGGCGTGCACGCCGTCCTTGCCGCCGACCTCGCCCAGTTCGGCCTCCACCCAGACACCGGACGCGTGGCAGCGGGCCCGTATGCCGGCCGTGGCGCGGACGTTCTCCTCGTAGGGCAGGGTCGAGGCGTCGTACATGACCGACGTGAAGCCCAGCGACACCGCTTCGGCGACGAGGTCCGGCGAGGTCGCGTGGTCGAGGTGGACGGCCACCGGAACCGTCGCGGCGCGGGCGACGGCCAGCGTCGCCGTGCCGACCGGGGTGAGCGCGCCGTGGTAGCGGGCGGCGTTCTCGCTGATCTGGAGGACCACGGGGGCGCCCGCCACGATGGCCTCGGCGTGTTCGAGCTGGATGACGTTGAAGGCCCCGACGCCCCTTCCGGCGCGTGCGGCGGGGGTGACGATGTCGGACGTCCCTACGAGGGGCATGGTGCTTCTCCTGGTGTACGGGGCGGAGGCGGGACGTCCACGGCGTCGGCCAGGAGGTCCTGGGCGAGGTACGCCGCGCCCACGCAGCCCGCCCGGTCGCCGAGCCGGGCCGCGACGACCTGGGGCATGGCACGGAAGCCGGCCTGGAGCGTGAGGCGTTCGGCGAGCGCCGCGCGCAGGGGTGCCAGACAGGACTCGCCCGCCCCGGACAGGCCGCCGCCGATGACGACGCGCTCCGGGGCGTACAGGGTGATCGCGGTGGTCAGCGCGTCGGCGAGGGCCTCGACCGCCTCGTACCAGACGGCGGCGGCCTTGGCGTCCCCCGCTTCGGCCCGGGCCTGGACGTCCCTGGCGGTGGTGCCGCACCTGCCGGTGGCACGGGAGTAGCGGCGGGCGATGGCAGAGGCGGACGCCACGGTCTCCAGGCAGCCCCGCGCGCCGCAGTGGCAGCGCTCTCCCCCGGGCCGCACCACGAGGTGCCCCAGTTCGCCGGCGCCGCCGTGGCCACCGGTCAGGGCCCGGGCCCGGCCCCCGGCGAACACGGCGGCCCCGATCCCGGTTCCGACCGGCACGAAGAGGAAGTCGGCGCAGCCCCGCCCGGCCCCCGCCCTGGCCTCCGCGAGGCCGCCGGCCCGGACGTCGTGCCCGAACGCGACGGGCAGGTCGAGGTGTTCGGCCAGCCAGTCCTTGACGGGTACGTCGCGCCAGCCGAGGTTGGCGGCGAGGACGGAGACGCCGTCGTGCTCGTCGACGATGCCGGGCACGACGACCCCGGCCGCCTCGGCCGCCGGGAAGCGCTCGGCCAGTTCGGCGGCGCGGGCGAGCACGGTCTCCAGGACGGCGTCCGGGCCCCGGTCCGCCCGTGTGCGCCAGCGCTCGGTGTGGCGCAGGGTGCCGTCGTCGGAGAGTACGCCGCCCTTGATGTACGTGCCTCCGACGTCCAGGGCGATGACCGTCATGACTCCACCCGGACGTCGATCCCGGCCCCGGCCCGCGCCCCGGCGTCGGCGTCGGCGTCGGCGTCGGCGTCGGCGTCGGCCAGCACGACGGAGCGGGTGAGGTGGCGGGGCCGGTCGGGGTCGAGGCCGCGCCGGCCGGCCAGGGCGACCGCGAGGCGCTGGGCGCGGACCAGTTCGGCGAGCGGGTCGGCCGCGGAGACGGAGACGTAGGCGCCGGTCGCCCGCACCTCGTCGAGGAGGCCGGCCGGCGGCGCGCCGAGGAACCAGACGGCTCGCCCGGGTCCCGCGATGCTGATCGGGCCGTGCCGGTACTCCATCGCCGCGTACGACTCCGTCCACGCCCCGGCCGCCTCCCGCACCTTGAGCGCGGCCTCGTGGGCGAGGCCGACGGTCCAGCCGGTGCCGAGGAAGGTGAACTGCTCGGCGGCCACCGCCTTTTCTTCGAGTGGAGCGAGCACGGCCCGCTCGGCCTGTTCCGGCAGGTCCGGCGGTACGAGACCGAGGCCGGCGCGCAGCAGGACGAGGGCCGTGGTGGCGAACCTGGTCTGCACGACGGACCGCTCGTCGGCGAACGAGAGGTCGACGACCGTGCCCGCGACATCACGGACGGGTGTGCCGGGGTCGCCGGTGAGCGCGACCGTCGGGGTGTCGCCGGCCAGCCGTCGCAGCGTGGTGAGCACCTCGGTCGTGGTGCCGGAGCGGGTGATGGCGAGCACCCGGTCGTAGCGGCGGGTCACCGGGTACGCGGACGCGGCGAAGGCGTCGGTCTCCCCCATCCCGGCGGATTCGCGCAGGGACGCGTACGCCTGGGCGATGTGCAGGGACGTGCCACAGCCGATGACGGCGACGCGTTCGCCGTCCTGCGGCAGCCCGGCCGGGCGCGCCTCCAGCGCGCGCCGCCAGCACGCGGGTTGCCCGGCGATCTCCGCGTCGACATGACTCATGGTGGCTCCCCGGGACTCATGATTGAAGATGACTCGTTTATAGAGCCAACACTCAGGCTTGAGCAAGAGTGCGCATGAATGCGCACCGTGCCGGGCGGGCGCGTTACGCTCACAGCCCGAAGCGGCCCAGGCAGGCCGTGACGCGACGGAGGAGAACGGTGATGGGTACGCACGAGCGGTGGACGCGGCTCCTCGACGCGCTGAGCGAGCGCGGCAGCATCGAGGTGGGCGAGGCCGCCGAACTGCTCGACGTCTCCCCCGCCACCGTCCGCCGGGACCTGGAGGAGCTGGCCCGCCAGCAGCTCCTGACCCGTACCCGCGGCGGGGCGGTGCTCAGCGGGGTCACATACGACCTCCCCCTGCGCTACAAGACCGCGCGCAAGGCGGACGAGAAGCACCGCATCGCCCGTGCCACCGCCGCGCTCGTCCCGCCGGGCGCGGTCGTCGGGCTCAACGGCGGCACGACGACCTCGGAGGTGGCCCGCGAGCTGGTCACCCGCCCCGATCTGGCCGGGCATCGCGCCGGGACCGCGCTGACGATCGTCACCAACGCCGTGAACATCGCCAACGAACTGGCCGTCCGCCCGTATGTGAAGACCGTGGTGACCGGCGGCGTCGCCCGACCGCAGTCGTACGAGCTGACGGGCCCGCTCGCGGCCGCCGTCCTCCAGGGCCTGTCACTCGACTACGCGATCCTCGGCGTCAACGCGGTCGACCCGCGGTTCGGCGCCTCCACCCACGACGAGGGCGAGGCGGAGGCCAACCGGGCCATGGCCGAGCGGGCCGACAAGGTCGTCGTGGTCGCCGACTCCACCAAGCTCGGCCGGCGCGCCTTCGCCCGGGTCTGCGCGATCAGCCGGATCGACGTCCTGGTCACCGACCAGGAAGCCCCCGACGACCTCGTCGAACAGCTCACCCAGCAGGGCGTCGACGTCCGCCGCGTATAGGCCCCGCGCGCATCGGGCCCCAACGAGCGGTCATGCGCGCTCCTGCGTGGAACAGACCACCTTCGCGCACTTGACGTCATCCAGGGTGACTGTTGTCATGTCCCGTCGACCCGTGTTGTCGGCGGCGCCGCCGGAGGGCGGCTTCCGCATGGCCGGAAGGCGGCTGTGATGCGCGAAAGTTCCGTACGACCCCCGCGCCGGTGGGGAGGGAGCCGGGCCCGCGGCCGACGCCCGGCGATCCTGGGCCTGGTCGCCGTCATGGTGGCGGCCGTCTTCTCGGTCGCCGGGCCCACGAGCCCCGCGGCGGCGGCGGGCGCCGGTGACGTCACGGGGGTCAGCCGGTCCGGGAACACCGTCACGATCACCACGTCGACGGCGGCGAAGGCACGGGTGGTGATAGCCCGTCAGGACATCTTCCGGATCTGGCTGTCGCCCAAGGGCACCTTCACCGACGATCCGGCGGGCAACGCCCTCGCGATCGACACCGACTTCGGGGTGGTGATGACGAGCGTCACGGACGCCGGCGCCTACTACCGCATCACCACCCCGGCGTTGAACATCCGGGTGAACAAGTCCCCGCTGCGGTTCTCCGTCTACCGCGCCGACAACACCACGCTCGTATGGGCCGAGTCGCAGCCGCTGTCCTGGACCGGCTCCCAGACCAGCCAGTACCTGGCCCAGGGCCCCGACGAGCAGTTCTACGGCACCGGTCTGCGGCTCGGCGAGTGGGCGCTGCGCGGCAAAACCGTGCCGGTCTCGGTCGCCAACACGTGGAAGGAGAACACCAACGCCAGCCCCGCGCCGTTCTACATGTCGACCAACGGCTATGGCGTGATGCGCAACACCTGGGCCCCCGGCACGTACAGCTTCGGCGCGCCCGGCACGTTCACCCACAACGAGAGCCGATTCGACGCGTGGTACTTCGTCGGCGACTCGCTGAAGGGCGTCCTCGACGCGTACACGGACGTGAGCGGCAAGCCGTTCCTGGCGCCGATGTGGGGCCTGGAGCTCGGCAACGCCGACTGCTGGAACGCCTCCAACCCCGACTACCAGGGCGACCACAACCGGGCGCGCCACCAGACCACCAAGGACGTCCTCGGGTACGCCGCCGACGCGCGCGCCGCCGACATGCCCTCGGGCTGGTTCCTGCCCAACGACGGCTACGGCTGCGGCTACACGGACCTCAAGGCAACGGTCGACGGGCTGAAGGCCAAGGGCTTCCGGACCGGTCTGTGGACCTCCACCGGCCTGGCGAACATCGACGAGGAAGTCGGCACCGCCGGCAGCCGGGGCGTCAAGACCGACGTCGCCTGGATCGGCCCCGGTTACAAGTACGCCTTCGACGGCGTCCAGCAGGCCGTGGACGGCATCGAGAAGAACTCCGACGCCCGCCGTTACGTCTGGACCGTCGACGGCTGGGCCGGTACCCACCGCAACACCGTCGTGTGGACCGGCGACACCTCCGGGACCTGGGACGCCATGCGCTGGCACGTCCCGGCCATCACGGGCGCGGGCCTGTCGGCCCTCAACTACGCCGCGGGCGACGTGGACGGCATCTTCGGGGGCAGCCCGAAGACCTACGTCCGCGACCTCCAGTGGAAGGCCTTCACCCCGGCGTTCATGACGATGTCCGGCTGGGGGCCCACCAACCCGGAGGCCGGCTACCAGGACAAGCAGCCGTGGCGGTTCTCCGATCCGTACCTGTCCATCAACCGCAAGTACCTGAAGCTGAAGATGCGGCTGATGCCGTACCTGTACTCGGCGAGCCGCGTCGCCACCGAGACCGGCACGCCCACCGTCCGCGCCATGGTCCTGGAGTACCCGAACGACCCCGTGACGCGCGACAACCGGACCAGCGGCCAGTTCATGTCCGGCGACTCGCTGCTGGTGGCGCCCGTCGTCACCGACACCACGACCCGTGACGGCATCTATCTGCCGGCCGGCACGTGGACGGACTACTGGACCGGCAGGACCTACGCCGGCCCCGGCTGGCTCAACGGCTACTCCGCGCCGCTCGACACGCTTCCCCTGTTCGTGAAGGGCGGCGGCATCCTGCCGATGTGGCCGCAGATGAACCACACGGGCGAGAAGCCGGTGGACAGGCTCACCTACGACATCCACCCGCGCGGCTCCTCCACCTTCACCCTCTACGAGGACGACGGCATCACACGCGCGTACAAGAGCGGCGCGTACGCGAAGCAGAAGGTCGACGTCACCGCCCCGGCCTCCGGCACCGGCGACGTGCGCATCGCCGTCGGCGCGAGCACCGGCAGCTACGACGGCAAACCGGCCGCACGCGGCTATGAGTTCACCGTCCACGCGGCCGCCGCGCCCACCGGTGTCACCGTCGACGGCACCGCCCTGCCGGCCCTGCCCTCGAAGAGCGCGTACGACTCAGCCACGACCGGCTGGTACTTCGACCCGGCCGACCGCTCGGGCACGCTGTGGGTCAAGGCCGGGTCGAAGTCCGGGGCGTTCACCGTCACGGCGAACGGCCTGACGCTGCTAGCGGCCACGGCGGTGCCCGCCACCGGTACGCCGATCCCCAAGGCCGCCTGGAAGGTCCAGTACGCCGACAGCCAGGAGACCTCCGCCGAGAACGGCGCCGCCGCCAATGCCATCGACGGCAACCCCGCCACCATGTGGCACACCGCCTACTCCGGCTCCGCCGCCCCGCTCCCGCACGAGATCCAGATCGACCTGGGAGCGCGTTACGACGTCGACGGCCTGTCCTACCTCCCGCGCCAGGACGGCGGCGCCAACGGCCGGATCGGGTCGTACGAGGTGTACGTGTCGGATACGACGGCCGACTGGGGCAGCCCGGTCGCCACGGGTACCTTCGCCGACACCGCCACCGAGAAGAAGGAGTCCTTCGCGCCGAAGACCGGGCGCTACCTGCGGCTCAAGGCCCTGACGGAGGCCGGCGACAGCGGTCCGTGGACCAGCGCCGCCGAGATCTCCGCCACCGGGAAGGCCACCCCGCTCCCGGCGGACGCGACTTTGGTCAACGGAGCCTCGGCCAGTTGCGTCGACCTTCCCCACGGCTCCACCACCGCCGGCACCGAACCGACCCTGTACTCCTGTCACGGCGGCACCAACCAGCGCTGGACGTTCACGGCCGGCGGGACACTCACCGGCAAGGACGGCGTCTGCCTCGACGGCTCCGGCGCCACCGTCACCGTGCGGCCGTGCGACGGCTCGGCCGCCCAGCGGTGGCAGCTCGGCGCCCAGTCGAGCGTGACCAGCGGTGGCCGCTGCCTCGCCCCCGTCCGCTCGGGCACCGCCAACGGCACCAAGCTGGAACTCGCCACCTGCGCGGGCACCGCCGCCCAGCGCTGGACGCCCCGGGCCTGACCCGGTGACGGTCCCTCCACGCCCGCGACGCCGGGTCCGTCAGGTGACGGGCCCGGCGTCGCGGTCGGTGCTCTGCGGGCTGCGGTCCGCGGTCGGTCAGACGCGGTCGGCCGCGATCAGGACGTACTGGAAGGAGCCGTCCTTGTAGGAGTTGATGAACGCCTCCTCGATGCCGGTGACCAGGGACGACGTGGCCCGCAGCTCCCAGTACGGCAGGGTGGCGGCCGTCAGGTCGACCACGGCCTGCGGGACCAGACGGTTGTCGGCCATGGCGCGCAGGTACTCCCGGCGGGAGTGGATGTTGCACTCGAAGTGCGCGTTGATCTGGGAGACCCACTTCGAGGGCTGGCCGTAACGCGGGTTCCAGCAGCCGGTGATGGTCACGTAGCGGCCACCGACCGCGAGGACGCGGGAGTGCTCGGCGAAGAGGTCGTGCAGGTCGACGTACATGCTCGACTCGTTGTTCCACGAGCCCGCCGCCTGCCCGGTCCCGAAGGGCATGTCGAGCATGTTGCACACGCGGGCGTGGACGTGGTCGTCGATGCGCAGTTCGCGGGCGCGCCGGTTCGCGAAGTCGGCCTGCTTGGCCGAGAGGGTGACGCCCTCGACCTTGCAGCCGAACCGCTGGTGGGCCATGACCATCGAACCGCCCCGGCCGCAGCCCGCGTCCACGAGCGTGTCGTCACGCCCGATGGAGCCGAGGTGGTCCAGGAGGACCTCGGCCTGCGCCGACTCCAGGCGGTGCAGCTCGGCGATCAGCTTCTTCTCGTACTCGCTGTCCTCGGGGTCCCCGAGGGCGGCGTGGTCGACGTCGCCGATGCCGTAGTGGTGGTGGTAGAGCCCGTCGACGTCGCCGAGACGCAGGTTCACGGGCCTGGCCTCCTGGTCCCAGTAGCGGGCGATGTCACCCTGGTAGGGGGAGGCCGGGCCGGGGACGAACGTGGAGGTGCCGTCCAGGGTGGTGATGTCAGTGCTGGTCACAGGTGCGTCCATTTCTTACCAGAAGTCGGGCAGGCTGTAGCGGTAGGTGTTGGTCTGGTGCCAGTAGTGGTTGCCGTCGACCCACGCGGCCACTCCGCGGAGGAAGCGCAGCACGCTGGGGACGGGGCAGGCCGCGGCGAGGGCGGCGGCTTCGGCCTCGAAGCCGTGCATGAGGTCGTTGTGGACCTCCACCGCCTTCAGGTAGGCCTGCTGGTCCGATACGCCGTCACGTTCGGCGATCACCACGGGCAGGTTCAGGTGCTTGCCGGGGCTTTCGAGCTCCTTGGTGTAGGAGTACAGGTCGTTGACGATGGTGGTGGCGTTGGCGGCGAGTGCGATGACGCGCTGCATCGCGGGCTGGGCGTGCAGGTCCGCCGGCAGTTCGTAGCCACCGACGGTGTCGGTGATGGTGGGGCAGGGGCGGAAGTTGTTGAACTGGCGCATCGCCAGGTACTCCCACACCTCGGGCACGGTGTCCGTCTCCGCCCATGCGGCCTCGGCGAGGTACCCCATGTGCAGCCGGGCCATGTCGTGCCGGAACCGGTCGGCCTGGGAGGGGGTGGCGAGCTGGACGAAGTACTCCATGGCGGAGCGGTACGCGCGCCGGGGGGCGTCCGAGTGGAGCGACTCCGCCCACTCCGGCTCGTACTCCTTCGTCGTGTGCAGCGGGTCGAGAGCCGTGTGCGCCAGCAGCAGACGGCTGCCGAGACCGACGGGTGAGCCGCCGTGGTCCTCGCAGTAGCAGTCGTCGACCGCGTTCTCGGCGACCATCAGCCGGGTGGCGGCCATCAGGTGGTCGATGGTGGGCGCGTCCGGATGGCAGGCGACCATGTAGCGGCCGACGGAGAAGCCGTCGAACTGGTCCTCCCACTCCGGGGGGTAGACCTGGACCTCGTCCACGGCCCACGCCTTGATCCTCCGGCTGACCTCCTCCACCCGCGCCTGGTCCGGCTCGGGCACGGGGTGGTGGTACAGGCCCGGGATCGGCGTGCCCTCCGCCGGTGGCCGCGACTCCGGCGCCACGGCCGGTTCCTGACGCCGCGCCAGGGACAGCCCGGTCGTGCCCAGACCGCTGGGGCCACGGATGATCCGTTCCAGGGCGGTGTTCAGCGTGCTCGCCCCGTCAGCGGGCGGGGTGGGCGAGGCGGGCGGGGCTGGTACGTCGGGCCGGGCGCCGTCGGCCGGAGCTTCGGCCTCGGGCTCGACCTCGGCCGCGGTCGCGGCGGCCTGGGTGCGGGTGTGGACGAGGACGTGGGCTGCGAAGCCGGCCGCAGCGGCGGGCAGGCTCGACTGCAGAGGGGAAAGCCCTGGATCGGGCATCCGTGACTCCTTGGTGAGGGGGTGTGCTGTCCCGTGTGCCGGGCGGGCTCGCCCGGCCCGGGAGGCCGGGCTGTCGTGCCGCCGGACGGGTCCGCTAGCCGGACCTGCGGGCGATCTGCACGTTCTCCAGCACGCCGAGCGCGTCGGGCACCAGGATGGCGGCGGAGTAGTAGGTCGTGACCAGGTACGAGATGATCGCCTGCTCGCTGATGCCCATGAAGCGCACCGACAGGCCCGGCTCGTACTCCTCCGGCAGGCCGGTCTGGCGCAGCCCGATGACGCCCTGGTTGTCCTCGCCGATGCGCATGGCGAGGATCGAGCTGGTGTTCTCCTTGCTGATGGGGATCTTGTTGCAGGGCAGGATCGGCACCCCGCGCCAGGCCGGGACGGGTTGTCCGTCGACCTCGACGGGGTCCGGACAGATCCCGCGGGCGTTCCACTCGCGCCCGATCGCGGCGATCGTCCTGGGGTGGGCGAGGAACAGCCTGGTGCCGCGGCGGCGGCAGAGCAGGTCGTCGAGGTCGTCCGGGGTGGGCGGGCCGGAGTGGGGCTGGATCCGCTGCTTGAAGGCGGCGTTGTGGAGCAGGCCGAAGTCCCGGTTGTTGATCAGCTCGTGCTCCTGGCGCTCGCGCAGCGCCTCGATGGTGAGCCTGAGCTGCTCCTCGGTCTGGTTCATCGGCTCGTTGTAGAGGTCGGCGACCCTGGTGTGGACGCGGAGAACGGTCTGCGCCACGGAGAGTTCGTACTCGCGCGGGTGGAGTTCGTAGTCGACGAAGGCACCCGGCAGCTCGACCTCTCCGGTGTGGCCCGCCGACATCGCGATCTCGGCCTCGCCGTGGCGGTTCTGCCGCTGGAGGGGCAGCGAGCTGAACCGCTGGATGTGGTCCTGGAGCCCCGGCGACGAGGACAGCACGGCGGCGAAGTCGGCGCGGGACAGGGTGAGCAGGGTGCCGTTGGTCTCGGCGGTGGCGGTGTAGTCCCACCTCGCGTCGGCGTCCAGGAGGGCGTTCTCACCGAACCGGTCGCCGTCGGCGAGTACGGAGACGGTGACCTCGTCGCCGTACTTGCCGACGGAGGTCTGCTTGACGCGGCCGTGGGCGATCAGGTGGATCCGCTCGGCGGGGGTGTCGTGCTCGACCAGCACCTCGCCGGCGCGGAAGTCGCGCTGGACGCACCGGTCGGCGATGGCGGTCAGCACCTCGACGTCCTCGAATCCGCGCAGCAGGGCCAGTTCGCCGAGCTCACGGGGGATCACCCGGACATCGGCACCGTCCTGGAGGAACTCGATGTGCCCGTCGCCGACCGCGTAGCTGAGCCGGCGGTTCACCCGGTAGACGCCGCCCTTCGCCTCCACCCAGGGGAGCATCCGCAGCAGCCAGCGGGAGGTGATCTCCTGCATCTGCGGGGCGGACTTGGTGGTGGTGGCGAGGTTGCGGGCCGCGGCGGTGCCCAGGCTGGACTGCTGGGGCTGTTCCAGCGGCGCTTCCGGGCCGGTCTCAACGGTCATCGGGTCGGGCTCTCCTCGGCGAGGTGGTCATCGGCAGTTCGCGCGCGCCAACTGGTGAAAAAAGGAAGAATGAATAAGGAGGAAGCGGTTCGTTTTTTCTGGGGAAAGGCCCAGATCCCGGGGAACAGTAACGGCCGGTGCCGGGGGCTCGCCGCGCGACGCCGTCGGCATTACCTCGAAGCAGTGATCTTGTTCCGTGCGGGGTTTACCCGGGCAACCGGTGTAACCGGGGCGGCGTACGGCGACGCTTCGGGGACACCGGGGTGACGCACCCGTCACGCCCGTGTTGGCACACTGCGCCGGAGTGTCCCTGGAGCACCGGGCTCCTGCTCACCACCGACGTGCTGTGGGAGGGATTCCGTTCGATGCCAGCGCCGAAGGCTTTCGCGGTGCGGCCGACGGCGTCGACGGCGGCGAACGCGCCGGCGAAGCAGCGGCCGGAGACGACCGGTTCCGCCCGGCCCCCGGTAGGCACCTCCAACGCGGCGGTGAAGAACGCCCTGGCGGGCCGCGGCGCACCGGTGACGGCTCCGCCCTTCCCCGGGCGGCCGACGCCCGCCGCCCAGGACATGGTCGGCAACGGCGCGGTCGCGGCGGCCGGCCGCGGCGAGGCGGGGGCCGCCGCGGCGGCCCGGGGCAGGGAGACGGAGGCCCCGGCGGCTTCCGGCGGCGGGCAGCAGGCGAAGGCCCGGCCGGGCCCCGGGGCGGATCCGAAGTTCGCGGCGCTGAAGAAGGACGTGCGGCACAAGAAGCGGGCGCTGGCCGCCTCGCACCCGCCGCCGCGTGCCGAGGCGGTGGCAGCGCAGGACGCCGCGCTGCCGCCCAAGGACGACGAGGTGGCGCAGGGCAAGACCGCCAACGCCGAGAAGATGAACGAGGCCAAGCCGAAGGAGTTCGACAAGGACGCCTTCATCAGGGCGGTCGAGAAGGCGATCGCGGACAAGGCCCCGAAGAACCTCGACGAGGCGGACAAGTTCTCCGGCTCCGGGAAGGCGGACGAGGTCCGGGCGGAGGTGCACGGCAGGGTCGGCGAGGGCAAGTCGGACTCGGCCGAGCAGATCGCCACGACGACCGCCGCCCCGCCGGACACGTCGGCGGCCGTGCCCAAGAAGGTCGTGCCGATGAGCGCGGACCGGCCCCCGGGTGCTCCGGGCGCGCCGAACCCCGCGCAGGCCGTGCCGGACAGGCTGCCGCCGTCGGCCACCGACATGTCGGCGGGCCCCGCCGACGTCGACCGCCGGATGGCGGACGCCCAGGTCACCGAGGGCCAGTTGCGCAAGTCCAACGAGCCGGCGTTCACCAAGGCGCTGGGCGAGAAGCAGGCCGCCGAGCGGCACTCCGACACCGCGCCCGGGCGGCTGCGCAAGCACGAGGCGGCCGAGCTGCGCGCCTCCACCGCGCAGGCGAAGCGGCTCGGCACCGCCGCCATGGCCGCGATGGGCGCCGATCGGGTGCGCACCGGGCAGCGGGTCGACACGGGCAAGAAGGGCGCGAAGAGCCGCGACGAGGAGAAGCGGGCCCAGGTCACGGCGGTCCTGCAGGGTGTCTTCGACACGATGAAGAAGGACGTCGAGGCGATCCTGGAGGGTCTGGACAAGCTCGTCGACGACCAGTTCAGCCGGGGCGAGAAGGCGGCCCGGGAGGCGTTCACCGCCGAGCACCGGCGGAAGATGGACGAGTACAAGGACCGCCGCTACTCGGGTGCCACGGGCAAACTGCGCTGGGTGCGGGACCTGTTCGCGGGGCTGCCTGCCGAGGCCGACAAGATCTTCGAGGAGGCCCGGGACAACTACGTGCGCCGGATGCGGCAGGTGATCTCCGAGGTCGCCGACACCATCGGCGCGGAGCTGAACCGGGCCAAACGGCGCATCGCCCAGGGCCGGGCCGAGCTGCGGGAGGCGGTGCGCAAGCTCCCGGCCGACCTGCGGGCCATCGGACAGCAGGCGGCGGCGGAGTTCAGCGACAAGTTCGACGAGCTCACCCAGGCCGTGGACGACAAGGGCACCCAGCTCGTCGACACGCTGGCGACCAAGTACACCGAGGCGCTCAAGGCCGTCGACGACGAGATCGCGGCGGAGAAGGAGAAGAACAAGGGGCTGGTGGCCAAGGCCGTGGACGCGGTCAAGGCCGTGATCAACACGATCCTGGAGCTGAAGCGGCTGCTGCTGGCGGTCCTGGCCAAGGCCGCTCAGGCGGTCATGCTGATCCTCAAGGACCCGATCGGCTTCCTGCGCAACCTGGTCTCCGCCGTCGGCGCCGGTCTGCGGCGGTTCCTCCAGAACATCGGCCGCCACCTCCAGCAGGGCATCATGTCGTGGCTGCTGGGCAGGACGGCCGAGGCGGGCATCGAGATGCCGGCCAAGTTCGACACCCAGGGCGTGGTGAAGATGCTCGCCGGCATCCTGGGACTGACGTGGCCGAACATCCGCGCCCGGATCACCCGCAAGGTCCCCGAACCGGCGGTCGCGGCGGCCGAGACGGGCGTCCCCCTCCTCGCCGACGTGCGCAGACGGGGCGTGGCGGCGATGTGGGAGGACCTGAGGACACGCGTCGGCGACCTGAAGAAGAAACTGCTCGACGACGTCATCGCCTATGTCACTCCGACGATCGTGGTCGCCGGCATCATGTGGGTGATCTCGCTGCTCAACCCGGCGTCCGCGTTCGTCCGGGCCGTAAAGCTGATCATCGACTTCATCCGGTTCATCGTCACCCAGGCCCGCCAGATCTTCGACTTCGTCAACGCGGTGCTCGACGCGGTCATCGCCATCGCCCGGGGCGGCAGCGGCGGCGTACCGGCCCTGATCGAACGCGCCCTGGCCCGCTCGATCCCCGTCCTGCTGGGCGTCCTGGCGGCCATCCTGGGCGTGGGCGGCATCGCCGGACGGGTCCGGCAGATCGTCCAGCGGCTGTCGGCCCCGGTCAACAGGGCGGTGGACTGGGTCATCGACAAGATCGTGGGGCTGGTCAGGAAGCTGTGGGCCAAGCTCAGGTCGAAGTCCGACAAGAAGAAGCCCAAGCCCAAGCACCGGCCGGACCGGAAGCGGCCGGGCAGGCCGCGCCGGCGGAAGCGCCCGGACCAGCGGCGGCGTCCGGACCGGCGGAAGCCGCAGCGGAGGCGAAGCCCGGACAAGAAGCGTCCCGACAAGCGGTCCAAGAGGGACATGCTGCGAGCCCTCGACGCCGCCGTACGCGACGCGACACGTCTGCTGAACGCCGAGTCGGCGACGGAGGAGAGCATCCGGCGAGGGCTTCCGGCCATCAAAGCGCGGCATCGCCTCTCTCGCATCGAACTCGGAAAAACGGCTCAGAATACCTACTTCATCACGGTCTCCATCAACCCCGCGAAAAAGACACCGCTCAAGACGCTCTTCCCTTACAAGATCGGCGCGGCCACGGCGTCGACCGAGCTCAGCGATGTCGGCGTGTCGGTCGGCTCTCTGCACGACATCGACAACCGCATGCGGGAGACGCACGCCGTGGGCTTCGTCATCAACATGTTGGCGACGCCCAACGAGGTGACGGGAAAGCCGAGGATGGCCGCACGCTTCATCGAAGAGGCATGGACCGGCTCCCCCGAGAGGGAGGTGGCCTGGGCCAGGACGGCCGTCATCATCGGCGTCAACTCCGCCGAACGCCTGGACCCGACGCAGTCGAAGAGCGGCGCCCCCGCTATCTCCGAGGCGCTGGGGGCCATCCAGCGCCCGGACAAGCTGCGCATGATCGCGTTCGGCTTCGTCTGGACTCCGCAATGGTTCGACATCAACACCAAGAAGACCGCTCCGTTCAGCACGGTGAAAAACGCATACGACAGCTTGGACAACGCATACAAGACAGCCGCACGTGCCGAGGAGGCGAAGGGCATCGGCAGCAAGCGGGCCAAGGCGGTGCCGTACGGGCTCCTGCGCGGACACGTATTCACGTCCTCGCACACCAAGCAGGCGGTCACCGTCCTCAGCAAGGTCAACCGGCAGGTACAGGTCCTGAGTCAGGACCCCGACGGCGGCGTCCGCGCCCCCAAGGGCCGTGGCGTACTGGCCGCATACGACCAGATCCTCCGCACCATCGCCGGCGATCCGGTCCTGATCGTCGGTGGCTATGACTTCGAGGAGCTCAAGTGGCAGGAGGGCGCCCCGGAGCGGGTGGTCCAACTGACGCAGCTCGCCAACGCGATCGACCGGGCGGTCCGGGTGGTCGTCGCCCGGCGCATCCCGGAGATGACGTACCCGACCGAGCCCAACCTGCTGGTCAAGGTCTGGGACGAGAGTCGCCAGAATGGTGTTTTCCAGGTGATGCAGAATCGGGCCGACGAGGCGGCCAAGGACGCGCTTCCCTTTGGATTCGGCGAAGCGGAAGGTCGTAGTTTCCGCAAGTGGCTTCTGCGTCTCTACGGCAGCGCCTTCTCCATCGTCTCCGACCAAAACGCCTCCGTCAGCACCGACGCGAAGCTGAACGACCCTGCTCGCAAACTCGCCGTGCGTGGGCCGAGCGCGCGCAGCAAACGCCACATGGCGTACGCGATCATGCTGCAATCGCAGTCGATGGCGAACGCGCAAGTGCTGGCCCACGAACTCTTCATGGCGAACCAGGGGTTGGGGCTCCCGGCCAAGAACTTCGTACGGGCGGAGGTCTTCTCGCATGTGGAGGCCGTCGTCAAGATGATGGTCGACAACCCTGACCTGACAGTGGACGACCCGAAGGTCCAGAAACGCCTCGAGGCCATGAAAACCTCGGTCGAGGACTACCTCGGGAAGAAGGTCCCGCCGGAGGAAGTCCGAAAACCCGGGGAGCAAAGACTGCACGACATCCTGGTCAGGGCGGAAGCCATGACGCGCGAGATCATCACCGCGTTGACGGCAGAGGAACTCAAGGGCGTCTGGCGGAAGCTGTCCCTCCTGCTGAAGGAGGCCAAGGCCGAGGCCGAGGCCGAGCGAAAAAACGCGGAAGCAGCCAAGAACACGAAAGCAGGGAAGAAGTAAGTGGACGAGTCCGCACTCCGGCATCTGCGGGCGGAGGCGAGTCGCGCAGACTACTCCTCGATGGCCCGTCTGGCGCAGGCCCTGTACGCGAACGGCCGGTCCGTACCGGAGGTCATGCGCGAGTGCTACGGGGTCGACCTGCCGACGGAGTTCCTGGTGCTCGCCGAGGCCGATCTATGGCGTCTCGACCTTCTGTTCGTGTGCACTCATCAGCCCTGGTGGCTGGCCGTCCCGCCGGTCCGGGGCGGCCCGGTGGCCGCCCCGGACACGTCCACCGATACGGAGCGAAAGCTCTTCGCGCTCGACCCCGATCTCTTGCCCCTCGGCTACACGCTCGGCACGAACAGCCCACCCTGGGAGAACAGGGAGGTGCTCTGTTATCGGCTGTCCGAGCTGGCCGCAGGCCGGCCGACCGTCTTCAGGCTGCGGGTGAAGACCACTCGTCGCGACAAGGTGAAGCGGCGGGGTGACTCCCTGATGACCGTGCTGGAGGAACTGCACGTGGAGGAACTTCGCGAGACGGAGCGTCAGATGCGCGACTGGGATGTCGGCGCTCAGGAGGAGCTTGTGGGGGCGGCACGGGAATTGGTCGAGCAGGTCGAGGACCTGCGGCGCAAGGTCGCGGCGCGCGAGCGCGGTGAGCGCGGCCCGGCCCTGTGAAAGCGACCCGCGGCCGGCTGTGGGTCACCGACTCGGCGCGTCCTCGGGACGCGACTTCCCCGGCATGATGTTCGCCGGTACGGCCGGCGTCGCCTGTGCGGCCGCTTTGGTCATGGCTGCGTTGCCGAGCTGGTCCTGTGCAGCAGTCGGCGCTGTCCTGACCAGCGGATGCATGCCGTGGGCCATCGTCGCGTTGCTCACCGGCACCCGCACCGCAGTGGGAGCCGGCATCTGGCGGGTGACCGTCGCAGTGTCCTGGGCGCGGGCCGGGGGGACCGGGGCCACGAGGAGGTGCAACGAGAGCGGGCGTTCGGTGGGCAGCATCGGCTTCACCCCTCCGGTGCGGCGTCGAGCAGATGGGCGTGGGGACCGAGTTCGGACGGGCGCAGCAGGCGGGCCTCGCGCTGGAACTGGCGGGCCACTCCGCGTACGACGTGGCGCATGGTGATCGCGTCGCCGCCGTCGTCCGCCGCGGCCAGGGCGGCGGTGCGGGCCGCCGCGGTGATGCCGGCGCCGGTCATGTCGAGGCGGGCCAGCGCGTCCAGGTCGACGTCGGGGGCGAGCGGGGCCTCCTGGGGGAACGCGAGCCGCCACAGCCTTCGTCGCTCGGCCGCGCCGGGGCGGGGAAAGTGGACCACGAAGTGGAAGCGCCGGGTGAACGCCGGGTCGATGTTGTCCTTCAGGTTGCTGGTGAGGATCACCAGGCCGTCGCTCGCCTCCAGGCGCTGGAGCAGGTAGCCGACCTCCATGTTGGCGTAGCGGTCGGTGCCGTGCTTGACGTCGCCTCGCTTGCCGAACAGGGCGTCGGCCTCGTCGAAGAGCAGCACCGCGTGGCTCTCCTCGGCCTGCCGGAACGCGGTCTCCATGTTCTTCTCCGTCTCCCCCACCCACTTGGAGACGACCTGGGCGAGATCCACCTTGAGCAGTTCCAGGCCGAGCATGCCGGTGACGATCTCGGCGGACATGGTCTTGCCGGTGCCCGGCTCGCCGGTGAAGAGCGCCTTGACCCCGCCGTGCGCCGAGCGGCGGGCGAAGCCCCACGTCTCGGAGATCCGGGGCCAGGCGCGGAACGCCGAGGCGATCTCCAGGATCTGTTTGAACTGGACGTCGGGCAGGACGAGGTCGTCCACGGTGCGCCGGGGCGCGATCGAGCGCACGGCGCTGCCGCTGCGGCCCCGGGTGACGGTGGCGATGGCGGGTTCGACGTGGTCGGCGACCGGTTGGGGGCGGCCGTTGCCCGCCAGGCGCGCCCCGGCGTCCGCGACCGACGCCACGGCGCGCAGCTCCCCGCCGCTCATCCGGTACCGCACGGCGAGGTCCTCCAGGAGGGGGCCGTTCAGGTCCGGTAACGCCGCCGACCACATGGCCCGCCGATCGGTGAACCCCGGCGACGGAACAGTGAGTTCGGCGTACGCGCGTGCGGCGAGCAGGGCCGCCGGGCGCCAGGGCCGCAGCCCGGTCAGGCACACCGGCACGCGGGAGCGCAGCAGCGCTGCGGAGAGGGTGTCGTGTTCCCGCCGCGGTTCGCCGTGCAGGTCGTCGGTGGGGATCCACAGCACCGCGCCCAGCGCGGCGGCCGTACGCAGATCGGCCTCGGGGTCACCGGTCAGCGTCCGCAGCGGCGCTCCGGCGGCCCGGGCCAGGGCCTGTACGGCGTCGAGCTGGCCGTCGGGCGGGCAGCCCCACAGCCCGGCCAGGTCGATACCGCCCGTGCCCAGCGCCCGGCCGAGCCGGGTGAGCCGGTCCGAGGACAGGTGCGGGGCGAGGAGGCGCGGGTCCGGCGGTGCGACCTCGCCGGGGTCGTGGCCGAGCAGGCCGACGTCGGTGCCCCAGCCGAGCAGGAAGTCCAGCACGCCGGGGCCCAGAACGAGTTCCTGCGCGAGCTCGACCGCGGCTTCGCCGTAGGGCCGCAGCAGGCCGTACCGGCGCAGCGGCCCGGCCGGTCCGAGCGCACGGCGCAGCACGAGGCGGGCCGCCGCGCTGCCGTCCCGGTCCCCGTCCGGGTCTTCCGCGCCCGGCCCGCTCCCGGCGGGGTCCTCCGCGTACCCGACCCCTTCGCCGCCGTCCCGGTCCGCCGCCCTCCCGGGCCCGGCGGGGTCCTCCGCGTACCCGACCCCTTCGCCGCCGTCCCGGTCCGCGGCGCTCAGCGCACCGACCGTGACCAGCAGTTCCACGTTCGGCAGCCGCCGGTTCAGGTTGTCCACGATGTACGCGTAGATCCGCTCGTAGCCCCGGTCCAGTTCGGGCGCGGCCACCAGCAGTAGCGCGTCCTGCTCGGCGCGGGTGAGGCCGAACCGGGTGGCGAGCGCGTCGAGCGGGAGGGCCGTGCCGCGGGCCGACGTGCGCCGCCTCAGCTCCCGTTCGGCTTCCGGTTCGGGGCGCCGGGGTGCGTGTGGCGCGGCCATCGCGTCGGTGAAGGCGTGGACCTCGCCGAGCAGCACGTCGACCTGTTCGTCGGTCACGCAGTACGGCGTGAGGTCCGGCCGGGTGAGCCGGGCCGCGAGGCGCGCCTGGCGCTCCACGGCGGCGTGCAGCGCCCGGTGGAGGTCCGCGAGGCGGATCCGCAGGTGTTCCAGCGCCGGTTCCCCCATGTGGGTCACCCTCCCGAGAAGGTCAGGGCCCGCCCGCCCAGCCAGGGCACGTCCGGGACGTCGGCGAGCAGCCCGCCCCGCAGCAGGTCGGCGTGGCGCCGTCCCATCGGGACGCGTACCCGGACGGCGGCGGGCTCGAACCGGACGGTGGCCTCCAGGTCGGCGAAGCGGTGCAGGGCGGACAGCGGGTCCGGGGTCTCGCGCTCCCGCCAGAGCGTCCAGGCGATCGTGGACAGGCTCAGGGCGGCGGCCAGGGTGACGGTGCGCTCCAGTCCGCCGTCCGGTGCGAGCGGTGCCGCCCGGCGCTCGGTGACCAGGGCGGTGACGAGGTCCGCCAACCGGTCGGCGTGGCCGGGCAGTTCGGCGGCGAGGCGCGGGTCGGCGAGCTGCCGCGTGGCGCCGGTCCACAGCGGCGTGCGCCAGGGCAGCCGTGTGACGGGATCACCGCGCAGGGGGCGTACGCCGGTCACGAAAGGCACGCCGGCCGCGTCCAGTTCGCGCAGCGTGCCGGGGGGCAGGGGGCCGTCGCAGACCAGTACGGGTGGCCGCCCGCTGGTCTGCCAGTGCGGCAGCAGCGCCGCGAGGTCCGCCGTCCAGGCGATGGGGAACATGCCCTGGGCGTCGACGAGCAGGAGCCCGCCATCGGCGCCGGTGAGCAGGAGCGGGTCGGCGGGGTCGTGGCCGCGGCACACCGCGAGCGCGAGGACCCCGTCGAGCACCGGGAGCGCGGGGCGGGCGAGGCGGGCGAACGCGGTCAGCCCCTCCTCGGGGACGGGCGGTTCCAGCCCGGCGAAGGCGGCGGCCGCCTCGGCGTCCCGTGCGTCGCGCCGCCAGCCGCGCGCGGTCACGCCCAGGGCCTTGTACGCCAGGGCGGCCGCGAACATCGGCGCGTCCTCGGTCAGTTCGGCGCCGGCCAGGGCGGGGCCGATCGCGTCGAGGTATCCGATGCGGGCCAGCGGGCCGGCGAGCAGGAACGGCAGCACGGACCACACGCGTACCTCGGGGGTGGCGGCGCGCACCGCGACGGGCCCGCCCGCCGCCGGAGGCGGCTCCTCGGCGGCGCCGTGCCCGCCCGCCAGGGACCGGGCGAGCCGCGCCACCTCGTCGTGGTCCGCCGACGTCACGTACGCGGCGAGGAGCCGGGGCAGGGCCTCGGGGCCGGCGCCCGTGGCCTCGGCGCGGAGGGGCTCCGGCAGCAGCCCGGCCAGGCGGCCGGGGGTGGCGCGCCGGGCGAGCTCCGTGAGCAGGCGGGCGGCGGCCGCGTCGCCGTCGCCGTTGCCGTCGCCGAGCAGGGCGTCCACGTACATCCGGAGCGACTCCTCGGGCAACAGCGCGAGCAGCGCGTCCAGTTCTCCCCGCTCGGCGAGTTCGCCGAAGAGCGCGGCGGCCATGGGCTCGGGCCGTGGAACGGCCGGTGCGGCGAAGGATTCCTCGAACGACACGGCGCCGGCAGGTTCCTCGGCCGGGACCTCCACCATGGAGACCGGTGGGACGTGGACCTCGGCGGTCGTGCGGGGGCGGCCGGGCCATCCGGGTCCGCCCGGCCGGACGGTGACGATCACCGGTTCGGTGATCTCCACGTCCGGGCCGTCGCCGGTGAGCTGCTGCGCGAAGTGGTCCGCCAGCAGCTCCGGAAGGGTGTCGACCACGTTGCGCACCAGAGCGCGCGGATCGGGTCCCCAGCTCCACCCACCGCTCCGGACCACCATCACGGAGCATCGGTGCACCGTGATCTCGCCGTCGTCCCCGGCGGTCCGTGCGGTGGGCGCGGTCATGCCACCCCCTCCTTCTCCAGGCGGCCCGCCCAGCCGGCCACGAGCACCAGCACGCCGTGCGTGCCGCCCGGGGCGAGGGTCAGGGGCAGTTTCACCCGGGTCTGCTGGGCGGGTACCGCCCCGGCGAGCACATGGGTGTCCTGGTCGTCGGAGACCAGGGCGACCACCTTGGCGGGCCGGGCCACCGGGACGCCCACGGTGACGGTGAGCCCGTCGGCCGCCAGCGCGATGCCGCCGGGGTCGGTCCAGGCGGGCAGGCGCTGCAGCGTGGGTTTGGGCTTGCCGTCGGCGGTCAGCTCGACGCCGAAGGCCAGCGGGTCGGTGAGGGCGGCCGGTTCGTCGTCCACGGCCGCCACGGCGAGTTCCCTGGCGTTCAGCGGCAGGGTGGCGGTGCGGCCGCCGCCGAGGGAGACGCGCAGCGGCAGCTCGCGCCCGACGAGCGCGGCCACATCGGGCAGGGCGCCGGTGCCGGTGTCGCCACCGGTGCCGGTCAGGGCCAGGGCGCCCACGACGTGGCCGGTGTCGGCCGCGTACACCACGGTGAGAGCCATCGTCAGCCACCCCCGTTCGTCGCCGCGACCGTCGCCAGGACGAGGAAGTCGACGGCCCCGGGCCGTTCGACGACCGTGGGCGGGATGGCCAGCGGGTCGTACAGACGTGTCCGGCACCGGACCCTGCGGTCGTCGTCCACGGCGGCCTCCACCGTGCTGACCAGGGTGGTGTCCGTGGTGGTCGGCGGGGTGCGCGGGGTCAGCCGCACATGGATCACGACCCGGCCGTCGGCGACCTGTTGCGGGGTGACGCCGGCGGGCAGCGGCAGCAGCATCCCGTCGGTGGCGGTACCGGACGCCACCAGGGTGCTGCCGGCCGGCATCCCGCCGCTGAAGCTGCCCTCGACGGTGAGGTTGCCGTTGGCCGCGACGGTCATCAGCGGGGCGACCTTGCCGCTGCCCTGGTACAGGCCGAATACCAGGCTGGGCTGGTCGCCGCCGGACAGCACGAGCGCGGGCTCCCCCTCCTGGACCGCCGGGGCGGTCCGCAGCGTCAGGGAGCCGGAGCGGGCCGCGACGGTGTCCGCGCGTACCCCGGCGAAGCGCACCGCCACTCCGCGCGCCTCGGTCTCCACGCCGCTGAAGTGGCCGTCCGTCCAGCGGACGTAGCCGAGCAGGACGAGCCAGCGGACGGGCGGGGTGGCCGGCGGGGCGCCGGGCGCGGGCGGGCGCTGTTCCTCGACCAGCCGCTCGTCGCCGAGGCGGCCGAAGAGGATCTGGTACGACTCCTCCACCCGCGTCCTGGTGGCGCCGCCGCTGCACGAGACGGGCCCGGGGGCCCTGGCCGGTTCCCGGTCGGCCGCGGTGAGGAAGACCGGGTAGGGCTCGTCCGTCGGCTGGTCCGCGCCGTTGACCTCCTCGAAGTCGCTCTCGCGCAGCACGACCGGTTCGGTGACGACCACCTCGCGGCCGGTGCCGTCGACGGCGATCCCCGGCGCCACGCCCACTTCGACGTGCCGGGCGTTGGTCAGCGGGTCGGTACGGGACTGGGTGACGAGGCCGAGCCCTTCGGCGATGCCCCAGTCGTGCAGGTGCCGCGCGTGCCGGACGGCCAGGCCGCGCGCGTACTCCACCGTGGCCGACAGGTCGGCGGCGGCCAGCACCTGCCCCTCGTGGAAGGTGGGGCGCAGCGGGCCGGTCATTCCGTGCCCCCGGGCTTCTGGTTACGGGGGGAACGGGTGCGCCTGGCCGGCGGCTTGGCGGGCTCGCCCTGGTCCGGCGGCTCATCCGGCGCCTCCTCGGAGGTGCCGGCCGCTCCTGGTTCCTGCCCTCGGTCCGGTGCCTCGACCCGCTCCCGGAGCCGGACCACTTCCGTCCGCGCGTTGCCGAGTTGGGTGCGCAGGCCCTCCAGCGCGGAGGTCAGGTCGGCGACCTGGGTGCGCAGCACGGCCAGCTCGTGCATGCTGTCGGTCACTTCGCTGGGGGTCGTGTAGACCTGCTCGTGCAGCGCCTTGGGCGGGGTCTCGCCGGGTGCGGGGGTGAGCAGCAGGGAGAGCGTCTCCTCCAGGTCGCCCGTGCGCGGCCAGTCGCCGAGCAGCCCTTCGACGTACGGCCGTACCACGTCGCCCTCCGGCGGGAGCGCCGGCTTCGGGTGCTCGGGCACAGGCCGGCAGCACAGCCGCTCGGCCAGTTCCCGCAGCCGGTACAGCTTGGGCAGCCACTCGCCGTACGCCGACCCGCCCGGCAGTACCTGTTCCCGGGTGGCCGAGCAGACCCGTACGACGTCGCAGCCGTCCAGCTCCACGTGCGCGAGCAGGACGTCGGTGTCCGTGCAGTCCCCGCAGGGCGGGTTGAGGGTGGCGCACGCGGCGTCGGTCAGGAAGCGCCGCAGCGCGACGGTCAGCGCCGCCCCGGCTTCGGCGATCTGCTGCACCTCGGCGACGGTCGCCCGCTCCACGCTGTCCGGGGGCGGTGCGGGCAGCGGCGGCGGTACGTCGACGGCGGCGGTCCGCGTGCGCAGCCGGCAGTCGACGGCCCCGCCGTTCTGGTCCAGGCGGCACAGCAGCCACTCCCGGATCAGGCCGAGGTCCGCCCGGAACTCCACCCGCAGCGCGTGGCTCAGCGGTGTGCCCTGGGCCAGCATGCGCACTTCCAGTGGCGCGTCGGCGTCGCCCCGTTCGGGGACGACCCTGGCCCTCGTCTCGGTGACGACCGCGCGGGCGAGCGAGCGGCGCAGCGGGTCGGGCCAGGCCGCGTCCATGTCGGCGCCGCCGAGCCGGTCGCAGGCCGTGCCGAGGACGCGGCGGGCCTCCTGGACGCCGGCGAGGTCCGGGTACTCCCGCCTGAGCCGTTCCTGCCCGGCCTGGTCGTGGGTGTCGTACCGCGCCACCGAGCCGGCCAGGGCGCGGACGTGCTCGGTCATCTCGCGGGCCGCCGTGGGCGGCAGCGGGGCCTCGCCGCCCGCGTTCTCGCGCAGCCAGGCCAGCGAGGTGGCGTACCGCCCGGCGTCGGCGGCGTCGAAGCGGAACGTCCGGCCCGTGGCCGCCGCGGCCGTGGACAGCGCGTCGAGGTAGTGGCCGAGCCTCCGGTCCCGGGTGCGGGCCCGGTCGGCGCGGGCGAGGTCGCCGATGGCGGCGAGCAGGTGGGTGCCG
Source organism: Streptomyces sp. NPDC031064 (assembly GCF_055570965.1). Lineage (NCBI taxonomy): Bacteria > Bacillati > Actinomycetota > Actinomycetes > Kitasatosporales > Streptomycetaceae > Streptomyces > Streptomyces sp. NPDC031064. The sequence goes on from NZ_JBVIGF010000001.1 coordinate 342,787, forward strand.
GGGTTGTGGCGGTGGTCCTCGTCGTCGGCGCACTTCACGACGAACCGGAACCCCTCCTGGATCCGGGAGGGTACGCAGCCCGGTGTGGGGCAGGGCTCCTCGGTGGCGTACGGCGCCACGGGCTCGATCGGCAGCTCCTGGTAGCGCACGTAGAGGCCGTAGCGGCGCCCGCCCTCGTCGTCGCAGTCGTCCCCGCAGTCCACGCCGAGGCCGCTGATCCGCTGTTCCCGCACCAGGGCCCGTACGTCGACCTGTTCGGTGCAGGGCACGACGATGTCGTTCCCGGCACAGTCGAGCGCGTGCCCGGGGTGCACCGCCACGCTGCCGCCGCCGCAGGGGGCGCAGGTGACGGCGAGGCCGCAGATGACGCCCGGCCCGTACAGGGAGCGGTTGTGCAGTCTGCTCTTCGCGGTCATGTAGTCGACCAGCAGGCCGAGGTCGTCCTCGGTCAGCAGTTGGCCCGCGAAGAAGCGAGGGCGTACGAAGGCGGAGGTGCGGGTGGCGTCGCCACCGCAGCCGCATCCGCAGTCTGTTCGCATGATCAGCGCTCCTTCACGAAGAACCAGCTCTCGAAGACGTCCCCGCCCGCGCCGGTGCCGGACGTCCAGGGACCGATGCCTGACGGCGGGAGGTCGCACCCCGCGTCGCTGTACGCCGAGGTGTCGGCGTCGATGGTCGGTACGCGTCCGCCGACGTGGGTGCCGTCGACCGGGCGGCAGCAGCGGTCCAGGATGAACGCGGCCCGGACGGTGATCATGACGCGGTCGCCGTCCTGGAGCGTCTCGCGCGTGGTCTGGCGGTAGCGGAAGCTCCGGGTGAACTCGTCGCACTCGGCGTCGGGTTCGGCGAACGTGCCGCCCATGTACCAGGTGGAGGCGTTGCGGCCGCTGCCGCCCTCGATCACCTGGAGTTCCACCACTCCGGGTCGCAAGCAGTCGGTGCGCACGTCGGCGGAGAACCGGACCACCAGCCCGCCGTCCTCGTCCTGGGTGCCGAGCAGCGCCTTGGCCTCGTCGATGGTGTAGGTGTGCCCGTGGATCCAGTTGACGCCGGTGATCACCGTGGGAAGGTGGCGGCCGAAGGGGCGGCGTACGTTCATGTGGATCTGGTGCCGGCGCACCGGCTGGTGCCAGTCCACGCAGTCGATCCGCGCCAGCCACAGCACCTTGTGGTCGCACGGGGAGCAGCAGGTGTCGCAGCGCTCGTCCATGGGCGGTTCGCACCCGGTGACGCAGATCTTGTAGCACTCCTCCGTCCAGCCGTACTCGCAGTCGGAGGTGTCCGCGCAGGCGTCGTTGTAGACCGCGCGGGTGGGTTCGACGGGCCGCTCGGCGTAGCGGATGCCGACCCAGATGGTGTCGGTGTCGCGCTCGCCGGGGGGCAGTGCCTTCCACAGGTCGACCACGCAACCGCCGCGTACGACGACCTCGTTGCCGTCGCAGTCCACGGCGAGGCCGGAGGTGATCCTCACCTTGGCCTTGCGTGCGGTGTGTTCCGGTTCGGCGCCGCTCTGCCCGGGCGCAGTCGATCGCTCATCGGCCTCCGCCACCGGTTCGGCCGCCGCCGGTTCGGTCGTCGCCGCGTCCGCCGTCGCCGGTTCGGCCGTCGCCGCGTCTGCGGTCGCCGGCCCGGCCGTCGCCGGGTGTTCGCCGGGAGGGCAGTCGTCGTCCCACGGCACCGGCTCCACGAACAGGCCGCACACCACGCCGTACCCCAGCAGGCAGCGCATCCGCAGCTTCAGCTTCTCGCGGTGGTAGTCCTGTTCGCGCTGGAAGTCCCTGGCGCCGAGCATCTGCCCGTGGAAATAGCGCAGCCGGCGCAGCGGCGGCGCGTCGAACCCCGCTGACGTCGGTGTTCCTGACTCGGTCATCTCCCCGTCCTCTCACGACACTTGTGTATGCACACCGACGGCGGAGACGACTCCCACGCCCACCCCTCGGCGCAATCCTGCGGGTCCTGGCCTGAGCACCCCGTCGCGGTTCAGCCGCAGCGGGCTTCCGCCACCGAGCACGGGCGGCGGCAGCGGGACGAACGCGGTGTCCACGCCGACCGTGGACCGGGAGCCGACCACGAAGCCGGCCCCGCCGGTCCGTACCGACCCGACCGTGTGCGCGGGTGCCTGGCGCTCCACCAGCCGCCGCAGCGCCTTCGGGTCCGCCGATCCGGCGGGCAGGAGCACCCGGAACCGGTGCGCGTGCGCGGTGAGCGGATCGCCGTCCGGGTCCCCGAACGCGCGCAGCGGCGCCGCGCCCAGGGGCGAGCCGCCGACCCGGAAGCGGCTCGCCGACCGGCCGAACAGCCGTACCGAGCCGAGCCCTTGCCCCTGCCCCTGCCCCACCTCACGCTCCGGGCCGACCGCCGCGCGCAACTGCGCCCAGCGGCGGTCCGTCGCCAGCTCGTCGATGACCGGGGCCACCCCGAACACGATGCGCACCGCCTCCCGCAGCGCCCAGGGTGTGCCCCGGCGCCGGTACAGCTCGGGAGCCGCGGCGAGGAGCGCCCGCCGGGTCCCCGCGTCCCAGCCCGCCTCGAACGACAGCCCCAGCAGCCCGGCGAGCCACGGCAGCACCCGGTCCGGGACGCCGGCCGGGTCGAGGAGCGCCGGGTACCGCTCGATGACCCGGTCCAGGTCGGCCAGCGTGGCGTCGAACAGCGACAGGAAGCGCTCGGTGAAGTCGTCGGCCGCCGGGTCCTGCCGGAAGGCGGGCGGCAGCAGGTCGGCGCTGGTGACCCGGGGGAAGTCCAGCCGGACGCGGTGCACGACGGGGGTCGCGCCGCCGTCGCCGGACAGCTTCAGCCGTAGCCGCAGGTAGCGGCCGGGCGGCTGGTCGACGAGGAAGTCCGTGACTCCCGGGGCCGACGCCTGCCAGTCGCTCTCCTCGTACCGGCCGTCCTCGGTCACCACGATCCCGGCCGACACCGCCGTGCCCGCCGGCACGTCGGCGTCCAGGCGTACGCGGTGCCAGCGGCAGCGCGAGACGCCGCTGTCGATCAGGGTGGTGACGTACGAGCCGCTGGTCACGTACGCGCCGGCCGGCGGCGGCACGGTGTCCCGGGGCAGGCCCCGCCAGGTGTAGCCGTGGGTCAGTGGCCCCTCAGGGCCCTTCTCGCTCAGGCAGAAGCCTTCCTCGTCCACCGAGGTGAGCGCGGACGGCGGCAGGGCGTCGGCCAGTTCGGCCGGGGTGACGGTACGGAAGGGCCGGCCGTGGCCGCCCCGGTGGACGCTCAGCCGGGAGCCGTCGTCGGTGAGCACCCACACCGTCCGCCCGGGTCCGGTGCGCAGCCCGACGATCTCGCCCCGCGCCCCGGTGCGCAGCGTCCCCCGGTAGCCGCCCGTCGAGCCGTACCGGCGCAGCTCGGTGGACCCCTGGCAGGCGATCAGGACCTCGTCGCCCGGCGCCATCGCGGCCCACCGGGGCCGCCGCACCGGGATGACCCCGGCGAGCTGGGCGCCCTCACGGCGCCATACGAGCACCCGCTCGGACTCGACCACGGCCAGCCGGTGTCCGCGCGCGGCGACCGAGACCGGCTCGCGCAGCATGCCGGGGTCGCACGCGGGCGGCCACACGGGGGTGAAGGCGCCGGTACAGGGGTCGCGGCGGAGGAGCCGGCGCTCCCGGGGGACGAGCAGGTACCAGCCGCACGGCCCGCACCCGGGGGTGAGGCGCGGGTCGGGGAACCACGGCAGCAGCTCGGCCCTGGTGGGGCCTTCGGGGGCGTCACCGGGGTGGGCGAGCCGGATTCCGGCCGGGTCGTCGAACCCGACGATGCCGCCCGTGCCGGGCTCGCCGGCCGGGGTCTCGTCCCAGCCGGTGTACGCGTCGAGCAGGCGGAAGGTCGCGGGGTGCGGGGTGCAGGTCATGGCCGGTCTCCTACCGGGATCAGCAGCGGGCGCTCCGGCCAGACCAGGTCGTGGGGCCCGATCGCGTGGTCGGTGCAGGGGGGCAGCCGCACCCCGTCGACGGTGAGCGAGAGCCGGGAGACGGCCAGCACCCCGTCGACCGCGAGGAGGCGCCGCACCAGTTGGGTGTGCCGCAGCGCGCCGCCGAACGGCCAGCCCGCGCCGTCCTCGCCGCCGCGCAGCGGGTCCAGGTACGTGCGCACCGCGTCGCCCGCCCCGGCCAGGACCGCGGCCCGGTCGAGGTCCGGGTCGAGGGCGACCCACGACTCGACGGCGACGCGGCGGTACGAGGGGGCGGCCGCGACGACCGTGACCCCGGCGGGGGCGGCCTCGCGGGTCAGGAAGCCGGCGACGGCCCGCAGCGTGGCGGCGGTGGGCACTGGCGGTTCGCCGCCGCCGTCGCCCGGCGGCACGACGAGGACGCCCACGACGCCGGGGATCGGCGCCCCGGCGAAGTCGGGGTGCAGACCGGGCACGCCCCTGGCGCGGGCGACCGACGCGCCGGGTGCGCGCGTGGCGAGCAGGCCGTAGTCGGCGGGGGCCACGGCGCGGCCCCGGGCGCGGAGTTCGCCGACGCCCCGGCGCATCGCGGCGGCGTCGGGCTCGGCGTCGGTGCCTCCCGATGCGGGGAAGGGGTTGGTGACGCCGATGACGTACGGCAGGGCGGTGACCACGGAGTTGACGGCGCCCGCGCGCACGGCTCCGGCGCTGCCGCCGCCCACCCGGTAGCGGACGGCTCGGACGTTGCGGAAGCCGGGCGGTACGGCCGCGCCGTGGACGCCGTCGCCGAAGGTCACTTCGCCGGTCTCGTGGTCGACGGTGAAGACCCTGTCGTCGGCGCCGTGGGCGGCCAGGCTGTCCACCTCCCGCCAGCGGGAGGCGGAGCCGGCCCGGGTGCCGAACACATCGGCGCCGGGGTCGTCGTCGACCTCGATGACCACCGAGCCGGCGAGGATGGGTACCTGGCTGAGCCTCATACGGCGGCGGGCGCTCGCCCCCGTGTCCTGGATCGGTTGCAGCGGCTCGTCCCTGATGGTGCGGGCGGCCGTGGCGGGAACGGTGTTCAGGCGCAGCCCGGACAGCACCGGCGCGGGCCCGCCGAAGTCGCCGTGCGCGATCCGCAGCCGTAGCCAGCGCAGCGCCGGCCTGGGCCGGGCGCCGGGCGGGCTGCCGGGCTCCCAGGTGCGCGGGACCCGCAGCTCGACGGTGCCGCTCGCCCGGAACCCGGCCGTGGAGTCGCGCACCACCTCGGCGGGGACGAGCCGGGTGCCGTCGAGCACGTCCCAGCGCAGCAGCGGCGCCGGGAGCAGGGGCAGGGGGGTCAGGCCGCCGGAGCCGGCGGGGGCGGGCGGGGCGGCGGCCACGACGAAGCCCAGCGAGAGGCGCGGGTGGGGGGCGGCCGTCCCGGCGAGCCCGATCCACAGGCCGTTGCCGGGCTGCGGGTCCCGGCCGAACGGCGCGAACGGGCGGCCGGGGCCGGCCGCTCCGGTGGGCAGGGTCTCCAGCGTTCCGCCCTCCTGTACGGCGAGGGCGGCGAGGGTGGCCGGGGTGGCGTACAGGTCCTGGTCCGTCTCGTACACCACCTGCCCCGCCGGGCCGGAGGCCGCGCTCTGGAACCCGGCCGGTACGAGGACGGAGGCGCCGTCGGGCGGGTTGACGGTGAACTCCAGGAGGGCGGCCGCCGCCCCGGCCGGGCGCCGTCGCACCCCGGCCGTCGCGAGGTGTTCGGCCAGCACCTTCTCCGGCAGCCGGTTGACGCGCGAGAGCACCGGTTCGGCCTGGGTGCCGAAGAGACGGACGAGCGCCACACCGGCGTCCTGGCGGTCGGGGTCGGTCCAGTCCGGGGTGTAGCCCGCGATCCGGCCGCGTACCTTGGCCCGGACCTCCTCACGGGTGGCGTCGGTCAGTTCGGGCTGGACGCCGGTCGGCCCGGGGCCGGGGACGACGCGGCCCTCTTTCCGCCGCGCGGACTTCTCCCACCACACGTCGCCGGTCATGCCAGGCCCTCCCCCGGTTCGATGGCGGGCACGATCCTGGTGCGGACCGTCCGCAGGACGGGCAGCTCCCCGGGCCCGAGCGGCAGTTCGCGGCAGTCCTCGTCGGGTGCGGCCCCGTCGAGGCCGATCGCCACGGCGGACACGTCCGCGAGGTCGCCCAGCGCGCGTTGCGCGGCCCGCAGCAGGACCGACGGGTGCAGCGGCTGTCCGAACGGCCAGCCGTCCCGGTCCTCGCCGCCCACCAGCGGGTCGAGGAAGCGGCGCAGCGCCTGGGTGAGCACGGCGGTCGCGCGGGCGCGGTCGGCGGGGTCGCCCGACAGGTCGGCGCGCACCGCCACGTCGCGGTAGCGGGGTGCGCGGACGAAGACCTCGGAGGTGAGCAGCCGGGCCCGCTCCAGGTGGGCGGCGACCGCGCACAGCATGCCCGGGTCGGGGCGCGGCGCGGCGACGAAGTCCTCGCCGGTCACGTCGTCGCGCGGCGCCGCCGGTACGAGGTGGACGGTGACCGCGCCGGGCACTGTGGCGCACGGGAAGCCGGGGTGCTCGCCGAGGGAGGCGTACGCGCGGGCGACGGCGACGCCGGGCGTGGTGCGGGCGAGGGTGACGAAGTCGTCGGCGGTGACCGCGCGGGTCACCTCGCCGAGGGAGGCGGCGGCGCGCTGCCGTGCCTCGGTGACGGTCTCCGGTTCGGCGCCGCCTTCGGCGCGGACGAGGCTGACGGCCGTGACCGCCGCCGGGGAGTCGCCGGCCGGGACCCAGTTGGCGGTCATGCCGCCGTTGCCGGCCCGGCCGCCGCCGATGGCGTACTCGACGCTCGCGTCGCCGCCGGGGCGGGGGATGCGGCCGGTGAGTCCGTCGCCGAACACCACCGCGCCCTCGGTCCGGTCGAGGACGTAGACCCGGTCGGCCGGCCCGCCGAAGGTGAGGTCCGGCACCGGCCGCCACGTCTCGCCCGCGAGCCGTACGCGTGCCTCCAGGAGCCGCTCGGCGGCGTCCGGCAGGACGAGGTGCTGGCCGGGCAGTTTGAGCCAGGCGTCGATCTGGTCCCGGAGTTCCTCGCCGCTCGCGGTGCGCCACTGGCGGTGGTGCGCGGCGGAGACGTTGACGGCGAGCTGGAGCAGGCGCGGCGGCGCGGCGTGGGTGGCGGCCCGGGTGGCCAGCAGGATGCCGCAGTCCCGGGTGGTCCAGCCGGCGGGCGGGTGGAGCCTGACGACTCCGGAGCGCCGCAGCCCGGCCGTGCCGTCCTCGACCTTCTCGAACGGGCCGTGGACGTCCGTGCCTGGCCGGAACCAGGACCAGGTCAGCTCGGCGGGCGGCGGCACGTCGGCGACCGCTCCGGGCAGCCACGACGGGGCGGACGCGGCGGGCGCGTCCAGCTCGAACAGCAGGCTGAGCGGGCCGGGCGCGGGGTGCGCCCCGGTGAGCGGCAGGGTGAACCGGGCGCTCGCGGGCGCCCCGTCGCTCGCCAGGAGCGGCACGCCCCGGCGGGCCGGCAGGTCGGCGGTGCGGTCGCGGTCGGTCCATACGGTGACCGGCGCGCCCTCGGCGAGCGGGAAGACGGCCACGTCGTCGTCGAGGGTGAAGACGATCCGTCCCGCCGGGTCGCGGGTGAGTTCCGTTCCGGCGGGGACGACGGGGACGGCGGTGCCCGTCCGGCCGGCGGCGACGCGCAGCACGGTGGCGGCGGGCCGGGCCGGGCGCGGGGGTTCGAGGCCGAGCAGCCGCAGTATGGCGACCACGAGCGGGTCGGGCACCTGGTCGAGCCAGTACAGCCGCTGTTCGAGGAGGTAGGCGAAGAGTTCGAGGAGGGTGACGCCGGGGTCGACGGGCGCGTGCAGCGTCCAGGTGCCGTCCGACTCGGCGGGGATGCGGCGGCGGATGGCCGCCATCATGTCGGCCCAGGTGAGGTCGTCGAGCTTGGGCGCGGGCAGGGTCATGAGCTGCTCCCCGCGGGGCCGGTGAGCCCGGCGTAGAACGGGAACACCAGGTTGGCCTTGGTGTTGCTGCGCCGGATGCGGTAGACGACGGAGACGGTGATCCGCGACTCGTCGGCCGGGTCGGCCTCGGCGCGGACCTCGTCGAGCTCCACCCTGGGCTCGTGGTCGCGGACGGCGGCGGCGATGGAGTTCTCCAGGTCGCGCAGGTTCTGGACGCTGCCGGGCGCGAAGACCAGTTCGTGGGCGCGGGTGCCGAGTTCGGGCCGCATGACGCGCTCGCCGGTGCCGGTGAGCAGCAGCGCCCGCAGGCAGTGTTCGATGCTCTCCTCGCCGACGGCGTACCCCAGCCGCCCGGACGCGTCGGGCAGGATCGGGAACCGCCAGCCGGTCCCGAGGAACTCCTCGCTCATGCCGTCCTCGCCTTCTTGGCCAGGACGGCGGGGGTGAGCGGCGGGGTGGGCGGGCCGGTGGGCCCGGCGGCGGACGGGTGGGTGTGGGTGTTGAACGCCTGGAGCAGCGCGTTGCCGAGGACGAGGGGCTCGGTGGCGCCGCCGCCGAGGTCGATGGAGGGGGAGTCGACCGTCACCTTGGGCGCCTTGAGCGTGATCTCGCCCTGCGCGGTCACGGTCACGCTGCCGCCCGCGGCGGCGGTGATCCGGATCGCCTTGCCCTCGTCGTCCAGTTCCACCACGTGCCCGGCGGCCGAGGTGACGCGTACGGCGGCCTTGGACCGGGTGTCGTCGAGGAGCACCTCGTGCCCGTGCCGGGTGCGGATGACCTTCTGGTCGCGGCCTTCGGTGCGGGCGGTCGGCGGCTTGTCCTTGCCGTTGTAGAGGCCGCCGAGCACGATCGGGAACCGCATGTCGCCGTGGACGAACGCGACGAGGACCTCGTCGCCCTTCTCGGGCACGAACACGGTGCCGTAGCCGTGCCCGGCGTAGAGCTGGCTGACGCGGATCCAGTCGGTGACGGTGACGTCGTCGAACCACGGGAACTTCAGCTTGACGCGCCCCTCGTCGTCGCCCTCGTTCTCCACGACGAGCGCCTCGACGACGCCGTAGTACCGCTTGTCCGTGCTGCGGGCCCGCGGTGTGGTCCTGATGGTCACTGGTCCCCCTGGTGGATGCGCCGTCCGGTGAACTGGGTGAAGAACCCACCGGTGTTGAGCGTGTGTTCGACGCGTTTGACGAAGTACATGCCGGAGAAGCGGCGCCCGAGGCCGTGGATCTCCAGGTTGTCGCCGGGCCGCAGCTCGGGCAGGCCGGCCACCTTGCCGGTGGCGGTGATGAACTCGTACGCGCGCTCCCGCAGCAGGCTGATGGCCAGTTCGCGGGCCTCCTGGTCGCTGCCGACGGGCGCGTCGACGAGGACTTCCTGGCGGCCCTGGAGGGTGGACTCGGCGACCTGCGGCCCGCTCTGCCCGTCGGCGGTGTTCTGCCCGGCCGGAAGGTTCTCGGCGGTGGCGGTGAACGCGATGGGCTGTTTGGTGCGGGGGTCCCAGCCGCGCACGGTGACCTTGCTGACCTGCTGGGACACCGTCAGGGTCGGGGTGAACTCCAGCAGGTTGGGGACCAGCCCCGCGGGCTGGGCCGTGGGGCCGGTCGACAGCCCGGGCGCGTACGCCAGCCGGTACACCCGCATGGGGCGGCCGTCGCGGCCGTCGGTCGGTTTGATGAAGTACAGCGTGTCCTCGCCGGTCTTCGGGTCGGGCAGGATGTAGCAGTCGAAGTCCAGCCGCTTGGCGCGTTCCAGCAGGAACGTGGCGTCGTCCTGGTTCTTCTGCACCACCCGGTCGTGCGTCGGCCCCTCCCGGGTGACCTCGACCCGGAGGTGGTTGCGCTGGGCGATCTGCTCGGCGATCCGCCAGTCGGGCAGATTGCGGTAGATCTTGGTCTCGTTCTCGGTGGGCTTGCGGTCCTTGAGCCGCAGCAGCCCGTCCACGCCGCTCACCTGGACGGTCGGGGACGCGCTCTCGGTGAACTTCGGGGCGAGCGTGGAGATGGTCCCGGTGGCGACCGTGAGCAGTTGGTCGGCGTAGCCGAGCCGTACCGAGACCCGGCCGCCGAGGCGGAAGCTCGGCGAGTCGCTGTGCTTGAAGCGGAGGTTGGCGTCGTCCCAGTTGTTGAGGGTCAGGTCGAAGCCGGACATCTCGTCGATGTCCCGGTTCACCTTGATGTCGATGATGTCGTTCTTGGTGGAGGGGTCCATCTCCAGGCCCTCGATCATCACCTCGAACTCGGGCGCGTACCGGTCGGGTGAGGCGACCTCGGGGGTGGGAGTGCTCATGGCGCGCTCCTCACGGCAGCCGGGGCACGGTCAGCACCCGGCCCGGCCGCAGGTCACGTGGATCGGTGATGCCGTTGGCGCGTGCCAGCTCACGCCAGGCGTCGGGCCGCCGGTACAGGGCGCTGGAGATGGAGCTGAGCGTGTCGCCGCGGCGCACCACATAGCTCTTCTCCACGGTGGGCGAGGAGCGCGGGGTGTCGGCGACCTGCACGGCGGCCGGCCGGAACTCCTTGAGCGTCAGGTCCAGCATGGCGCGCAGCGGTACGCCGTCGGGCCGGAAGAGCTGGTAGTTGACGTCCAGTTTCTCCACGACACCGGTGAAGACCTCTTCGTCCCAGACGAACCGCACGACCGGCGGGGCGTGTTCGCGGCTGTCGGGGCGCAGCAGGTCGCGGAGGGCGTCGACGTAGGTCTTCCGTACGTTCTCCAGGGTGTCGGAGGTGTCGACGAGCGCCTGGACGGTGAGGGTCTCGGTGCCGCCGCGCACGTACTGCAGGGGCGGGGTCTCCAGGCCGGGGATGGTGATCTCGGCGAAGGTGTTGGCCTTGCTCAGCTTGTAGTCGGTGGGGTTGAACCGCAGCGGGATGCGCCGCCGCCGCTCGTCGGCGATCACCGGGCGGACGATCTCCAGGTGGGCCTGGGCCGCGCCCTGGCGGGCGAAGGACACGGGCGTCACGCTCACGGCCGGCCCTCCCCGTCGCCGAAGCCGCGTTCGGCCTCGGTGCGCCTGGCGCGGGCGCACGCGTCCTCGTACAGCTTCGACCAGGCCTGGATGTGCTTGTTGAACAGGCGGGTGAACACGGCACCGTCGTCGCCGTCCACCTGGAAACGCACTTCGAGATGGTGAATGGTCACCTTCGGCACGTCGGTCACCTCCCTCGGTTCGGTCGCGGCAGGACGCTCGCGGCGGTGTCCTGAAGGACCTTGGTCAGTCCCTCGTGGGCGATCTCCAGCGATTCGATGGCGATCGCGTTCTGCTCGGCGTGCAGGTCGGGGCCGGTCCACTTGGCGGCCAGGCCGCCGTGGAACGCCCAGGCCGCGCCGGGCGTCCCGTCCGGGCCGAGCACGATCACCGCGCCGTCGCGGCGGGCGCCCAGCGAGTCGGCGAGCCCGGCGCGGTACCAGTCCCACAGGCCCGGGTCGCGGACCACGCCGCGTTTGAGGGTGATCCGGTTCCACGAGTGGCGCACCGGCAGTTGGTGCACCGAGTCGTTGCGGCCGCCCTCCGGGTAGCTCGTCACCTCCAACTGCGCGCCGAGGCCGGCGACCTCCTGGAACGCGCCGGAGGCGACCAGCGGCAGCAGCAGCGCCTGTGCGGACGGCAGGTAGGCGTCACCGGGGTCCAGGGTGACCAGGAAGCGGTACTTCGGCAGCGGGTCCTGGTTCATGCCTCGATCACCTCCAGGCCCCGGTCCTGGCCGAGTACGAGTCGCAGCCGGATGAACTCCATGGGTACGGCGGGGGCGACCTCGATCTCGCAGACGAGCCGCCCCGGGTCCTGCTCGGGCGGGTTGTTGGTGTCGTCGCACACCACCCGGAACGCCTGCTCGGGCCGTGCCCCGGCGAGCGCCCCGGTCCGGAACGCGGAGAGCAGCACCGAGGTGACCGCCCTGACCAGCGTCAGGCGCAGTTCGGGTGAGTTGGCCTCGAACACCAGCGGGCCGGCGACCCGCCGGATGGCGCGCACCAGGAGGTGCACGAGCCGGCGGTGCGCGATGTGGCGGGTGCGGGGGTCGGCGGAGAGGGTGCGTCCGCCCCACACCATCAGGCCACGTCCGCGGGTGCACCGCACCAGGTCCACCCCCGCGTCGAACAGCCGCACCTGCTGCGGCTCGGGGAACTGGTCCGCCAGGTCGACCGCCTCCAGGATCACGGCGTTGGCCGGCGTGTGGTGCGCCCCGCGCTCGGCGTCGAGGCGGGCGATGACCCCGAGGACGTGCCCGGAGGCGGGGACGGTGCGCAGCCCGTGCCCGTCGGGGGTGCGCAGCGCCGGGTGGTAGACGGCCGCGCAGGCCAGGAGCGCGTTGTCGCCGGTCGACGTGAGCGACCGCACCCAGCCGACCGCCTCGTCCACGGCGGACAGCCCGGGCGGTACGTCCAGGACGGCGAGGCGGTCGTGCAGCGGGGCGACGCCGCGCAGCAGGCCGAGCACCACGTCGGTGTGCGTGCCGCCGGTCAGGTCCGTGCCGAGGTCCGGCAGCGCCACCAGCGCCGGTTCGGGGAGTTCGGCCTGTACGGCGATGGCGTCCTCGTAGGCGTCGCGGGTGGGCGCGGAGTCGGTGCCGCCGGTGAGCGTCAGGTCCCAGGACATCGAGATCGGGCCGGGCCGGCCGGGCTTCGGCGGGGGCCCGTCCGGGACCAGCCGGACGAAGCGGGACGCGGCCAGCCGGTCCGCCGCTTCGGGGAGCGGCAGACCGGGGAACGCCTCGGGCGGCTCGCCGGGCACGGTGACCCGTACGCTCAGCGTCGGCGGCCCGGCGACCGTGCTGGCCTGGTAGCGGATCGCGACGTGCGCGCCGTTGGCCCAGGCGCCGGGGCTGGTGGCGACCGCCCGGTAGCGGGTGGCGGGGAAGCCGCTCAGCGGACCGACCGTCCACCGGGCGCGGGCGGTGGCGGCCGGGCCGGAAACGCGCACCACCCAGGCCGTGCGGCCGCCGTTCTCGAAGAAGCCGCGCAGGGCGTACGGGGTGGCGAAGGCGCCGTCCTGGTGGTCGCCCCGGCCGGAAGGGCCAGGGGGCGGGCCGAAGGTGCCCACGACGTCGTTCCAGCTCTCCACCCGCACCGGGGCACCGACGGGGCCCCGGCGGAGCCGGCCGAGGAACGCCGCCACGTCGGTGCGCAGCGGCTCGGCCTCCAAGCCGCGCGGTGCGGACGTGAGGGTCACCCCAGGAAGCGCTTCACGGGTCATGTCAGGTCTCGATTTCCAGCTTCTCGACGGCGATGACGAGCGTCTCCATGGCGATCTCGTTCTTGGTGGCGCTCAGGGTCGGGCCGGTGTACTTGGTCGGCCAGCCGCGGCTGAAGTTCCAGCGCATGACCACATTGCGGTTCTCGTCGAGGAGCTCGATCTGGCCGGAGGTGCGCTGCACCGTGCCCTCCAGTGCCTTGACGACCCACCTCCAGAAGTCGACGTGTCCGGTGATGCCACGCTTGAAAGTGAGGTTGGTGTACTTCTTGAGCCCCGGGATCTTGCGGACGGTGATGTCCTCGCTCCCGTTGCGGTACTCGATCGGCGGGAGCTCCAGTTCGAGGCCGCTGGCCTCGGTGAAGGACCCGCTCACCGCGACACCGTCGTTGCTGACGTTGCTCACGATGATGCGGAAGTTGTAGGACGCGTACGGGTCGTCCCTGACCGCAGGCGGCATGGCGGCCTCTCCTTATTCCTTGGTCGGGTGGTGCTCAGGTGAGCTGGCTCTCGCGGGTCTTCTGCTGGATCCGGAAGATCACGAACTCGGCGGGGAAGACCGGTGCGACGCCGATGACGCAGATGAGACGGCCGTTGGCCAGGTCGTCCTCGGTCATCGTGGTGCGGTCACAGGCGACGAAGAACGCCTCGCCAGGGGTGCTGCCGGCGAGCGCGCCGCTGCGCCAGACCGTGGTGAGGAAGTCGGAGACCGTCTGGCGGACCAGGGCCCACAGCGACTCGTCGTTGGGCTCGAAGACCACCCACTGGGTGCCCTCGTCGATCGACTCCTCCAGGTAGAGGAAGAGCCGCCGGACGTTGACGTACTTCCAGGAGCTGTCCGAGGAGAGGGTCCGCGCGCCCCACACCCGGTGGCCGAGCCCGGGGAAGTACCGGAGCGCGTTGATGCCCTTGGGGTTCATCAGGTCCTGGTGGCGCCGGGTGATGTCCTGGGCGAAGCCGTCGGCCTGCCGGACGCCCCGGACGACGACGTTGGCGGGCGCCTTGTGGACGCCGCGTTCCACGTCCACCCGGGCGTAGATGCCGGCCATGTGGCCGGAGGGCGGCACTTCCACGTCGCGGTTGGTGGCCGGGTCGCGGGTGACCAGCCAGGGGTGGTACAGGGCCGCGTACTTGGTGTCGAAGGGCTCGCGGAACGCCTGGATGCCCTCCGTGTCGAGGCCGTCGCGCGGGTCGAGGATCGCGAACCGGTCCTTGAGCAGTTCGCAGTGGGTGACCAGGCTCGATTCGACGGTGCCCGACCACATGCCGGGTACGGCGCAGACGGCCACCTCGTCGATGTCCTCCAGGGCGACGATGCCGGTGCGCCGGCCGCTGCCCCCGTCGGTGCCGACGAAGTCGGCCACGCTCAGGGACTCGTACGCGTCGTCGCCGCCCTCCAGCGTGAGCCAGGAGCCGATCGCGGGCACCGGGAACTTGGCCGGGTCGGTGGACAGGCCGGGCAGCGCGGTGGCCCGCACGAGCTGGGAGCGGCTCTCCAGGGCGGTGGTCAGGTTCGCCGGGGTGTCGCCCGAGAACCGCAGGTTGCCGAAGGTCTCGGCGACCGTGGCGCCGCCCGGGTCGGTGAACCGGGTGCTGACCTCCGCCTCGATCAGGTGGATGCGGTCGGTCTCGAAGAACGTGCCCGGTACGTCGCGGTCGAAGGTGACGGTGTCGCCGTTGACCGTTTCCACGCCCACCGCGGTCAGGGCGGTGCCGTCGTCGAGCTGGACGACGGCGCCCTCGTACAGCCTGCTCGCGCCGCCGATCCGCAGGGTGCGTCCCGTCGCGGTGTTGCCCCGGCGCACCCGGCGCACCGTCAGGCCGGTCTCCCAGGCGTCGTGCGTGGTGCCCGCCGGGAAGGTGAGCGTGACCTTGCCGTCGGCCGGCTGGCCGACCTGGGCCTTGAACCGGCCGGGGCCGATCTGCACCCACACGTCGGCGGGGAGGTCGTCGGGGTCGAGCCCGGTGACCGCGGCCACCTCGGCCGTCTCGCTGTTCTCGGCCGCGTCCGCGACCAGGCGGGTGACGAACAGGCCGCCCTCCCGCGGCTCGGGCAGCACCGGCAGCGCGGCGCCGACCATGGGCTGGACCCGGACCTGGACGCCCCCGCCCCATGTGCCGGGGCTCACCGCGGCGAACCGCAGCGTCTGTTCGGTGGCGCGCTCGCCGATCTGGACGTAGTCGCCCCGGGAGCTCCTGACCTCGGCGGGCAGCGGCTGGGCGAGGGTGACGCGGCGGGTGGTCATGTCGTAGCCGGAGACGGTCACGGTGTGGATCGCCTGCTGGTCGTCGCCGCGGAGGACCTGGATCTGCTGCCCGGCCCCGGTGAAGCCGATCAGGTGGCCGAGCTGGAGGCGGGTGGCGCCGCGCGCCGCGTCGGCGGTGATCGGACTGACCAGGCCCTGGCCCAGGGAGCCGGACGCCGCCCGGGCTCCCCCGCTGGCGACCCGCTTGACGTACAGACGCTGGCCCCCGTTGTCGAAGAAGCCCTTGACGGCCAGCGGGAACAGCCACCAACGGCCGCCTTCGGAGGGGTTGTTCGCCCACGCGTCCCGTACGGACACGTCGGGCTCCGGCAGGAAGCCGCCGAAGGTGTTCTGGAACTCCAGGAAGTTGGTGACCAGTTTGGGCTTGCCGGTGTACGGGCCGCGAGCGGTGACGCCGACCATCCCGGCGGTGCTCGTGCTCACCCCCGCGATCGGCCGTGGCCCCGCGTCGATCTCCTCGACGTAGACCCCGGGGCTCAGGTACTCGGCCATGAATGGGCTCCTCACTGCTCGCGGATCTCGATGACGTGCTGTCGCTCTGCGTCCTGGGGCAGGTGCACGGCCAGCGACCCGGTCCGGCCCGGCCGCTCGGTGGCCTCGATGCGGAAGGTCTCCTCGACCGCGTGCTCGGATGCCCTCTCCCCCTCCCACCGCAGGGAGAGCCGGAAGGCTCCCCGGTCGTCGCAGAGGGTGCGTTCGTGCCACGGCGTCAGGTCCTGGCTGGTGCGTCCCCTGGCCTCGACGAGGGCGTTCACCACGGGTGCCCCGGTGGTGGCGTCCAGCACGACGCCGTGGACCGTGCGCGCGCCCGGCCGGTAGGGGTAGGCGGTCGCCGGCAGCATGCGGACCAGTCGTGGGGTCGCCTCGACGGCGGGCGGGTGGGCGTCGTTCCAGGGGTGCGCCAGGAATTCGACGCCGACCAGGCCGGCCGAGAACGGCTCCCCGTCGGCCGGGTACAGCGGCCGGCAGCCGGCGGCCGTGAGACGGACCCGGTGGCGCTCCGGCCGGGCCGCCCACGGCTCGGCACGCCTGCCGAGTCCCGGGTACGCGATGACTCCGCTGGGCGTGCGCACCGCCCGGTCGTCCAGCGGCAGCCAGCGGCCGCCGGCCTCGTCGAACCGGTCCAGGCGCGCCTCCACGCCCGCGGTGTGGACCCGGCGTACGTGGTCGTCGAACGGCACCAGCCAGACGGGGCTGTAGAGCGTCGACCGGCTGAGGGGCATGAAGGCGCTCATGGCGTGGCCGTCCCCTCGATGGTCCGGCTCCGCACCGGCCGCACCGCCGTCTCCACGGCCGAGTCCAGGTCGACCACGCGGACCTCGTAGTTCAGCGAGAGCCGGTAGGGCTTCTGGATCGCGTACCAGACCCAGGACTTCTGGTCGAGGGTCAGCGGTGTCAGGGTGAGGTGCAGGGATTCGGTGCTGCCGGCCAGGCCGCCGGACAACTGCGCGCCGTCCAGGATCGCGTCGTCGTAGAAGGTCTGGAGGGCGCGTCCGAGCATGCGGTGCTGGGTCGTCTGGTCGCCGCCCCAGGGAGTGATCAGGTACCGCAGCAGCAGGGCCATCGGCGGCTTGCGGGTGGTCGGCGGGCCGGGCGGCTGGGAGCGCACCGGAGGCCGGTTGCGCGAGGTGGGGTCCTCGGCGATCTCGTAGAGGAACACGGTGAGTTTGGGCGGTGGCGTCTGCACCGTCTCGGAGAGGTCGTTCAGTTCCGCGATCGGCGGTTCCACCTGGCTGAGCCCGCGCAGGGACTGCGTCAGAGTGCTCACGATGACCGACGAGACGTCGGCGATCACACCGAAGTCACCCAATGCGAAGCCCCCCTAGGCCCGGCGTGCCCTGACCACGTATGCCGAGAGGATGAACAGTCCCCTGTGATCCGTCCGCGACTCACCCGTCGCACCAGCGTCACCGGTGCGTCCGCGCCACGGGCCATGACGTCACCGGACACGGACCGACGACGCCGGGGTGACACCCGTGAGGGACACTCGGTCCCCATGGAGACCCCTTCAGCGCGGTCCGGTGTCCTGATAGTCCGGGTGTGGGTGGAAGGCGGCGGGCCGGACGGCTTCCGCGCACGCATCCTCCAGACCGTCGACGGGGAGGAGACGCCTCCGGCGGCGGCGTGCCGGACCGCCGACGTCCTCCTGGCCGTCCGCGCCTGGCTCGATGAGCTGCTGGAACGCGACGGGTGACGTTCCGGCGACGTTCCATTGATTCCGTTGTGACGCCCGTACCACTAAAGAGTCGAACCTGCGGTCATAACTTGCCCGTAACATGGCTCCGAGAATTCAATGAGCCGAGCCGATAGTTCACCTAACCGACATCGGTACCGGGGGCGTCGATGAACGGACAGGCACATCTCATTACCCTGAGACTCCTCAAGGGCTTCACACTCGCGGTCGACCACACGCGTATTCCGGTTTGCTCCAGCACTCAACGGCTCCTGGCGTTCCTGGCTTTGCAGGACATGCCACGGTCCCGGGCCTACGTGGCCGGAATCCTCTGGCCGGACGTCACGGCGTCACGGGCCAGCGCGAACCTGCGGTCGTCGCTATGGCGAGCGGCGCAGACGGGCCATCCCATCATTGACGTGTCCGCACGTGAGCTGGCGCTTTCCCGGCACATCGCCGTGGACCTGCACGAGGCGGTGGCACACGCCCACCGGCTGCTCGACAGTTCCCGGCCGTGCGACGACATCCTCACCATGCAGACGTTGTCCAAGCTTTCCGCGGACCTACTGCCGGAATGGCCGGAAAATGACTGGATGTTGATCGAGCAGGAGCAGTATCATCAGCTCCGCCTTTATGCTTTGGAAGCGATGACCGAGCGGCTTACTTCCGCTCAGCGCTATGGCGAAGCCGTCGCCGCCGGACTCGCGGCCGTTCGTACCGAACCATTGCGGGAAAGTGCCCACCGGGTCCTCGTAAAGGCACACCTGGCCGCCGGAAATAGGGGCGCGGCCCTGCGTCAATACGAACAATGCCGTCGCATCCTCCTGGAGGAACTCGGGCTGGAGCCCTCATCCTCGCTGAGGGCCCTCGTGCCACTGCGCGACCCTGAGCACAGCGAGCATGCCCGGCTTGAGCCGTCCACCACTGCCTGACCCCGCGCACCCGGACAGGCGACGGCAACGCGAAGGCCCGGTGGCCCGGGCGGAGATGAATCCGCCCGGGCCACCGGGCCTCGGTGTGCGGCCGCCGCGGCGGGGCCGGCATGGGCCCCGCCCCCGGGTCACCCGGCGGTGCCGGGACGCCCCTCGGCGAAGGACGCGATGTCGTCCAGGGCGTCGTCAGCCCTGCCGCCCAGCACGGGATCGCGCAGGAGCTGGTTCAGCAGGGCCACGACCCGGTCGCCGACGGCTCCGTGAATCCGGGCCACATGCCCCATACAGGTCACGGCCAGCGCCCTGACCTGGGGGTCGGCGTCCGGGGCGAGACAGCCCACGAGGACGTCCTCGACGCGTTCCCGGTCCGGGTCCTCGTAGGTCAGGGCCAGCAGGGCCCTGGTCGCCCGTTCCGTGTCCCCGCCCGAGATGTCGGCCAGCATCGCCGCTCGCCACTCCTCGGAGCCCGGCGGGCTCATCTGGTTCATGGGCGTTTCACCGTCCCGTTCTTGACCGCCTTTTTCAGAGCGTTCTTCGCCTTCTGCATGCCCGGGTCGGTATCCATGTCGGTCCGCACGTGACCGTGGAAGACCTCGTTCGTTCCGCCTTCCACCTTGCCGCAGCCACAGGGCACTTCCCGCGTCCGGTCGAGGATCACCGTATCGCCGTTCGTCGGGTCGATGCCGACACGGCGGGGCGACGTCGGTTTGATCTGGACGGAGTTGTCCAGAGCGCCCTGGCCGTCCTTCGGCTCGGCGCTGTTCTCCCCGCGCGAGGAGGACCGGGCCTCCGTGCCGTGCTTGCCGCCCGCCTCATAGGTCCGCTCACCACAGTTGTGGACCAGGGCGGACACGGGCCCGGTCACCACGTAGTACGTGTGGATGTCCGTGACCGTGAGGTTGTGGACCGTCGCCGGCTCCGTCCAGCGCTTGACCGAGGTGACCCGGACCCGACTGCCCGTGGCCGTCTCCAGCCGGTCGCCCGGCTCCAGGTCCGTGGCCTTCACCCATGTGCCGAGCTCCGGCACCCAGAACGGGTGGCCGTCGGTGGCGGTGGTTTCGGCGGTCCTGTCGCCCTTCTCCCCGTCCGTGTCGATGGTGATCTCGACCAGGTCCTTGGAACCCTTGCCGACGATGACCGCGGCGACTTCCTTGACCGCCGTGTCGCCGGTCTTGGGGTCCTTCGCCACGACCTTGTCGCCGGGCTTGACGTCCTTGATGGCCTTCGTGGTGCCGTCGGCCATCAGGACGCCGGTCTCCGGAGCGAAACTGTTCACCCGGCAGGACTCGCCGGCCGCTCCGTCACTGTCGCCGCGGGAGCCGTCGCCCCCGCCGCCGTCACCGTTGCTGTCTGCCTTCCTGGCGGCTGTGGCCTCGACTTCGTCGGCTTTCGCCTTTTTGGCCGCCTTGGCCGCGTCAGCCTGTTTCTTCCATTCGGCCATGTCCTCCGTGTACTTGGCCATGGCCTTGGCATCGGCGTCGGAGCGCTTGATGATGCCGGTGGCCCAGCGGACCTCGTCCTCCCACTTGCGGTAGGCGCTCCATGCCTTGTCCAGGGCCTTGAGGAGACGCTTGGCCTTGCCCGCGAACGGGATGGCCGCCTCCGCGACGAGCATCGCGCACGTGCCGACGGAGCCGTTGAGGCAGTCGACGATGTCGTTGTAGCCGCTGGCCTCCTTCACCGCCTCCTTGGCCACGTGCATGACCATGTCCATCTTGGACTGCTTCTTCAGCCACCTGGCCCGCTCGACGTCCTTCTTGCTGACGCTGGGCGTCGGCCTGGACGGGGCGGGAGGGGTACCACCGGACAGCGAGGCCTGGGCCTTCTTGTAGGCGGCCATCGCCTGCTTGAAGAGCTTCATGAAGAAGCCCCAGAACTCGCCCGACGGATCGCTGAAGGTGACCGGGCTGTTGTTGGCGTACGCGTACGGGTTCATCGTCTGCGACTCGGACACGTCGATCATCGGGTCGACCGAGATGAAGCGCCCGAGCGCCGGGTCGTACTCCCGTGCGCCGAGATGGGTGAGACCGGTGGACTCGTCCATCGTGCCGCCGACGAAGCCCTTCTCGCCGGGCCATATCGACGGCTTCTGGCCGCGCGGCTCGCCGAACGGGGTGAACGCGCGGCGCGTCACCGCGCCCGTCGTCGCGTCCACGGCCGTGGTCGCCGTGCCGTTGTGGTCGGACAGCAGGTAGGCCGTGGTGACCTTGCCGCCCTCCGCCGTCCGCACCATCGCCGGGCCGGCGGGGTGCTGGTAGTAGCGGGTGCCCTTCACGACGTTGCCGGCCTTGTCGAGCTGGACTTCCGTACCCGGCAGGTACAGGGTGGTGCCGTTCGGGTCGCGGCGGATCAGGCGGTTGCCGCCCGCGTCGTAGACGTACTCGGTGGACTTGGCCTTGTCACCGGTACCCTCGGTGACCTTCTCCAGGCGGCCCTCGATGTCCCACACCAGGTCCTGGGTGGTGCCCATGACCGTCCGCTTGGTGGTGTTGCCCGCGGCGTCGTAGCCGAAGGAGTCCTCCCGCTCGCCCTCGGGTCCCTTGGTGCGGACCTTCATGAGCTTGCTGGTGGTGGTGGAGCCCTCGGCGTACTCGTAGTCGCGGGTGACGTCCTTGGTGATGTCACCGGTGACGTCGTGCCTGACCTCCGTCTTCCGGTTGCCGGCCGCGTCGAACGTGTACGACGTCCAGTACGGGTTCGGGCCGCCGACCTGCGGCTTGGCGCCCGGCCCCGCCGGGGTGGAGCAGTCGTCGGCCTTCGCCGACGTCCAGGACTCCGTCATCCGGCGCAGGTAGTCGTACGTGAAGCACTGCGTGTCCGTCGTGGCCGCCGTCGGGTTGGCACCCTGGGCGTCCGTGATCTTCAGGATGTTGCCGGCGGCGTCGTACGCGGTGCGGACGTCGCTGATCCGGGCCGTGCCCGTCGTCCCGACCTCCTGGTCGAAGACCGTGCGCAGCGGGCGGCGGGTCTGCTCGTCGAACTCGCGGCTCGTGATGAGCTGCTTGCCGGCGGGGCCGACCCGGGTGCGGAGCACGTCACCCAGCGGCGTGTACTCCGTACCGGCCACGAACGTCTTGCCCGCGACCGCCATGGAGTTGACGACGTCGAACCCGTTGTACGCGACGGACACGCGCTCGCTCGGGAGGCCGGCGACCGCCGGATGGGTGATGGTCTGCGGCAGGCCGACCGTCTTGGTGTACGTGCTGCCGAACGCGTACTCGCCGGCGAGCTTGCCCTCGGACTCGGGGATGACGAGCTTCGTTCCGGTGGGCCGGTACTCGGAGTCGTAACCCGTGACCGCCTGGGTGTAGGCGTTGCCGTTCACGAAGCGGGTTGCGGCGACGGGCATGCCGAGCGCGCCCGGCAGGGTGTCGTACGTCTGCTCGGTGAGCTTGCGGCCCTTGAGCGACCCCTCGTACGTCCCGGTGATCCGGCCGAGCGCGTCGTAGGCGTACGCGATCGTCTTCGCCGGGTTACGGCCGTCCGTGCTGGTCAGTAGCCGGTCGCCCTTGTCGTACGTGGCCTTCGTGGTGCCCTTGTCGGGGTCCTTGGACTCCTGGAGGCGGCCCCGCAGGTCGTACGTGAACGACCAGACGTTGCCCGACTGGTCCGTGACCGACTCCAGCAGCCCCCGGCGCTCGTAGGTGTACCGAGTGCGGTCGTACGCACCCGACGGACCGTCGCCCTTGTACTGGCGCAGCTCCGTCTTGCGGCCCCGGGCGTCGACCATCGCCATGGTCGGGGTCTCGCCCTTGGGCGGGTCGACCGCGATCCAGTCACCGCCGTACGTGGTGGTGGTCCGCCAGGTCTCCTCGCCGAACTTGCGGGCGATCGTGGCGACCGGACGGCCCTGGCCGTCGTACTCGGTGCGGGTCGACGCGGGCACCTTGTTGTCGTCCGAGACCCATAGCTCCGGGGACGGGTCCTTGTCGTTGAAGTGGGCGCCGTTCTCCTTCCAGAGCAGGCCACGGCTGTCGTAGAAGGAGTCGGTGATGACCCGGCCGCCGTCGAGCGCGGGCTGCTGGGTCTGCCGCAGGCGCAGCGCGCCGTCGTAGATGTCGTAGGTGAGCCGGTAGTTGCCGCGCTCCAGCAGCTTCTTGGTCGTGACGACGACGGGCTTGTCCGGGGAGACCGAGTAGCTGAACTCGGCGTCCGGGATCTGTGTGGCCGGGTCGCGGTCCGGCGACCAGGTCTTCACCAGGCGGCCGAGCGCGTCGTACTCCAGGACCTGGCGCCGCTTGTTGGCGTCCTCCTTCGCGAGGGCCAGGCCTCGGCCCGGGTCGAGCTCGGTGGTCTCGGTGTGGCCCTTGGGGTTGGTGACGACCGTCTTGACCGGCAGGGAGCCGGCCGCCGGGACGTACGTCGTGCGGATGGTGTTGTCGTGGATGTCCGTCGCGGAGGTGACGCGGCCGTGCTTGTCGAAGGTGGAGGAGGCGTCCAGTTGGTAGACCGGCTTGCCGTCCTTGTAGTCGGCGAGCGACTCGACCTTGGTGACGTTGTAGGCAGCGTCGTAGGAAATCACCTTGTCGGTATCCACATCGGCGGGGCGCCCGATGTCCTTGGCGTCACACGCCTTCGTCAGGACCTCCATCCGCTTCTGCGGCGTGTACACGTGCTTGTCGGCGTCGTCGACATACTCGTAGCGGGTGCACGTGTCGTCGTCGGTCTTCGACAGGTCGCCGTGGTCCGTGGTGTGGGCCACCCGGCCCCGGCTGTCGTAGGCGTGCTCGACGGCCGTGCGGCGCTGGCCGCGGTTGTCGGACAGGACCGTGCGGGAGGCGATCTTCGTCGTGCCGCCCATCCAGGCCTGGAGGGGTTCGGCGCCTTCCGTGCGCTTGCGGGTCGCGGTGGGGCCGCGGACCCAGGGGGTGTAGAGGGTGGCGGACTTCAGGGCGCCGCCCTCGCCGTCGTAGTACAGCGACTCGCGGACCTGGCCGGCGTGGAGGCGGTGGTCGTCGACCGTGCCGCCCTCGCTGTCCTTGATCTTGGCCTCGCGCTTGCCGGTGGGGAGCTTGTCGCCGTCCATACCGCGGAAGTAGACGGTCTCGACCTGGGAGCGCTTGTCCGGGGCGGTGCCGACGAGGGTGCGGACCTTCTCGTAGCCGCGCCACTGCGACCAGGTGCGGGCCTTCTCGCTGAGCAGCTCGCTGTCGTCGTCGTAGGCCCAGGCCGGGTCGCCGAGGTACTGGAACGTCGTGACCTTCGTCGGCGACGTGCCGTTCTTGTCCTCCTCGCGGACCTCGTCGACGCGGTGCTTGTGGAACCAGTCCGTGAAGTACTTCTTCTTCAGGCCGGTCTCGTCGGTCGGGTCGGGGACCTCGTTGATCACCGGGTAGCAGCGCATCGTGTTGGTGTGCGCGGCAGCGGGGAGCTTCTTCGGGCTGGTCTCCGTCGAGCACTCGGGCTTGGCGTACTCGACGGCGATGCGGGCGCCCGTCTCGGTCTGGATGGTCTCCACGCGCCAGCGCAGGAACGGCGGGTTGCCGTCGCTGTCGTTGTCGACGCGGTTGGGCAACTGCTTGCCCTGGAAGGTCACCGCGGGCAGCGAGACCGGCGTACCGTTCTTGCCGGTGTGCTGGATGGCGCCCAGCCACAGCGGGTAGTCGCCCGCGACGCCGCCGTCACCGGTGGACTTGAAGTCCTGGGTGAGGGTCCAGGTGTCGACCGGCTGGTGCTTGCCGTCCTTGAGGATCTCCGTGGTGATGGAGGTCAGGCGCTTGCGGGTGAAGAACGTGGGCGCGTAGCG
Organism: Streptomyces sp. NPDC031064; assembly: GCF_055570965.1. NCBI lineage: Bacteria > Bacillati > Actinomycetota > Actinomycetes > Kitasatosporales > Streptomycetaceae > Streptomyces > Streptomyces sp. NPDC031064. Next base: position 366,931 of record NZ_JBVIGF010000001.1, read on the forward strand.
GTCCTTGCAGTCCTTGCCCTCGGCGCAGAGCTGGTCGGCCGGCACGTCGGGCCAGTTGCGGGTGACCTCCCACTTGGCCTCGGAGGTGAGCTTGTTCTCGGCGCAGTCGAACGTGGTCGTCCTGACGCAGCGCTCGGCGACCTCGAAGACCACCTGGGCCGGGGCGGTGGCGAACAGGTCGTCGCTGCGCAGGCCGTAGGAGATGCGCTTGAGCCAGCCGCCGCGGTCGTAGCCGCGGTTGGTGGACTTGCCCTCGCGGGTGACGTTGGAGCCGTAGTGGTTGCGCTCCTTGCCGTACCAGTACGTCATGGCGTTGCCGCGCAGGTCCACGACGTAGTCGAGGTTCCAGCGGTACACCTGGTCGCAGACGGAGTTGGCGTACGCGGCCTGGTGGCAGGGCTCGTTCGGGTGGTTGCCGTACACCGGCACCGACCAGGCGGAGTTGGTCTCGGCCTTGCCGGACGCCCAGCCGGGCAGCCGGTCCATGCCGAAGTAGTACTGCACGCCCTCCTCGTTGGTGACGCGCCAGTACTCCTTCTCCTTGTCGCCGTTGGCGGCGCCCTTGAGGAGTTCGACGCGCGAGCCGTCGTCGCTGGCGGGGACCCACTTCTTCGTCTTGTCGTCCAGGACGAGCTGCGTGGAGCTGCCGTTCAGCGACAGGGTGACGACGGGCGGACCCTGGCACAGGTCACCGGTGGGGTGCTTGGGGTTGTTGTACCCCGACCCCTCCTTGCGGTCGTTGGAGCAGGGCACGAACTGGCGCTCGATGAAGTTGGCGCCCGTGTCCCAGCCGTCGCCGACCCAACTGCTCTGCTGCGACGACGCCGAGGAGCGGCCGTCGACACTGGCCGAGGAGTAGCTCAGGCCCAGCGTGGGACCGGGGCCGCCCAGCGAGGAGGGGATCTCCATCGGGTACGACCAGGTGAAGTCACCGGAGGAGCCGCCCGCCTGCCACGAGCCCGAGGGGCTCAGGGAGGTGGCGCGGTAGTCGCCGGACGGGCCGTTGGGCGCGGCCGTCGCGGCCAGCACCACGGCCCCGGCACGCGGCGCTGCCGCGGCCCGGGCGGACGTGACCGACGCCGTACGGGCACCGGTGGCCGTGGCCGTGGCCGGGGGCGCCTGGACGGTGGCCGTCAGGGTGCCCTTGGCCGGGTCGTTGGCCGTGGTGACCGGCGTACGGGTCTGGCACTCGGCCTTCTGCGGTGTCGTCAGCGCGCACGCGGGCATCGCGACGAACGTCAGGCGCGAGCCCCAGCCGCCGCCGTAGGCGTTGCGGAAGCCCTTGTAGTCGAGTTCGACCTGGACCGGTGCGGAGGCCGGGGCCCGGTCGGTGCGGTGGACCTTGAGCAGGACGCCGTCGACGCCCGCCTTGTCGGCGGCGGCGCGGTCGGCGACCTCGACCTGGGCGGTGACGGGCTGTTGGGCCGCCGTACGGCCCTGCGGGGCCGCGGCCAGGCTGACCGGCAGCGAGCCGGCGCGCACGCGCGAGGCCGGGGCGGCGGGCTTGGCGGTGGGCTTGGCGCCGGTCTTGGTGGCGGGCTTGGCGGTGGGCTTCGCCGCGAGCCGCACCTCCGCGGAGCCGGGGGCCGGCCAGGTCACCGAGGGGGACCCGGTCCAGGTCCGCTTCGGCACCGGGTTCCCCCCGGAACCCCCCTTGGCCGGTTTGCCCGGCACGTTCACGAGCTTCTGCAACTCCGGCAGTTCGCCGCCGGCCGCGAATGCGTCCGGGGTCAGGGCCGGGAGTCCGGTCAGCAGAAGCGAGGTGGCGAGCGCCGGCAGTGACCAGCGTATCGCCGTACGTATTCGTCTGTGGGCATGGCTGTGCCCACGTGGTCTTGGCATAGAGATTTCCCCAGTTCATCCCCCGTGAAAAACAGTCGGTGCGAAAGCTACCACCGGGTTCAGCCAGGCGCCCACCCCCGTCCGCGCCTCCGCACTTGGCTCGCGTTCGGGCCATCCGGCCTGCTAGAAAGCACGGTTGGGGGGCGCGCGTCCACCGTTCGTCACAGTGAGCGACGGAGGTGCGAGGGCGGGGAAACCGGAATGCTTCACACCGGATGCCTGTGCGCCGTCATCCCGTGCACATCGACCAATGCACCGCAAGGAAACGGGCGGTAGAAAACCGTATGAGAAACATACCGAGACGGGTCGCGGGCGACCCGGGGGGAACAACCGGAAAGGCAATGTCAGCGGTATTGCTGATGGCGCTTTCCGCGGGAATGGTGACCCTTTCACCGGTGGCCGCCGGCGCGGCCGAACCCCCGGCGTCGGAGCGTTCCGGCGCCACACTGGCCGAACAGCGGCGCACGGAGACCGACGCGGCCGTGGAGAAGGCGGCGAAAACCGGCCAGCGCGTCGAGATCGTCTCCGAACGCACCGAGACGGACGAGACGTTCGCGAACCCGGATGGAACGTTCACCGTGGAACGCGCGCTGATCCCCGTCCGCGTGCGGCAGAACGGCAGGCTCGTCCCCGTCGACACCCGTCTTTCCGAGACGGACGGCGGCCGGGTCGCGCCCAGGGCCACCGGAATGTCCGTCTCGTTCTCCGGCGGTGGTGACGGCGCCTTCGCCACCATGGTCCGGGATGGCCGAGAAGTGTCCCTTTCCTGGCCCGGGAAGCTCCCCGAGCCGGTCCTTTCCGGCCACACGGCCACCTACCCCAATGTGCTGCCGGGCGTCGACCTCACGGCCACCGTCGACGTGGACTCGTTCTCCCACGCACTCGTGGTGAAGAACGCCGAGGCGGCGAAGAACCCGGCGCTGAACGCCATCACCTTCGGCTACACGAGCAAGGGCCTGGACCTGAAGGCCGGGGCGGACGGCCGGCTGGAGGCCCTCGACCCGACCGGCACGGCCGTCTTCTCCGCGCCGCGGCCGCGGATGTGGGACTCGGCCGGCTCGGAGGACCCGGCCGCGGCGCCGCCCGCCGAGCCCACGGTGAAGAGCGCCGCGAAGGGAGCCGTGAAGAGCGCCTCTAAGGGCTCCGCCAAGGCCCGCACGGCCCGCTCTGCGCCCGCCGCCGCACCCACAGCCACCACCCCGGCCGCCGCGCCCGCGACCACCACCCCGGCCACCACCCCCGCCGCCCCGCCCGCCACCGCCACCGCCGACGCGGCGCCGCGCCCGCTCGCCGAGACGCTGGCCGGCGCCACCGAGGGCTCGCGCCAGGCGGGCCTCGGCGTCGAACTGACGGACCGGGCACTGACCCTGCGCCCGGACAGGCAACTGCTGAGCGACCCCGGGACCGTCTTCCCGGTCGTCATCGACCCGGTATGGGCGAAGGACGCCTGGAAGAACGCCTGGTCCCTCGCGTACAAGCACACCGCCTACCCCAATTCCGACGACACCGTCTACTGGAACGGCGGCACCAACTCCGATTTCGCGCGGGTCGGTGTCTCCAACGACACCCAGCGCGGTGGAACGGTCCGGGCGAACACGTATTTCCGGATCTCCACCTCCAACACCTGGAACAAGCAGATCATCCGGTCGACGCTCCGGATCAAGCAGACCCACGCCGGTTCCTGGTCCTGCAAATCCGGCGCCGTCCGGGTCCACACGATCGGCAAGACCCTCCCGACCAACATCACCTGGAACAGGCAGCCCAAATGGGGCGCCCTAGTGGATTCCTCCGGTGAATCCTTCGGCGGCCGAAACTGCCCCGCCGACAAGGCCGGACTCGTCGAATTCGACGTGACCGACGCGATCAGCAAGGCGGCCAAGGAGAAATGGGGCTCCTGGGCCTTCGTGCTGTCCGCGAAGAGCTCCGAGATCGACGTTTCCTGGCGGAAGTTCGACCCGCATTCGGTGCGCGTGTCGACGTACCTGAACACGATTCCGTCCAAGCCGAGCGGTCTGTCGACCGACCCGTCCGTGCCCTGCACCGGCGGCACCTTCGGCACCACCGACTACGTCACTCTGCGTGCGAAGGTGAACGACGCCGAGGACAACAACCTCGTCGCCGAGTTCCACTACGCCCCCCAGGGCGACTCCTCCCCCGAAGTCGCCAAGGTCAAGGCGAGCCGCGGCTCGGTCGCGAGCCTGCGCATCCCCACCAAGGACCTGAAGTCCGGAACGTACTGGTGGGACGTGCGGGCCAGTGACGGCACCGCGAACGGCCCCTGGGCCGGCCGGTGCGTCTTCACCTTCGACAAGACCCGCCCCTCGAAGCTGCCGGGCGTGACGTCCGCCGAGTTCCCCGAGGAGAAGGACGGCAACCCGGCCCGCACGGACGGGAAGTTCCAGTTCTCCGCGGGCGGCGTGACCGACGTGGTCAAGTACGTCTGGTGGACCGACTCCGACACCCGTGAGCGGTTCGTCGACGCCTCCAAGCCCGGCGGTCCCGCGAAGGAGCCGGTGACGTACAAGCCGCTCAACGCCGGCCCCCAGTACCTGTACGTCCGCAGCCTCGACGCGGCGGGCAACCGGTCCGACCTGAAGACCTACCTCTTCTACCCGACGCGCGCCCCGCAGCGGGACAAGCCCGGCGACCTCAACGGCGACACCACCGTCGACGTGTGGTCCGTCGACCCGGGCAGCGGCGCCCTGTGGGTCCACCCGGGCCAAGGCAACGGCAAGTTCGGGGTGGGCCGCCAGGCCGACGAGGAGTCCTTCGGCGACGCGCAGCTCACCCACCGCGGGAGCTGGAACGAGGACTACTACGAGGACCTCGTCGCCCTGCGGCCCGGCGTCGAGGACCCGGCCGTCAAGGAGCTGTGGGTCTATACGAACCGCGGCGACGGCGAGCTCGGCGGCGCCGACACCGGCCGCTGGCCGCTGGAGGTCGCCGTCGAGGAGGCCAACCACTGGAAGAACGCCGACCAGGCGCTGACGATCGGCAGTGTCAACGACGACAACGCCGACGGCAGGGTCGACGACAACGACGCGCCCGACCTGCTCGTCAAGGCGGGTGCCGAGCTCTGGCTCTACCTGGGCAGCCAGGGCAGCCCGCTCATCGACGAGGTCGAGCCGGTGTCCCTCGGCAACGCCGACTGGCAGAACATGACGCTCCTCGCGCCCGGTGACCTCAACGGCGACGGCCTGCCCGAGCTGTGGGCCCGCGACGTCAAGAGCGGCAAGGTCCACCAGTACACCAGCCGGAAGAACCCGGTCCAGGACGACGTCACCGCGGCCGACCTGACCGTGTACGCCGACCCGGCCGTGCGCGCCACGTCCATCGGCAGCGGCTTCACCGGCACCGCGTACCCGCACCTCGCCACGAACGGCGACTTCGAGGGCGACGGGTTCCCGGACCTGTGGTCCCGCGACGGGCAGGGCAGCGCGGTGGAGTTCCCGGGCAGGGCGTTCGCCGACGGCTCCGCCTTCGGCCCGGCCCGCCCGCTGGTGACCGGCGGCACCCCGTGGGGCACGTGCGAGTCCTTCGAGTCGAAGGCCACCGGCAAGCACACCCTGTGCGGACCGATCCTCGCCAAGTACAAGGCGCTGGGCGGCCCGGCCGGGTTCGGCCACCCGGGCACGGACGTCGTCACCGCACCGGACAAGATTGGCCGGTACACGCACTTCCAGGCGCCCGGTACCACCGCCAACAACCGGTCCATCTACTGGAGCCCGGAGACCGGTGCCTGGGAGGTGCACGGCTCCATCTGGGCCAAGTGGACGGAGATGGGCCGCGAGGGCGGAGTCCTCGGCTACCCGACCTCCGACGAGCGTCCCACCAGCGACGGCGTCGGCCGGTTCAGCACCTTCAGCAAGGCCGGCAAGGGCAGCGCCGTCTACTACGCGCCCGGCATCGGCGCCCATGAGGTGCACGGCGCGATCTACACCCGCTACCTCGCCCTGGGCGGCCCCCAGCGCGTCGGCTACCCGATGGACGACGAGAAGGCCACCACTCCCAAGGCGGGCGCGTACCAGCGGTTCCGCTTCCGGGACGAGGAGACGTACAGCACGTCCATCTACTGGAGCAAGGCGACCGGCGCGTGGCCGGTCCACAACGCCATCATGCGCAAGTGGACCGAGCTCAAGTCGGAGAACGGCTGGCTGGGCTTCCCCACGTCCGGCGAGTACCAGGTGACCGGAGGCGTCCGGGCCGACTTCGAGAACGGCTACGTCCGCTGGAACCGCACGAGCGGCACGACCACCGAGCACAAGCCGGACGACCGCACCGCGCACCTGCGGACGGACCTCGCCGGTGACGTCAACGGCGACGGCCGCACCGACATGATCACCGTCTACGACTACGGGAACGCGTCCACCGGCATCCACGTCCTGACCGCCGACACCGACGGCGGCGTCCGCCCGCCGAAGGAGGCCTGGACGAGCGGCCGCGGCAGCTTCGACGCGGCCCGCGCCAAGTGGACCGCCGGGGACGTCAACGGCGACAAGCTCGCCGACGTCGTGGCGTTCTACGGCTACGCGGACGGCACGGTCGCGATGTGGTCGTTCCTCGCCCAGAAGGACGGTGGGTTCCGGCCCGTCAAGAGCGCGGCGCTGCCGGCCAAGAGCTGGTACATGGAGCGGGTCGTCTCACTCCAGGCCGGTGACGTCAACGGTGACGGCCGCAGCGACCTGACGGCCGTCTACGACTACGACGACGGCCAGATGGGCGTGCACAAGTTCCTCGCCCGCGCCGACGGCGGCTTCGACAACCCCGTGCGCGGCTGGAACTCGGGCGACGGCAAGTGGTGGGCGAAGAACGCCCGCTACACCATGGGCGACGCCAACGGCGACGGCCGGGCCGACCTGATCGCCTTCTACGGCTACAGCACCGGCGCCGCCGCCCTGTTCACGTTCCCCGCCAAGGCCGACGGCACCCTGGAGCACCCGGTCAAGTCGTGGAACGCGGAGCCGGGCAACTGGGAACGCGACCGTGTGGAGCTGACCAGCGGCGACTACAACGGCGACAAGCGCGCCGACGTGGCGGCGATGTACCGGTACGACGGCGGTGTGACGGGGCTGTTCACCTTCGCGGCGAACGCGAACGGCGGCTTCGGCGCCCCGGTCGCCGGCTGGAAGTCCGAGCCGGAGTCCTGGTACGCCAGCAGCTCGGGCATGCCGCTCTCGGGCGACGCCGACGGCGACGGCCGCGCCGACGTCCTGATCATGTACAACTACGCGGTCGGGTCCACCCGCGCCTTCACCTTCCCCTCGCGGGCGGACGGCACGTTCGAGAACCCGCAGCGCTCCTGGTACGCGGAGCCGGGCACCTGGTGACGCCGGGCCGGTGACGAGCCGGCGCGACCGGTGAACGACCACTGCCGGGCCCCCTTCGCGGGTGCCCGGCAGTGGTGCGTCCGGCGCGGCGCGGTATCCGTCGGCCCCGCCGCTTCAGCCCAGCCGCATCGCGAACGTCACGGTGCTGCCGTCCGGGCCCGGGGTGATGGTGAGGCGGTCGGTGATCAGGCGGGTGAGCCACAGGCCCCGCCCGTGGCAGGCGCCGTTGAGACCGGGGGCCAGGTCGGGGATGACGTCCTCGGTGAAACCGGGCCCCCGGTCGCTGACCCGGCACTCCAGTTCCTTCGGGGTCCTGGCCAGCACGAGCACCCCGTGGCCGCCCGCGTGCTGCACCACGTTCCCGGCCACGGCGTCCATGGCCACGACGAAGTCGCCGCGCCGGGGTTCCGGGAGTCCGGACACGGCGGCGTAGCCCTCGACCAGAACGCGCAGCCGGGGGATGTCCGCGCCGCCGAAGCGGCGGTGCAGCAGGAGTTCCTCACCGATGCCGGGCGGGCCCCCGGCGGAGTCCAGCGTCATGGGCCTACCCCGTCACATCGAGGGCGGCCGGGTCCGCGCCGAGCCGGCGCAGCAGCGTCGCGTGCCGCTCGGAGCAGCGGATCCGTACGGACCGGTGGGCCGGCGCCCGGTCGGGCAGGCGGACGAGCTCGCTCGCGCACTCGGCGCCGAGGAAGCCGGTGCGCAGCAGGTCGACGGTGAGGGGGCCGGGCGGTGGGGCGGGGTCGCCGAGGAGCTCGCCCAGGGCCCGGGTGAACTGCCGGTGCGTCGCCAGGTCCGCCTCGCCGATCACGCTCAGTGTGCCGTCGCCGTACCGGCACCGCAGGTGTCCGAGCCGGGGCAGCAGGTTCTGCGGATGTGCGCGGCACATGGCCTCCAGGACCCGCTCGGGGAAGCGCCGCCGGTCGTACGCGCAGATCTCGCTGTAGAAGCCGTCGGTGAAGAGGTGACCGGCCCGGCGCTCACGCTCCATCATCATGTCGAGATCGGCCCCGAGGTCCGCGACCCAGCCCATGTCGATGTACGTGCGCAGTCCGGTGTACCCCTCGTCGCGGGCGGCGCCGGACTCCTCGACGATGCGCTGCCACTGCCGGTCGGCGGTGAACCGCCGCGCGGGCAGGATCAGTTCCCGCATGCTGCTCAGCTCCAGTTGCGCCCTCTCGTACCCGGACGCGACCAGCGGCCCTGGGGCGTCCCGCAGCCGCGACCGGACCTGTGACTCCGTCAGATGCGGCGGTCCGAAGACGATGACCTTCTCGCCACGGGCCAGTCCGGACCAGACGAACGCGGCCAGGACGTCCCAGCCGGGTGTGTCGTCGTCGTAGCACAGGAACGCGTGGTGTCCGGCGCCCATGTGCTGCACGGGAAGCGTCCCGGGATGGTGCTCATCGCTCGCGAGCACGCCCACCTCACCCCACCCCCGTGTAACCGCCGAGTGGCTCTACGTTACCAAGTGATTCACCGGCGGACGCACGTCACTGGCGTTCCTCCGCGTCCGGGTGCCTCTCGCGCAGCGCGTCGCCGGGCACCGGGCCCTTCGGCGGGGCCGGCTCCGGCGGCTGCTCCGCCCGGTCGGCGGTGTCGCGCTCGTGCTGCCGGCGGGCCTGCCGCTTCTCCTCCTCCAGCCGCTTGCGGACCTCTTCGGGCTTGTCCCCGACCTGGTTCATGGCCTTCTCCGTCCCGTCGGACCCGTCGGACGAGCCGGTCGGCTCGTCCCGCCGCCAGCGTCACACAGACCCGCTCCGCCCGCATTTCTCCGTGATCCGCCCGCCCCGACCCGTATCCGACCCGAAAGCGGCCGGGGTGCGACCGGGAGGTCCGGTGCAATGGAGAGCGCGGAACCGGCTTGTGAGTGGGGCGGCGGGGGTGCGATCCTTTCCGCCATGCCCTCCCACCCTCCTCACCTGCCTGAACACGGGGCGGTCCTTGCGGAGGTGAGGAAGGTGAGGCGAGCCGGTGTCGTCAGGCTGCGCGAGCTCGACGTGCCCGAACTCGGCCGCATCGCCCGGGACCTGTCCGCCGGTGGCGCGGTGGACGCCGGGTCGCCGGGCGCCGGTGGCGCCGTCGAGCGGCTGTTACGCACGGCGGTCTCCCGCATCGGCGGCGGTTCGTTGCAGACGGCCGCCGAGTACAGCCTCGGGCTCGCCCAGGGCACCCGTGACTGGCCGGCCGCCGACCGGCGCCGCAGGGCTGCCCAGGTCTACGGCGTCAGCGTCGAGAGGTTCCGCAAGCACCACGAGCTGATGGTGCTGGGGCAGATCGCGGAGCAGTTGGTCGGGCTCGCCGGGGCCGGCGGCGTGGTCGGCGCGGACGCGACGCCTCTCGCGGTCGCCGCCGTGCACCGCACGCACCGCACCGTGCGCACCCGGGGGCCGGCGACCGTACGCGTCCACGTCCACTCGGTGGACCTGCTGCGCGACGTCGACGTCATCGTGTCGCCCACCAACACGTACTTCGCACTGCCCGCCACCTACAAGTCGTCCGTATCCGCCACGCTGCGGCGCGCCGGGGCGGAACTCGACCCGACGGGGGGACTCGTCGCGGACCACATCCACGACGAGTTACGGGGGTGGGCCGCCCGGCACGGGACGCCGGGCCGGGCGGTCCTGCCGGGTACGGTCGCGCCCACCTCGTCCGGCGCGCTGGCCGCCCAGGGCGTCCGGCGGATCTACCACGTGGCCGTGGCACAGCCCAGGCCCGGCACCAACGACTACGACGTCCAGCCCGCCGACGTCACCCGTGGGGTGACCCGGGCGTTCGCGCTGCTGGCCGAGGAGTCGGCCCGCTTCGACCCGCCGCTGCGCTCGGTGTGCCTGCCACTGCTGGGGGCGGGGCGCGGCGGGCTGACCCCGCTGGAGAGCTTCGGCGCGGTGTGGCCGGCCGTGGAGGCGGAGCTCGCCCGGGGCATGGGCTGGGAGGTGCACTTCGTCGTCCGCGCGCACGCCCGCGCGGACCTCGTCGAGAGACTGCTCGGCCACGACCACGCACAGGATGGGGGGACCCGATGAATCCGTACGCCGTGCTGGCGGCAGCGGCGGCCCACTGGGACCGCGTCGCCGGCCGTATCGACGGCCCGCTGCGCGACCGGCTGGCGGCGCTCCTGACCGACGTACGCCGCAAGCGGGCGGACGGGGCCGGGGAGGGCGAGCTGCGGGGGGCGGCGGAGGCGGCGGCCCGGGTGCTGCGGGAGGAGCTGCCGGAGGAGTTCGGCGGTCCGGGCGGGGCGCGGCTGGTGGCGGACGCGGTGGACATGGTGGACGCCCTCGACGACACGTACCTGGGCTTCCGCGCCGAGGACCTGGCCGTGCTGCTGGTGGACGGGCACCGGATGGTGGGCCCGGTGCTGGGGCCGGTGCGCGACCGGCTGCTCGCGGTGCCCGCGCTGAGCGCCGACGCCGTGCTGCGCCGGGGCGGCGACCCGTACGCGCCGGAGCTGATCCGGCTGCGGGGCGCGGGCGGAACGGTGCGGCTGCCCCGCTTCCAGTTCTCCGAGGACGTGCTGCCCTGGATGGTCGTCCTGGAGGTCAACACCTTGCTGGAGGCGGACCGCGACCCGTGGGGCGCCGCCGACTGGTGGCTGTCCGGCAACGCCTGGCTGGGCACGGCGCCCGCCGAGCTGCTCGGCCGGGGCGCCGACCGGAGGCTCGTGGACACCGCCGGTTTCCTGATGGACGGGGAGTAGCAGCCGTGCCCAACTACCGGCCTCCCGAGGCCATGACCGGCACCCCGGGCAAGGTCACCCTGCCTCGGGGCACCACGCTGTACCGGGTGCACGCGGCGCACCGGGACGCCGCCGCGTTCAACCCGCTCCCGTCCCACTGCCTGTATGGCGGTGGGCGGTTCGACGGTACGGCGTGCGACCCGTACGGCTATCTGTACGCGGGCCTGGGCGCCGAGGCGGCGCTGTGCGAGACGCTGCTGCGGTCGCTGCCGTTCGACCCGGAGGGCGGGCCCCGGCTGCTGCCCCGGGTGAGCGTGGCGCGGCGGCGGCTTTCCCGGCTGCGGCTCGGCACCGACCTGGACGTCGTCTCGCTGGTGTCCGCGCGGGACCTGGCCGCCGTCCACCAGGACAGTTGGCTGGTCCACACGGAGGCGCACGACTACGCGTACACGCGGGACTGGGCGCACTGGATCCGGCGGCACACCGATCCCTGGGCCCAGGGTCTGATCTGGTCGTCCAAGCGGGAGCCGGGCGACCGCACCGTGGTCCTCTTCGGGGACCGCTGCCCGCCGGGAGCCGTCGAAGCCGTGGCGGAGGGAGCCGTCGACTTCGGGACCCCGGACGGCGAGGAGTGGCTCGACTCCGTCCTCCAGCCCTACCACGTGAGGCTCGCCCCCTGACGATGAACGAACCGGACACGCCCACCGACGACGAGCTGCGCGACGAGCGCGACGAACTCCTCGACGCCCTGGCGCGGATGCCCGCCGACGACCCCCACGCGCCCGCGTGCTGCGCGCACACCGGCCGGATCAGCTACGCGCTGTACCTCCGCCACCGGGAGCCGGAGGACCTGGAGCTGGCCCGTGAGGCGTTCGAGCTGGCCTTCCGCCGGCCGGGCGACGACGGCGACTGGCACATGTGGCGGATCCAGTACGGCCACGTCCTGGCCTTCGGGTACGACGAGGAGCCGACCGCCGAACGCCTCGACGAGGTCATGGAGCTGGCCCGCGCGGGCGTCGGCCAACTGCCGCCGGACGACGAGGAGTACGCGGCGGTCCGGGCGGTCGGGCTGCATCTGCTGGCCCTCGGCGCCAAGGCCCGGTACGAGGCGCGCGCGGACGACGGTGAGCGGGAGGGACTGCTCGACGAGGCGCTGCGGTGGCACGAGGAGGCCCTGGCGGTGTTCGGCCCGGGCACGGCGGAGGCGGTGGACCTCCAAGAGGCGCTCGGTCACCTGTACCTGGAGCGGTGCACGGTGCGCGACAGCATGGACGACGCGGCGGTCTCGGCCGGCCACTTCCGTGCGGTGCTGGACGCCGCGCTGCCCGGGACGGATCTGCCCTTCGTACGCTGCGGTCTGGGCATCGCGCTGATGCTGCACGGCCGGGCCGGGCGGGACCGGGACGAGCTGGAGGAGGCCAGGGACGCCTTCGGCCGGGCGGTGGCGGAGGCGCGGCGCGGTGGCGGGCCGGAGCCGGAGTGGGTGTGGGAGGCGCAGGTCCGCGGGGTGTTCATCCGCGCGATGATCTGGGCCACCTGGCACGACCAGGGGCACGCGGCGGCGGCCGAGACGGAGCTGAAGGCGCTGCTGGCCGTGGAGGGCGCCCTGGACCGGCTGATGCCGCAGTACCTCGACGTGTTCGGGCGGCTGCTGTACGAGCGGGCCGCCGCCCGGCACGACGCGCCGGGCCGTGACCGGGCGCTGGCGCTGATGAGCCGGGCGGTGACGGAGTGGCGGCCTGAGCGGGACGGGAGCGTCACCGCCGCGGCCTTCTGCCTGGCGTCCTTCCAGCAGATCCGCCATCAGGAGGACCCGGACGATCCGCAGCGGCTCCAGGACGTGGCGCGCGGCGCCGCGCTCGCCCTCCAGGACGAGGGCCTGGACCCGGACCTGCGCAACGGCGCCCGGCTGATGGCCCACTGGGCGCGGCAGCGGATGGAGGAGCGCGGGATCGAACCGGCCGCCGGGGACCTGCCGGAGGGGCTCGGCTTCGAAGAGACGCGCCGCATGTACCTGGAGATGCTCCAGGCGATCCAGGACGGCCGGCTCTTCTTCGACCTGGACACGGACTACGGGTTCCCGGGCATGTCCGGCGAGATCACCGACGCCGGTCGGCTCGCCCGCGGGTTCGACGCGCTCTACGAGAACTGGTGCGAGCTGGAGGAGGGCAGCCGGGAGCGCTCGCAGGGTGCCGCGATGCTCCTCACCCACCTGCCCTTCTTCGATCCGCACGGCGACCGGGTCCCCGAGGAGCGGCGCGACGAACTCATGCGCGCCCTGCTGCGGCCGGGCGACGAGGAGGACCCCGCGTGGCTCAGCAAGGCGCACGCCGTGGCCGGTGCCGTGCGGATGCGGGAGGAGATGGCCGGGACGGGCGCGCGGATGGACGAGGTGATGGCCCACTTCGCCGAGGCGCGTACGACGGCGTCGGCCGACGGCGGGATGCCGGAGGGGGACCTCGACTTCGTGACCCTCGTCGCCCGCACGCACCGCGGCCAGACCGCCGGGGCCACCGACGACGTCGAGGCGGGCATCGACGACTGGCGCCGCATCCGCGACGACCGGCGCATCACCCCGCACGTACGCCTGCTGATGGACGCCCAGCAGGCGTCGCACGAGGCGCACCTGGCCGCCCGGCGGGGCGACCTGGCGACCGTGGACGCCAGGATCGCCCTGATGCTGGAGGTCCACGGCGGGCTGGACCCGGAGGACCCGTCACGAGTGGAGCTGTGGACCGCCATCGAGAACTCCCGCGTCACCCGGGACGAGCTCGCCCGCCGGCTCGGGGCACCGGCCGCGCCACCGCTGCCCGGGCGTCCCACGGCGGCGCAGCTCCGCAAGGACGCGGCGCGGCTGCCGCGCGACCACCGCGCCTGGGTGCTGGGGGACGGCGGACTGACCCGGTTCGTCGGGGCGGTGGGCAGGCAGGACCCGGCCGGGATCGCCGAGGCCATGGAGCTGGTACGGGAGGCGCACGGGCTCGTCGACAAGGGCAGCGACAGTTGGCTGCGGTACACCAACTGCCTGGGTGCCGGGCACTGCGCGCTGGCGTCCGCCCAGCGGGACCGGCGCGCCCGTGACACGCACCTGGAGCAGGGCATCGCCCTCCTGGAGGAGGCGAACGCGGCCGTGGCGGGGCCCGAGCACCGGCTGCACGCCAGTGTCCGCCTCGGGCTGGGCCGCGCCTACCGCATGCGCGGGTCGCTGTACCGCGGCGACCGGGACGCGGGCCGGCGCCACGGCCTGGAGGCGCTGCGCGGTCACGCCTGGGCGGCGCTGCTCCAGTCCGGTACGGACCACGCGGCGGACGCGGCGGCGGAGGCCACCGGGACGGCGCTGGAGGTCGCGGGCTGGTGCCTCCGGGACAACGTCCCCGAGGAGGCGGTGACCGCCCTGGACTCGTGCCGCGGGCTGGTCCTGCACGCCGCCACCACGTCCATGACGGTGCCGGAACGGCTCGTCGCCGCCGGCCGCGAGGACCTCGCCGACGAGTGGCGCACGGTGGCCGGCACCGACCCGGCCGCCGATCCGCTGGCCGCCGTGCGGGAGCCGATGAGCGTGCCGAGCGAGCTGCGCCGCCGGGTGCTGGCGGTGCTCACGGGTGAGGGCGCGTTGCAGGGCAGGCTGCTGGAGCCGCCGGAGCCGGGAGAGATCGGGCGGGCGCTGCGGGCGGTCGGCAAGGACGCGCTGGTGTATCTGGTGCCCGCGTCGGAGGAGTCGGGCGGTACCGCGGTGGTCGTGACGTCCTCGGGCGAGGTGCACGCGGTGCCCCTGCCGACCCTGAACGAGCAGGCCGCGCCGCTGCGCGACTACCTGCCGGAACCGGGCGGGGCGCGGGACATGGGCCCGGTGACGGGCACCCCGACGGCGCGGGTGCCCGAGCTGCGGGCGCAGTTGGACCGGCTGTGCGGGTGGGCCTGGTACGCCGGGATACGGCCGCTGTTCGACGCGTTCGCCGCGCCGAGCCGCCCGGGGCGGGTCCCCCGGCTGGTGCTCGTGCCGATGGGGCGGCTCGGGCTCGTCCCGTGGCACGCGGCGTGGGAACCGACCGGCGGGGGTGGGCGTCGTTACGCGCTCCAGGAGGCCGAGATCTCGTACGCGGCGTCCGCGCGGCTGCTCTGCGACGTGGCGGCGAGGCCCCCGGCGCACCCGGGCCCGGGGCGGGACGGGGCTTCGTGGGACGGGGCTTCGCGGGACGGGGCTTCGCGGGAGGGGGCTTCGCGGGACGGGGCTTCGCGGGACGGGGCTCTGCGGGACGGTGCGGCGCTCATCGTGGGCAATCCGACGGGCGATCTGCGGTTCGCGGGCGAGGAGGCCGACGCCGTGCAGCGGGTGTTCTACCCGGGCGGGCAGTTCCTCGGGCGGCGCGACGGCGGGCAGGTGGCCGGGGCGGGGACGCCCCGTGAGGTGGTGTCCTGGCTGCGCGGCGGCGCGGCCGACGGCGGGGTGCTGCACCTGGCGTGTCACGCCACGGTCGCCGAGCGGGCGCGGCGCAGCGCGTACCTGTCGCTGCACGGGGGCGAGTTGTCGGCGGAGGAGCTCACCGAGGCGGTGGGCGGCGGCGCGCGCGGCAGCCTGGGCCTGGTGCTGCTGGCGGCGTGCCGCAGCCATGTGTCCGGGCGGGGGCACAACGAGGCGTACAGCCTCGCCACCGCGTTCATGGTGGCGGGGGCGCGGTCGGTGATCGGCTCGCTGTGGCCGGTGCCCGACGACGCGACGTCGGTGCTGATGTTCATGGTCCACCACTACCTGCGCCGGGAGGGCGAGCCGCCCGCGAAGGCGTTGCGCCGGGCCCAGTTGTGGATGCTGGACCCGGCGCGGGAGCTGCCCGCCGAGTTGCCGCCGCTGCTGGCCGAGCGGGCGGGGCGGGTGGACCCGGACGACCTGAGCGCCTGGGCCGGCTTCACGCACCTGGGGCAGTAGGGACGACCGTACGGAGGCGGATGGTGCGCGCCGTCCACCGGCCGGTGGGCGCGGGCACACCGCCCATGTCGCGGGCGCCGCCCGGCGCTTGGGGGTTCCAGGCGGGCAAATGGTAGGGGGTGGTGTTGAGTTCGCTCTCCGAAACGATCAGTTTCAGCCAGTCCTGCGTGCTCGCTCCGGGCACGACGGGCCGGGTGGCGGGCAGGGAGAGCTGCACCGGTTCGCCGTCGAGGGCGTGGCCGGTGCGGCCGGGTCCGATGAAGTGGCCGGGGTAGAGCAGGGTGTGGCTGGCGTAGCTGTCGGTCAGATTGATCAGGACGCACCACAGGGTCCGGTCGGTGGAACGGTTGTGCAGCCGTACGGAGACCCTCGGCGGCCGGGGCCCGTCGGGTCCGGGGGTGTAGGCGCAGACGATCTCCCCGTCGCCGTCCGGCGTGAGGGGTTCGGGGCCGTCCCAGGGCGCTATCTCCACCCGGACCAGCCCGTCGAGGCGGGACGGGCCGGGCTCGAGGTCACGGATCTGGTGCCAGCGGGTCAGATGGGTCAGGCACGCGGCCACCCGCTCGGCGTCATGGCGGCCGGTGAGCGGGAGGGGGTCGGTGAAGGGGGTGCCGTCGGAGCGCAGCACATGGGCGCGGGTGCCCTCGACGTGGACGCGGAAGTGGACGCCGGTGGACGGCGCCGGGCCGTCGGTGAGCTTCAGGAGCGGGGAGGCGACGATGCTGCGGCGTACGTCGTCCTCGGCACCGGGCCGGCCGGGTGCGGTCAGCGTGACGGTGGCCGGCGGCAGGGGCAGCGCGGCGAGCGCGACCGGGTAGACCCGGGCGGGCGACGGCACCCAGCCGACCGGGTCGACGAGGGTGCGCCCCGCCTCGACGGCGCGGGCCTCGACGGCGGGCGCCGGGGTGTCCGGGGCGCCCGCGTCCTCGGGCACCAGCGTGAACACGGTGCCCGCCACGGCCGTACC
The DNA here is from genome assembly GCF_055570965.1 of Streptomyces sp. NPDC031064. Lineage (NCBI taxonomy): Bacteria > Bacillati > Actinomycetota > Actinomycetes > Kitasatosporales > Streptomycetaceae > Streptomyces > Streptomyces sp. NPDC031064. The sequence goes on from NZ_JBVIGF010000001.1 coordinate 383,670, forward strand.
GCCCGGCAGGCCGTGGCTGGTGCCGCAGTCCACTTCCCAGCCGTCCGGGCCGAGACGCAGCAGGTACGGGCTCGGGAGGCGGGCGGCCTTACCGCCCAGGAACGGCAGGTCGGCGTACCCGCCGGCCTCCTCCGGGTACAGGACCGGCTGCTGCCGGCCGCCCGCGCGCCGCAGCCGCGCGTCGGCGGCGGCCAGCAGTTGGCGGTAGGTGGCGTCCGGTCCCGCGTCCTGTACGGCGCCGATCAGGGCGTGGGTGAACGCGCCGTGCCGGCGGCCGCCGTAATCGCCCTCGTACGACAGTTGGTTGAGGCGGCTCGCGGCCATCAGGACGTGGCGCGGCGCTGGTCCGCCGCCCTCGGGCGACGTGCCCCGGAAGCCGTACGAGCCGGCGGGGGCGTGGAGGTTCCAGTGCGCGGCGGGGGGCGCGTAGCGCGCGGTGAGCTCCGTGTCGCGGGTCGCGCCGCCGGAGAAGCAGCAGTCGAGGACCGCCGCGACATGGGCGCCGCCCGCCGCCACGGCGTCCAGGAGGGTGCCCAACCGCTTGTCGAGCAGCGGTCCGTCGACGCAGACGAGGGCCTGGTTGCGTCCGGTCGCCTCGATGCGCAGATGGGCCTCGTCCTGTGCCAGGGACTGGGTGCCGTGCCCGGAGAACCAGAACAGCGCGGTGTCGCCGGGCCCGGCCTGCCCCAGGTGGTTCCTGATGCCGTCCTGGACGGCCGCGGCGGTCGCCTCGGCGTTCAGGAGCGTACGGATCTCTCCCTCGCCGCCGGGCATGCGGTCACGGACCAGCCTGCCGGCTTCGGCGATGTCGTTGAGGCAGCCGGCGAGCGGTGTGGCGACGGCGGGCGGGTAGTCGTCGATCCCGACCATGAGTGCATAGAACAAGCCCATGGCGGAGAGTCTGTCAGCCGGGTGCCGGCGGTCGGGGGGCGGGCCGGTCCGAAAACAGGTCGTGTTCTGGGCGTCGTTGGGTTCCTATGGCGACAATCCGCTGTTCAGGAACCATTATTGATGATGCGTCACTAGTCTTTTCCCGTCACACACAAGATCTGTCGGGTCACCACCCATGACATTCGGGGGACACATGGGGCACATCGAGCGTCCCCGCCGCGTCGTCCAGTCCGGCGGGACGCAATCGCCCGGTCCGGCACCGCGTACGGGCCGGCGGCTCACCACGGGAGCGGCCGGGCCGCACACCGCCGCGACCGGTGGGCCCGCTGTGGATCCGTCGCGGCGGGGGCTCTACGACCGCCGCTCGGACCGGCTGCGCCAGGCCGTCGGCCGGCTCGACGCCGGGCTAGACGAAACCGCGTGCCGGCAGCTCGCCGAGTGGGCCCGTGAGGAGTACGCCGCGGCCCACGGCGACGTACCGCTCGGCTTCGTCGCGCGCTGCTACCTCGGGCCGCCCTTCGTCGACCACCAGCTCAACCTGTTCCACGTCATCGTCCAGCACTTCGCCCCGGCCGACCCGATGCCGGAGCCCTTCTCCAAGGCGCGGATGCTGGCGCGCTCGGGCGGCTACGCGTACGTCGAGGTCTACAGCGGCGGCCTGGTGCTCCCCGTACTCGACGACGGCACCGTCGTGCGTCCGTGACCCCGTAGCCCGCAGTCCTTTACCCAGCACCACCCTGAACGGAGATCCGAATGGTCGAGGTGGATTTCGCGCTGCACCAGAAGGTGCGGGAGGTCGGCAACCTCGTGGCCCGGCTGAGCGAGCAGGTCGGATCGGTGTCCGGCCAGGTCTCGTCCGTCGAGGCCAAGCAGCAGCAGACCGCCACCGAACTCCAGCAGTTGCGCAACGACTTCCTCGCCTTCATGCAGCAGGCCCAGCTCATCGCCAACGTGCAGCGGGCCGAGACGCGCATCGGCGTGATCCAGGACCAGGTCGACCATGAGTTCGGCCACCACAAGACGGTCCGGCGCACGGCGGTGGGCATGCTCCAGGCCTTCGACGTGGGCCTGGTGTCCGAGGAGAACGTCCGGATGGTCAGCGAGCAGCTCATGCTCCAGACCCCCCGCTACTGGCTGGCACCCGCGCTGGTCGCGCTCGCGTCCTGGTCCGCCGACGACCGGGACCTGTGCGGGCGCGCCGTGGAGGAGGCGTTCCGCCGCTCGCCCGACCGGACGTCGCTCTTCTTCGCCCTCGTACTGCGCCGCCAGAACCGCCGGCAGGGCGCGGTGCGCTGGCTCAGGCACTACCTTCTGGCCCAGGACCCCGCCCGGCTGGGCAGGGAGTTCGCGGTCATCCTGGAGTCGATCGCGCAGGGCGCCTTCGGCCTGGAGGGGCGCGAGCTGCTGAACAAGACGCTGCACGGCTGGCGCGAGCAACTGATGGACAGCGCGGACGCCCAGGCACGGCAGGTCAAGCGCTGGCGGGACGAGATCGACACGCTGCGCGCCCCGTCCGCCAAGGCGGAGTTCCCGCGCCTCGCGAGCGTGTCGCCGCAGTGGCCGGAGCTGGACGCCGTGCTGTCCGCGGCCCGCGCGCAGCAGGCGCTGCTCGACAAGTACACGGCCCTGATGGAGCAGGAGTTCCAGCCCTCCGGCCGGCTGGAGGACGCGGTCGACGACATCCTGGACCGGCTGGTCTCGGAGTACGACGACGACGAGCTGCCGCTCCGCCGTGACCTCGCCTTCAACAAGGCGGTCGTCGACCACGACGGCGACCTGGACGCGGCCCGCTCGGCGGCGGATGCCGACTCGGCCTCGTACGAGGAGACGCTCGACTACCTGACGGTGCAGAGCGCCGCCGCGCTCAACCCGGCGGCCATCGGCACCTCGGCGGCCACGCAGCGGCTGGCGGTCGCGGCCTGCCACGAGTGGTTCTTCCAGGCGCACGCGGGCTTCACCCGCGACTGCCGGGCGGCGGTTCCGCAGGACGTGCAGGCGTGGTTCGGCTCGGCGCACAGCGTGGGCGCGCAGATGTTCCAACTGCCGCCGTGGCAGGGGTCGTTCACCCAGCCGCTGGCCACGCTGGAGGGGTCGCTGGCCGGGCACTGGGACCAGCAGATGGCGCCCTTCATCAACGGGCTCGCGTACCCGATGGTGAAGAAGGTGCTGCCCCTGGCGCTCGTGGTGGTCGGCATCCTGGTGATCATCGGTCAGATCAGCCTCGGCTTTGCGTTCTTCGCCGCCCTCGTCACCGGTGGCGTCTGGGGGGCGTTCATCTTCAACGGCGCCCGGGCCGCCCAGAACCACCAGGCGAACGCCCGTCGGCTGCTGGAGCAGGCGAAGACGGACTCGCTGCACCAGCTCCGGGCCGCCTCCGCCGAACTGACCGACTGGTACGAGAAGTTCCGGGCCGCCGACGCGGTCGAGGCCCGGTGCCGTGAGCTGATCACCTCGCTGAGCACCGCCACCGAGGGCGGCTCGCCGTTCGAGGGCCGCACCGTACGCAAGGAGGACGACCGGTGAGCATGCCGCATGTGCCGCCGCAGCCGCACCACCCGCCGCGCGAGTCGCGGGAGTCGCAGGCCGGCCCGCCACCGCCTGCCTCCCCGCCCGCTTCCTCGCCCGCTTCCTCGTCTGCTTCCCCGCCTGCTTCCCCGCCGCCGGTGCGCAGACCGGCGACCGGTTCGCCGTGGGGGGCCTCCCGCGCGACGGCACAGGCCGAGCGGGCGACGAACCGGCTGCGGCGGGTCGTGGAGGGGCTGCCGGACTGGGAGCCGCTGCCCCCGGGGGAGACCTTCGTACGCCGTCGTCCGGGCTCCGAACCGTGAGCGGCCTGTGGGGACACGGCGGCGCGTACCAGGAGTGGGTCGGCTTCCTGCGCCGCTGGGCGGCGTTCGAGCCGGTCGACCCGGGTGCGCTGCCGCCGGTCGAGGAGGGCCGGTACGACGGTGACACCATGGCCCGGCTGACCACGCACCTCACCGAGGCGCTCGGCACCCGGCTACAGGCCTGGGCCGACTCGCTGGTACGGGCGATGGAGGCCGCCGATGACGAGTTCTCCGCGGGGCGCGCACTGACCCAGGCCAGGGCGGGGCTCCAGAGCATCCGCCTGCTGGCCCGCCATCCGGGGCTGCCGGAACGGCTGCGTGAGCGGCTCACCGAGCTGGTGGACCGCCAGGTCCCGGAGCTCCAGGCGCAGTTGGAGCGGAACCTGGAGGACACCGCGCGGGCACAGGGCGCCGACGCGTACTGGGTCGAGCAGCGCCGCCGCACCCTGCGGGACAACGCTCTCACCGGCGTCCTCGCCCAGGACCCGGCACCGCCGTCGTCGCCCTCGTCCCCGGCGTCCCCGTCCGCCCGGGCGCGGCCGTCGGCGGACGCCTGGGCCTACGACCCGGCGGCGGCGCCCAGGCGGCGGGTCATCACCGACTGAACCGGCCCGCCCGCCCCCCTTTCCGTAACACCCGCCCTTGAACGCGAAGGTCCGCATGTCGAACTACGCCGAGAGCCTGCACCACCTCGACAGCTACATCTCCGCGCGCGTGCCGGTCATCGGCATGCGCACCATCGAGCAGCAGCGCGCGCGGCGCCTGTTCCTGGAGGCGGCCACCCAGCCACGGCGCAGCAGCATGCCGTTCTGGATCTACACCAGGGCGACCGGGCTGCGTGATCTGCGAACGAACGCCACGGTGCTGGACGACCGTTCGCTGACCGGTGCCATGGACTTCGCCGCCTCCCAGTTCACCAGCCGGGCGAACGCCACCGTCGTCTTCGTCGACCCCGCCGACCTGGAGGGCGACAGCCCCGTCACCCGGCACATGGCGGAGCTCGCGCGGCTGGCCGACAACAACATGGGCAGCATCGTCATCATCACGGACACGCCCATCTGGAGCGGTCTCCAGCGACTCGGCATGAGCCTGCACCTGGACCTGCCGAACTCGGACGAGATGTACGGGATCCTCAGCGCGTTCCTCGACGACCACCAGGGGCACATCCCGGTGGCGTGGGACGAGAGCGACGCGCGGCGGGCCGCCGAGTTCCTGGCCGGGGTGACCGAGGCCGAGGCGATCAACCTGATGGCGACGGTCGCCGCGAAGGGCTCCATCGACAAGCAGGACGTGCTGGGGCTGGCCCAGGCCAAGGACCGCATCTTCAGCGATCTGACCGGGCTGGAGCGGGTCCACCTCAACGAGGACGACTACACCGTCGGCGGGCTGATCAGTCTGCGTGAATGGCTCAAGCGCAAGCACCAGTTGATGCACGCCGATCTGCGGGACACGGCGCTGCGGCCGCCGCGCGGGGTGCTGCTGGTGGGCGTGCCGGGCTGCGGCAAGTCGCTGTCCGCCAAGGCGATCGCCCACGAGTGGCAGCTCCCCCTCTACCGGCTGGACATGGGCAGCATCCACGGCAAGTACCTGGGCGAGTCGGAGGGACGTTTCCGCGAGGCGCTGGCCATGGCCGACCGGGTCGCTCCGTGCATCCTGTGGATCGACGAGATCGAGAAGGGGCTCGCGGGCCGGGACGACGGCTCGGGCGTGCCGCAGCGCATCATCGGGCAGTTCCTCTTCTGGCTCCAGGAGTCGCAGTCCCGTGCCTTCGTGGTCGCGACGGCGAACGACATCCGCAGCCTGCCGCCGGAGCTGCTGCGCAAGGGGCGCTTCGACGAGCTGTTCTTCGTCGACCTGCCGGACTCGCAGGACCGCAAGGAGATCATCGAGCTCTATTTCCGCCGCTACCTGAGGACCGTGCCGGAGGCGGAGCAGTTGGACCGGCTGGTCGACCTGTCGGAGGGGTTCGCCGGCTCCGACATCGCCTCCGCTCTGCACGACGTGGGCGCCGAGGCCTACCTGTGCGGCGGCGTCGAGAATCTGAAGCCCTCGCTCATCATGGACACCTTCGCGAACACGGTGCCCTTGAGCCGGGTGAACCCGGAGCAGATCGAGGAGATCCGGGCGTGGGGACGGGAACGCGCCGTGCCCGCCGGCCGCGCCGCGATCGCCGCGGCGACCCCGGGCGGCACGGCTCCGCGCCGCATCGTCTTCCGGGAGGACTGAGTCCGGTTCGGGGTCGGTCGGGCGGTTAGGAGTCGGCGGCCGGTACGGGTCACCGTGTCCTTCGGGTACGGCGGTCTCGGCCTGCCCTGACGTGGGAGACCGCGAGCGAGGCCTTGTCGAGGAGCCAGATCGCGCTGAGCGAGAAGAGGGCGAAGCAGACGAGGAACGCCACGACCGCCGTCACGATGAGCAGCGGGCCGCCGGCGGAGGTCACTCCCCGCAGCAGCGGCCCCGCCGCACCGCCGGCCGCGCCCACGACGGGGACGAGCACCGCCATGAGCAGGACGTGGCCCCGGTGGGGCGGGGCGTCGTCGTCGCGTACGTGCTCGTACCCCTGGTGGTCGCTGCTCTCGTCGTTCACAGGGAAAGTGTGCGGGGTGCGCCGCCCTATCGGAAACTCCGTTCCAGGCCGCGCCCGACCGTCCGGGCGACCCTCGGACCCAGCCAGCGCTTGAGGGCGCGCAGCGGTTCGAGTCGCCCGGCCGCCCGGTCGATCCGGTAGTACAGCCGGGGCGGGAGGTGCGGCAGCAGGGGTGAGTGGCGCTGGCCCAGCAGCGCGAACATCTCCGGCGGTGCGAGGTCGATGTAGCGGGGCAGGTTCTCGTACCAGCGGGCGCTGTAGCGGGCCGCGCTCTGGGTGGGGAGGAGGGCGGTGCGGCGTTCCCGCTCGTAGCGGGCGAGGGCGGGCTGGAGGCGGGGGCTCGTGTGCAGGGCGCCGGACAGGGCGATGGCGTCCTCCAGGGCGAGGGTGGTGCCCGCGCCGATGGAGTAGTGGGTGGTGTGCGCGGCGTCGCCGATCAGGACGAGGTTGTCCCGGTACCAGGTCCGGTTGGTCACGGTGCGGAAGGTGCGCCACCGGGCGCTGCCGTCGGCGTGCGGCCGGCCGATGAGCGGATGGCCGTCGAGTGGTGCGGCGAAGAGGCGCTGGAGCAGGGCCAGACCGTCGGCGTGGCTCGCCTCGTGGAGGCCGAGTCCGGTCCAGGTCTCGGGGGAGCACTCGACGACGCAGGTGCTGTGGTCCTCGCCGTACCGGTAGCCGTAGCACCAGATCCAGCCGTGCGCGGTCTCCACGAAGGCGAAGGTGAAGGCGTCGAAGACCTTGGTGGTGCCGAGCCAGATGTACGTGTTGCGCCCGTCCGCGATGTCGGTGCCGAAGTGCCCGGCGTGGCGGCCGCGCAGTCCGCTGTTGGCACCGTCGCCGGCGACGACCAGGTCGGCGCCGGCCGGTTCGGTGGCGCCGGTGACCGGGTGGCGGAACTCGACGCGCACGCCGAGGGACCGGGCCCGCCGGGTGAGGATGCCGAGGAGGGTGTGCCGGCCGATGCCGAACCCCTGGTCGCCGTGGTGCACGGTCGTGCGGTCCCGGACGTACGCCACGCCGTCGCTCCACCCGACCGAGTTCTCGCGGATGGCGCGGGCGGAGACGGGGTCGTGGCGGTGGAGCGTGTCCAGCAGGCCCGCCCAGTAGGTGACTCCCCAGCCGTAGGTGGAGCCGGCGGGGTCGCGTTCGTAGACGGTGATGTCGTGGGACGGGTCCCGCAGCTTCATCAGGATCGAGAAGTACAGGCCGGCGGGCCCGCCGCCGACGCAGGCGACCTTCACGCGCGCTCCCCTTGGATGACATCAGTGACACCGCATGGTCAATTGCGCACGAAAGGTAGCAGCCCGCTGGCCGTTGTGTAGTTATTTGGGCGGTTTGCTCCCGCTCTGGCCGGGGACCTCTTGTGTAGTGGGACTCTCCTGATCGGAGGCGTCATGATCATCCTCGGCTTGGTCCTGCTCATCATCGGAGCCGTCGCGGGCATCAGCATTCTGTGGACCATCGGACTCATTCTGATCGTCATCGGAGCGGTCCTGTGGGTTCTGGGCACCCTGGGGCACGCGGTCGGCGGACGGCGTCACTACTGGTGAGTCGTCACCGGTGAGCCGTCACCACGTCCACACCGGGCCGGTCCGGCCCGTCCGACCCGCTGGGTGACCGGGAAGGCGGACCGGGCCGGGTTCGGCCGCGCTCAGGCAGCCCCGCCGTCGCCCTCGGCACCACCTTCGCCGCCCTCGTCGGCGGTCTCCGCCAACTGCTCCACGGCGCGCTTGCCCACCACGGCCGCCGCGGCCAGGGCGCTGCCGACGAACGCCGCCGCCAGGATCAAGGGCTGGTCGAAACGGTGGCCGGTCACATGGTCCAGCGAGTACCGGCCTGCACCGGCGACGCCGATCGCCGCCGCCATGAAACCGAGGTACGCCGGGTACTCGAAGCCGCCGGACTGGTTGAAGAACCCGGCCGGGGCGTGCACCGACACCGCGCCCGCCATCGCGCCCGCCGCGGCCGCCCCGGCGGCGGGTGTGGCGAGCCCGAGCATCAGCAGCGTCCCGCCGCCCGCCTCGCCGAGACCGGCGGCGACGGCGCTCTGCCGGCCGGGCCGGAAGCCCATCGCCTCCATCGCCTTGGACGTGCCGTCCAGGCCACCGCCGCCGAACCAGCCGAACAGCTTCTGCGCCCCGTGCGCCGCCAGCACCGCTCCGGTGCCGGCGCGCAGGGCGAACAGGCCGAGGTCGCGTCGGTTGACGGCGCTCATGGGGTCTCCCGGGCGTGAGGCAGCATCTCCGTACGTCTCCACTGTGGCCCCGGAACGCCCGGCCGGAACCCCGTTGCTGCGCCGTACGGGTGCGCGCCGCCCGGCTGAGGGCTGGGTCGGCTGAGGCGCGGGGCCGGCTGAGGGTGGGCCCGATCAGCGCGGGGCTGGCTCAGGCCGGGGCCGGGACAGCGCGGGACCGGCTCAGGGGCCGCCCGGCTGAGGGCGGGACGGCCCACGGCCACCCGGCTGAGCGCGCCGCCCGGCTGAGAGCGGGCCGGATCAGGGCGCACCGGCTCAAGGCCGTCCGACTGAGCGCCGCCCGGCTCAGGGTGGGCCGGGGGGTGGTTCGACCTCCAGGAAGCGGCGCTTGCGCGGCCCGCGGTACAGCAGGGCCTCCCAGCCGAGCCCGCCCAGCACGCGGGCGCATTCGGCCAGGGCGCGCTCCTCCTCCTGGGCGGCGCCGCTGCCCGGGGGGCCCAGCCATTCGACCCGTACCGTCCCGGGCCCCTCCCCCGGCCCCACGCGGTAGCCGGTCGCCACACGCCGCCCTTCCGCGTCGACGGCCGAGGGCGCGAGCCCCGCGGCCTCCAGCGCCAGGGCGACCGCTCTGACCGGCCGGTTGCGCTCCCACGCGGCGGGCACCGCCGCCGGGTCGCCGCCCGCCACGTTGGTCAGGCGCCGGATCTGGAGCATCCCCTCGAACGCCACCCGCACCTCGGCCGCCCTGCGCTCGGCCGCCCCGGCCTCCGGCGGCGGTGCCGAGCCGTCCCCGGTCGCGGCCTCGAACCCGTCGTCGGTCACAGCAGCCTCCTGATGTCGCCCCGGACCCGGTAGAAGCCTCCCGACGCGGGGTGCAGCGCGTCCACCACGTACCGCGCTCCCGGCTCCCGTATCGCGCGCGGGAACTGGACGTTCCACGACCTCTCGTAACCGTCCGACACCACGTGCACGCGCACCCGGCCGCCCTCCTGGACGCACTCCACGACCACCGCTCCGGCGGGCGCCGCCGTCACCGTGGTCACCGAGGCGGCGGCGGTGGCCGGCGCGTACGTGGGCAGCGCGGCGGCCAGCTTCACGTCCCGGGCGACCGGCACCGTGCCCTGCTGGGCGGCCGTGATCGCCGCCTCGCTCGCGTCCACGCACACCAGGGAGCCGTCCGTGGTGACCAGGTAGAGCCGCTCCTCGTGGTACTGCATCGACAGCGCCGAGCCGCCGCCCGTGCCGAGCTTCCACAGGCGCGTGCCGTCCCGGTCGAAGCAGTACACGGACGACGCGGCGTCCCCGGCGAACACGAACCGGCCACCCGGCGAGGTGGCGCACGAGTAGACCGCGCTGTCGCAGCCGTACGTCGCCTCCAGCGCGCCGTTCGCCTTGGACAGCCGCTGCACCACCCGGTGCCCCGTGCCGGCGTACACGGCGTCGGCCTCCTGCCAGCCGAACAGCACCGCGCCCTTGGTGGGCGTGTGCCACAACTCGCCGCCGCCGTCCGGTGCGTACGCCGTCACGCCCCGGTGGTGGCCGTGGTAGACGGCCCGGTCGTCGGCGCGCACCATCCAGGCGTGTTCGCCCCGGCCGCCGCGCGCCCACTGGTGCTCGTCCTCGTGGTCGATCACGGTGAGGCGGCCGCCCCGGTCCGCGACGTTCAGCACGCCCTCGTGGATGTCGAGCCAGAAGATGTCCACGTCGGCGGCGATGTCGTACGCCGCGAACGGCAGCTTCGACGACAGGTCGTACACCCGGCCGTCGTCACACCCCGCGTAGATCCAGAAGTCGTCGGCGACCAGGCACTTGACGCCGTCGGGCAGGCTGAAGCGGGCGAGGACCTCCCCGCCGTGGTCCAGCGTGTACACGTCCCCCGACTGGTTGCCGACCCAGCAGCGCTCGTCGTCGACGTGGATGCCGAACGCCGACGAGCCCGTGCGGAACCGCCACAGCACCGGCGCGACCGCCCGAGCGGTGGACGGCGCCGAGGAGACCTGGCGCCGGGTGACCGCGCGGGGCGCGCGCTGCCCCGGGACGGCCGGCGCGTACCCCTTGCGGACCTTCTCGCCCACCTTCTTCGCCGCCGCGGCCTGTGCCTTCTGCGGCGTCGGGAACGTGGACGTCTGCGTCTGCCCGGCGGCCCCGATCCGCCCGTAGCGCACGGACACGACCTGCCCCTGCACCGTCACCTCGTAGAACTTGTGCGCACCGCCGCCGTCCTGTGACAGCTCCAGATACGTCGTCGACGTCGTCGACATGGCAGACCCCTCCCCAGGACGGACCCCGCGGCCTGTTCCGCGAGTCCCACTTCCTGAACGGTAGAAGGCACCACTGACAATCACCCGGCGCGGGCGGCCGGTTCGCGGATCGCTAGGGTCGCGAGCCATGACCGAAGCACCCTATGTACGGACCACCCGGCACTCCTACGACGCCATCGCCGCCGACTACGTGGCGTACGCCAGTGGCGACCTCGACGCCAAGCCGCTGGACCGCGCGATGCTCGCCGCCTTCGCCGAGACGGTACGGGCCGAGGGCGGGCAGGTCGCCGAGATCGGCTGCGGCACCGGCCGCATCACGGCACATCTGCACTCCCTCGGACTGGACGTCTTCGGCGTCGACCTGTCGCCCGGGATGCTGGAGATGGCCAGGCGGGCGTACCCGGACCTGCGGTTCGACGAGGGGTCGATGACCGGCCTGGCCCTGGGGGACGGCGTGCTCGGCGGCATCGTGTCCTGGTACTCGCTCATCCACATCGAGCCCGCCGACGTCCCGGGCGTGCTGGCCGAGTTCCACCGGGTGCTCGCCCCGGGCGGGCACCTGCTGCTGGCCTTCCAGGTCGGCGACGAGCCGCTGCGCCTGACCGAGGCGTTCGGACACACCGTCGCGCTCGACTTCCACCGGTGGTCCCCGGACCGCCTCGGCGCGCTGCTGACGGACGCGGGGTTCGCCGTGGACGCGCGCCTGGCGCGGGAGGCGCAGGCGACGGAGAGGACCCCGCAGGCCTGCCTGCTGGCCCACAAGCTGGCCCGGACGTAGCCACTTGGAGCAGTCCGGCGGGCGCGGGCGGCCGGGTGGCGGGGAGGATGGCACCGGGCGACGCCGGTCACCGGTGGGGTGCGGCACCACCGCGGCCGCGTGCCGACGAGCGGAGGGTGGAGCATGCAGCTCATGCGGAGGCGCCGGTACCGTAGCGCCGCCGCGCTGGCGGTGCTCGTGCTCCTCGCCGCCACGTCGCTGTGGCTGAATCCCGCCCGGTGGCCACTGGGCAGCGCGTCGTCGTCACCGGAGCGTGCGCGGCAGCCCCATCACCAGGGCCCCCGGCCCGCCATCGTGCCGCGCCGGGCCTGGCACGCCGAGACCGTGGACACCGCCCCGGCCGGTGCCGCCCGCTACGCCCCGGCCGTGAAGGCCGCCGTCATCCACCACACCAGCACCCCGAACGGTTACGACTGCGCCACCGTGCCGCGCACGCTGCGCGATCTGTACGCGGGGCACGCCTACGGCAGGCACTGGGACGACATCGGCTACAACTTCCTCGTCGACGCGTGCGGCACCATCTACGAGGGCCGGGCGGGCGGCGTCGACCGGCCGGTGATCGGGGCGCACACGAAGGGGTTCAACGAGGGGACGGTCGGCATCGCCGCGATCGGGACGTTCACGCGCGGGGAGACGGTCCCGGCGCCCATGCTGGAGGCGATCGCGCGACTGGTGGCCTGGAAGCTCGGCCCCAGGGGCCCCGATCCGCGCGGCCGGGTCGCCCTGGTGTCCACGCACGACGAGGCGCGCTACCCGAAGGGGACGAAGGCGGTGCTGCCGGCGGTCGGCGGCCACACGGACGGCTACCCCACGCGCTGTCCGGGAGCCGCCCTGTACGAGAGACTGCCCGACATCGCCGCGAGGGCCGCCCGCCTCCAGCGCCGGGGCGGCGCGGCGCTGGAGGCGGAGGACCGGGGCGGGGACGACGCGGCTTCGCCCGTGCGGGACCGGGCTCCGGGCCCGGGCGGGGGCCAGGACCGGGACCGGGACCGGGACCGGGACCGGGATGGGGGCGGGGATGGGGGCCGGGACGGTCAGCCCGCCGCGCCGAAGTTCTGGACCCACCAGGGCCCGTTGGACCGGAGGTTCACGCCCACGCCGACGTCCTTGAACTCGCAGTTCACGATGTTCTTGCGGTGGCCCGAGCTGGCCAGCCAGTCCCGCACGGCACGGGCGGGGTCCCTGGGGCCCCGGTGGATGTTCTCGCCCCACGTACGCCAGTTGTAGCCCGCCGCCTCCATCCGGTCGCCCGCGTCGCGCCCCTCGGGGCTGTTGTGGGCGTAGTAGTCGCGGTCGGCCATGTCGTCGGCGTGTCGCTGGGCGGCGCCGCGGAGCCGGCTGTCGACCCGCACCGGTGAGCAACCCGCCTTGGCACGGGCGGCGTTGACCAGGGCGACGATCCGCTCCGCGTACTCGGCGGCGGCCCCGACGGCCTGGCCGCCTGGCTCGCGCGCGGGCCTCACCTCCCGGCCCGTGCCGGGTACGGCCTCCGCACGGGTGACGCCGGGGGCCTCGCTGTCGCGGCCGGTGTCGCCGGCCATGAGGATCCCGGCGACCACGGCGGCGGCCGCCGCCGTACCGGCGACCACGATGCCGAGACCCTGCCGGGTCCGGGAGCGCCTCGGCGTGCGTTGTTCGTGGGGGTGCGGCTGCACGGGGACTCCGCTCCGCTCTTCGACCCGGTTCCTACGAAGAGAAGACTTCCGTACGGGTCTCCGCCGGAAACCGCCCGTACGCGTAAACGGGCCACATGAGGAGGTCGTCAGGAGGTCGTCAGTAGGTCGTCCAGGAGGCTGTCCAGGACCGGCCGCCCCGCTCCGATCGAGCCAGCCATGGGGCAGGATGTGCGAAGGCTCGCCGGACTTGTTCGATAAAACCCGTCCGGCGGTGGTGGATTCAAGCCGCGAGAGCGGAGCCGAGAGCAGAAGGGACATCGAGGGTGTCAGCCCCGCACGTGAGCACTGAGAGCGCCTCGCCCGCCGAGCATGTCGTGGATGTCGTGGGCGTCGTGGATGTCGTGGACGTCGTGCTGTCCGTCGTGGCAGAGGTGACCGGCGCCGGGCCCCACCGGCTGACGGACAACTTCTACGACTTCGGCGGCACCTCCCTGGACGCGATACGCATATGCCTGCGCGTCGGCCGCGAACTCGGCCTGGACGTCGCCCCCGAGACCCTCCTGGACAGCGACGACCTCGCCGGTTTCGCCTCCGCCGTGACCGCCGCCAGGGACGCCCGGTGACCGGCGCCGCCGTGGCACCCGGGCTCGCCGTGGCACCGGGCGCAGCCCAGCTCCTCGCGACCGACGCCGACACCGGCACCGGCACCGGCACCGGCGTGGGTACGGATGCGGGGGACGGCGGGCGCCCGTCTCTGATCCACGAGGCCGTCGAACGGCACGCCGCGCGCGTGCCGGACGCCATCGCCCTCGTCGACGGCGCCCGGCGCGTCGGCTACGCGGAGCTGGACGCGGCGGCCGACGCATGGGCGGCGCAACTCCTGGACCTGGGCGCCGGACCGGGCGGGTTCGTGCCGGTCGTGCTGCCGCGTTCGGCGACGCTGGTGGCGGCCCTCCTGGGCGTGCTCAAGACCGGGGCCGCGTACGCCGCCCTGGATCCCGGCTGGCCCGTCGAGCGGCTGCGCGCGGTGACCGGGATGCTCGCGCCCCGCGTGATGGTGGCGCCGGACCCGTGGGAGGGCCGGGAGGCCTGGGACGGCCCACTGTGCGCGCCGTCGCCGAGCGGCCTCGGGCCCCGCGACGCCGTGGCGCGGCCCGACGGCCCTCGGCCGCAACGGGCACCGCGGCCGCCGGTGGACGGCTCCTGCCCCGCCACGGTCTTCTTCACCTCCGGCACCACGGGCCGCCCCAAGGCGGTGGTGTCCGGGCACCGGGCCACGCTCAGCCTGTTCGACGGCGGCTTCGAGCCGTTCACCTCCGGCGGCACGAGGGGGCCCGTCATGCCCCAGGCGGCACCGGTCTCCTGGGACGGATTCACGCTGGAGACCTGGGGCCCACTGGTCAACGGCGGGACCAGTGTGCTCCTCGACAGCGGCTACCTGCTGCCCGGCACCCTGCGTGCCCTCGTCGAGCGCGAGGGGGTGGACACCGTCTGGCTCACCGCCTCGCTGTTCCACCTCTTCGTCGACGAGGACCCCGGCTGCTTCGCCGGGCTGCGCCATGTGCTGACCGGTGGCGAACGGCTCTCCGTGCCCCGGGTGCGGGCCTTCCTGGACCGCCATCCGGACGTCGGGCTGACCAACGGTTACGGGCCCGTCGAGACGTGCGTGTTCGCCACCGCCCGGCGCGTGCGCCGCTCCGACTGCGACGTCCCGGCGGGAATCCCGGTCGGCGAGCCGGTCCCGGGCCGCCGCGTGCACATCCTGGCGGACGGCGGCCGGCCGGCGGCGCCGGGCACCACGGGAGAGATCTGCGTCTCGGGTGACGGCGTCGCACTGGGCTACCTGGGCGACGCGGAACTGACCGCCCGTATGTTCCCCACCGTCACCGTCGACGGCGTACCCACCCGGCTGTACCGGACCGGGGACCTCGGGTTCCAGGACGGCGACGGCGTCGTGCACTTCACCGGGCGCGCGGACCGGCAGGTCAAGGTGCGCGGCCACCGCGTCGAACCGGAGGAGGTGGAGGCGGTCGTACGTGCCCTGTCCGGCGTGGCCGACTGCGCGGTCGTCCCCGTTCCCGGCGCGAACGGCGGGTACGAGCGGCTGGCGCTCTTCTACACGCAGGCCCCCGGCGACGACCCGCTGCCGCCCCCGGCCGTGCGCCGGGCACTGACCGCGAGGCTGCCCCGCCACCTCGTGCCGGACCTGGTACGACGGCGGGCCGACCTGCCGCTCACCGCCAACGGGAAGCTGGACCGGTCCGCGCTGCTGCGCACGCTCCCGCAAGGCCGAAGCGGTGGCTCCGGCGGCAACGGCACGGAGGCCGGCGCGTGAGCACGTACGAGAACGGGGACGCCCCCACCACCCACCCCATGTCGTTCGAGCAGGAGTCGATCTGGCTGAACGACCAGTTCCAGGCGGGGGCCGGGCGTTATGTCGAGTCCTGGATCCACCGCCTGCACGGCGACATCGATGTCCGGGCCGTCGGGGCGGCGCTGACCGGCGTCGTCGCCCGCCACGAACCCCTGCGTACCGCCCTGGTCATGGAGGACGGCCGGACGGTGCAGCGAGTGGCCCCACCCGAGCCGGTGCCGCTCACGGTGCGGCGCGTCGAACCCGGCGCGGTGGCCGACGCGGTACGGGCGGCCGTCTCCGGTCCGCTGCCCACGGACCGGCCGCCGCTGCTGCGCGCGACGCTGCTGCGCACCGGTGAGCGGGACGCCGTCCTGGCGCTCGCGCTGCACCACGCGGTCATCGACGGGTGGTCGTTCCGCCTGCTCGACGAGGAGTTCAGCGAGCTGTACCGGGCGGCCGTCGAGGGCGGTGCGCCCGGCCTGCCGGAGCTGACCACGACGTTCGGCGCGTACGCCCGTACCCAGCGCCAACAGGCGCGGTCCGCGCCGGACGACGGCATGGAGTACTGGCGCCGGACGCTGGACGGCGCACCCGCCGAGTCCACGTTCCCGCTGGACCGACCGCGCCCGGCGGTTCCGGACCACCGGGGCGGGATGGCCGAGTTCGCCGTCGGCCCGGAGCTCGCCGACGCCGTACGCGAGGCCTGCCGCCGGCTCCGTACGACCCCCTTCGTGTTCTTCACCGCCGCCCTGACCGCCCTGATGACGCGGCTGGGCGGCCAGGACGACATCGTGCTGGGCACCCCCGTCACACGGCGCGACCGACTGGAGCTGGAGCCGCTGATCGCCTGCCTGAGCGACGTCATGCCGCTGCGTCAGCGCGTCCGCCCCGGGCAGACGTTCCGGGAGCTGGTCAAGGAGAGCGCCGCCGTCGTACGCGGGGCCATGGCGCACCGTCACGTCCCGCACAGCCGGCTGGTGGCCGAGTTGGCGGGCGAGCGGGTGCCGGGGCGGTTCCCGCTGTTCCAGGTCGTGTTCACGGTCGACGACTCCGGTGCCCCCGGGCTGCGGCTCCCGGGTGTGGCCACGGAACGCGTCCACGGACACAACGGCACGGCCAAGTTCGACGTGTTCCTCGAACTCGTCCCGTGCGAGCGCCAGGGCGGTTATCGGGCGCTGATGGAGTACGCGACCGGGGTCTTCGACCCATCGACCGCCGAGCGCCTGGCCGAGCGCTTCCTGGCTGTCGTCGAGGACGCCACCCGGAACCCGGACGTGGCCGTGGAAGACCTGGCCGTCATGCCGGAGACGGAACGGCGACTGGTGACCGAGACGCTGCCCCGGGGCCCCGAGCCCCAGGGCCCCCGGCCACTCCCGCACGCCCACGAGCTCGTCGCCCGGACGGCGCGGTCGGCACCGGACGCCCCCGCCATGGTGCACGGCGAGCGGACCATGACGTATGCCGAGCTCTGGGACGCCTCCCATGGCCTTGCCCAATGGCTGGTGTCCCAGGGGCTGGCCCGAGAGCGGATAGGTATCCGCATCGGGCGGTCGACCGATGCCCTCGTCGCCCTCCTGGGCACCCTCCGGTCCGGTGCCGCCTGCGTCCCGCTGGACCCCGCCCTCCCCGCCGAACGCACCGCCCACATGGTCCGCGACAGCCGTATGGCCGCCATCCTGACCACCCGGACGACGGGGACTCCCCCGGAGACCGGGGCCGGCATACGCGTGCTGTTCCTGGACGACGTCCCGAGCGGGCACCCAGGCCCTCCCCTTCCCGGGACGTCCCCGGAGGACCTGGCGTACGTCGTGTACACCTCCGGCTCCACCGGGCGTCCCAAGGGCGTGGCCCTGCCCCACCGGTCGCTGGCGGCGCTCCTCGACTGGCAGTGCCGCTCCTCCGCCGCGGGCGCCGGCTCGCGCACGCTCCAGTTCGCACCGCTCGGCTTCGACGTGGCGTTCCAGGAGACCTTCTCCACATGGGCGTGCGGCGGGGCGCTCGTCCTCACCGACGACGGGACGCGCGGCGACCCGCACCGCCTTCTCGACCTCATCGAGCGGCACGCGGTCGACCGGCTCTTCCTGCCCTACGTGGCTCTGCAACAGCTCGCCGAGTACGCCGTGGCCGCCGGCCGTTCCGCCGAGAGCCTCCGGGAGGTGATCACGGCCGGTGAGCAGTTGTACGTGACCCCGGCGATCCGGAGGTTCTTCGCCACCGCGTGCCCGAGGGCGCGGCTGGAGAACCAGTACGGCCCCTCGGAGACCCATGTGGTCACCGCCCACCCCCTCACCGGCGCGCCGCCGGCGTGGCCGGACCGCCCGCCGATCGGGCGACCGGTGCCGGGCAGCAGGGTGTACGTCCTGGACGGCCGGCTGCGGCCGTGTCCCGTGGGCACGGCAGGCGAGATCTGCGTCGGCGGGGACGCGGTCGCGGTCGGCTACCTCTCCGAGGACGCCGCGCGGGCCGACCGGTTCCTGCCGGACCCCTTCGACGCGGGCCGGCCCGGCGCCCTGCTGTACCGCACCGGGGACCTCGGCCGGTTCCTGCCGGACGGCACGATCCAGTTCCTCGGCCGCGACGACGACCAGGTCAAGATCCGTGGGTACCGGGTCGAGCCCGGCGAGGTGGAGGCCGCGCTGAAGGCGGTGCCGGGCGTGACCGACGCCGTGGTGCACGTGGACGGGACGGGCGCGGACGAGAAAAGGCTCGTGGCGTACTTCACGGCGACCACGGCGACCGGCCCGGACGGGCCCGAGACGGACGGGCCCGAGGCGGACGGGCCAGAGGCGGAACGGGTGCGCGCGGCGCTCCTGGAGCGGCTCCCGCGCCACCTGGTCCCGGCGGCCCTCGTCCGCGTCCCGGGCCTCCCGCTCACCGCCAGCGGCAAGACGGACCGGGCGGCGGTGCACCGGCTGTACGCGCCCCCGGCGCCCCCGGCATCCCCGCCGTCCCCGGCGCCCCAGCCGCCCCCGGCGTCCCCGTTGCCCCAGCCGCCCTCGACGCCCGCCGCCCCGGTCACGCCGACCATCGCGGCCGCACCCACCGGCCCCGGCTCATCCACCGCCCCGGCCCCGTCCACCTCATCCACCGCACCCGCCCCCGCCCAGCCGCCGGACCGCCTGGCCGCGATCTGGGCCGAGGTGCTGCGGACCGGGAGCCCCGACCCGGACCGGTCGTTCTTCTCCCTGGGCGGCGACTCCCTGCTGGCCGTACGGCTGTCGGTCCGCCTCCGTACCGAACTGGGACTGGACGTCCGCCCCGCCGACGTCGTCGCGGCCCCCACCCTGGCCGCGCTGGCGGCGCTCGCCGGCTCACGCGCCCGGGCCGTCCCGGTCATCGCCCGCGAGACGCTCGCCGCGGACGTCGTGCCCGCGCGGGAGGTGGTGCGCGTCGCCGACGAGCCGCGTCACATCCTGCTGACGGGCGCCACCGGCTTCCTGGGCGCGTTCCTGCTGCGCGAGCTGCTGGAGCGGACCGGTGCCGTGGTGCACTGCCTCGTCCGCGCCGAGGAGACGGCCGCGGCCGGGAAGCGGCTCCGCGCCGCGCTGGAGCACTACCGGTTGTGGGACGACTCGCGCGCGCACCGCGTCCGGGCGGTAGCCGGCGACCTCTCCCTGCCCCGGCTGGGGCTCGGGCAGGACCGGTTCGACGAGCTGGCGCGGACGGTCGACGTGGTGTTCCACTCCGGCGCCGAGGTGAACCTGGCGTACGGCTACGAGCGGCTGAAGGCGGCCAACGTCGACGGCACCGCGGAAGTGCTGCGCCTGGCCGCCGCCCACCGCACGGTCCCGCTGCACCATGTCTCCACCGTCGGGGTCTTCCCGCCGGCCGGTCCGCCGTCGGGGCGGGTCCTGCCCGGTCAGCCGCTGGGGGACGTCACGCTGCTGCGCAACGGGTACGCCGAGTCGAAGTGGGTGGCCGAGACGCTGGTCGCCCAGGCCCGGGAGCGCGGCCTGCCCGTCACGGTGTACCGCCCCACACGGATCGCCGGCGCGAGCGGGACCGGGGTGTGCCAGACCTCCGACTTCCTGTGGCTGCTGGTGAAGGGCTGCGTCGAGGCGGGCATCGCGCCGGGCGACTATGTCTCCGACTTCGATCTGGTGCCGGTGGACCACGTCAGCGGGGCGATCGCCGTCCTGGCCGCCGATCCGTCGGCCGCCGGGGAGACGTTCCACGTATCCAGCGAGCGGCTGCGCACGTTCGGCGGCATCGCGGACCGGCTGAGGTCCCTGGGGTACCGGCTGGACGACGTACCCCTGGAGCACTGGCACCGCCACCTGGAGCGGCACCCGGAGAATCCGGCGTACCCGCTCCTCGGTCTCCTCCCGCCCACGGGCCCGCACCCGGGGACGCCGAACGAGCCGGACTCCCCGCTGTTCGACTCGTCCTCCACCCGCCGGGGCCTGCACGGCTCCGGTGTGGTGTCCCCGGAGGTCGACGACCGACTCTTCGACCGCTATGTCCGCTTTTTCGTGCGGGAAGGCTTCCTGCCGTCGCCGACCGCTGGAAAGGAGCTCGACCCCTGTCGAGAAGACGTCGATCACGAGATATCTTGATGTCGAGCAATGTTGCAGACGTGGAGCGGAGCACCCGGTGACTGACTCGACCATCATCTATACACACACTGACGAGGCCCCGGCCCTGGCCACGTACTCGTTCCTGCCCGTGATCGAGGCGTACGCCTCGACGGCCGGGGTCAGCGTGGAGACCCGGGACATCTCGCTGGCGGGCCGGATCATCGCCGGCTTCCCCGAGTACCTCCAGGAGGGGCAGCGCATCGACGACGCGCTCGCCGAGCTGGGCGAGCTGGCCAAGACGCCCGAGGCCAACATCATCAAGCTGCCGAACATCTCGGCGTCGATCCCGCAGCTCAAGGCCGCGGTCGCCGAGCTCCAGCAGCAGGGCTACGCGCTGCCGGACTACCCGGACGACCCGAAGACCGACGAGGAGCGGGACATCCGCGCCCGCTACGACAAGGTCAAGGGCAGCGCCGTCAACCCGGTGCTGCGCGAGGGCAACTCCGACCGCCGCGCCCCCGCGTCGGTCAAGAACTACGCCAAGACCCACCCGCACCGGATGGGCGCGTGGACCCCCGAGTCCAAGACCAACGTCGCCACCATGGGCCAGAACGACTTCCGCTCCACCGAGAAGTCCGTGGCGATCTCCGAGGCCGGCTCGCTCCGTATCGAGCTCGCGGGTGACGACGGCACGACCACGGTGCTGCGCGAGTCCGTTCCCGTCCTGGCGGGCGAGGTCGTCGACGCGTCCGTCATGCGCGTCGCCGCGCTGCGCGAGTTCCTCACCGCGCAGGTCGCCCGCGCCAAGGCGGAGGGCGTGCTGTTCTCCGTGCACCTGAAGGCCACGATGATGAAGGTCTCCGACCCGATCATCTTCGGTCACGTCGTGCGCGCCTTCTTCCCGAAGACGTTCGCGAAGTACGGCGAGACGCTCGCCGCGGCCGGTCTGACCCCGAACGACGGTCTGGGCGGCATCTACAAGGGCCTGGAGTCCCTGCCCGAGGGCGCCGAGATCAAGGCGTCCTTCGACGCCGAGCTGGCCGAGGGCCCGGAGCTCGCCATGGTCGACTCCGACAAGGGCATCACCAACCTGCACGTCCCCTCCGACGTCATCGTCGACGCCTCCATGCCGGCCATGATCCGCACCTCCGGTCACATGTGGGGTCCGGACGGCCAGGAGCACGACACGCTCGCCGTCCTGCCGGACAGCAGCTACTCCGGCGTCTACCAGGTCGTCATCGACGACTGCCGGGCCAACGGCGCGTACGACCCGGCGACCATGGGCTCGGTGCCCAACGTCGGCCTGATGGCGCAGAAGGCCGAGGAGTACGGCAGCCACGACAAGACCTTCGAGATCCCCACCACGGGCACCGTCCGTCTCGTCGACGCGGCCGGCAACGTCGTCCTGGAGCAGGCCGTTTCGGCCGGCGACATCTTCCGCGCCTGCCAGACCAAGGACGCGCCGATCAAGGACTGGGTGAAGCTGGCCGTCACCCGCGCCCGCGCGACCGGCGACCCGGCGGTGTTCTGGCTGGACGAGACCCGCGCCCACGACGCGGTGCTCATCGAGAAGGTCAAGCAGTACCTCCCGGAGCACGACACCGAGGGCCTGGACATCCGCATCATGTCCCCGGTCGAGGCGACGAAGCTGTCCGTCGAGCGCATCCGCCGCGGCGAGAACACGATCTCGGTCACCGGCAACGTACTGCGTGACTACCTGACCGACCTGTTCCCGATCCTGGAGCTGGGCACCAGCGCCAAGATGCTCTCGGTCGTCCCGCTGATGAACGGCGGCGGTCTGTTCGAGACGGGTGCCGGCGGCTCCGCGCCCAAGCACGTCCAGCAGCTCGTCAAGGAGAACTACCTGCGCTGGGACAGCCTGGGCGAGTTCCTCGCCCTCGCGGTCAGCTTCGAGCACCTCGCGCAGACCACGGGCAACGCCCGCGCCCAGGTCCTGGCCGACACGCTGGACCGCGCGACCGCGACGTTCCTCAACGAGGACAAGTCGCCGAGCCGTCGCCTGGGTGGCATCGACAACCGCGGCAGCCACTTCTACCTGGCGATGTACTGGGCGCAGGAGCTGGCCAAGCAGACCGAGGACGCCGACCTCGCGAAGGCGTTCGCCCCGATCGCGCAGACGCTCACCGACAACGAGCAGAAGATCGTCGACGAGCTGATCGCGGTCCAGGGCAAGCCGGCCGACATCGGCGGCTACTACCACCCCGACCCGGCCAAGGCCTCGGCGGTCATGCGCCCGTCGGAGACCTTCAACCAGGCTCTCGCGACCCTGGGCTGACGCCACGGCAGCACCACGCGACGACCGCCCCGGCCGGGACCTCCGGCCGGGGCGGTCGTCTCGTCCGGCCTAGTGGCCGGGCGGCTGGTAGTGCACGTCCCGCGCCTTGCGCAGGGCGTCCATCGTCTCGTCCACGGTGATGAGAACCGTCGTCTCGAACGACGCCAGCGCGCCTCCCCCGGTGATGGCCAGTGCGACCGCGGCCATGGACGTGTTGTCGGGGGCTTCCCACAGCGTGCAGCCGTCGTGCCGGCCGAAGGCGTACCAGAAGCCGTGCAGCCTGCCCCCGACCGACTCGATGTACGTCCGAGCCGCCGTGCGGCGGTCTTCCGGGTTGTCGATCAGCCTGGCCCAGGTTTCCGGCGTGTAGCTGAATCGCGTCATGTAGAGCGGCATCGTCTCTTCCTCACGTGCCCCGCTTCCGCGCGGGCGTGCCGTAGAAGCAGAAGCCGCACTCTAACCGGAGGAGATCCTTCCGGAGCGGGACCGCACCGAGTCCGCGTGTCACCGAAAAATGCGCGAGGGGCCGTTTCGGAATAATCCGAAACGGCCCCTCATCTACGACTCTCACGAGTCGGGACGACAGGATTTGAACCTGCGACCCCTTGACCCCCAGTCAAGTGCGCTACCAAGCTGCGCCACGTCCCGATGCGCGTGTCCCGCGGCTTTCGCCGTGGTGAGCGCGCAAGAGAAGATTACCTCACTCCGGGGGCGGGTTCGTGTCGCGGGTCAGGAGGGCGTGGTCGGCGAGGGCGCGGGCGGCGAGGGTGTCGGCGCCGCAGGCGGCGGCCAGGGCGGCGGCGTGGGTGAGCCGGGCCGGGGAGCGGAGGGCCAGGGCGTACTCGTGGCGGGCCAGCGCGTGTTCGTACGCCGACGGGGACGCCTCCAGGTGGTGGACCGCCTGGGACAGGAGCTGGACGGCTTCGTCGGGGCGGGCGAACAGGGCGGCGCAGCGGAGGGCTTCGCCGATGGCGGTGTCGGTGCCGAAGCGTTCGGCCTGGACGCGGGCCCGGGTGGCGAGGCGGGCGGCGCGGGCGGGGTCCTCGGTGGCCAGGGCGCGGGCGAGGTCGCAGGCCCAGGGCGCCCACAGGCCGTTGTGGCGGTCGCGGGCCTCGAAGGCGCGGCCGGCGGCTTCCAGTTCGGCGACGGCTTCGTTCGTACGGCCTTCGGCGAGGAGCAGGCGGGCGTGGACGCAGGGGCCGTCCGGCATGAGCATGGCGCTGGGCCAGGGCGGGCCGAAGCGGTAGCGGGTGGCGACGCCGCGTGCTTCGGTGACCCGGCCGCGGGCGAGCAGGGTGTCGATGAGCAGGCACGCCGCGTCCCACTGGACGGGCAGTCCGCTGCCGACCCGGTCGGCGAGGCGCAGGCCCTCGCGGAGGAAGCTCTCGGCCTCGACGAGGGCGCCGCGGCGGCGGTGGGCGAGGCCGACGAGGGTGTGCGCGAAGGCGAGGTGGGCGCCGCTCCAGCCGGAGATCTCGAAGGCGCGTACCGCCTCCTCGAACAGGGCCAGGGCACGGTCGGGCCGGTCCGTGAAGGCGTACGTGACGCCGACCATGGCGGGGGTCTCGAAGCCCCACTCGGTGTCGGTCCAGCTCAGGCCGCGCGCCGGGCGGCCGTCGACGAGGGCGCGGTCGCACAGGTCCAGGACCAGTTCGGCGTCCTCGCCGCGCAGCATGGCGTCGAAGGCCCGCAGGGACAGCAGGGCGCGCTCGGCGTTGTCGGCGCCGGGGAGGTGGTCGGCGAGGCCGGCAAGGCGGCGGGAGCGGCCGGGCCCGTCGTCCTCGGTGGCCCGGAACGCCTCGTACATGAAGTGGGCCGCCTGCAGCCGGGTGCGGGCGGCGCCGGCGGGGGTGCGGGCGGCCTCGGCGGCGACGGAGTGGGCGGCCTCGCGGAGCTGGTCGTTGTGGGCGAGTGCCTGGGCGAGGCGGCAGGTGGCGTCGGTGCGGAGGGCTCCGTCGAGGCCGGGTAGGGCGAGGGCGGAGCGCAGGTGGCGCACGGTGGCCGGGGGTGAGGTGAGGAGGGCGGCGCAGCCGAGCTCGTAGAGGACCTGGGCGTAGGCGTGCGGCGGCGGGGGTTCCTGGAGCGCGCGTTCCAGGCAGCGGCGGGCGGCGTCGGGGGCCCCGACGGCGAGGTGTTCGCGGGCCGCCCGGCGCAGTTGGTCGACGACTTCCTCGTCGTCGTCCGGGTGGATCTCCAGCAGGTGGCGGGAGGCGGCCGCAGCGCCGAGACCGGCGCGGGCGACGGCCCAGGCGGCCCGGCCGTGCATGGCGGTGCGGGTGGCGGGCGGGATGGAGCGGTATATGGCGGTGGCGATGAGCGGGTGGACGAACTCCAGCGGGTCGGAGCCGGTGACGATCCGGGCCTCCCGGAGCCGTTCGGTGCAGCCGGCCGCCTCGGCGGGGGTCATCCCGGCCAGGGTGGCGGCGAGCCCCCGCGAGATGTCGGTGCCGAGCACGGCGGCGGCCCAGGCGAGCCGGGTGGGTCCGGTGCCGAGCCGTTCCAGCCGGGCGACCAGTCCGCTGCCGCGCGCGGAGGAGCCGAGGTCGCGCAGTTGGGGCACCGACCGCTCGACCGGGTCGAGCATCCGGTCCTGGACCTTGGCGAGGAGTTCCACCGTTTCGTACGGATTGCCGCCGGTCACCGCCCACACCTCGCGGCAGAACGGGTCGTCCGCCCCGTCACCGAGGGTGCCCCGGGCCAGTTCGGCGGTCGCGCCGGGGCTGAACGGGTGCAGGGTGACGCGCAGCCGGGCGGCGGCGCCGAGCCGGTCGAGCAGGGTGGCCACGGGCCCGGGCGGCGGGTCGCCGCGGTGGGCGAGGACGACGAGCAGCGGCAGGCTCGGCAGGCTCACGGCCAGCGAGGCGAGCCAGGTCAGGGATTCGGTGTCCGCCCAGTGCGCGTCGTCGACGAGCAGGACGAGGGGCCGGGCGCGGTGGCGCTCGGCGAGCCGGGCGACGACCCAGTCGAGGCCGTCCCGTACGCCCTGGGGGTCGGCGGCGGGCCCGCTGGGGGCCGCGATGCCGAGGGCGGGGGCGGCGACGTCGTACCAGTCGCCGAACAGGGGCCCGACCCGGTCGTCGCCGATCGCGGCGAGGGCAGGCCGCAGCAACTGGCGTACGACGTGGAAGGGCACGGAGGTGACGGTCTCGCCGCCTTGCGCGCCGTGGACGGTGCACCGGTCCCGGGCGAGCCGGCGGACCTCGGCGAGCAGCGCCGTCTTGCCGATGCCGGCCTCGCCCCGGTAGATCAGCAGGCCGCCCGAGGCGGCGGGGCCGCACAGTGCCGCCACCGCGCGGCCGGCGGCGGCGAGCTCGGGCTCGCGCTCCAACAGCGGTACGGCAAGCCGGTGTTCCGGCCGGGACGGCAGCATCGCCTTCCCTCCCCCACGAGTACCCGACGAGTCCCCACACATCGTGGCAAGGTGAGCGTAGCCCCGTGCCCCGGGTGGCGGACATGGTTGGGACAGTGCCCGCCGGACGGGTGACAATTGGGGCGTGAACAGGACGCGACGGGACCGGGACGAAGAGGGGCGGGCACGCAACGCGCGCCCGAGGGACGGCCTGGGCCGCCCCCTGCCGTACGGCGAGGCGGGGGTGGAGCGGCAGCCCGAGGGGGTGGAGCGCACGCCGGCCGAGACCGTGCGGGAGGCGCAGCGGCTGCTGGACGCGGGGATGCCGTTCCACGCCCACGAGGTGTTCGAGGACGCCTGGAAGTCCGGCCCGGAGGAGGAACGGGAGCTGTGGCGGGGGCTGGCGCAGCTCGCGGTGGGGCTCACCCATGCCGCCCGGGGCAACACGGCGGGCGGGGCGCGGCTGCTGTTGCGGGGCGCGGACCGGATCGGGGCGTTCACCGACCGTCCGTACGGGATCGACGTGGGCGGTCTGGTGGCGTGGGCGCGGGAGCTGGCGGGGCGGCTGGAGGGGGTCGTCGATCCGGTGGCGGAGGCGCCGAGGCTGCGGGGGTGATCACCGGGCGCCCGGACCGGGTTCCCAGGTGAGGTGGAGTTCCCGGGGCGAGCGGTGGATCAGGGTGGGCCGCATCACGACGTCGTGTCCCTCGGCGAGGCGCAGGCCCGGCAGGCGGCGGGCGAACAGCTCGATGGTGAGCCGGAGTTGGGCGCGGGCGAGCTGGGAGCCGGGGCAGCCGTGCGCGCCGTGGCCGAAGGCGACGTGGCGGATGTGGGGGCGGGTGAGGGGCCGGGTGATGTCGAAGGTGTCGGCGCGCTCGTAGCGGGTCTCGTCGCGGTTGGCCGAGCCGTACGCCACGAACACCGTGGCCCCGGCGGGCAGTCGAGTGCCGGCCAGGGTGACGGGGCGGGTGGTGGTGCGGCGGAAGCCCTGCACGGCGGTGTCGTAGCGGACCGCCTCCTCCACGGCGGCGGGGATCAGCTCGGGCTTGGCGCACAGCAGGCGCCACTGGTCGGGGTGGCGGAGGAGGTGGAGCAGGGTGGTGCCGATGAGCGCGGTGGTGGTCAGGTGGCCGGCGATGAGGAAGTTCTGGAGGGTGGCGACCAGTTCGTGGCGCTGGTCGAGGGTGAGTTCACCGGTACCGGGGGCGAGGGCGGCGACGAGGGCGGAGCACAGGTCGTCGCGCGGGTGGACGCGCCGGTCGCGTATGCAGGTGTCCAGGAGGTGCTGGAGGGCGACGACGTCCTCGGCGGCCTCGACCTGCTCGGCCTCGGTCATCGGCCGGAACAGCAGTTGTTCGGCGCGGTGGCCGCCGTGGACGGCGGCCGGGACGTCGGCGGGGTCCAGGCCCAGCAGGCGCCCGACGACCGCGCCGGGGAGCTTTCCGGCGTACGAGGCCATCAGCTCGGTGCGGCCGTCGGCGGCGAAGCCGTCGACCAGTTCGTCGGCGACCTCGGCCGCGTACGGCAGGAGCGCGGCCACCCGGGCGGCGGACAGGCCGCTGTTGAGGGGCGCGCGGTGGCGCCGGTGGGCGGGGCCGTCGGTCGTGACGACGGTCGGCCGGTTGCCGAGGCCCCGGCCGAGGACGGCGAGCGCGGCGGGCGAGGGCATCACATCGGGGCGCAGGGACTGGGCGGACGAGAACTCCTCGGGCCGCAGCAGCACTTCACGGACGTCCGCGTCGCGGGCCACCAGCCAGGCGTCCAGCTCGGGTACGTAGGTGAGCCCCTCGGCGCGGCGCGCACGTGAATAGACGGGGTACGGATCGCGCTGGAGCGCGTCCAACGCCGCGCTCGGCCCGGCGGGCCCGGCCGGGGTGGACGGGGTGGACGGGGTGGACGGGGCGGCGGCTGCCGGGGTGGTGGGGTCGGCGGGGGCTGGGTGACCGGCGGCGGCTGCCGAGGTGGTGGGGTCGGCGGGGGCGGTGGGGTCCATGCGGCGGCGCCTCCTGGCGGAAGGGTGCGGGCACGGTGCGGTCCGGCCATGGTGCACGAGCGGCCGTGCGCCGGGAAGACGGCGGCCCCACGTCAGGCGTCGGCCGGGGCGTCAGGCGTCGGCCGGGGGGAGGCCCAGCGCCGGGAGGATCACCGCGTCGACGTACGCGGGCAGCGCGTCCGCCCCGCCGAAGCGGTCCTCGAAGAGCCGCTCGATGCGCAGGACGCCCAGGAAGCCGGGGGCGACGAAGGCGATGGCCGGGTTGTCGGCGGCGATCTCGCCCCGTTCGACGCCCCGCCGCAGCATCGCGTCGAGCGCGGCGACCTCGGGGTTGATGACCGTTTCGCGCAGCGCCCGGCGCAGGTCGGGGTGCTGGAGGTAGGCCTGCCCGACGGCCTCCATCAGCTCGGTGTCCCGGCCCCGGCGCCCGGCGGCGGCGACCGCGGCCGCGCGCAGGTCACCGGCCAGGGAGCCGGTGTCGATGCCGGTGAACAGACTGCACCGGCTCTTGTCGAGCGCGGCCGTGACCAATTGGGACTTGGTCTTCCACTGGCGGTACAGCGTGGCCTTGCCGCACTTGGTACGGGCGGCGACGCCCTCCATGGTCACGGCGTCGTAGCCGCCCTCCCGCAGCAGGTCGAGGACCGCCCCGTACAGCTCCTGCTCGCGCTCCGGGGTGATCTTGCTGCGGCGCGCGGCGGCCGTGGCGGCCTGCGTGGACATCGGTTCCTCCACGGGTGCGGGCGGGACGTCGTGCACGTACGGGAGCCGTGCACGTACGAGAGTAGGCGGCGCTCAATCGAGACGCAAACGTATCGAGACGTTTGCGTCTCGATAAAATCGGATCTACGCTTCCTCCGTTTTTGTTTCTGATGTGAACCTTCAGAGGGGCCGAGCATGGCTGCCGGGATACCGCCGGATAGGACCACCGCCCCGCGGCCGCCCCTGGTGCGCGAGGTACTGCTGGTGACGGCGCTGTTCCTCGTCTACAAACTCGGCCGGCTCGTCGCCAACGGGCACGAGGGCCTGGCCTTCGGCAACGCGGACCGGGTCTGGCACCTGGAGCGGGCCGTCCACCTGCCGGGCGAGGGCGGGGTGCAGGACCTGCTGCTGGACAGTGGGACCGCCCTCGTCCACACCGCCAACGCCTACTACGCGTGGGTCCACTTCCCGGCCACGGTCGCCTTCCTCACCTGGCTGTACTGGCGCAGGCCCGCCCACTACCTCTGGGCGCGCCGCGTCCTGGCGCTGCTGACCGCCACCGCGCTCGCGCTGCACCTGCTCGTGCCGCTCGCACCGCCGCGCATGCTGGCCGAGGCGGGGCTCGTCGACACCGCGCGGCTCTACGGGCCGTCCGTGTACGGCGCCACTCCCGCGACGGACACCATGGCGAACCAGTTCGCGGCGATGCCGTCGCTGCACTTCGGGTGGGCGCTGGTGGTGGCCCTCGGGCTGATCGCCGCCACGCGCGGGCGGTGGCGCGGCCTGTGGCTGCTCCACCCGTTGGTCACCCTGCTGGTGATCGTCGGGACGGCGAACCACTACTGGGTGGACGCGCTGGTGGCCACGGTGCTGCTGGCCGCCTGCCTGATCCTCGTACGAGTGGCCCCGGTACGCGCGGCGGCGCCGCGATGAGGGCCACGCTGTTCGCCGTGCTGCTCTCGCTCGCGTCGGCCGCCGGGTACGCGCTGGCGGCGGTCGCCCAATCGCGGCTGGCGGCGGTACCCGGGCCTGCCCGGGCACTGCCGGCCCGGCCGCTGTGGTGGTGGGCGGTCGGGCTGAACGGGGCCGGCGCGCTCACCCATGTCGCGGCGCTCCACTACGGGCCGCTCACCCTGGTGCAGCCGCTGGGCGCCCTGACGCTGGTCGCCGCACTGCCGGTCGGGGCGTACTACGAGCGGCGGCGCGTGACGCGGACGGAGTGGCGGGGCGCGCTGTGGACGCTGGGCGGTCTGGTCGGCCTGGTCGCGGTGGTGGGCCCGGCGGCGCCGGGCGACGCGCTGTCGCTGCCGGAGGCGCTGGCGGTGGTGGCGGTGGCGGCCGCGGGGATCGCCGTGCTGGTACGCCGAGGGGGCCGGGCACTGGGGCCGGGGCTCGGGCTGGGGCTGGGGCTGGGGCTGGCCACGGCGTCGGGTATCTCGTCGGGCGTGGCCTCGGCGCTGACGCAGACCGTCACCGCGTCCATGGCGCGGGAGCTGCCCGGCGGACCGATGACCTGGTGGCAGACGGCGCTCCTGGCGCTGCTGGTGTCGGTGTTCGCCGTGGGCGGGCTGCTGCTGTCGCAGGCGGCGTTCCGGGGCGGGCTCGCGGCGCCGCTCGCCGTGGTCAACCTCGCCAACCCGGCGGCGGCCGCCGTCATCGGCGTCGCCCTGCTCGGCGAGACGTTCCGGGCGGGCCCGGTCGGCTGGCCGGTCGCGGCGGCGGCCGGCGCGGTGGCGGCGCGCGGGGTGGTCCTCCTGACGGCCGGTCACCCGGCGCCCGTGCCCGCGCCCCGGGCGCCGGAAGCCGATCCGAGTCCGGCGACCCCGTGACCCGCGCGGTCACGTGCGGTCACCCCTTGAGCAGCTCCACCAGCACGGCCGCGTGGCTGCGTTCCGGGTCCTTGGAGGCGGTGAGCAGCGTGAGCGGCCCCTTACGGGCGAGGTCACGCAGCCGGTCGAGGGCCTCGGCGGCCTCCGGCTCGGCGAGCTCGGCCTCGTACCGGCGCCGGAACTCCTCGTAGGCGTCGCCCTCCGCCGCGTGGTACCAGCGCCTCAGCTCGGTGGACGGAGTGAGGGACTTGGGCCACTCGTCGACGTGCGCGTCCGCCTTGGACAGGCCGCGCGGCCAGAGCCGGTCGACGAGGACTCGTACCCCGTCACCGGGTTCGGCCGGATCGTAGATGCGGCGGATCTTCGGTCTTTTCGGGCGAGAAGCGGCTCGCGTCATGCTTCCCAGGCTAGATCGCGGGCGCCGGCTGGGCCGCCCGGGCGAGGTCGCGGCGTGCCTTCATGAAGGGGCGGGGCCGGTCCACCGCGAGGATGGCCGTGGGGGCGCCGTCGCGCTCGTACAGGGCCAGGAAGCCGCCTCCGTCCGTGGAGCCCTCGGTGATGCGGACGGTGTCGCCGTCCCTCCGGCGCCCCGCGAACTGGATGCGCGCGCCGTACTGGTCCGACCAGAAGTAGGGCAGCGGGCGCACGGTGGCGGCGGTCCGTCCGGCGAGCAGGTTGCGTATCGCGACGGCGGGCTGCTCGGTGGCGCTGGTCCAGTGCTCGGCGCGTACGCCCCCGACGCGGGCGACGTCGCCGACGGCCACGACCTGCGGCAGCGAGGTGACGCAGCCGTCGTCGCACAGCACGCCGTCGCCGAGGGCGAGGGTGGAGCCCGCGAGCCAGGCGGTGTTGGGTACGGCTCCGATGCCGACGACGACCACGTCGGCGGGCAGCACGCGCCCATCGGCCAGCTCAACGGCACGAACCCGCCGGTCGCCGCGGAGCCCCGCCACGGAGGCGCCGGTGACGAGCTGGCTGCCCCCGCGCGCGTGCAGGGCGGCGCACACGGCGGCCATCTCGGGGCCTAGTTGCGGGAGCAGCGGGAGCGGGGCGGCCTCGACGACGGTGACGTCGTGGCCCAGCGTGGCGCACGAGGACGCCGTCTCGGCGCCGATGAAGCCGCCGCCGATGACCACGACCCGGCGCGGTCCGCCCACCAGGTCCGCCCGCAGGGCGCGCGCGTCGTCGAGCGTACGGAGGGTGTGGACACCGGCCATGCCCGTGGACCCGGGCAGTCGGCGGGCGGACGCCCCGGTGGCGATGACGACGCCGTCCGTGGAGATGGTGCGCCCGCCGTCCAGGAGCAGGGTGCGGCCGCGCGGGTCGAGGCCCCGGGCCCGGGTGCCGAGCAACCACTCGGCGGCCAGGCCGGCCTCTTCCTCGGCGTCGGCGAGGGCGAGCCACTCTTCGACAGCAGGGGTGCCGGCCGGGTCCCCGGGCTGGTCGCCGACCGGGTCCCCGGGCCGACCGCCGGTTTGATCGCCGGCCCGGTCGCCGGTGGCTCCGGCGGCTCCGGTGGCTCCGGTGACTCCGGTGGCTCCGGTGGCTCCGGTGGCTCCGGTGGCTCCGGTCAGGAACTCCTTGGACAGGGGCGGCCGGTCGTAGGGGCGGTGCGGTTCCTCACCGACGATCACCAGGCGGCCGTCGAACCCCTGGGCGCGCAGCTCGCGGGCCGCGTACAGGCCGGCCAGCGACGCGCCGACCACGGTCACGGTCTTCATGCCGCGGTGTCCTCCTGTACGGCCGGACGGACGTGGATGACGCCGTCGGTGACGATCACCTGGTGCGTGCGGACGGGGCGGCGGGCGGGCAGGCAGGTCGGCTGTCCGGTACGGAGATCGAATGAGGCGGCGTGGAGCGGGCATTCGACCAGACAGCCTTCCAGCCACCCCTCGGAGAGGGAGGCGTCCTGGTGGGTGCAGGTGTCGTCGATGGCGTACAGCTCACCGTCGGCGTTGAACACCGCGATGGGCGGCGTGGTGTCGACACGGACGGATTCGCCCGCGGGGAGGTCTTCGAGGCGGCAGACGGGAATCACGGGCCCCCCTCTTGGTCCAGGATTCTAGGACTCTTGGGTAACATGACGTTTCACATAACGTTCCGCATGGCGCATGAGGGCGCGCTATGCGCAACAGAATCCGGTCGGGGTGCCTGCCGCGTCAAGGGCTTCCCGAAGATGCGGCCCGAACCGGCCGCAAGGTGGTGAGAGTTGAACCATGACCCGCAATCAGACAGCGGCTGACCAGACCGACGACACGCGGGAGCGAACGGCCAAGGGCGCGGCGGGAGCCATCCAGTCGGTGGACCGTGCGGTGAGCGTGCTGGAAATCCTCGCCCGGCACGGCGAGGCGGGCGTCACCGACATCGCCGACGAGCTCGACGTGCACAAGTCGACGGCCTTCCGGCTGCTCGGCGTGCTGGAGAACCGGGGCCTGGTCAGCCAGGCCCAGGACCGCGGCAAGTACTTCCTGGGCGCGGGCGTTCTGCGCCTCGCGGGGGCGGCGGCGGTGCGGCTGGACATCTCCCAGGAGGGCGCCCCGGTCTGCCGGGAGCTCGCCGACGAGCTGGGCGAGACGGTCAACATCGCGGTGCTGGACGACGACGCCGCCGTCAACATCATGCAGGCCCGCGGCCCGTCGTCCGTCACGGCGCAGAACTGGCTGGGCAGACGCACGCCGCTGCACTCCACCTCCAGCGGCAAGGTGCTGCTCGCCCATCTGCCGGTCACGTTGCGGGAGGGGCTGCTGGCACGGGCGCTGCCGAGGTTCACCGAGCACACGGTGACCAGCGCCGGGATGCTGCGCGGCGAGCTGGAGTCGGTGGTCGCGCAGGGGTTCGCGCTGGCGGCGGAGGAGCTGGAGCTGGGGCTGAACGCGGTGGCGGCTCCGGTGCGGGCACACGACGGCAAGGTCATCGGCGCGCTGAGCGTGTCGGGGCCGGCGTACCGGCTGGAGCGGGAGCGGCTGCCGGAGCTCGCACGGCGCACGGTCACGGCGGCCGACGAGCTGTCGCGGCGGATGGGGTACGGCATCTGACGCACCGCCGACCGTACGGGCCCGGAAGACGGGCCGGAAACGGATCCGGGAGCGGGGTCGGGGAAACCCGGCCCCGCTCCTTCATGTGTCCGGCGCGTTTCCGCGGTGGTGAACGGATTTCCCGGGCGTTGACACGCACCTCTTGACGGCAACTTGTCGGCGTTCCCAGTATGTTCCCCGTCGCGCAACCCATAGCGCAGTGCGCAACAGCAGAGGAGTCTGTCGTGCCGCATGAGGTCCGTGCCGTCGTCGCCGTCAAGAAGGGCGCACCCGTCGAGGTGCAGACGATCCTGGTGCCCGATCCGGGCCCCGGCGAAGTGCTCGTCTCCGTCCAGGCCTGCGGGGTCTGCCATACGGATCTGCACTACCGGGAGGGCGCCATCAACGACGACTTCCCGTTCCTCCTCGGCCACGAGGCGGCCGGCACGGTCGAGGCCGTGGGCGACGGCGTGACCGCACTCGGCCCCGGTGACTACGTCGTCATCGCGTGGCGCGCGCCCTGCGGGGACTGCCGGTCCTGCCGCCGCGGACGGCCCTGGTACTGCTTCGACTCCCGTAACGCCACCCAGCCGATGACCCTGCTGGACGGCACGCCCCTCTCGCCCGCCCTCGGTATCGGCGCGTTCGCCGAGAAGACGCTGGTGGCCGCCGGCCAGGCGGTGAAGATCGACCCGGCGGCCCGGCCAGAGGCGGCGGGGCTCATCGGCTGCGGGGTGATGGCCGGGTACGGCGCCGCCGTGAACACCGGCAACGTCGGGCGCGGCGACACCGTCGCGGTCATCGGCTGCGGTGGCGTCGGCGACGCCGCCATCGCGGGCGCCTCCCTGGCCGGGGCGCGGCGGGTGATCGCCGTCGACATCGACGACCGGAAGCTGGACGCCGCCACCCACTTCGGGGCCACCCACACGGTCAACTCCCGTGGCACGGACCCGGTCGAGGCGGTGCGTGAGCTGACCGGCGGTTTCGGGGTGGACGTGGCGATCGACGCGGTCGGGCGCCCCGAGACGTACCAGCAGGCCTTCTACATGCGCGACCACGCCGGGGTGCTGGTGCAGGTCGGGGTGCCGGACCCGGACATGCGGCTGGAACTGCCGCTGATCGACCTGTTCTCGCGGGGCGGCGCGCTGAAGTCGTCCTGGTACGGGGACTGTCTGCCCAGCCGGGACTTCCCGATCCTCATCGACCAGTACCTCAGCGGCCGGCTGGACCTCGGCGCCTTCGTCACGGAGAAGATCGCACTGGACGAGGTCGAGGGCGCGTTCGCGAAGATGCACCGGGGCGATGTGCTGCGCTCGGTGGTCGTCCTGTGACCTGCCACGGGGACGTACGCGCCGAACGGGTCGTCACCTCCGGCACGTTCAGCCTCGACGGCGAGACCTTCGACGTCGACAACAACGTGTGGCTCGTCGGTGACGACGCCGAGGTGCTGGTCGTGGACGCCGCCCACGACGCGGCCGCGGTCCTGGCGGCCGTCGCGGGCCGCCGGGTCACCGCCGTCGTGTGCACCCACGGCCACGACGACCACATCGGCGCCGCGCCCGCGCTGGCCGAGGCCACCGGGGCGCCCGTCCTCCTCCACCCCGCGGACCGGGGACTGTGGGACGCCGTCCACCCCGGCCGGGCCCCGGACGGCGACCTGCGGGACGGGCAGGTGCTGCTGGTGGCCGGGGTCCGGGCGCGGGTCCTGCACACGCCCGGCCACACCTGGGGGAGCTGCGTGCTCCACATCCCGTTCCTGGACGCCGTGTTCACCGGCGACACGCTCTTCCACGGCGGCCCCGGCGCGACCGGCCGTTCCTTCTCCGACCGCCCGACGATCCTCGCGTCCATCCGCGAACGGCTGCTCACCCTGCCGGGCGGCACGGTCGTCCACACCGGACACGGCGACGACACGACGATCGCCGCCGAACGCCCGCACGTCCCGGCCGCCGTCTGACACCCGGCCAAGGCCACCGTCCGACAACCGGCCAAGCCCTGCCGTCCGACAACCGGCCAACGCCACCGTCCGACAACCGGCCAAGCCTGCCGTCCGACACTCGATCAAGGCCACCGTCTGACACCCCCAACCAAGGAGGGGCATGTCCAGCACGTCCCACGCCAACCCCCGAGTCGTCGTCATCGGCGCCGGCATCGTCGGCTGCTCCCTCGCCGACGAGCTGACCGCCCGCGGCTGGACGGACGTCACCGTCCTCGAACAGGGCCCGCTCCCCGCGCCCGGCGGTTCCACCTCCCACGCGCCCGGGCTCGTCTTCCGGACCAACCCGTCCAAGACGCTCACCGAATTCGCCGCGTACACCGTGGAGAAGTTCAGCGCCCTGGAGGCCGACGGCCTGTCCTGTTTCAACCCCGTCGGCGGGCTGGAGATCGCCACCACCGAGGAGCGCCTCGCCGAACTGCACCGCCGGGCCGGGTTCGCCGCCGCCTGGGGCGTACCCGGCGAGGTGGTACCGCCGTCCCGCTGCAAGGAGCTGTGGCCGCTGCTCGACGGGACCAAGGTCCTCGGCGGCTTCCACACCCCCGGCGACGGGCTCGCCCGCGCCGTCCCGGCCTGCCGCGCCCAGATGGCCCGCGCCGTGGCGCGCGGCGCCCGCTTCCTGGAGCGGCACACCGTCACCGGCATCGAGCGGGAGGGCGGCCGGGTGACCGGGGTCGTCACCGACCGGGGCGTCTTCCCGGCCGACCACGTCGTGTCGGCGGCCGGTTTCTGGGGCCCGGTCGTCGGCCGCATGGCCGGGGTGGACGTCCCACTGCTCCCCCTCGCACACCAGTACGCCAAGACCGGCCCACTGCCGGAACTGGCCGGCGCGTCCGCCGAGGCGTCCCGGCCCATCCTCCGCTTCCAGGACCGCGACCTGTACTTCCGCGAGCACACCGACCGGATCGGCATCGGCAGCTACGCCCACCGGCCGCTGCCCGTCGACCCGTTCACCGTCCCCGCGTACGACGAGGCGTCCGACACGCCCGGCGGGATGCCGTCCTCGTACCCGTTCACCCCCGAGGACTTCGCCCCGAGCTGGAAGGACTGCGCCTGGCTGCTGCCCGCGCTCGCGAAGGCCGAGGTCCAGGAGGGCTTCAACGGGGTCTTCTCCTTCACACCTGACGGGATGCCGGTCCTCGGCGAGTCCCGCACCCTGCGCGGCTTCTGGCTCGCCGAGGCGGTCTGGGTCACGCACTCGGCGGGCGTCGCCAAGGCGGTCGCCGAGTGGATGGTCGACGGGCGGCCGGCGACCGACGTGCACGAATGCGACCTCACGCGTTTCGAGGACGCGCAGCGTTCACCCGTGTACATCCGTGAGCGGGGTTCACAGCAGTTCATCGAGGTGTACGACGTGATCCACCCGCTCCAGCCCATGGAGCGGCCACGCCCGCTGCGGGTCAGCCCCTTCTACGAGCGGCAGAAGGAACTGGGCGCGTACTTCCTGGAGGGCGGCGGCTGGGAACGGCCGCACTGGTACGAGGCGAACGCCCCGCTCGCCGAGGGCCTGGACCTGCCCGAACGGGACGCCTGGTCGGCCCGCCACTGGTCGCCGATCGCCGCCGCCGAGGCGAAGGCGACCCGCGAGGGGGTCGCCATGTACGACATGACGCCGCTGCGCCGGCTGGAGGTCACCGGGCCCGGCGCCCTCGACTTCCTCCAGCGCATGACCACCAACAACCTGGCCAAGAAGCCGGGTGCGGTGACCTACACCCTGCTCCTGGACGAGACGGGCGGCATCCGCTCGGACCTCACCGTGGCCCGGCTCGCGGAGGACCGGTTCCAGATCGGCGCCAACAGCCCGGCCGACGAGGACTGGCTGCTGCGCCACGCGCCGGGCGATGTACTGATCCGTGACATCACCTCCGGCACCTGCTGCATCGGCGTGTGGGGGCCGCTCGCCCGCGACCTCGTACAGCCGCTGACCCACGACGACTTCTCGCACCGGGGCTTCGGCTACTTCCGCGCCAAGCGGACGTACCTCGGGCACGTGCCCGTGACGGCCATGCGTCTGAGTTACGTCGGCGAGCTCGGCTGGGAGCTGTACACCAGCGCCGACCTGGGGCTGCGGCTGTGGGACACCCTGTGGGAGGCGGGCCGGGAGCACGGCGTCGTCGCCGCCGGGCGATCCGCCTTCAACAGCCTGCGCCTGGAGAAGGGCTACCGGGCCTGGGGCCACGACATGACCGGTGAACACACCCCGTACGAGGCCGGTGTCGGTTTCGCCGTGCGCATGGACAAGGGCGAC
This sequence comes from Streptomyces sp. NPDC031064, assembly GCF_055570965.1. Taxonomy (NCBI): domain Bacteria; kingdom Bacillati; phylum Actinomycetota; class Actinomycetes; order Kitasatosporales; family Streptomycetaceae; genus Streptomyces; species Streptomyces sp. NPDC031064. The sequence goes on from NZ_JBVIGF010000001.1 coordinate 421,125, forward strand.
TTCGTCGGCCGCCAGGCTCTGGAAGGGGCGGGCGAGCCGGAGCACCGGCTCACCGCGCTGCTCCTCGACGACCCGTCGGACGTCGTGCTGGGCAAGGAGCCGGTCCACGTGGGCGGCTCACCGGCCGGTTACGTGACGAGCGCCGCGTACGGCTACACGCTGGGCCGCTGCGTCGCGTACGCCTGGCTGCCGCCGCTGCCCACGGGCACGGCCGTGCACGTGGAGTACTTCGGGCGGAAGGTGGCGGCGACGGTCGCCGACGAGCCGCTGTTCGACCCGGGGATGAGCCGTATCCGCCGCTGAGGAGGCCGAGGAAGCATGTCACCCACCTATGACGTGATCGTGGTCGGCCTGGGCGGTATGGGCAGTGCCGCCGCCCACCACCTGTCCGCGCGCGGCGCCCGCGTGCTGGGGCTGGAGAAGTTCGGCCCGGTGCACAACCGGGGCTCCAGCCACGGCGGTTCGCGGATCACCCGCCAGTCGTACTTCGAGGACCCCGCGTACGTACCGCTGCTGCTGCGCGCGTACGAGCTGTACGAGCGGCTGGAGCGGGACACGGGCCGCGACATCGCCACCCTGTGCGGCGGGCTGATGCTGGGCCGCCCCGAGTCCCGTACCGTCGCCGGTTCCCGGCTGTCGGCCGAGCGGTGGGGCCTGCCGCACGAGATGCTCGACGCCAAGGAGGTCCGGCGCCGCTTCCCGACCCTGACGCCGGCCGACGACGAGGTGGCGCTGTACGAGGCGCGGGCCGGGCTGCTGCGGCCCGAGAACACCGTCGCCGCCCACCTCCAGCTCGCCACGCGAGCGGGCGCGGACCTGCACTTCGAGGAGCCGCTGCTGCGCTGGGAGCCGTACCGCGACGGCGTGCGCGTCCACACCGCCGAGAACACCTACACGGCCGGCCAGTTGGTGATCTGCCCCGGCGCGTGGGCGCCCGCGCTGCTCACCGGCCTCGGGGTGCCGTTCACCATCGAGCGGCAGGTCATGTACTGGTTCCAGCCGGAGGGCGGCACGACGCCGTTCCTCCCCGAGAACCACCCCATCTACATCTGGGAGGACGCGGACGACGTCCAGATCTACGGGTTCCCCGCGATCGACGGGCCGGAGCTGGGCGCGAAGGTGGCGTTCTTCCGCAAGGGCACCGTCTGCACCCCCGAGACCATCGAGCGGACCGTGCACGACCACGAGGTCGCGGCGATGGCGCACCAAGCCGCCCGGCTGCTCCCGGCGCTGCCCGGCCGGTTCCTGAAGGCGGCCACCTGCATGTACTCCAACACGCCCGACGAGCACTTCGTGATCGCCCGCCACCCCCGGCACCCCGAGTCCGTGACGGTCGCCTGCGGGTTCTCCGGGCACGGGTTCAAGTTCGTACCGGTCGTCGGCGAGATCGTGGCCGACCTGGCGCTGACCGGCACCACCGCGCACCCGATCGAGCTGTTCGACCCCAGCCGCCTCACCGCCGCGCCCGCCTAGGAGGCCGCAGTGACGACAACACCCCTGCCCCCCAGCCTCATCGCCACCCTGCCCGGCCACTACTACACCGACCCGGACGTCTTCCGGCAGGAGCAGGAGCGGCTCTTCGAAGCCATGTGGTTCTGCGCGGTGCGCGGCGCGGACCTCGATCGGCCCGGGGCCTTCCGCACGGTCCGGGTCGGCCGGGAGAGCGTCATCGTGACCCGCAACCGGGCCGGTGAGCTGCGCGCGTTCCTCAACGTCTGCCGGCACCGGGGCGCCCGCCTCTGCCTGGAGGAGTCCGGCGAGGTGCGCCGCAACCTCCAGTGCCCGTACCACGCCTGGACCTACGACCTGGACGGCCAACTGGTCGCGGCGCCGAACCTGACGAAGATGCCGGACGTCGACCGCACCGCCTACGGCCTGGTCACGGTGCACCTGCGCGAGTGGCTCGGCTACGCGTGGGTGTGCCTGGCCGACGAACCGCCGTCGTTCGAGGAGACGGTGATGGGCGCGGCGGTGGAGCGGCTCGGCGACGCGGCGTCCATCGAGCGCTACCGCACCGAGGAGCTGGCGCTCGGCCGGCGCGTCTCGTACGACGTGAAGGCGAACTGGAAGCTGATCGTCGAGAACTTCATGGAGTGCTACCACTGCGCGACCATCCATCCCGAACTGACCGATGTGCTGCCCGAGTTCGCCGAGGGCTACGCGGCGCAGTACTACGTCGGACACGGCGCCGAGTTCGGTGACGGCGTCAAGGGCTTCACGGTCGACGGCAGCGAGGGCTTCGCGAAGCTGCCCGAGGTCACGCCCGACCAGGACCGCCGCTACTACGCGATCACGGTGAAGCCGACGGTCTTCATCAACCTGGTCCCCGACCATGTGATCCTGCACCGGATGTTCCCGCTCGCCGAGGACCGCACGGTCGTCGAGTGCGACTGGCTGTACGCGCCCGAGGTCGTCGCGTCGGGAGCGGACGTGTCCAAGTCGGTGGAGCTGTTCCACCGGGTCAACGTCCAGGACTTCGACGCGTGCGAGCGCACCCAGCCGGCGATGGCGTCCCGCGCCTACCGCTTCGGCGGCGTCCTGGTGCCGACCGAGCACCACATCGGGATCTTCCACTCCTGGCTTGCCGAGCACCTGGGAGGCTCTCGTGCCTGACCTCTTCATCGGCGGGACGTGGACGAGCCCCCGCGACGGGCGCACCCGCGAGATCCGCTGCCCGGCCGACGGCACGCTCGTCGGGGAGGTGGACGAGGCGGGTGGCAAGGACACGGCGGACGCCATCGCCGCCGCCCGGCGCGCCTTCGACATGGGCCCCTGGCCGCGCACGCCGGACGCCGAGCGCGGGGACCTGCTGCTGCGGGTCGCCGACCTGCTCGTACGGGACCGGGAGGCGGTGGCGCGCGCCGAGTCGCTGGACACCGGTAAGCGGCTGGTGGAGAGCCGGTACGACGTGGACGACGTGGTGGCGTGCTTCCGGTACTTCGGGCGGCTGGCCGCGACGGAGACGGGACGGGTCATCGACACGGGGCCGGCGTCGGCGGACAGCAGGGTGGTGTACGAGCCGGCCGGGGTGTGCGGGCTGATCACGCCCTGGAACTATCCGCTGCTCCAGACGGCGTGGAAGGTCGCCCCCGCGCTGGCGGCCGGCAACACGTTCGTGCTGAAGCCGAGCGAGCTGACCCCGCACACCGCGATCCGTCTGATGCGGCTGCTGGCGGAGGCCGGGCTGCCGGACGGCGCCGCGAACCTGGTCCTGGGCGCGGGCCCGGAGGCGGGTGCTCCGCTCGCCGACCACCCGGACGTGGACCTGCTGTCGTTCACGGGCGGGCTCGCCACCGGGCGGCGGCTGATGGCGGCGGCGGCCGGGACGGTGAAGAAGGTGGCGCTGGAGCTGGGCGGCAAGAACCCGAACATCGTGTTCGCGGACGCCGACTTCGAGGCGGCGGTGGACATGGCGCTGACGGCGGTGTTCCTGCACTCGGGTCAGGTGTGCTCCGCGGGGGCGCGGCTGCTGGTGGAGGACTCGCTGCACGACCGGTTCGTGGACGAGGTGGTACGCCGGGCCCGCCGCATCCGGCTCGGCGGGCCGTTCGACGAGCGGGCGCGGACCGGGCCGCTGATCTCGGCCGCGCACCGCGCGAAGGTCGAGGCGTACGTGGCGGCCGGGCTGGCGGAGGGGGCGGTGCTGCGCTGCGGCGGGGCGCGGCCCGAAGGCCCGGCGTACGAGGCGGGGTTCTACTACCTGCCGACGGTGCTGGACGAGTGCCGTGCCGGGATGTCGGTGGTACGGGAGGAGTCGTTCGGGCCGGTCCTGACGGTGGAGCGGTTCCGCGACGGCGACGAGGAGGAGGCCGTACGGCTCGCCAACGACACGGTCTACGGGCTGGCGGGCGCGGTGTGGACGGGTGACGAGGGGCGGGCGGCCCGGGTGGCGTCCCGGCTGCGCCTGGGCACCGTGTGGATCAACGACTACCACCCCTACCTGCCGCAGGCGGAGTGGGGCGGGTTCAAGCAGTCCGGTACGGGGCGCGAGCTCGGTCCGGCGGGCCTTGCCGAGTACCGCGAGGCGAAGCACATCTGGCGCAACACGGCCCCGGCCCCCCAGGGTTGGTTCGCCTGACTCGACGACCTCTCCCCCACCAGGAGTTGCTCATGACGTCTGCACCACCAGGACACGCGAACAGCGATGACAACGCCGAGCTGGCCGAGTTCGGCTACCGGCCGGAGCTCAAGCGCACGCTCGGGAACTTCCACACCTTCGCCGCCGGCATCTCGTACATCTCCATCCTCACCGGCACCTTCCAGCTCTTCTACTTCGGTTACGCCAGCGGCGGCCCCGCCTACTGGTGGTCCTGGCCGATGGTGTTCGCCGGCCAGTTCATGGTCGCGCTGTGCTTCGCGGAGCTGGCGGCCCGGTACCCGGTCGCCGGGAGCATCTACAACTGGTCGAAGCGGCTGGGCAATCCGCACGTCGGGTGGCTGGCGGGCTGGATGATGCTCATCGCCTCGATCGTGTCGATCGCGGCCGTCGCCCTCGCCTACCAGCTCACGCTCCCCCGGATATCGTCCGTGTTCCAGTTCGTCGGGGACGGCACCGGGACGTACGACGTGGCGACCAACGCGGTGGTACTGGCGGCCGGTCTGATCCTGTTCACCACCCTGGTCAACGCCTTCGGCGTGAAGCTGATGGCACGGATCAACACCGCCGGCGTCTTCATCGAGCTGCTCGCCACCGTCGTGCTGATCGCGCTGCTCGCGGTGAACGTCGTACGCGGCCCCCAGGTCGTCACGGACACGGCGGGCACCGGCTCGGGCCAGTCCTTCGGCTACCTGGGCGCGTTCCTGATCGCGTCGCTGGCCTCGGCGTACGTCATGTACGGCTTCGACACGGCGGCGTCGCTCGGCGAGGAGTCCCTGGACCCCTCGCGCAACGCACCGCGCGCCATCATCCGGGCGATCGTCGCCTCCTTCGTCCTGGGCGGGCTGATCCTGCTGCTGGCGCTGATGAGCGTGTCGAGCCTGCGGGGTGAACGGCTGTCGACGGAGGGCCTCCAGTACGTCGTGCTCGACGTCCTCGGGCCGACGGCCGGCAAGGCGATGCTGTGGTGCGTGCTGATCGCCGTGACGGTGTGCGCGCTGGCCGTCCACACGGCGGCGATCCGGCTGGCGTTCGCGATGGCCCGGGACAACAACCTGCCGGCGTCGTCGCGGCTGGCGAGGGTGAGCCCGCGCTTCAGTACGCCGGTCCTGCCGACCGTGATCATCGGGGTGCTGGCGCTGGCGATCCTGGTGGTCAACATCCGCCAGCCGCAGATCTTCACCGTGGTCACCAGCATCGGCATCATCATGATCTACCTGGCGTACCTCCTGGTCACCGTGCCGATGCTGGTGGCGCGGGTGCGCGGCGGGTGGCAGCCGGCCGAGGGGAAGTTCTCGCTGGGCCGCTGGGGCCTGCCGGTGAACGTCCTCGCCGTGCTGTGGGGCGCGGTGATGACCGTGAACCTCATCTGGCCGCGCGCCGCCGTCTACAACGCCGCCCCGCCGTACCACTGGTACCTGCGCTGGGGCGCCGTCCTGTTCGTCGGGGCCATCGCGGTGGGCGGCTTCGCCTACTACTGGTTCGTGCAGCGGCACCGTACGGGCGTGCTGGCCGAACACGCCGCCACGGCTGAGGAAGCCGCGCTTCCGAAGGAGGTCACCCTTTCATGACCGAGGTGTTCGACTACGTCGTCGTGGGCGGCGGGACGGCCGGGAACGTCGTCGCCGCACGGCTGAGCGAGGGCCCGTCCGTCACGGTGTGCGTCCTGGAGGCGGGGCCCAGCGACGTCGGGGACGACAACATCCTGCGGCTGGAGCGCTGGATGGGTCTGCTGGAGTCGGGGTACGACTGGGACTACCCGGTCGAGCCGCAGGCCCACGGCAACAGCTTCATGCGGCACGCCCGCGCCAAGGTGCTCGGCGGCTGCTCGTCGCACAACTCGTGCATCGCCTTCTGGGCGCCGGCGGAGGACCTGGACGACTGGGCGGCGGCGGGCTGTACCGGGTGGAGCGCGGCCGACCTGTTCCCGCTGTACCGGCGGCTGGAGAGCAACGACGCGCCGGGCGACCACCACGGCCGCACCGGCCCGGTGAGGCTGCGCACCCTCAAGGGCGGCGACCCGTGCGGGGCGGCGCTGCTGGAGGCGTGCGCCCAGGCGGGCATCCCCACCACGCCGTTCAACACGGGCACGACGGTGATCCGGGGCGCGGGCTGGTTCCAGATCAACGCGGACGAGAACAACGTCCGCCAGTCGTCGTCGGTGGCGTACCTCCACCCGGTGATGGGCAAGCGGCCGAACCTGGAGATACGCACCGGGGTGCGGGCCAAGCGGCTGGTCTTCGACGGCCGCCGCTGCACGGGGGCCGAGTACCTGGACCCGGATCTGGTCCACACCCGTGTCGTACGGGCCCGGCGCGCGGTGGTCGTGTCGTGCGGCTCCATCGACACGCCGAAGCTGCTGATGCTGTCGGGCATCGGTCCGGCGGAGCACCTGCGCGAGGTGGGCGTGGACGTGCTCGTCGACTCCCGGGGCGTCGGCGAGAACCTCCAGGACCACCCCGAGGGCGTCATCATGTGGGAGGCGAAGCAGCCGATGCCCACGACGTCGAGCCAGTGGTGGGAGGCGGGGATCTTCTACGACACCGAGCCCGGCCTGGACCGGCCCGACCTGATGTTCCACTACGGCTCGGTGCCGTTCGACATGAACACCGCCCGGCACGGCTACCCGACGTCCGAGAACGCCTTCTGCCTCACGCCCAATGTCACCCGGGCCGGATCGCGGGGCACCGTGCGGCTGCGCACCCGTGACTACCGGGACAAGCCGATGGTCGACCCCCGGTACTTCACGCACGAGCACGACGTACGGGTGATGACGTACGGCCTGAAGCTCGCGCGCCGGATCGCCGCCCAGCCCGCGCTCGCCGGGTGGGCCGGTGCCGAACTGGCCCCGGGCCCCGACGTCCGGAGCGACGACGAGCTGCTGGACTACATCCGCAAGACGCACAACACCGTCTACCACCCGGCCTGCACGGTGCGCATGGGCGCCGACGACGACCCGCTGGCGCCGCTCGACGCGCGGCTGCGGGTGAAGGGCGTCGCGGGGCTGAGGGTCGCGGACGGTTCGGTCATGCCGGACCTCGTCACCGTCAACCCGTGCATCACGACGATGGTGATCGGCGAGAAGTGCGCCGACCTGCTGGCGGAGGACAACCGCTGACGCCGGGTGCGCGCGGCGGCGCCTGGGGGCCGGTGCGCCGAGGGGCCGTGCGGGGGCCGTACGCCGGCGAGGGGCCCGGGCCGGTGACCGGCCCGGGCCCCGGCACGCCGTGTGCCGTCAGACCCGCCGCGTGCCGGTCAGACCCGCTGCCACAGGCCCGTGGCGCCCGGGGGCCGCCAGCCGGGCTGGGCCTGGTGCGTCTGGAGGCACCGGTAGGAGACCCCGTCGTACGTGACCTGGTCACCGACGTGGTAGATCTTGCCGGCGGCCCAGGTGCCGCCCGCCTTCCCGGTGTCGCCCGGGTCGGCGGAGTTGGTCTTCAGCGTCAGCCCGTACTCCTGGAGCACCGGGTTGAGCGGCTGGTGGAAGGTGGTTCCGCCGTCCTTGCAGTTGCCGGAACCGCCGGAGGTGACGCCCTGGGCCTGCGTCCCGGAGATGTACGGGCCGCCCGAGTCACCCGGCTCGGCGCAGACCGTGGTGCGGGTCAGGCCCTTCACGGTGCCCTGGAGGTACGACACGCTCGTGTTGTGCTGCTCGATCGTGCCGCAGTGCCAGCCGGTGGTGGAGCCGGACCGGCAGATCGACGCGCCGACGAGGGCCTCGGTGGAGCCGGCGACCTCGACGTTCTGGTCGCCCTGCCCCTTGATGTACGCCGTCGCCGCCCAGTCGCCGTTGGCGCCCACCCAGGCCATGTCCTTGCCGGGGAAGGTGGAGGCCTTGAAACTGCCCTGGGCCACCTTGTTGTGGCCGTTGGTCGTGGCGCCGGTCTGGCCGCAGTGGCCGGCCGTGGCGAAGCCCTGCTGGGTGCCGGAGGTGACGGCGAAGCCGACGGAGCAGCGGGCGTTGCCGATGTAGTAGGCGTCGCCGCCCCGGATGTCGTGGACCAACGGGCGCGGCCGCTCGGTCGTCGCCTTGACCTGGACCAGGGTGCGGTCGACGCCGGTGGCGGTGAGGAACACATCGGCGGCGGACGCCTTGGCGGCCTCCAGCGTCACGGTGTTGTTGCGGAGGTCGACGTACCAGACGGGTGCGTCGGCGGTCTTCGTCCGGACGGAGCCCTGGTCCAGCTTGGCTTTGGCGCCCTCCAGCCGCTTGAGGTTGTGGCGGACCACCTTCGCCTCGGCGCCGCCCGCCTTGATGGCGGCCTTGTCGGCGGCGTCGGTGGTGGCGACGGTGAGCGTGGCGGAGACCGGTCCGCTCACCCACGCCCCGGCGAACCGGTCGCCGAGGGCGTTCTGGAGGCGGCCGGCCCGGGCCCCCGCCTCGGCCTCGTTCTTCAGCCGCGTTTCGGCCTGCTCGCGGGTCAGGCCCAGGTCGCGCTGCATGGCGTCGAGCAGCGCGGGCGACGGCTTGTCGGCGCCGAGGGTGCCGGCCGCCGAGGGGATGGACGGCGGCGCGGGCGCCTCGGCGGCGACCACGCCGGGCGAGCCGGCCAGCACGAGCGCACCGACGGCGGTGAGGGTGGCGCACGCGGCGGTGGCGTGTCTGTGGAGCATCGGGTGTCACCTCTGTTCGGGGTCTGTTCGGGGGAAAGACGTGCCGAACCGTAGGTGTTTCCAACAGCGCGTCCGACAATGTCGGTTTGTCGGTTCTTCGGCTTTATGGGAGACATGGGCGCCCGCCATGCGGCGTAATGGCACGCGTGGCGAACCCTGGCGCCGCCACCACCCCGACCGTCGGCCGCCCACCACCCCGGGCACCCGCGCCGCGCCGCCACCCCGACCGTCGGCCGTCGGCCGACCAGGGCCCGGCCCGTCGCCCCGCCGTCAGCCGACCGGCGCCCCGAACGCCCCCTTCGCTCCTCGCTCTCGTCGCCCCCGCCACCCCCGGCCGTCAGCCGACCGGCGCCCCTGCCGGCCCGGGCGTTCCTGCCGGCCCGGGCGTCCCCGCCGGCCCGGGCGTCCCCGCCGGCCTGGGCACCCCTGCGGGCCCATGTGTCCCCGGCGCCCCCGCGGCCACCTAGGCCACCTTGGCCATCTTGGCCACCTAGGCCACCTCGGCCACTTCGGCCACCAGGCGGTCGGCGACCGGCACCGGGACGGCGTGCCGGGCGGCGGCGCGCAGCAGGGCTCCGCCGATCGCGTCCAGTTCCAGCGGGCGTCCCGCCTCGGCGTCGCGCTGCATGGAGGACTTGGTGCCGTACGGCCAGGCGTCGTACCGCGCCAGGACCGCCGCCGGATCGGCCGGCGCCCCGCAGGCGCGGCTCACCGCCGCCGCCTCCGCGACGAGCGCGACCAGTTCGTCACGGTGCCCGGTGCGCAGGTCGCCGATGGGGACCCCGTACCGCGTGGTGAGCAGGGCGAAAGGCGCGAGCAGCGCGAGCTTCGCCCAGAGCGTCGTCGCCTCCTCCTCGGCGACCCGGACGCGCACCCCCGCCGCCTCCAGCACACCGGCGAGGCCGTCGAGCCGCTCGGGAGGTCCGGCCAGGTCCACCTCGGTGAACGGGGTGCCGTGCTCGATGACGCCCGGCGCCACCCGGGTCGACTCGGCCCGGATCACCCCGGGGACGACCCGGTGCTCCCCGTACCGCTCGCGCAGCGCGTCCGGGTGTTCGACGCCGTTGAGCAGCGGCACGACGAGGGCGGCGTCGCCGAGCACGTCGGACGGCACGCGCTCCAGCGCCGCGTCGAGCGCGGTGTGCTTGACGGCCACCAGGCACAGGTCGACCGGCTCGCGCAGCTCCGTGTCCGCCTCCACCGTGGCGGTGAAGTCGCCGAACTGCCCGCTGCGTACGCGGATGCCGTCCTGGCTCAGGGCTCGGACCGTGTCCTCTCCCGCCAGGCAGATGACCCGGTGCCCGGCGCGGGACAACAGGCCGGCCAGCAGGCCGCCGATCCCTCCGGGGCCGAGTACGGCGACGGTCCAGGGCTTGGGCATGCTGTGACGTTCCTTCCGCGACGAGTGGTGGGTCGGCACCCGTCCATGCCCTTCGCCAGGGCCCGTTGGGGTGCGAAGGGGGGGACGGGTTGCCGCCCGAGGGCCCTGGAGTGATCTTCCGGCGCGCCAACCACCAAGTCAATCCTAGGATTTGCTCCGCAGACCCAAGGGGTACCTTGGATCGGTGACTCTTGACGACCTCCGCGTCTTCGTCGCCGTCTGCCGCGCGGGCAGCCTCAGCGCGGTCGCCCGCGACCTCGGCTGTACGCAGTCGGCGGTGAGCCAGCATGTGAAGCGCCTGGAACGGGAGACCGGCGCCGCCCTCCTGGAACGCCATACCCGCGGTGTGGTGCCCACCCAGGCGGGCCGAGTGCTCCAGGCGGCCGCCGCGCACGGCATAGCCGGCCTCGACCTGGCCGTGCGGAGCATCCAGGAATCCGTGCGCGGCGACGTCGGCTCGGTTCGGGTGACCACGGGCGCCACGACGTTGCGGCACTTCATGTCCGAGGCCGTGGTCGCCTTCCACAAACGCCACCCCCGGGCGAGCCTGGAGTTCCAGACGGAGAGCTCCGGCCGCAGGTGCTTCGATGCGCTCGCCGCCGACGACCTCGACCTGGCCTGGGTCACCATCGGCGAGCGCGTGCGCGGCATCGAGCAGCGCCCGGTCGTCGACCTGCCGTGGGTCCTGGCCGTCCGCGCCGACGACCCGCTCGCGGCGCGTCCCACGATCGAGGTGGCCGACCTCGCGGACCTCCGGCACATCCGCCTTCCGGCGAGGTCGACGTCCCGGGCGCACCTGGACGCGGCCTTCGCCGACCTGGGCGTACCCCACCGGTCCGACACGAGCGTCGCCGACTGGGACACCGCGATCCTCCTGGCCGAGCTGGGCCTCGGCCACGCCGTCGTGCCCGCGCTTCCCGGCCGCTCCACCAACGGCGGGGACGCGCTCCGGTTCGTCCCCATCCCCGCGCTGCCGCCCCTGTCGGTGGGGTGGGCCGTCCGGAGCTGGGACGCCCTCACCCCACTCGCCCGCGCCTTCGCCGACACCGTCCGCCGGACGTGCGAGCGCACCGGGGCGCGGGCGTGACCCCTACCGGGCGCCCCGCCGCTCGTAGCCGACCAGCCTGACGCACACGGCGAGTCCCTCGATCGCCTGCTCCAGCTCCCCGAGCCCCGGGTAGCTGGGCGCGATCCGGATGACCGCGTCACGCGGGTCGTCGCCGTACGGGTGCGTGGCGCCGGCGGGCGTCAGCACGATGCCCGCCTCGGCGGCACGGCGTACGACCTCCTTGGCGCAGCCGTCCGGCACCTGGAGCGTCACGAAGTAGCCGCCCTTGGGCGAGGTCCAGGTCGCGAGCCCGGTCCCGCCGAGCTCGGCCTCCAGGATCCGCGCCACCGCCTCGAACTTGGGCCGCAGCAGGGCGCGCTGGCGCTCCATGTGGGCCGCCACCCCGTCCGCGTCCCGCAGGAACAGGACGTGCCGGAGCTGGTTGACCTTGTCGGGGCCGATCGACCGCTTGGCGTTGTTGGCGAGCAGCCACCGTACGTTGGCGGGGGACGAGCCGAAGAAGGCGACGCCCGCGCCCGCCGCGGTGATCTTCGACGTGGAGCCGAACACGAATGCCCGGTCCGGGTTCCCGGCCTCCGCGCACGCGGCGAGCAGATCGGCGATCTCGACGGGCTCGTCGGTGAGGTGGTGGACGGCGTAGGCGTTGTCCCAGAAGATCCGGAAATCGGGCGCGGCGGTGCTCATCGCGGCGAGCCGCGCCACGGTCGCGTCGCTGTAGCAGACGCCGTCCGGGTTGCTGTACTTCGGTACGCACCAGATGCCCTTGACCGCCGGGTCGTCGGCCACCAGCCGCTCCACGGCGTCCATGTCGGGACCCTCGGCGGTCATCGGCACCGGGATCATCTCGATACCGAACCGCTCGCAGAGCGCGAAGTGCCGGTCGTAGCCGGGTACCGGGCACAGGAACGCGATCCGCTCCTGGTCCGCCCAGCGTCCCTCGGCTCCGGGCAGCACGCTCAGCAGGGCGTGCACCAGGCAGTCGTGCATCAGCTCCAGGCTGGAGTTCCCCGCGGCGAGCAACTGCGCGGCCGGCACCTGGAGCACCCCGGCGAAGATCTCCCGCAGCTCGGGCAGCCCCTGGAGCCCGCCGTAGTTGCGCACGTCCGTGCCGTCCGCCGAGGTGTACCGCCCGCCGGGCAGGCTCAGCAGCTCCTCGGAGAGGTCGAGCTGCTCCGGCGCGGGCTTGCCACGGGTGAGGTCGAGCGAGAGCCCGCGTCCCACGAGGTCCTGATAGTCCTGACGGGCGCGTTCGAGGAGCCCGCTCAGGGCGTCGGGGCTCAGCTCGGTGGTCATGGTGTGTCCTCTCACAGGTACCACTCAGGTACCCAGCGGATCGGGGGCGTCGCGCGTGCCGAGGATACAAACCCGCCACGGCCGGTCGCGAAGCGCCGCTTAACGGATATAGCGCTGCGGCTACTTCTGAGTACCCACACGGTCATGTAGCGTCCGGAACCGCTTGATCCGTTTCACCGCTCCGGCCCCGCAACGAGGACTCATGATCGCCACACTCGACATCCCGGTCACCGCGCTCCGTGGGCAGCCCCATCGAATAGCGGACGAGAGAGCGCTGGTCCCTTGAGATTCCGGATCAATCGCTCGGGCCGTGCCTCCGCGCACCCCTCTGGGGCGGAACCAGCGCCCGCGCCGGCCGTGCACACCTCCGCACCGGAGTCCGCCGAGGCGCCTCTGTCGCCGCACGAGATCGGCCTCATACGTGCCTCCGCCGCGGTGGTCGCGCCGCTCGCCGCGGACATGACGGTCTACTTCTACGCGATCCTCTTCGCCCGCCACCCCGAGGTCCGCCAGCTCTTCCCGCCGGGGATGGACGCCCAGCGCGGCCGCCTGCTGCGCGCCCTGCTGCACATCGTGGACCTGGTCGACGACCCCGAAAAGCTGGTGCGCTTCTGCGGCCACCTCGGCCGCGACCACCGCAAGTTCGGCACCCTCGCCGCGCACTTCCCGGCCGTGGGCGAGTGCCTCCTCGCCTCCCTGGCCCGCTACGCCGGCCCCGCCTGGACCGCGGACATCGCCGCCGCCTGGACGAAGGCGTACGGCCTGGTCGCCGACGTCATGATCAGCGCCGCCGAGGAGGACGAGGCGGTACGGCCCGCCGTGTGGCCCGCCACGGTGGTGCACCGCGTCGCGCGCGGGCACGGCATCGCCGAGATCACCGTACGCCCCCACACACCTTACGAGTACGCCGCCGGACAGTACGTCAGCGTCGAAACCCCCTGGTGGCCCCGGCAGTGGCGGTACTACTCCCCCGCCAACGCGCCCCGCGAGGACGGCACCCTCACCTTCCACGTGCGCGCCGTGCCCGGCGGCTCGGTCAGCCACGCGCTGGTGCACCGGGCCGCGGTGGGCGACGTGGTCATGCTGGGGCCCCCGATGGGGGACATGGTGCTGGACGCCGCCGTCTTCGGAGACCTGCTGTGCGTGGCCGGCGGCACCGGCCTCGCTCCCATCCGGGCGCTCGTCGAGGAGGTGGCCCGCCGCGGCGGACGCCACCAGGTGGACCTGTTCCTCGGGGCCCGCACCGGCGCCGAGTTGTACGGGGTCGACGACATGCTCCGCATGGCCCAGCGGCACCACTGGCTCACCATCAGGGGAGCGGTCTCCCACGAGTACACCCCCGGAATCCGGGGATCGCTGCCGGAGGTCCTGGCCGAGTACGGCCCGTGGTACCAGCACGATGTCTATCTCAGCGGTCCGGCCCCCATGGTCGTCTCCGCCCGACAGACTCTCACCGACAACGGCACCTCCCCCGAACGCATCCACCACGACCCGTTCGACACTCCCGTCCTGTCCATGCCCTGAGCCCCGCGCTTGGCCGTCCCACCAGGAGAACGTCCCGTGACCTTGCCTCCGCCGCCTTTCGGATCAATGGGTGAGCACCGGCTCCAGCAGCACCTGGGCACCAGCGAGCGCGCCGCCCGGTTCTACGACCAGCAGGTGCGCAGCCGTCTCACACCCGAGATGCGGGACTTCATCGGCCGCCAGGCCATGGTCTTCCTGGCCACCGCCGACTCCCGCGGCGAGTGCGACGCCAGCTTCCGCGCCGGGCCGCCCGGATTCGTCCAGGTGCTGGACGACAGCACGCTCGCCTACCCCGAATTCCGCGGGAACGGCGTACTCGCCAGCGCCGGCAACATGACGGAGAACCCCCACCTCGGGATGCTGTTCGTGGACTTCACCCACCACCACGTGGGACTCCACGTCAACGGCGTGGCCCGCCTCTACGGCGACACCGAGCTGCGCTCGCTCCACCCCGCCCTGCCCACCGACATCGCACCCGGACGCAGTCCCGAGATGTGGGTCCACCTGAGCGTGGAAGAGGCCTACATCCACTGCTCCAAGTACATACCCCACCTGGAACCGGCCCCCCGCCCCGCCGGCCACGACGCCACCCGCCCCAAGGACGCGCAGTACTTCACCGGCTCCGAGCCGACCCGGGCCAAGCCCATGGGCAACGGAAGCACCCTGCAACGGACCAGGTGACCCTGCCGGCCCCCGAAGGCCGGCGGCCGGACGGGCGCCCCCGACAATGACCAAGGGGCCGTTTCAGATTCCTCTGAAACGGCCCCTTGACCTGTGACTCTCACGAGTCGGGACGACAGGATTTGAACCTGCGACCCCTTGACCCCCAGTCAAGTGCGCTACCAAGCTGCGCCACGTCCCGGTGCCCGTCTGACCTGGGGTTTCCCCCGGCCCGGCGTGCACGAGAACAATACCGCACTCCTGCCGCTGATCACGAACCGCTTTGCGCGCACCCGGCGCGCTTGACCTCAAGTGCGGTTCAAGTTGCACGGTGAGTGGCATGACGAACACGGCCCAGACATCCGTATCGCGCGACGCACGCGAGGACACCCGACAAGACATCCGCGAGCTGAACCGGCTCATGGCCCTGATGACCGGCGACGAGAAGCACGGGCCCGCCGCCACCTCCACGCTCGACGCGCTGTGGGTGCTGTACGACCGGGTGCTGCGCGTGTCGCCCGGGAGCGCCGACGCGCCGGGGCGGGACAGGTTCCTGTTGTCGAAGGGGCACGGCCCGATGGCGTACTACGCCGTGCTCGCCGCCAAGGGGTTCTTCGCCGAGGAGCTCCTGCCGGGATTCGGGGCGTACGACTCGCCGCTCGGCCACCACCCGGACCGGCTGCTGGTGCCCGGGGCGGAGATCGGCAGCGGGTCGCTGGGGCACGGGCTGCCGCTGGCGGTGGGCACCGTGCTCGGGCTGCGGGCGCAGGGGCTCACCGACCCCCGGGTGTGGGTGCTGATCGGGGACGCCGAGCTGGACGAGGGCAGCAACCACGAGGCCATCGCGTACGCGGGGCCGGCCGGCCTGGAGCAGTTGCACACGCTGGTGATCGACAACGCGTCGGCGACGTTCGGCCGGCCCGGCGGGATCACCGCCCGGTTCGAGGCGGCCGGCTGGTCGGCCGAGACCGTCGACGGGCGGGACCACGAGGCGATGTACGCCGCCTTCACCCGCCCGCACCCGGGGCGGCCGCGTGCGGTGGTGGCCCGGGTCGAGCCCAAGAACGCGTAAAGGCAGAGGGGGAGAACACACATGGACACGATGCGTGACCGTTTCATCTCGACGACCAGCCGGCTGCTGGAGGAGGACCCGCGCCTGGCGCTGGTGCTCGCCGAGATCAGCCGCGACGGCTTCCGGCAGGCGGAGGAGAGGCATCCGGACCGCGTGATCAACGTCGGGATCAGGGAGCAGTTGCTGATCGGGGTGGGCGGCGGGCTCGCGCTCACGGGGATGCGGCCGGTGGTGCACACCTTCGCGAGCTTCCTGGTCGAGCGGCCGTTCGAGCAGGTCAAGCTGGACTTCGGCCACCAGGGCGTGGGCGGGGTACTGGTGAGCGCGGGCGCGTCGTACGACTGGCCCGCCGGCGGCTTCACCCACATGTCGCCGGGCGACGTGGCCCTGATGGACACGCTCGACGGCTGGACGGTCCACGTGCCCGGGCACCCGGACGAGGCGGAGGCGCTGCTGCGGCACGCCGTCGCGGGGGACGACCGCGTGTACGTACGGCTGTCGCTCCAGTCGAACGGGCAGGCGCGGCCCGTCACCGGTGACGGCTTCCTCACGGTCCGCGAGGGGCGCGGCGGCGTGGTGGTGGCGGTCGGGCCGATGCTCGACAACGTGCTGGCCGCGACGGAGGGCCTCGATGTGACGGTGCTGTACGCCACGACCGTGCGCCCCTTCGACGACCGGGCGCTGAGGCGCGCGGTGGCCGGCGGCACGGCGGACGTCGTGATCGTGGAGCCCTACCTCGCCGGTACGTCCACCGCCGCCGCCAACGACGCCCTGGCGGACCTTCCGCACCGGGTGCTGGGGCTGGGCGTCGCCAAGCGGGAACTGCGCCGCTACGGCCACATGGAGGAGCACCTGGCCGCCCACGGCCTCGACCCGCGGGGCCTGCGGGAGCGGATCACCGCGTTCCTGGGCGGCCGGAGCCGCTAGAGCCGTCCTGTCCGGTGTCCAGGTCCGGGTGGGCGGCCAGGAGGCGGCGCGGGGCGGCCTGGCGCCAGGAGTCGACGAGGATGGCGTACAGCTCGTCCTCGTCGTCCAGCGCCGCCAGCCGGACCCGCAGCCAGGCGTAGGTGTCGTCGTGGCCCTCCCGTATGAAGAACTTCCCGGGCTCGGCCGCGATGAGCTCGTCCCGGTCCTCCTTGGGGCACTTGACGCCCATCGTCCGGTCGTCGTCGTCCAACGAGGCGAAGATCTTCCCGCCGGCCCCGCCCGCGCGGAACGTGGGCATGCCCCAGGAGAGCTTCTCCACGGCTCCCGGCAGGGAGAGCGCGATTCTGCGTACGTCGTCGGCTGTGGCCATGTGACGACCGTACGACGCGCCACTGACAACGCCACGGGACCGCCCGGTCCGTGGGCCGCCCCCGGGGGCGGCCCACGAGGGGCGTCACCAGCCCGTCACGCCCGCCGGCTGCTTCACCGTGACGTTGATCCGGTTGAAGAAGTTCGTCGTGGCGACCCACAGGATGATCGAGGCGAGCTGCTTCTCGTCGAAGTGGTCGGCCGCCTCGTCCCAGACCACGTCCGGCACCGGGTCCGAGCGGTCCGCGAGCCGGGTGGCCGCCTCGGCGAGGGCGAGCGCGGCGCGCTCGGCGTCGCTGAAGTACGGCGCCTCGCGCCAGGCGGCCACCGAGTGCAGCTTCTCGTCGCTCACGCCCGACTTCTTCGCCTGACGGGCACCGAAGTCCACGCAGAAGCCGCAGCCGTTGATCTGGCTCGCGCGCAGGTGCACCAGCTCGAGGATGGTCTCCGGCACACCGCCCGTCTTCGCCGCCTTGATCAGGTCCTGGATGGCGGGCATCGCCTCGGGGAGGACGGTGGCGGGGTTGGTCATCCGAGCCTGCATGGGTGTTCTCCTTCGCTCCGTATCTCGTCGGTCACCCATACGACGGAACGGGGGTGCGCGGATGTGACACGCGAAAGGCGCCGGTTCGCCGATGTGACGTGCTTCACTTTCCGGCCTGCCCCCGTTCGAAGTACGCCACCAGATCGCCGTCCAGGTCCGGCACCCTCCGCGGCGTACCGCCGTCCCGGAGTGACGCGGTGGCCTCGCACCCCACGGCGACGGCCATCCTGGCGGCGACCGGCGAGGTGTCCGTCGGCCCGCCGTCCCGTACGAAGCGGACGAACTCGTCGATCAGCAGCGGGTCCGCCCCGCCGTGCCCCCCGCCGCTCCCGCCCTCCGCCGACTCCGGGATCCCGTACGTCTCGTCGGCGTCCGGCCGGTAACCGGACCGCCGGGCGTTCCAGACCTTCACGCACGCGCCCGGCCCGTCACCGAAGTTCTCCAGCCGGCCCTCGTCGCCGATGACGGTGTAGTTGCGCCAGTAGTCGGGCGTGAAGTGGCACTGCTGGTAGGCGGCGAGCACGCCGTTGTCGAGCCGCATGTTCAGCAGGGACACGTCCTCGACGTCGATGACGGGGTTGAGGGCGCGCTGGGTGTGCGGCGGCCAGTGGCCGTCCTTGGTGTACCAGTCGTCGGCCTTCGGCTCGCCGACGGCGCGGCGGTGCGGGTTGTCGCCGTACACCATCAGGTCGCCCAGCGCCTGTACGTCGCGCGTCCACCCGCCGGCGAGCCAGTGCAGGACGTCGATGTCGTGGGCGGCCTTCTGGAGCAACAGGCCGGTGGTGCGGCGGCGTTCGGCGTGCCAGTCCTTGAAGTACCAGTCGCCGCCGTAGCCGACGAAGTGCCTGATCCACACGGTCCTGACGCGGCCGACCGCGCCGCGTGCGACCAGCTCCCGCATGGTGCGTACGACCGGCATGTGGCGCATGTTGTGGCCGACGTAGAGCCGGGTCCCGGTCTCGTACGCGGTACGCAGGACGCGGTCGCAGCGCTCGACGGTGATGTCGAGCGGCTTCTCCACGAACACGGGCTTCCCGGCGCGCAGGAGGCGGCAGGCGAGGTCGGCGTGGGTGTCGTCGGGGGTCAGCACGAGCACGGCGTCGACGTCCGGCGCGTCGATCACCTCCTGGGCGCCGGTGTGGAGGCGTACGCCGGGGAGGGCGGCGGCCGCCGCCGCCCGGGCCCTCGGGTCGGGGTCGGCGACGGCGGTGACACGGCGGCCGGCGCCGGGCCGGTGCGCGGTGCGGGCAAGGCTGCCGCGCAGCCCGTAACCGAGGACGCCGAGACGGAGGTCGGTCGTCGTCGTCATGTGCGGGACCTCGTTCCTGGTGGGGACGGTCCCCTCTCCCTCCCCAGGGCGGCGCCCGGTGACGCGCCGTGGTGAGCCCCTGCTGCGGGGGCGGCCGGTCGGTGGCGGGAGAGGCGGTCACCCCCGGGGCGGCGTGTGCCTGGCCCGGGGGGCGCCTGGCCCGGCTGTGAGCTGCGCCAGGGGCGCCGAGCGGGACAGGGGCCCGGTGCCGGACGGGCGCCCGGCCGGGCGGGGCCCGTGCCGGACGGGCGCCGGGCGGGGCGGGGCCCGTGCCGGACGGGGCGCCGGGCGGGAGGGGCACGCGCGGGCGTGCGGCCCGGCTCCGCACGCCGTGCGGCGCCCGTGCGGGTGGCGCGCTCCAGAGTGTGCGCCGTGAAGACCACGGTGCGCGGGTCACTCCGGCCGGTGCTCCCACGCGCCGCACCGCCGGGGCGCAACCGCTGGGCTCCGGCGCGCGAGGGGCCTACAGGACAGCGCAGTTCCCGCTCACGTACGGAACTGTTTCGGTCGACATTCACGCTGAATCGATCCGGAAGACGTGTACCCGTGGGGCAACTGCGCATCCATGAGGTGGAGGCCCGGCCCCCGGTGCCATATGCCCACGAAACCTTTGCCCTTGGCATGTGGCAGAAAGAAGCGCTGGGGGAATGCCCTTCGGATAGGACCGGACAGGCCACTACCACGTGACACACACTTCTAATCAAACGTCAATGGCCCCTGATTCAGCCAGAGTTGGCGACCGCATTGAACCGTTCCGGAATGATCAACACCATGAGGTGGTCGGCCTGTTCGGGACGGGACCACTGCCGATGCACCATCTGCTCGAACAACCGCGCGAGCAGGCGTTTCGCAGAGGAGGGCTCGCATGGACGGGTACTTCGCCAGTCGACTGCATCACCAGCTACGGGGGCACGTTCGGCACTTCGCGGAGAGCGAGGTCCGGCCGCTGATACCGGCCATGGAGGCGGCCCGGTCGGTCCACCACGAGCTGTCCCGGCGCATCGCCCGCCAGGGCTGGCTGGGCGCGACCATCAGCAGGGACCACGGCGGGATGGGCGTGGGCCATCTCGGAAAGACGATCATCATCGAGGAGCTGTCCCGGGTCAGCGGCGCCATGGGCGCCATGGTGCAGGCCTCACAGCTCGGCGCCGCCAAGATCGTCCACTTCGGGACCGACGAGCAGAAGAAGACCTGGCTGCCGGCCATCGCGGCGGGCGAGTGCCTGCCGACCATCGCGGTCACCGAACCCGAGTCGGGCGGTCATGTGCTGGGCATGAGCGCCACCGCGGTGCGCGACGGGGACGACTACCTCCTGAACGGCCGAAAGGTGTACGTCGGCAACAGCCACGTCGGTGACCTGCACGGGGTCGTCGTACGCACGGGCCCCGGCTCCAAGGGGCTGACGGCCTTCCTCGTGGAGGCCGACCGGCCTGGTTTCCGGGTGGGTGACCAGAAACCCACCATGGGCCTGCACGGTTTCAGCTTCGGGGAGCTGTTCTTCGACAACTGCCGTGTCCCGGCGGCCAACCGGCTCGGCGACGAGGGCGACGGGCTGGCGGTCGCGTACTCCTCCAGCGTGCTCTACGGCCGGGCCAACCTCACCGCCGTGTCCCTGGGCCTGCACCGGGCCATCCTGGAGGAGACCACCAGGTTCTGCGAGGAGCGCCACCGGTACGGCAGGCCCTTGCACGAACTGCCGTCGGTGAAGCTCAAGCTGGGCCAGATCCAGTCGCGGCTGATGACCGCCCGGCTCGCCGCGTACCACGCGGTGCACCTGCTCGACGCGGGACTGCCCTGCGACGCGGAGCTGATGAACGCCAAGCTGGTCAACGTGGAGTCGGCGCTGGACTCGGCACGCAACGCCATGGAGATCCACGCGGCGGCCGGGCTCTTCACCGACCGGCCCATCGAGCGCTACCTGCGCGACGCGCACCACATCTTCGCCCCGGCCGGCACGTCCGACATCCAACTGCTGCGGCTCGCCGAGGTCGCCCTGGGCACGGCGAAGGGTCAGTGGTCCGAGCGGCTCGCCGACGTCGTGCGGATGGAACCCGCCCTGTAGCCCGGCACGGCCCGCGTGACGTCCCCGGTGGCTCGCGGAGCCCCGGGGACGTCACCGGGTCCGTGACGCGGGGCGCCTCACAGCCGGCGGCCGTCCTCGCGCCGGTGGATCTGCTCCACCAGCTCGGCGGCGAGCGACTTGATGGTCTCCAGCCCCGGCCGCCCCCACGGCCGCGGCTCGGTGTCGACCACGCAGATCGTGCCGAGCGCCGTCCCCGTACGGTCGATGAGGGGCGCGCCCAGGTAGGAGCGGATGCCGATCTCGTCGACCACCGGGTTCCCGGCGAACCGCGGATAGTCGCAGACGTCCTCCAGGACCAGCGCCTTGCGCCGTACGACCACGTGCGGGCAGTAGCCGTGGTCGCGGGCCATGTACCGGCTGACGCCGCCGCCGGCGGCCGCCGTGGCACTGAGCTGCTCCGTCCGGTGGGTGCCGTTCGGCGTGTGCAGGCCCGCGAAGAACTGCTGGTTCTCGTCGATGAAGTTGACCATCGAGTAGGGCGCGCCGGTCACCTTCGCGAGCTTCTCCGCGAACGCGTCGAAGTCGGGGTCCGGCCGGTCGCCGATGCCGAGCTGGCGCAGCCGCTGGACGCGCAGCGGGGCCTCCCGGTCGACGGGGGTGAGCAGCAGATGGCCGGTCGGGTCATACGTCATGTCGGTGCTCCGTAGCTCGGCGCCGGTGCCGGGGCCGGGTTGGTGTCCAGCAGGTGCTGGACGAGGGTGACCAGGGTCTGGATCCCGGAGCTGGCGATCCGGGCGTCGCACATGACGACCGGCACCTCCGGCTTGAGGTCGATCGCCGCCCGTACCTCCTCGGGTTCGTAGCGGTAGGAGCCGTCGAACTCGTTGACCGCGACCAGGAACCGGATGCCGCGCCGCTCGAAGAAGTCCACGGCCGAGAAGGACGCCTGGAGGCGCCGGGTGTCGGCGAGGACGACCGCCCCGAGGGCGCCCTCGGACAGCTCGTCCCACATGAACCAGAAGCGCTCCTGGCCGGGCGTGCCGAAGAGGTAGAGCACGTGCCGGTCATCGATGCCGATCCGGCCGAAGTCCATGGCGACCGTGGTGGTCGTCTTGCGCTCCACGCCCTCCAGGCTGTCGGTAGCGGCGCTCACGGTGGTGAGCAGTTCCTCGGTACTCAGCGGTTCGATCTCACTGACCGCCCCCACGAACGTCGTCTTGCCGACCCCGAAGCCGCCCGCGACGAGGATCTTCAGGGCGGTGGGGAAGACGTCGTGGTGGTCGTCGCGGTCCTCTGGTCGCTCCTCAGAGCCGTCGTCGTAGGCCATCGAGCACTGCCTCCAGCAAGGAACGGTCGGTGGGGGTGTCGTGGAAGCGGGGCGCCCGCGCGGTCAGCGCCCCACAGTCCACGAGGTCCGAGAGCAGCACTTTGGTGACCACGGCGGGCAGCCGTAAGTGCGCCGCGATCTCGGCCACCGAGGTCGGCCCGTGGCACAGCCGGAGGGCCGTGGTGTGCTCGGGGCCGAGGTGCGCCTGGGGCGCGGTTCCGGTGGCCATCACCAGGGAGAGCAGGTCCAGCGCCGCCGTCGGCCGGGTGCGGCCGCCGCTCACCGTGTACGGGCGGATGAGCCGGCCGGCCGCGTCGTCGACCCAGGGGCCGTCCTGTCGCCGCGGCACGGTCAGCGTCCCGTGCCGCCCGGCGCCGCCGCCGCTTGTCTGGCCGGCGTGACCAGGTAGGGCCGCACGCTCTTCACGAGCATCGTCATCTCGTACCCGAGGACCGCCGCGTCCGTCTCCCGGCCGGCGAGTACCGCCAGGCAGGTGCCGGTTCCGGCGGTCGAGACGAACAGCAGGGTGGAGTCGAGTTCGACGACCACCTGGCGGACCTCGCCGTCGTCGCCGAAGCGCGTGCCGGCGCTGCGGCCGAGGGAGTACAGGCCCGAGGCCAGGGCCGCCATGTGGTCGGCGCTGTCGGCGTCGAGGCCGTGCACCGATTTCACCAGGCCGTCCGAGGAGAGCAGAACCGCGCTGCGGGTGTACGGCACCCGCTGGACCAGGCCGCTGAGCAGCCAGTCGAGATCCGAGGAATGGCCGGTCGGCACATCGCTCGCCATGGTGCATCTACTCCTTGTGGGCTTCGTCGTGTCGTTGCGGTTCCGGGTGTTCGGGGTGTCCCGGTCGTTCGGGGTGGTGCGCGTCCCGGGAGGCCGGGGGCATGGACTCGGCCAGGCCGATGCCGCGCCGGAAGGCCGCCATGAGGCCCGGGTCGTGCAGGGCTTCGTCGTCGGTCTTGCGCGGGGTGGGCGCGTCCCGGAGCTGCGGGACGAGGTGCTCCTGGGCGCGGCGCTTGGGCAGTTGGGGGCGGCCCGGGGTGCCGGGCGTCCCCGCCCCCGCCGCGGGGTTCGGCCGGTCCGGCCGTTCGCCGCGTACGGGAAGCGGCGCGTTGCCGCTGTGCTGGTGCGGGAGCATGGGCGGGGCGGTGGCCGCGTGGACGGGCTTGCGGTGCACGGGCTCGGGGACCGTGACCTCGCCGGGGATGCGCGGCGGGGGGCCGGAGGCCGGGTGGCCGGCCTCCAGGGCGGGCTCGTGGCCCGGCTGGTGCGTGGGCTCGTGGCCGGGCTCCTGGCCGGTTTCGTGGCCGGTTTCGTGGCCCGTCTGGAGCCTGGCCTGGCGTTCGGCCGGGGAGAGCCCGTCGGGGTCGGCGCCGAGCAGGCCCTGGGGCAGGACCAGTACGGCCTGGACGCCGCCGTAGATGTTGGACTGGAGGCGTACGGCGATGCCGTGCCTGCGGGCGAGCGCCGAGACGACGAACAGCCCGATCCGGCCGTCCTGGAGCAGGTGGGCCACATTCACCTGATCGGGGTCGGTGAGCAGGGCGTTCATCTTGTTCTGCTCGGTGACGGACATGCCCAGGCCCCGGTCCTCGACCTCGACGGCGAGCCCGGCCGTCACGTACTGCGCCCGCAGCAGCACCGGGGTATGCGGCGCGGAGAACAGCGTGGCGTTCTCGACGAGTTCGGCGAGGAGGTGGATGACGTCGGCGACCGCGTGGCCGCGCAGGGTGCCGTCGATCGGCGGTACGAGCTTGACCCGCGGGTAGTGCTCCACCTCCGCGATGGAGGAGCGCAGCACCTCCGTCATGGTGACCGGGTTGGACCACTGGCGGCGCGAGATCGCCCCGCCCAGTACGGCGAGGTTCTCGGCGTGCCGGCGGATGCGGGTGGCCAGGTGGTCGATGTGGAACAGGCCCTTGAGCAGCTCGGGGTCCTCGACCTCGTTCTCCAGCTCGTCGAGGAGCTGGATCTCACGGTGGACGAGGGACTGGAGGCGCCGGGCGAGGTTGACGAAGACCTCGACCTTCTGCTCGTTGCCGACGCTGCTGGACAGCCGGGACGCCTGCACGACGGTCGTCACCGCCACCTCGTGGGCACGGCTCAGCTCCTCGGTCAGGAGCTCGAACTCGTCGCCGCCCACGGAAGGCAGCGGCGAGCCCTGACGGGCGGGCGGGCGTTCCCCGCGGCGGAGCTGCTCGACCAGGGCTCGCAGCTCGTTCTGGCCGCGCGCGCTGCGCCGCCGCAGGGCGTCGCACCGGTCCAGTACGGCCGTGGCCACGCGGTTCGCGCCCAGCACGGCCGCGGCGACGGCGGCGACGGCGAGCGCCGTGGAGGCGGCGAGCGCGGCCCACAGGGTGGGCGACGGGCGGGCACCGGTGGATCGGATGGTGAACAGTACGGCGGCCGCCCCGCCGAGTGCGACCACGACGGCGGGCAGTACGGCGGCACGCAGGAGTTGGGGTCGTATGCGGACTTCAGGAGAGGGGGACGAGGAGCGCGACCTCCCGGTGTACGAGAGGGAACGGGCGCCTGGCCGGCCGTGCCGCCCGCCTTCACGGCGGTCCGGCCGCGCGGCGGGTGCGCGAAGTTGAGACATCAGCGTCCTTGGTACGTGGGGCCCCAGGAACAGGATTCGGCGTACTAAACGGATGTTCGACATCGGTGCCAGGGCGGGCACGGCATGCGTCGCATGAGCCCGCCGTTGATCACCGGCCACACACGGTAGTCGTCAACCCGGCATGTGCGATGCGCAGTTGACAAACTTGCCCGCCAAGCGTCCCGCTCTGGTATGAGGCCTCGTACGGCCGCCCGAAATTCCCTCCTGGCCGACACGCCGTGCCCCACACCCCGGCACCGTGCGCCGCACCGGGGGTCACCGCCCCGCTCCCGGTGGCCGCCGGGGCGGCCGCCCCGGCCTTCCCCACGCCACCGGCCGGGCCGCCGGCCCCCTCGTCGTAGGGCCTCGACGCTGTCCTGGACGCGGCCCTTGACAGCCCGCTTCCGCTACGAATCGGGCTCGCGCCGCGTCACGCCGCCCAGGCCCCGGCGGCGGCCCTCCTGGTCACGAGTGAGATCAGACTCCGGGCGACATACGTTCGAAGGGTCTATCGACGTGACGCCGTTCGGGGGACGGCGGTTGAACCGGGCATGAAGAAGCGCAGCATGCTCGCCGTCGCGTCCCTCGTCGTCGGAACGGCGATCGCCGCCCTCAGTCCCGCGCCACCGGCCGCCGCGGTGTCCGCCCCTGACGGCCCGTCGAACAGCGCGGACATCGTGGACTCCGCCGAGGCCCCGGAGGACGGCAGCGATGCGGCCACGGCGCACGCGTAGGCACGACGCGGTCGGCTGACGAGAGCGTTCGCGGGGGCGGGTCCGTCGTCGGCACCGAGGGCGAATGGCCACCGCCCTCGAACCCCCTTGACGACCGGGGATTGTCAGTGGCGACTGGCAGCATTGCGGTCATGAGCCACAACATCGCGTACTCGACCGCCGACAAGGCCGACGTCCTGGCCTACCTGGGCAGCAAGGGCGACCTCACGGCGGAGCAGCGGCGCCTGCTCGACGGGATGCGCAAGGACGCCCAAGCCCAGCAGGCCGACCTCGATCGCCAGGGGGTCGACTGGGGCCTGTCCGTCCCCGAGGCGCTCGACCACCTCATAGCCGGGCACACGGACTCGGAGGCGCGGTGTTCGGGCAACGCGTACCACGCCGCGCTTCAGCACATCATCGACCACAACGCCTCCGACCCCGCTCACCTGGGCACGTACTCCAGGCCCAGCACGTTCTTCGGCCTGGTCGACGAGGAGATGAGCCGCCTCGGCGTGCCCGCCGACCTCCTGCCCCACGGCTACCTCTACGGCGGGCTCCCCGACGACTTCCCCGATGTCCCGTACTCGATGGACGGCTACCCGGCGATCGGCCACCTTCCGCTGGCCAGGACGAAGTCCGCCGCGGACGCGTACCGCGCCGTCCTCGATCGCATGGACCAGGGCTTCCGGTACGACGTCCAGGAGCTCATCGACAAGCTCGACCAGGAACACCAGGCATGGGAGTACGCCACGAAGAACATCGACTGGTACAGCCAGGACACACTCTTCTTCAAGCTGACCTGAGGATGTCGCGTCGGGGTAAGTCCTCCGGGGCCCGAGACGTGGTGTTCGCAGCTCGTCGGCGTCTGCCGTGCGGGATCATGTGCTCCGTGTCGGCTTCGGTACTCCGGGCGGCCACGACCGGGCGGAGCCTGCTTCCTTGAGTGGGAGGACTGTTGAACGCCAGAGGGATGGGCCGGGCGGAGACCGGGACGACCACGGATACGGCGGACGCCGCCGGTACGGAGGTCCCGGGCGACCCGCCACCACGCGCGTCGGCGCTCTCCCGCCGCCGTTTCCTCGCGGGCGCCGGAACGGCGGCGGGAGCCGTGCTGGTGTCACCGGCGGCGGCCGCGGCCGTGGCGGCCCGGGACCAGGTCGTCTCCCTGCGGTACACCGCCGCCACCAACGGGGCGGCCGACATCGCGCCTTCCGGCGACCGGCTGATCGCCGAAGTGCAGCACGTCCTCTGGTCGTTGCCCCGCACGGGCGGTACCGCCGTCGCGCTCACCCCGGCGGCGCTGGAGCCCAACCGCCCCGTGTACTCCCCCGACGGCTCCCTGATCGCCTTCTGCGCGTACCGGGACGGGGCCTTCCACGTGTGGACCATGCGGCCCGACGGCTCGGACGTGCGCCGGCGCACCGACGGGCCGTGGGACGACCGGGGCCCCGCCTGGTCGCCGGACGGGACGCGGATCGCCTTCGCCTCCGAACGCGGCGGCGACCCCGTGACCGGCGCCCCGTACCGCATCCGGGTGCTGGACCTGCGCACCGGAGCGCTCACCGCCGTCAGCGGTCTGCCGGAGCAGGACGGTCCCCTTCAGGACGGGCGCTGGGAGGACTTCGACCCGGCCTGGTCGCCGGACGGCGAGCGGATCGTGTTCGTACGGGCGGCGTTGACGACCACTCCCTCGGGGACGTCCCTGGAGGCCCGGACCGTGGTGTCCGTACCGGCGGACGGCGGCGGGCCGGTGAGCGTCGTGCACGCCGAGACCGCCGCCGCCCAGGTGATGACCCCCGCCCTCTCGCCGGACGGGACGCGGCTCGCGTACCTGCGCGTCACCCCGGCACCCCACGGCGCGTGCACGCTGGTCGTGGACGGCGAGCCGGTGGCCGTAGCCGGGGACATCTCGCCCGTGCCACCCCGGTGGACCGCCTGGGGCGAGCTCCTGCTCACCGTGGACGGCCGGTTCACCCTCGTACGCCCCGAGGCGCCCGATGCCCCGGAGCCCATCCCCTTCGAGGCGACCCTGCCGGTCCGCCGGCCGCGCTACCGGCCCAAGCGGCACGACTTCGACGGCGGCCGGACGCGCCCGGTCCGGGGCATCCACCTGCCGGCGCTGGCGCCCGACGGACGCCGGATCGCCTTCGCCGCGCTGAACTCCCTCTGGCTGGCCGACACGACGGGCGGCCGTCCGCCGCGCCGGCTCGTACGGGCGGAGGCGACGCGGTACCTCCTCGGACCGGTGTGGGCGCCCGACGGAGAGTCGTTGGTGTACGCGGATGACAGCGACGGCCTGCTCGGGGTGCACCGCCACGACCTCGCCACGGGTACGCGCACGGCGCTGGCGACCGGCGGGCGGGTCCATCCGGCCCTCTCCCCCGACGGCGGCCGGCTCGCGTGCCTCGACCTGACCGGCCGCCTCGTCGTCAAGGACCTGGCCACGGGCACCGAGCGCGTGATCGCCACTCCGCTGGGCGGCGGCGGCCTGCCCGGTCGGCCCAGTTGGTCCCCGGACGGCCGCTTTCTCGCGCTGTGCGACCGCAACCGGCTGAACCAGCGGTTCCGCGAGGGCTACAACCTCGTCCGGGTCGTGGACACCGCGACCGGCGCGGCCCGGCTGCACGCCGTCGCGCCGCACACCTCGATCTCGGACCGGTACGGCTCCGGGCCCGTGTGGTCGCCGGACGGCCGCTGGATGGCGCTGATCGTGGAGTCCGCCCTGTGCCTGCTGCCGGTGACGGTGGACGGCCGCCCGGCGGGCCCCCCGCGTACGCTCTCCACCGAGCCGGCCGACCACCCCTCCTGGTCCGGCGACTCCCGCACGCTGTTGTACCTGTCCGGCACCCGGTTGCGGTTGACCGGCATCGACGGCCACGGCTCGCGCACCGTGCGCGTACCGCTGGACTACCGGCGGCCCGAGCCGGCCGACACGGTCGTGCACGCGGGCCGGTTCTGGGACGGCACGGGCGGCGACGCGTCGGTGCGGGAGGACGTGGACGTCGTCGTGCGCGGCGGGCGCGTCGCGGCGGTGGAACCGCACCGGCCGGGTCGTGCGAGGCCGGCGGCGCGGCGCGTGGACGCCACGGGCCGGACGGTGCTTCCCGGGTTGTGGGACGCGCACACCCACCCCTGGCAGTACACGTACGGCGGCCGCCAGACCGCCTGCCAATTGGCGTACGGCATCACGACCGCCGTGTCGCTCGGCGGGTTCGCCCACGAGCAGGCCCGCATCCGGGAGGCGGTCGACGCCGGGCAGTTGGCGGGCCCACGGCTGCTCGCCTGCGGCGAACTGCTGGACGGCTCCCGGGTGGCGTACAGCATGGGCAGGGCCCACCTCACGCGCGAGGGGCTGCGCCGGTCGCTGGAACGGGGCGCCGCGCTCGACTGGGACGTGGTCAAGACGTACGTCAGGGCCCCGGGCTGGGTGATGGAGGAGGCGGCGCGGTTCGCCCACGAGCGGCTCGGGGTGCGCGTGGGCAGCCACTTCTGCTCGCCCGGGATGCAGACGGGCCAGGACCTGACCACCCACCTGCAAGCCACCCAGCGCGGCGAGGCAGGGCACGCGGTGACCGCCGCCGGCCGGGCGTACCAGGACGTGCGGGAGCTCTACACCGCTCCCGGCGGCGGTTTCACCCTGATCGCCACACCGTTCACGGCGTCGTGGCTGATGGGCTCCGATCCCGCCCTCGCACGGGACGAACGGGTCACGTCGATCATGCCGCCGTGGGACTCCGCGCTCGTACGGGAGATGTCCGCCCAGCCGCCGAGCGACGCACGACTGGACACGCTGCGTACGGAGATCGAGGTGTACCGGCGCGTGCTGGCGTCCGGCGGCCTGGTCGCGCTGGGCACGGACGCCCCGATCGTCCCGGTCGGGCTGTCCCTGCACCTGAACCTGCGGGCACTCCACCTGGGCGGCCTCTCCCCCGCCGAGGCCCTCGGAACGGCGACCCTGCTCCCCGCGCGGGCGTTCGCCCTGGACCGCGACCTGGGCACGCTGGAGGTGGGCAAGGTCGCGGACCTGACGGTGGTGGACGGCGATCCCTTCACGGACTTCGACTCGCTGGTCCGCACGGTCTCGGTGCTCAAGGCCGGGGTGCCCCACGAGACGGCCGCCCTCGTCCGGGCGTTCCAGCCACCGGCCGACCGGCGAGGGGCGCGGGAGTGGCTGGACGTCGGCCGCGCCATGCGCCAGGACGGCTGCTGCTCGCCCGCGCAGGAAGGTGCCGCGCCTTGACGCCTGAACCTCCCCCCGCGCCGGCGCCCGGCCGGTTCGCCGCGCCCGTGGACGTCCACCTGATCCTGTGCCGCACCGGCGCCCGTGGCCGGGAGGTCCTGCTGTCCCGCCGCGCCGGTCCGGTGTACGCCAGTGGGCTGCTCCACCTGCCCTCCGGGCACGTCGACGGCCCGCACGAGGACGTCGTCGACGCCGTGGTGCGCGAGGCCCGGGAGGAGACCGGCGTAGTGATCGACCGGGCCGACGTACGCGCCGCGGTCACCGTCCACCACCGCAGCCCGGGCGGAGGCGCCCGCGTCGGCTTCTTCCTCGAAGCCGTGCGCTGGCGCGGGACGCCCACGATCCGCGAACCGCACCTGTGCGGCGAGATGACCTGGGCACCGCTCGCGGCGCTGCCGGACGACATGGTGGCGTACTGCCGCGCCGGTCTGGACGCCTACGTTCGAGGGGCCCGTACGGCGACGCACTTCCAGTACCCGGGCGATCCGATCGCCTACGACGCGAGCACCGACCGCCTCCGCATCGTGCCCGCACCCCCGGAACAGGCCGTCGGGCCGCTGGACGCCGTCCGTGACACGCCATGAGCGCCACCGTTTTCGGCTCCGTCTCGCCGGCCGGAAAAAATGTCGGCCGGCGATGTCGAGAACCCGCGTCCGGCTCCGTCCCCGCCATGAACGCGACCACAATGGGTCGCACCAGCACCGAGGAGACAGACGATGGCCAAGTACCTGCTGCTCAAGCACTACCGCGGCGCTCCCGCCCCGGTCAACGACGTGCCCATGGACCAGTGGACGCCGGAGGAGATCTCGGCGCACATGCAGTACATGAACGACTTCGCGGCCCGGCTGGAGAAGACCGGCGAGTTCGTCGACGGTCAGGCGCTCGCCCCTGAGGGGGCGTGGGTCCGGTACGACGGTGAGGGGCGCCCGCCGGTCACGGACGGCCCGTTCGCCGAGACCAAGGACCTCATCGCTGGCTGGATGGTGATCGACGTCGACAGTTACGAGCGCGCCGTCGAGCTGGCCGGGGAGCTGTCGGCCGCCCCCGGGGCGGGCGGGAAGCCGATCCACGAGTGGCTCGAAGTGCGCCCGTTCCTGACCGCGCCGCCCACCATCACGGAGTGACCTCGTCGATGAACGAGGCCCTGCTCAGGAGCCTCACTCCGAGCGTGCTCGCCATCCTCGTCCGCCGCGGAGCCGACTTCGCGGCGGCCGAGGACGCCGTGCAGGACGCGCTGGTCGAGGCGGTCCGCGTCTGGCCCGCGGACATGCCGCGGGAGCCGAAGGGCTGGCTGGTCACCGTGGCCTGGCGCAAGTTCCTCGACCAGGCCCGGGCGGACGCGGCCCGCCGACGTCGTGAGGACCTCGTCGAGGAGCAGCCGGCGCCCGGGCCCGCGCCCTCGGTGGACGACACGCTCCAGCTCTACTTCCTGTGCGCCCACCCGTCACTGACGCCGTCCTCCGCGGTCGCGCTCACGCTGCGCGCCGTCGGCGGGCTCACCACCCGCCAGATCGCCCAGGCCTACCTGGTGCCCGAGGCGACCATGGCGCAGCGGATCAGCCGGGCCAAGCGCACCGTCTCGGGCGTCAGGTTCGACGAGCCCGGCGACGTCGCCACCGTGCTGCGCGTGCTCTACCTGGTCTTCAACGAGGGCTACTCCGGTGACGTCGACCTGGCGGCCGAGGCCATCCGGCTCACCCGGCAGCTCGCGGCCGCGATCGACCACCCCGAGGTGGCGGGGCTGCTCGCCCTCATGCTGCTCCACCACGCCCGGCGCGCCGCCCGTACCGCGCCCGACGGCAGCCTGGTGCCGCTCGCCGAGCAGGACCGCAGTCGGTGGGACACCGAGCTGATCGCCGAGGGCGTCGAGATCCTCCAGGCGGCCCTCGCCCGCGACCGGCTCGGCGAGTTCCAGGCCCAGGCAGCCATCGCGGCACTCCACGCCGACGCGCCCACCGTCGAGGAGACCGACTGGGTGCAGATCGTCGAGTGGTACGACGAGCTCGTGCGCCTGACCGACAGCCCGGTCGTCCGGCTCAACCGCGCGGTGGCTGTCGGCGAGGCCGACGGACCGCGCGCCGGGCTGGCCGCGCTCGCGGAGCTGGACGCCTCCTCCCGGAGCGCTTCGGGCAGGGGGCACCCGGGGCACCCCGTCCCCCGGCACGCCGCGGTGGCGGCGTACCTCCACGAGCGCGACGGCGACCTGGGGACGGCGGCCCGGCTGTACGCCGAGGCGGCCCGGAACGCACCCAACCTCGCGGAGCGCGACCACCTGACGCGTCAGGCTGCCCGGCTCAACGCCCTCCGACGTGGCTGACGGGTTCGCGCTCCGGACAAGCGCGTCCTCCTCGGCCGCTCCACTCCGGCGGGCCTACAGTTCGGCGTCGCCCCATTCCTGGACGACCACCTCGTCGCCGACCGAGAGTTTGCCCGGCCGTACGACGGAGAATTTCGTGCCGAACACCACGCCGCCCTGAGCGGATCGGCGGTAGGTGGCGAGGGTGCGCAGGGGCTCCGGGCCCTGCCGGGAGCCGGCTTCCTGCTGGACGAGGGTGACGGCGCAGCGGATCGCGAGTTTGGTGTAACCCAGCTCGGCTTCGCCGATGGCGAGGCGGCGTGCGCGGTCCTCGGTGTGCGGTTCGGCGGCCCAGTCTTCGCCGTCGCTGTCGTGGCCGGCGCGGGTGTCGACGACGATGTTGGGGCGGAAGCGGTTCATGGGCAGGGGTGGGGCGCCGCGCTCGGCCATCCGCCGGTTGAGGAGGGCGAGGGAGGAGCGGGACAGCAGGTGCACCGCGCTGCTGTCGGCGTAGGCGGAGGGGCCGGGGGTCAGGCCGTCGGCGATCCGGTCGTGTTCCGGGGGGACGCGGACCAGGCGGCTGGGGGTGCCGAGGACCTCCGAGATCCAGGTGGCGGCGTCGTCGCCCTGGTCGATGCCCTGGAAGGCGGCGCCGAACAGGTCGACGTCGCGGCGCGGTGCGGACGTGGTCACGTCGAGGTGCACGGTGCCGTGGCGGGCTGCCGGGTCGGCCGAGTCGAGGGTGAGCCGGGTGCCGTCGGAGCTGACGGTGGGCCGGATGAGGGCGAGGCGCGGGTGACGGCGCTGGGTGCGGTAGATCCCGTCCTCGCTGATGACCATGAAGGTGCGGTCGTGGGCGAGGCCGGCCGGGGTGAGGAGCGCGTCGCTCATCGACGTGCCGGCGCATCCCTTGACGGGGTAGCAGATCAGATCCACGACGTCGGCCATGTGCCGCCTCCTTCGATCGACGACCAGGCTAGAACATCAGTCCGAGGTGAGCAGCCGCCAGGTGGTGAGTGCGAGCGTGGCTCGTACCAACCCGGCCGGTTCGGTGAGTTCGACGCCCAGCGCCTTGGCGATCTGTTCGAGCCGGCGGGCCACGCTGCTGTGGTGAAGGTGGAGGAGGTCGGCGGCCCGGCGCAGGGAGCCGGTGGCGCAGTAGGCGTCCAGGGTCTCCAGGTCTTCCGGGTCGCCCGCGATCCGGGCGATCGCGGCCACGTCGGCGTTGTCTCGCGCGGTGTCCCCGGGCACCTGGGCGAGCAGTGGATCAGGGCACCGACCCGGTCCAGTGGAAGATCCGCGTGTACGGCGACGACGCGGACCGGCAGGCCGGCGGGAAAGCCCAGGAGCCGCAGGGTGCGGGCTCTGGCCGCCTCGGGCCCTCGGGGAGGTCGCAGCCCCACCCCCTCGACGACGCGCTTTCGACGCTGTACGAGCGAGCGACGTGCGGCACGGGCTCGGGCTCGGCCACCGGCACCGGCACAGACACCGGCGCCGGCTGGTCTCGGCCCTCGGACGGGCTCAAGACCAGCCTGCCGCAGCGAAGGCCGGCTACTTCCTGAATCCGTGGTCCAGGAGCTTGGCCGCGTCCGCGTTGCGGTTGGCCTCCGAAGAGGAGGCCAGGACCGTGCCGATCACCGTCTTGCCGTTACGGGTGGCGGCGAAGACCAGGCAGTACTTGGCCTCCGGACCGGAGCCGGTCTTGACGCCGACGGCTCCCCGATATGTGCCGAGCAGCTTGTTCGTGTTGCTCCATTTCATATCGCGGTAACCGCCGTTCTTCGTCGTCACCCTCTGCTTCGTCGACTTCGTCTTGACGATGGCGCGGAATGTCGGGTTCTTCATCGCCTGGTTCGCGAGCCTGGTCAGATCCCGCGGCGTTGAGTAGTTCTTGCCGTTGCCGATGCCGTCGAAGGAGTCGAAGTGGGTGTTCTTCAGCCCCAGGTTGGTGGCCGCGGCGTTCATCTTCCCGACGAACGACTTGACGCGGGCCTGCCGGGTGGAGCCGGTGCCGTAGGTGTCGGCCAGGGCGTACGCGGCGTCGCACCCGGAGGGCAGCATCAGCCCGTACAGGAGCTGACGGACGGTCACTTTGTCACCCACGATGAGCCGTGCCGACGAGGCGGTCTTGGCCACGATGTAGTCGCTGTACGCCATCTGGACGGTGACCTTCGCGTCCAGGTCGAGGTTCTTCTGCGCGAGGACCACATGGGCGGTCATGATCTTGGCCGTCGATCCGGTGGGAAGGCGACGGTCGGCCGCCTTCCCGTACAGGGCGGCCCCGGTACCGGCGTTCATCACGAAGCCACCCTTGGCAGCGATCGACGGTCCCCGTGCCGGGGCCGCGGCCGCCTGGGCCGGGGCAAGGGCCGCCCCGGCCGCCAGCGTGGCGCAGGTGATGACGTGTACCGCCCCCAAGCGGCTGAAGGTCCTGCTGTTCACAGTCGAAGCTCCCGTACATGCAGCCGCGGTGGCGCTGCTCGAATGAACCGCTACCGGCAAGACACACCGGCCGCCCCCAGGGATGCACACCGTCCGTCGGAAGCCCTCGAAAGAGTGACGACGGCCGGGCCGGCACAGCCGGGGGCGGCGGGAAATCGCGTGGCGCGGTGAGCGGCGAAGGCGGAGACTCGTCGCATGACTGACATGGGGGCGTTCCGGCAGGCGGTCATCGCGTGGGCGGCCGGTGGCCCCGGCGACCCCGCGCGCGAGCTGGCCGCGCGACTGCCCGTCCGGGCGGCGGTCCTGCTCGAAGGTCCGAGCGACGTCGCGGCGGTCGACGCGCTGGCCGCGAGCCGTGGCCGCGACCTGGCGGCCGAAGGCGTCTGCGTCCTGCCGATCGGCGGTGCGATGAGCGTCGGGCGCTTCGCCGAACTCCTCGGGCCACCCGGCCTGGGCCTCCACCTCACGGGACTGTGCGACGAGAGGGAGCGCCGTTACTACGCCCGCGCCCTGGAGCGGGCCGGTGCCGCCCAGCAGGGCTTCTTCGTCTGCGCGGCGGATCTGGAGGACGAGCTGATCCGCGCGCTGGGCGTGAGACGGGTGGAGGAGCTCATCCGGGCGGAGGGCGACGTGCGCCCTCTGCGGACCTTCCTGCGCCAGCCCGCACAGCAGGGGCGCACCTCACAGCAGCAGTTGCGGCGCTTCTTCGGTACGAAGAAGGGGCGCAAGATCCACTACGGCCGCGTTCTCGTCGAGGCCCTCGCCCCCGACCGCGTACCCGCCCCACTCGACAGCCTGCTGACCAGCCTGCGACCGGCGGACGACGTCAACCTCGGGTGACGTGCTCCAGGGCAGCCCGGCCGGCGTCAGCGGTCGCCCGCGAAGTCGAGATCGCCGCTCCGGGGCTCGGCCGAAGACAAGTCGGCGATCTTCGGGCCGCGCCACGGGCGCGTGATGGGGTGGGACACCGCACGCCACCAGGGGGCCGTGGGGAGCTTGCCGGTGGGCTCGAAGGGCTCCCCGGGCCGTGGGCAGGCCACCGCCTGGCCGGCCGCCTCGGCCGCGTCCCTGGTCCACTCCCCCGGCTCGGCCCATGCGTGCGGGGCGAGGTTGAAAGTCCCCCAGTGGATCGGCAGGAGGACGCCGTGCGGCTTGCCTCCCTGGAGGTCGAGGTGGGCCCGTACGCCCTCGTCCGGGGTCATGTGGATGTCCGGCCAGTACTCGCTGTACGCGCCGATCTGGATCATCGTGGCGTCGAACGGGCCGTGTTCGGCACCGATGTCCCGGAAGCCGTCGAAGTAGCCGGTGTCGCCGCTGTGGTAGACGCGGTGCTCGGGCCCGGCGACGGACCAGGACGCCCACAGGGTGTGCTGCTGGTTGCGCAGGCCGCGGCCGCAGAAGTGCCGGGCCGGGGTGGCGGTCAGGCGGAGGCCGCCGACCTGTGTCGACTCGTTCCAGTCCAGTTCGCGCACCCGGGAGGCGGGCACGCCCCAGTGCTCCAGGTGGGCGCCGATGCCGAGGGGCACGGCGAAGAGCGTGTCCGTGGTGGCGAGGGCGCGGACGGAGGGGAGGTCGAGGTGGTCGTAGTGGTCGTGGGAGATGACGACGACGTCGACCGGCCCGAGCGCGGCGAGCGGCACCGGGGCGGGGTGCAGCCGCTTGGGTCCGGCGAAGGGGAAGGGCGAGCAGCGCTCCCCCCACACCGGGTCGAACAGGACCCGGTGGCCGTCGATCTCGGCGAGCACGCTGGAGTGGCCCATCCAGGTCAGCCGCAGTCCGGTGACGGGGGGCCGGGCCAGGTCGGCGACGGTGGTGGCGTGCACGGGTATGGGCCCCGCCGGGGCCCGGCGCGCCCGTGACTCCTTCGCGAAGTAGATCTTCGCGAACTCCACGGTGGAGCCGGAGGGTCTGTGCCTCGTCCCCACCGGGTTGCGGAACACGCCGTCCACGAAGTTCGGCGAGCGGCGGATCCGCTCCATCCGCTCGCCGCCGGGGTCCGCGCCGAAGGCGGCGGGGCGCAGGGAACGCATTCGGGAAAGCAGCGGGTGCGGGGAGCCGACGCCGGTCACGGAACCTCCAGGGGTGAGGGTCCCCCCATTATGGGCGGACGGTACGACAGCGCGGGATCACGCCCGCTGGAGCGCGATGTCACACCGGGCGGCCCGGCGTCCGTCATGACGGTGAAGGCACGTTCACCACCTCAGGAGGCACACCATGGCCCGCGTCTCGCTCACCCCACCGCGCACGCTCCTCTTCCGCGCCGTCGAGTGGTACGCGAAGCGTACGTACGGGAAGGCCCTCGACCCCGTCCTCGCCGTCGGGCACAACGGGCGCGTGCTGCGCACGACGCTGCGGTTCGAGATGGCCGTCGCCAGGTGGAACAAGCTCGACCCGCACCTCAAGGCGCTGGCCGAGCTGGCCTCGGCCGCCTCCATCGGGTGCAGTTGGTGCATGGACTTCGGGTACTGGGAGAGCACCCGGCGCGGCGTGGACGCGCGCAAGCTGCGCGACCTGCCGGTGTGGCGCGACAGCGACGCGTACACCGCGCTGGAGCGCGATGTCCTGGAGTACGCCGAGGCGATGACCGCCAATCCGCCGATCGTCGGCGACGAGCTCGCGGAGCGGCTGCGCAAGGCGCTCGGCGAGCCGGCGTTCGTGGAGCTGACCGCGATGGTGGCGCTGGAGAACATGCGCTCCCGCATGAACTCCGCGCTGGGGCTGACCAGCCAGGGTTTCAAGGACCACTGCGAGCTGCGGACCCATTGACGCCCGCCCAGCCCGTTGACGGCCGAAGGTCCGGCGTGCCGCCGTACCGGGGCCTAGTGTGGCGGCGTGGGCAGAGTGCGGTTGAGCGTGGCCGAGCGGCGGGAGGAGCTGCTGCGGGCCGCCGTCGAGCAGATCGAGGCGCGGGGTTTGGCAGCGGTGCGGATCGCCGATGTGGCGTCCGCGCTGGGGGTGAGCAACGCGCTGGTGCTGTACCACTTCTCGACCAAGGAGAAGCTCGTCGCCGCCGCGTTCGCGTACGCCGCCGAGGGCGATCTCGCGCATCTGCGCCGGCTGCTCGGCCGCCGGACGACGGCGGCCCGCCGGCTGCGGGCGGCCGTGCACTGGTACGCGCCGACGGGCCGGGCCAAGGGCTGGCGCCTGTGGATCGAGGGCTGGGCCGCGGCCCTGCGCGAGCCCGCGCTGCGGGAGGTCGCCCAGGACCTGGACCGGCAGTGGAAGGCGGCGATTGCCGAGGTGATCGCGGAGGGCGCGGCGGCGGGCGAGTTCCGCTGCCCGGACCCCGCGGCGGCCGCCTGGCGGCTGACCGCGTTCCTGGACGGCCTCGCCGTGCAGATGACGGCGTACGCGGCGACGTACTCCCGCGCCGCCATGCTCGCCTGGGCCGACGAGGCCCTCGCCCGCGAACTCGGCCACCCGGACGGCACTCCCGGCGCTCCCGCATCACGCGGTACGCCAGCCGAGCCGGGCGTGCGCGACCGGCCCGCCGAGCGCCCCCTGCTGCCCGGCCCTCACGGCACGCCCACCACGCCCGGCACCTGACCGCCCGGCCCCCGGACGCCTCGTCGCCTCGCCCGTCCTCGGGCGCGCGGCCCGCCTGAAGGGCCCGCCTGAACGACCGGCACGGGAGGACACCCGCCCGGGTGCGGCGGTCCTAGAGGGGGAGCAGGTCCGGGCGCTTGGCCGTGACGTGGTCGCCGGAGGACTCGCCGCGCAGGCGGCGGCCGATCCAGGGGACCAGGTATTCGCGGGCCCAGTTGATGTCGTCGCGGCGCAGTTCGAGGGGCCCGCGCGGCGGTAGCGGCGGCCAGGGCTGGTCCGGGTCGGCGGGGACCTCAACGCCCAGGACCTGGCCGGCCCGGAGCGCGACACGCGTGTGGCCCTCGGGCGACAGGTGCAGCCGGTCGTCGTCCCAAGCGCGCCTGTCCTGCACGGTCTTGAGGGACCACAGGTCCAGCACCGGGCAGCCGTAGCGGTCCGCGACGGCGCGCACGTGCCCGTTGTACGTGGCGATCTTGCCGCGCAGGTGGCGCAGCACCGGCACGCCCCGGGTGTCGAACCCGGTGGTGACCAGGACCGTGCCGACCGCGGACGTCAGGTCGGCGACGGCCCGTTCGAAGCGCTCGGCGACGTCGTCCGGGTCGCTGCCCGGCCGGATGATGTCGTTGCCGCCGGCGCAGAA
The DNA here is from genome assembly GCF_055570965.1 of Streptomyces sp. NPDC031064. Lineage (NCBI taxonomy): Bacteria > Bacillati > Actinomycetota > Actinomycetes > Kitasatosporales > Streptomycetaceae > Streptomyces > Streptomyces sp. NPDC031064. Next base: position 459,812 of record NZ_JBVIGF010000001.1, read on the forward strand.
GGTCACCAGGTCCGGGGCGAGTTCCTTGGCCCGCGGGACCTGCTCCTCCACGATCTGGTCCAGGAGGCGCCCCCGTACGGCGAGGTTGGCGTACCGGAAGTCCTCGGGCTCCGGGAGCCGGTCGGCGAGCAGCACCGCGAGGCGGTCCGCCCAGCCGACGAAGGTTCCGCCGGGCCCAGGGTCTCCGACGCCCTCGGTGAAGCTGTCACCGATCGCCGCGTACGACCCGAATACGTCACTGTCTCTGAATGTCGAATCGTCTGCCACGGGAGCACATCTTTCACCCGGGGATGTGACCTACGCGACCGTAAGGAGGGGTTGACGGGGGGTGATGTTTACCACCGGTCAAGATTCACCCAAGCCCGGAATACGCCCGGAACGCGACTCCGCCCGGCACCGGGAGGCGGTGCCGGGCGGAGCGCCGTTCAGGAAACGGAGGCGTCAGATGGCGACGCCGTGCTGGCGGAGGTACGCCAGCGGGTCGATGTCCGAGCCGTAGCCGGGGCTGGTCCGGACCTCCATGTGGAGGTGCGGGCCGGAGGAGTTGCCGGTGGAGCCGACCAGGCCGATCTCCTGGCCCCCGCTCACGGTCTGGCCGGACGAGACGGAGAGGGAGGACATGTGGGCGTACTGCGAGTAGTTGCCGTCGGCGTGCTGGATGACGACCTCGTTGCCGTACGCGCCGCTCCAGCCGGCCGAGACGACGGTGCCGGCGCCGATGGCCTTGACGCTGGTGCCGGAGGGGGCCGCGAAGTCGACACCGGTGTGGTAGCCGGAGGACCACATGGAGCCGGAGGCGCGGTACGGCGTGGAGACACCGGCGGAGACCGGGGCGGTGAAGCCCGAGGCCGCCGGGGCCTCGGCCTTGGCGGCGGAGCGCGAGGCGCGGCTCTCGGTGCGGGTGTCGTCGGCCTTCGGCTTCGCCGGGGCGGCCTTCTCGGCCGGGGCGGCCGTGGACTTGGCGCCGAGCGTGAGCTTCATGCCCGGGAGGATCAGCGACGGGTCCTCGCCGATGACCTGGCGGTTGTCCTGGTATAGCTTCTGCCAGCCGCCCTTGACGTTCTTGTTGCGGGCGATCTTGGAGAGGTAGTCGCCGGCGACCACGGTGTACGTGCGCGGCGCGGCCTTCTTCGCCGGGGCGGCGGCCTCGGGGGCGGCCTGGGCGGCGGTGACGGCCTGCTGCGGAGCGGTGGCCGGGGCGGCGGCCGGGGCCGCGGCGTGCGCGCCGGTGGCACCGAACAGCGGCAGGGCGATGGCGGCGCCACCCGTACCGGCGGCGACGAAACCACGCGTAATGGAGCTGGACTTGGGACGGCGGTGCTTACCCTTCGCGGGCATGGCGAATTCCTCTCCGGCGCCTGCGAGGTGAGCTGTCGGGTTCGGACTGGAGTTGTCCGGCCGCGCCGTGGACGCGACTTCACCCCGAGCCGGTCCCGGAATTCCGGGGTCGGCGTACTACCTGGGTCCCCCGCTCCTGCCACGCGTGGGTGGGTGCGAATTCCGACCGGTGGCAGGATTCGGCGGTCCGGCCGGATTGCCGTGACCGTAAGCGAGCCGGGTCGGAGTGAACAAGCCGCCGCATTCCCGTCCGCATTCTCCGTGGTGCGGCCGCCATGGAATTCCGGTCACCCTCCGTGGATTGCGGATCATGAATTCCCGTTGTGCGCACGGAGTTTATGAACGGCATCCCGCCACGGACGGTCACGGTTATGACGCTGCTCACGTGGCCGCACCCATCTCCCTTGCTACCAGGGCACGTTATATCCAATGCCCTAATACGGACAGAAGTGCTATTTCTTGGCGAGTGCGACGAGAAGCACTAATCCTCCCCTCGGGGCCGGCACCTCCCGGATGCCACACCCGAACACGACCAGACCGGGGCAAAATACTTGAAGCAGGCATCTCGCCATGCCGGGTACCGAGCGTGACAAGGGGCAACGGATGTGCGACGTGCACGGAGATTGATCGTCCGACGTACCGATGTCGTATCGTCGGACCGCGACATCGTCGGCGGCCGACGCCGACCGCAGACACGTCAGGAGCCCCCGTGACGCAGCCGCTGCCGCAGGTCCCGTCGATCGAGCCCGAGCTGACCGGGGTGCGCAACTTCCGCGACGTCGGCGGGCTCCCGACCGTGGACGGCCGACGGGTGCAGCACGGCAGGCTCTACCGCAGCGGGCACCTGGCGCACGCGACCGGCGAGGACGCCGCCTTCCTCGCGGGGCTCGGCCTGCACACGATCTTCGACTTCCGCAACGCCGCGGACCAGAAGCTGGAAGGCCCGGACGTCGAGCTGCCCGGCGTACGGAACGTGAACATCCCGCTGTCCGACCCGGCCGACGGCGCCGAGTTCTGGACCATGGTCCGTGACGGCGACCTCGACCAGCTCCGGTCGATACTGGCCGACGGCAAGGCGGCGGCCCGGATGACGGCCTCGTACCGCGTGATCATCAAGGAGCGCACCGCCGAGCACAGCCGGGTCCTCCACGCGCTCGCCGAGGACAGCGTCCCGGCCCTGATGCACTGCGCGGCCGGCAAGGACCGGGCGGGGCTGTCCATAGCCGTGTCCCTCCTGGCCGTCGGCGTCGAGCGGGAGGCCATCGAGGAGGACTACCTCAAGTCCAACGACCCGAGCCGCCGGTACCGGGTGCACCGCAGCGACAACTCCCCGGCCGGTATGTCGCCCCAGGTCATGGAGCTCCTCAGCCCGCTCTTCGAAGCCCGCCTGGAGTACCTGTCGGCGGCCTTCTCGACGATCGAGGAGACCTGGGGCTCGACCGAGCGCTACCTGACCGAGGGGCTGAAGCTCTCCCCCGAGACCCGCGAGCGGCTGCGCGAGCGCCTCCTCGACCAGGGCTGAGCCCTCATTCCGCCCCCAGGGCGAACAGCAGGTAGAGGAACGCGGCAAAGAGGTGGCCCGCCACCAGATAGGCGAAGAGCCGGACGACGAGTCCTAGCGGGAACGTCCGTTCCTGGGACATGGCGGATCTCTCCGATCGGGTCAGCGACGGTGGGCGTCCGCGCCGAGGCACAAATCGGCCGCGGCGCTCTGCATGAGGGTGTGGACGAACAGCAGCTCCGCCCCGCCGCGCGTGGCGGCACCGATCCGGTGCGGGGTGAGCGAGTCGAAGTGGGCGCTGTCCCCGGGGTCGAGGACGTGCACGGCCTCCCCGAGGGCGAGCCGCACCCGGCCGCCGAGGACGTACAGCCACTCCTCCCCCGGATGTACGCGCACGAGGTCGCCCTGGGTGGCGTACGGGACCTGGACGCGCAGCGCCTGCATGGCGCGACCGGGGCCGCCGGCCTGGTGGTAGACCCAGCCGTCCGCCCCGGCCGGCTCGGCCCGGCCGCCCCGGACGATCGGGTCGCGCTCCGGCGGCACCTCGCCCAGCAGCTCGGAAACGGTCGTACCGTAGACGCGGGCGAGACCGAGCAGCATGGGCAGCGACGGCTGGCGGCGGCCGGTCTCCAGCCGGGACAGGTGGGCCGGCGAGAGTCCGGCGCGGCGGGCGGCGGCCTCCAGGGTCAGCCCCCGGCGCCGCCGCAGCACCCGGAGCTGGGGCGCGACGTCCGGCAGCGCGCCGGGTGCCGCGGTGCCCGACGGCGCCTCGGAGGAAGTGCTCATGCCTCCATTGCGCCAGCGTCTTCCCTCTCGGGCAAATTTCTTGCCTCAGAGGCAAAAGGCAGGGGCCGGGAGCTCAGCGGTTGGCGATCGCCTGCTTCACCAGCGTCCGGCCGAAGTCCCAGATCAGACCGCCACCACTGTGCGCCTCGTCCATGACGGCGGTGAACGCCTCCACGAACCGGTCCACCTCCCGCTCCCCGATGATCAGCGGCGGGATCAGCTTGATCACCTCCAGCCGGTCGCCCGAGACCTGGGTGAGGATGCGGTGCCGTTGCAGCAGCGGCACCACGACCATCTGGGCGAACAGACCCTTGCGGGCGGCCTGGAGCATCGTCCAGCGGCTGCGCAGCCCGAGCGAGGACGGGCGGCCGAATTCGAGCCCGATCATCAGGCCCCGGCCGCGCACCTCGTGGAGCATCTCGTAGCGGTCGACGAGCGCGGTGAGCCGGGACCTCAGCAGCTCACCGGTCCGCCGGGCGTTCGCCACGATCTCCTCGTCGTCCAGGACGGACAGGACGGCCAGCCCCGCCGCCATGGCCTGGGCGTTCGCCCCGAAGCTGGCCGAGTGGACGAGCACCCGGTCCAGTGACGAGTAGACCTTCTTGAAGATCCAGTCGGTACCGAGGGTGGCCCCGACCGGCACGTAGCCGCCGGAGAGCGCCTTGGCGACGCACACCAGGTCCGGCTCGACGCCGTCCTCGTGCTGGTAGCCGTAGAAGGTGCCGGTGCGGCCGAGGCCGGTCTGGACCTCGTCGGCGATCAGCAGCGCCTTGTGCCGGTGGAGCAGGTCCTGTGCGGCGCGCAGGAAGCCGGGCGGCGTCTCGTGGACACCCTTGCCCTGGATGGGCTCGACGATGAAGGCGGCCACGTCGCCCCGCTTCAGCTCCCGCTCCAGCGCGGCCAGGTCGCCGAGCTCGATGGCGGTGTCGGGCAGGAGCGGGTCGAAGCCGTCGCGGAAGCAGCTCTCCCCGTTGACCGAGAGGGAGCCGGCGGTCAGCCCGTGGAAGGCGTGCGCGCAGTACAGGACGCGGGGCCTGCCGGTGGCGTACCGGGCGAACTTCAGCGCGGTCTCCACCGCCTCGGTACCGCTGTTGGAGAAGAACGCGCGGTCCAGGTGCGGCGAGTACGCCAAGAGCTTCTCGGCCAGCAGCCCCGGCAGGGGCGGGCAGTCGAAGCGGGTGAGGTCGGGGAGTTCGGCGTCGAGGACGTCGTGCAGGGCCTTGCGGACGACGGGGTGGTGCCGGCCCAGGCCCATGACGCCGAAGCCGGCGAGCATGTCGAGGTAGTCGTTGCCGTCGGCGTCCCAGAAGTAGGCGCCCTCGGCACGCTCGTAGACCTTGTCGAAGCCGATCGTGTGGAGCATGCGCGGCAACGTGGGGTTGAGGTGGCGGGCGTGCAGGTCGTAGCCCTCGCCGCGGCGGTCGGCGAGCAGTGCCGCCAGATCGAACTTCTTGCTCATGCTTCGTTCTCCTTGCCTGCCGACGTGCGTGCCAGCGCCGCGCTGACGCGTCCCGCGATCTCCACCGGGGTGAGCCCGATGTCGGCCAGCACCTCGCCGCGCTTGGCGTGTGCCAGGAACTGTTCCGGGATGCCGAAGGTCCGCAGCGGTACGTCCACCCCGGCGTCCCGCAGCGCCTGTCCGATCGCCCACCCGGTGCCGCCGCTGCGGCTGTTGTCCTCGACGACGGCGACCAGCCGGTGCGCGGCGGCCAGCGGGGCGAGCTGCTCGTCGACCGGCTTGACCCAGCGCGGGTCGACGACCGTGCAGCGGACGCCGCGCTCCGCGAGCAGCCCGGCCGCGCCGAGGCAGACGGGCGCCATGACCCCGACGGCCACGAGCAGCACGTCCGGGCCGGCGTCGTCCGGTCCGGTGACCGGGCCGGTGTCCGGCCGGTGCAGGACGTCCATGCCGCCGATCCGGCCGACGGCGGGCACCGCGGGGCCCACCGGCTCCTTCGGGAAGCGCAGCACGGTGGGCGCGTCGTCCACGTCGACCGCCTCGCGGAGCTGGGCGCGCAGCTCGTCGGCGTCGCGCGGGGCGGCGATCCGCAGCCCGGGCACGACCTGGAGCACGGACAGGTCCCACACGCCGTTGTGCGAGGGGCCGTCCACGCCGGTCACACCCGCCCGGTCCAGGACGAAGGTGACGCCGCACCGGTGCAGGGCCACGTCCATCAGGAGCTGGTCGAAGGCGCGGTTGAGGAAGGTGGCGTAGACGGCGACGACCGGGTGCAGGCCGCCGGTCGCGAGCCCGGCCGCGCAGACGGCGGCGTGCTGCTCGGCGATGCCGACGTCCCACACGCGGTCGGGGAACCGTTCGGCGAACCTCGTCAGTCCGACCGGGTGCAGCATCGCGGCCGTGAGGGCCACGACGTCCGGCCGCTCGGCGCCGATCTCGGTGATGGCGTCGCCGAACACGGACGTCCAGGACGGCCCGGCGGCCGGCGCGAGCGGCGCGCAGGTCAGCGGGTCCATGGCACCGACGGCGTGGAACCGGTCGGCCTCGTCCTCCAGGGCGGGCCCGTAGCCGTGGCCCTTCTGGGTCAGGCAGTGGACGAGCACGGGGCCGTGGAAGCGTCTGGCGCGGCGCAGTGCCGTTTCCACGGCCGCGACGTCGTGCCCGTCGATGGGGCCGACGTACTTCAGGCCGAGGTCCTCGAACATGCCCTGCGGGGCGATGAAGTCCTTGAAGCCCTTCTTGGCGCCGTGCAGCGACCCGTACAGCGGCGGCCCGATGACGGGCGTGTTGCGGAGGACGTCCTTGCCCCAGGAGAGGAAGCGCTCGTAGCCGTCGGTGGTACGGAGGGTGGAGAGGTGACCGGCGAGGCCGCCGATCGTCGGGGCGTAGGAGCGCTCGTTGTCGTTGACGACGACGATCAGCGGCCGGTCCTTGGCGGCGGCGATGTTGTTGAGCGCCTCCCACGCCATGCCGCCGGTGAGCGCGCCGTCGCCGATGACGGCGACGACGTGGTCGGCGCGCCCGCGCAGGTCGCGTGCCTTGGCCAGGCCGTCGGCCCAGCCCAGCACGGTGGAGGCGTGGGAGTTCTCGATGACGTCGTGCTCGGACTCCTCGCGGGAGGGATAGCCGGACAGGCCGCCCTTCCCGCGCAGCTTGGAGAAGTCCTGCCGGCCGGTGAGCAGTTTGTGCACGTAGCTCTGGTGGCCGGTGTCCCAGAGGATGCGGTCGACGGGCGAGTCGAAGACCCGGTGCAGGGCGATGGTGAGCTCCACGACGCCCAGGTTGGGGCCGAGGTGGCCGCCGGTCCGCGCCACGGCGTGGATGAGGAACTCGCGGATCTCCTCGGCCAGTTCGTCGAGCTGTGCGCTGTCAAGCGCCTTGAGGTCGCGCGGCCCTCGGATGGTCTCGAGAATCGTCACGGCTCGGGCCCCTCTCTGCTGCGGTCGGCTCGGCTTGGCTCGGGTCGGCTCGGCTCGGCTTGGCTCGCTTCGCTTGCTTCGGCCCGGCCCGGCCCGGTGCCGGGGCGGCGGGCCGGGCGGCCCGGCGCCCGCGGGCCGGGCATCACCTCACCCCCGGCTTCCGGAGACGGTCTCGCGGGCGGCACGCAGGGATTCCTTCAGCGAGCCCATGGTGGCGAGGACGGCGGTCGGTTCGTAGCCGCAGTGCGCCATGCAGTTGGCGCAGCGCTCGTCCTTGCCGCGGCCGTACTTGTCCCAGTCGGTCTCCTCGACGAGCTGGCGGTAGGACGGGACGTAGCCGTCGGCCATCAGGTAGCAGGGCCGCTGCCAGCCGAAGAGCGAGTAGTTGGGGATCGCCCAGGCGGTGCACGGGAAGTCGGCCTTGCCCTCCAGGAAGTCCAGGAAGAGCGGCGAGTGGTTCAGCCGCCAGCGCCGCCGGTTGCCGCCCGCGAAGGCCTTGCGGAACAGCTCGCGGGTCTGTTCCACGCCCAGGAAGTGCTCCTGGTCGGGCGCCTTCTCGTAGGCGTAGGCGGGCGAGATCATCATCTCGTCGACCTTCAGGTCGTCGTTGAGGAAGTTGAGCACCTCGATGACGGTCTGCGGGGTGTCGGTGTTGAAGAAGGTGGAGTTGGTGGTGACCCGGAAGCCACGCCGCTTGGCCTCCTTGATGGCCGCCACCGCCTCGTCGAACACGCCCTCCTTGGCCACCGACTCGTCATGCCGTTCGCGCAGGCCGTCGATGTGCACGGCGAAGGCGAAGTACGGCGACGGCGTGAAGTCCTGGATCTTCTTGCGCAGCAGCAGGGCGTTGGTGCAGAGGAAGACGTACTTCCGCTTGGCCACGAGCTGGCGCACGATCTCGTCGATCTGCGGGTGCATCAGCGGCTCGCCGCCCGCGATGGACACCATCGGCGCGCCGGACTCCATGACCGCCCCGACCGCCTGCGCGACCGGCATGCGCTGCTTCAGGACTCCGGCCGGGTGCTGGATCTTCCCGCAGCCCTCGCATTTGAGGTTGCACGCGTAGAGCGGCTCCAGTTCGACGATGAGCGGGAACTTCTGCCGCTTGCGCAGCTTCTGTTCGAAGAGATAGGTCCCTACCCGGATGGTCTGGCGAAGCGGCATGGCCATCTGGCTCACCTCCTGGGGAGCAGCAAAGAACGGTGCCATTCAAAGAAAGCGGGCAATACGGAACGGAGAACACGGAAGGCCGATATTCCCCCGCGCACCGTGCCGATCCGGACGAGCTCGTGCTCCGGAGCGTCCACGACCACTCGTACGGCCGCAACCGGGCGTGACTTCAGGCCCGTGCTCAGCGCGCTGCGCAGGGTGGCGGCGGACTCCATGTCGACCGCGATCGCCCCGGTGCCCCGGAGCTGGGCCCGCTCCTGGCCGCGCACGACGTGGTCGGAGCCGGTCAGCGGGCCGGTGTGGACGGTGCGGCCGGGCACCGCCCGCGCCAGCGCCTCGACCAGCAGCTCCGTGCCCGTGCACGGGGTGGAGCCGCCCGGACCGCGGGTCTCGTCGGCGACCACCAGGTCACCCGGGTGCATGCCCGGCTCCAGCCCGGCACAGAACCCGGACGCGACGACCGCGGCGCCGCGCAGCTCCCCGCCCTCCAGCGCCCTGGTGACGGCACGCTGGGCGTTCGCCGGGCCCATGCCCGTACGCAGCACGGTCACCGGGCCGGGCGACGCGGCACCGTGCCGCCTGCGGCCGCTGCGCAGCGCGAGCTGCTCGATGCCGAGCGCGCAGGCGATCAGCATCGGCGCGGCGACCGGCACCGGCGACGGCACCGGCACCGGCGCGGTGGGGAAAGCGGAACCGGAAGGCTCCGGTTCTGCCGCCATCAGGCCCCCTTGCCGAGCCGGCCGACCACCGGTTCGCCGTTGACGTACCGGCCGAGCGCGGTCAGCGGGAAGACCTGCCGGTACAGGTGGTAGTTGATGGAAAAGTCCCAGGGGAAGCCGGTGCCGGTGAAGTACGGCTCGTCCCAGGAGCCGTCCTCCCGCTGGGTCTCGGCGAGCCACAGCACGCCCCGCTCCACGGCCTTGGACTCCCGCTCCCCGGCCGCCAGCAGGGCCATCAGCGCCCACGCCGTCTGCGAGGCGGTGGAGGCGCCGTGGCCGATCCACTCCTGCTCCCGGTAGGAGCGCAGGTCCTCGCCCCAGCCCCCGTCGTCGTTCTGGACGGACTCCAGCCAGGCGACGGCGCGCCGGATGGCGGGGTGCGACGGGGGCAGCCCGGCCGCGGTGAGGGCGGGCACCACCGAGCCGGTGCCGTAGACGTAGTTGACGCCCCAGCGCCCGAACCAGGCGCCGCTCGCCTCCTGTTCGGCCAGCAGCCAGGCGATTCCCCGGCGGGTACGGGGGTGGTGCGCCTTGCCCTCGTGGGCCAGCATCTCCACCACGTGCGCGGTGACGTCGGCGGACGGCGGGTCGATGACCTCGCCGAAGTCGCAGAACGGCAGCCGGTTGGGGAAGGGGCTGGTGTTGTCGGCGTCGAAGGCGGCCCAGGCGCCGTCGCGCGACTGCATTCCGGCCGTCCAGGTGGCACCCCGCCGTACGGCCGCCTCGACCTGCTCCGGGTGCGGGTGCTTGACGCGGCGCAGCGCGAGGATCACCTCGGCGGTGTCGTCGATATCGGGGTAGGTGTCGTTGTGGAACTCGAACGCCCAGCCGCCGGGGGTGAGTCCGGGCCGGCGGACGGCCCAGTCACCGGGGCGGACGATCTCCTCGCCCAGCATCCAGTCGGCGGCCTTCACGAGCGCCGGGTGGTCGGGGCGCAGCCCGGCGTCGGCGAGCGCGATGGTGGCCAGGCAGGTGTCCCAGACGGGCGACTGGCAGGCCTCGATCATGCGGGCGCCGTCGTCGCGCCACACGGCGAACCGGTCGAGCGACTCCAGGCCGGCGCGCATCACGGGGTGCTCCAGGTCGTAGCCGAGCAGGTGGAGCGCGATGAGGGAGTAGACGGCGGGTGGCTGGATGCCGCCCCAGCAGCCGTCGTTCTCCTGCCGCTCGATGATCCAGCGGGCGGCGGTGTTCATGGCCGCATCGCGCAGCGGGCGCGGGGCGACCTTGTGGTACGCGTGCAGCGCCTTGTCCAGCCGCTGGAAGGTGCCCTCCCAAGTCCCCACGGGTGCCAGGGGCTTGGGCGGGTTGGGGACACGGGGGTCGGTGTGCAGCTCATCGAGGGCGAAGGGCGCGGGGCGGACGGGCCGTTTGGCGGAGACGACGGTGAGCGGCACGATGGTCTGGCGGGCCCAGCAGCCGAAGTCGTAGATGTTGAGCGGGAACCACTTCGGCAGGAAGATCAGCTCGGGTGGCAGCTCGGGCAGGTCCTCCCACCGCCACCAGCCGAACAGCGCCAGCCAGATGCGGGTGAAGACGCGGGCGGCGGCGATGCCGCCCCGGTCGCGGATCCAGGCGGCGGCGCGGGCCATGTGCGGCTCGTCGGGCCGGTCGCCGGCCAGGCGCAGCGCCACGTACGCCTCGACGGTGGCGGACAGCTCGCCGGGACCGCCGTAGAAGGTGGCCCAGGTACCGTCCTCGCGCTGCCTGCCGCGGATGTGGAGGGCGGCGGCGCGGGTGGTGGCCTCGTCCTGGACGCCGAGGAACTGCCGCAGCAGGAGGTCCTCTGCGTCCATGGTGACGTTGGTCTCCAGGTCGCCCTTCCACCAGCCCTCGTCGTCCTGGCGGGCGAGGAGGTGGTCGATGGAGCGTTGGGCGGCCCGCGCGGCGACTTCCCGTACGTCGCTCGGGGCGGTCGTGGTCGTCGTGGTGGTGGCGGTGGTCGTTCCGGTGGCCGAGGGGGCGCGGGGCTCCAGGGCCCCGGTGCTTCCGTCGGTCGTCGCTGTCATGGCTTCCCCTTCGTGCAGTTGGCGTTCTGCGGCTGCGGGTGGGCCGTCGGCCGGTGCGCGGTGCTGCACCGGCCGGCGACTAGCGATTCATATGGTGCGGGGCATGCTCCCGATGGCGGTCATCGCTTGCGTACGACGACGAAGTCCGCGAGCGCGGTGAGCTGGGCGCGGACCCGTTCGGGCATGTCGACGCGGTGCAGCGCCTCGATGGCGACGGCGTGCTGCCGGCGGGCCTCCTCGGAGGTCCAGGCGCGGCCGCCCGCCTCCTCGATGAGCGCCGCGCGCATGGCGAACTCCTCCTCGGAGAAGCTGTCGAGGTCGGGGTTCTTGGCGTCGGCCGCGAGCAGTTCGCCGAGGCGCTCGGAGGCCGGTCCGCCGGCGGCGAGGGCGGCGACGACCGGGAGGGACTTCTTGCGCTGGCGCAGGTCGCTCCAGGTCTGCTTGCCCGTGGCCTCGGGGTCGCCCCAGATGCCGAGCAGGTCGTCGACAGCCTGGAAGGCGAGGCCGAGGTGGTAGCCGTACGCCTCCAGGGTGTCGGCGGTGCGGTCGTCCGCGCCGCCGAGGACGGCGCCGATGGAGCAGGCGCAGGCGAGCAGGGCGCCGGTCTTGTTGCCCTCCATCACCAGGCACTCCTCGACGGTGACCCGCTCGCGGTGCTCGTAGGAGATGTCCTGGGCCTGGCCGTCGATGAGCTTGCGGGTGGCGGTGGTGAGCCGGCGGGTGGCGCGGCCGGCCTCGACGGTGCCGAGCTCCAGCAGCAGCTCGTTGGCGAGGGCGAAGAGCGCGTCGCCGACGAGGATGGCCTGCGCCGGGCCGTGGACCTTCCACACGGTGTCGCGGTGGCGGCGCTGCTCGTCGCCGTCCATCAGGTCGTCGTGGAGCAGGGAGAAGTTGTGCACGAGCTCCACGGCGACCGCGCCGGGGATGCCGACCTCGGGCGCCACGCCCGCCGCCTCGGCGGACAGCAGGGCGAGGGCGGGGCGTACGGCCTTGCCGCTGTCGCCGTCGGCGGGCAGCCCGTGGGCGTCGATCCAGCCGAAGTGGTAGGCGGCGACGGTGTCCATGGGCGGCGCGAGCCGCTTCACCGCCTCGCGCAGGACGGGCGTGGACATGGTCCGGCCCCGCTCCAGCAGTGCGGTGACGTCCGCGGTGTCGACGGCCGGGTTCACCGGGGGCACAGTCGGCACGGTCTCTCCTCTGGTTCCAGTACTCAGGCTCATGCCGCCTCCTCGAGCGGATGTACATGGGGGCGGCCGAGGGCCGTGAGGGCGGCGCCCGCGGCGGTGAAGCCGCTGCGTACGGCGCCCTCCATGGTCGCGGGCCAGCCGGTGGCGGTCCACGCGCCGGCCAGGTGGAGGCCGGGCGCGTTGGTGCGGGCGCCGGGCCGCAGCCGTCCGACGCCGGGGGCGGGGGCGAACGTCGCTGTCCGCTCCCGGGTGACGAAGAAGTCCCGGACCTTGGCGCCGCGCGTCGCGGGCAGCAGCTTTTCCAGTTCGGGCAGGTAGCGCTCGCGGAGCACGGAGACGGGCTCGTCGATCTCGTCCTCGGCGGCCGACTGGGACAGCGCCAGGTACTGGCCGTCGGTGTATCCGGAGGCGTCGGTGCGGTCGAAGACCCACTGGACCGGGGAGCCGAGCGCGGCGAAGAACGGCCGGCGCAGCACCTTGCGGTCGTACAGGACGTGGACGTTGAGGATCGGGGCGGTGCCGATGTCCAGCAGCCTGCCCGGGTCGTCCAGGGCGCCGTGCGGCAGCAGGTCGTGCGCCTCGCGCTGCGGTACGGCGAGGACGACGGTGTCGGCCTCCAGCCGTTCGCCGGGCACGTCGACGGACCAGCGGCCGTGCGCGCTGGGGAGGACGGCGGTGACCTTGGTGCGCAGTTCGGTGCGTACGCCGGCGGCGTCGAGCGCCTTGCGGGCGAGGGTGTCGTGCAGCTCGCCGAGGGGGACGTGCGCCCAGCCGATGTCGGCGGCGCCGGGGTCGGTCAGGAGGGCGGTCTTGAAGACCATCGCGGCCAGGCCCATGGAGGAGTGCGGGGCGGTGGCGTTGAGGGTGGCGACGCCGATCAGGTCCCACAGGGCTTCGACGGTGCGGGAGGACTGGCCCTGGCGGGCGAGCCAGGTGGCGAAGTCGATGCCGTCGAGGGCGGGGTCGGCCGGGTCGAGCTTCCGCAGGGCGAGGGCGGCGCGGCCGACGCTCGCGCGCTCGGTGAGCGACAGGTGCGGGTAACCGGCGAGGCTGGCGGCGAGGTGGAGCGGTACGGGCAGGTCGGTGCGGCGCAGCCGGCCGAGGCGGGGGCCGCGCGGGTGGGCGACGTCGAGGACGGGTACGTCGAGGCGGCGCTGGAGGGGCGCGAGGTGGGCGCCGCCGACGCGGTCGAGGAACCAGCGGTAGGCGGTGCAGCAGCGGAGGTAGACGTGCTGGCCGTTGTCGACGGCGAGGTCGCCGCGCTTGAAGGAGAAGGCGAGGCCGCCGAGGCGGGGGCGGCCTTCGAGGAGCGTGACGCGCAGTCCGGACTCGGCCAGGCGCAGGGCGGCGGTGATGCCGGCGAGGCCGCCGCCGACGACCACGGCGTGCCCGGGCGTGGCGTGGCCCGGTGTCAGCTCGTCGCTCATGCGGTCTCCCGTCGGGTCTTCGCGGTCAGGGACGCGAGGCGGTGGCGGAGGGTTGCCGAGCGCCGATTGTGCCGGTTCGCCGGCCCGGTCGCGGGCATCGTGGCCATCTAGGCGCGCCTCCTGAGCTGCCGGCGGGAGACGGTACGGGCGTCCAGGCCGGACAGGCCGCGCACGGCGACGTACGCCTTCTCGCGGCCGGGCAGGGTGACGCGGCCGCGCAGGACGGCCTCGGGGTCGCGCTCGATGCGGTCGAGGAGCCGGCGGTAGATGCCGGCCATGGCGGCGACGCAGGCGCCGCTGCGCCGGTCCAGCATGGGCAGCAGCCGGTAGCCCTCGGCGAACAGGGCGCGGGCGCGCCGGACTTCGTAGTGGACGAGGCCGGTGAAGTCGGCGCCGGGGGGCGGGGTGGCGGTGCGGAAGCCGTCGGAGCAGCCGAACTTGGCGAGGTCGTCGGCAGGGAGGTAGGTGCGTCCGGTGCCGGCGTCCTCGCGAAGGTCGCGGAGGATGTTGGTGAGTTGGAGGGCGAGACCGAGGGTATCGGCGTACTCGGGGGCGCGTTCCGCGCCGCGTGCGCCGGGAGTCGTGCCGAAGATGGCGAGCGAGAGCCTGCCGATGGCCCCGGCGACGCACCGGCAGTACACCTTGAGGTCGTCCCAGGTCTCGTACGTCTCGCCGCGCACGTCCATCAGGACGCCGTCGATGAGCTCGTCGAGGCCGCCGAGCGGGAGCGGGAAGCGTCGGGCGGTGTCGGCGAGCGCGACGGCCACCGGGTCGGTGTCGTCCTCGCCGACGGCGCCCTCGCGGACGCGGTCGAGCAGTTCGCGGGTGGCTTCGAGCCGGTCCGCCTTGGCCTCGGGGGCGAGGGTGCCGTCGCCGATGTCGTCGACCCGGCGGGAGAACGCGTACAGCGCCGACATGGCCTGCCGCTTCTCGGCCGGCAGGAGGCGGATGCCGTAGGCGAAGTTCCGGGCCTGCTGTCCGGTGACGGCCTCGCAGTAGCCGTAGGCGGCCGCGACCGGCGCGGGCATCTCGGTGTGTCCCTCCACGGTGGCGCTCACCCCTCTCCACGCGCTCTGCGCAGCACGGTGCCCACCGCGCGCAGCAGGCCGGCCCTGGTGGCCCTGGGCGGCCCGGGGAGTACGTCGTGTCCGGCGGCCGTGATCGCGTCGAGGGCGGCGTGCCCGCCGCCCACGAACCCGGCGAGGAGGAGCCGGAGCCTGCCCCGGACGCTGCCCACGAGGGGGGTGCCGTCGTTGAGGAGCCGGCGGGCGCGTTCGGCCTCGTACGCGATCAGGGAGCGCACCGGGGCGCCCGCGGTGGGGCGGGCCAGGTCGGCCTCGGTGACGTGGAACCGCTTCATGTCCTCGGCCGGGAGGTAGATCCGGTCGTGGGCGAGGTCCTCGGCGACGTCCTGGAGGTGCTCGACGATCTGGAGGGCGGTGCAGACGGCGTCCGAGTGGCGTACGCGTTCGGGGCTGGTGGTGCCGGTGATGTCCAGGACGAGGCGG
This sequence comes from Streptomyces sp. NPDC031064, assembly GCF_055570965.1. Classification (NCBI taxonomy): domain Bacteria; kingdom Bacillati; phylum Actinomycetota; class Actinomycetes; order Kitasatosporales; family Streptomycetaceae; genus Streptomyces; species Streptomyces sp. NPDC031064. Next base: position 474,835 of record NZ_JBVIGF010000001.1, read on the forward strand.
CCGACGGGGTTGGCGGAGAGCTCGCAGTAGGCGGCGAGGCCGTCGTACGTCTCGTAGCGCCGGACGACCTGGTCCTGGCGGTTGGCCTCGATCAGGCCGAGGAACGGCTCGGGGGTGAGCGCGTGGCGCCGCACGGTGGGCCGCAGGGCGCGCAGCAGCGGGTGGGACGGGGTGCCGTCGAAGACGCGCCGCAGGTCCGCCTCGAAGGCGTCGAGGAGAGCGAGCCGGTCCGTCTCGCCCTCGGCGCCCAGGTGGCGGGCGTCGGCGCCGCCGGGGGCCAGGTCGCCGTCGCCGATGTCGTCGACCAGCCGGGCGTAGCCGTAGACGGCCATCAGGTCGTCGCGCCAGGCGCGGGGCAGGAAGAAGGGGGCCACGGGGAAGTTCTCGCGCGCGGCCTTGTCGAGTGTGGCGCGCGTGGCGGCGTCGGGGCGCACCTGCCGGGTACCTGTCACTTCGGACTGCCCGGCGCGGGGACGGCGGGACCCTTGCGGACGCGGGGCTGGGGATTCACCGTCATTGCCGTCACGTCTCCCGTTCTACACTGCCGACCCAATACATCCTATTTCGGACACGCCGCCGGTCCGGTGGAGTGGGGCGCTGCCCCGGCACGGCGGGAGGCCCGGGCAATATCGCCCCACTTGCCGCGAATAAGACCGGTACAGCTTACGTTGTACAACGTCCGCGACCGCGTCGGGGTGTTACACGCACGGGAACAGACGTGCCCCTGGCGTCAACCACCCGGCGGGCCATGGGACTTGACCGAAACATGGCATCCCGGTCGGTTGGTACGACAGGCGCACACCCACCGTGAGGGCCCCCGCCGCGCTCCGGCAGGGGCCCTTCCCGGTCGGTTCCGTCCGGCCCGGCCGGACTACCTGCCGGTCTCCTTCTCGTACGCCCTGAGCACCTCGGCCGTGGGGCCGTCCATCAGCAGCTCGCCCTTCTCCAGCCACAGGACGCGGTCGCAGGTGTCCCTGATCGACTTGTTGCTGTGGCTGACCAGGAAGACCGTGCCGGCCTCCTTGCGCAGCTCCCGGATGCGCTCCTCGGAGCGGATCTGGAACTTCCGGTCACCGGTGGCCAGCGCCTCGTCGATCATCAGGACGTCGTGGTTCTTGGCGGCCGCGATGGCGAACCGGAGCCGGGCACCCATGCCCGAGGAGTACGTCCGCATCGGCAGGGTGATGAAGTCGCCCTTCTCGTTGATGCCGGAGAAGTCGACGATGTCCTGGTAGCGCTCCTTGATCTCCTCGCGCGACATGCCCATCGCCAGGCCGCCGAGGATCACGTTGCGCTCACCGGTCAGGTCGCCCATCAGGGCCGCGTTCACGCCCAGCAGCGACGGCTGGCCGTCGGTGTAGACCTTGCCGCGCTCGCAGGGCAGCAGGCCCGCGATGGCCCGCAGCAGGGTCGACTTGCCGGAGCCGTTGGTGCCGATGAGACCGATGGCCTCGCCCCGGTACGCGGTGAAGGACACCCCGCGCACGGCGTGCACCTTGCGCACGCCACGGGACTCGCCCTTGTCGCGGCGGATTATCCGGCTGAGCGCGGCGGTCGCGCTCCCCTTGCCCCCGCCGCCGCCGTTGACCCGGTACACGATGTGCACGTCGTCGGCGATGACGGTGGGGATCCGCGCGCCGTCGGCGGCGGTCGCGGTCACGTCGTCGGTGTGGTCAGCCACGGCCGTACCGCTCCTCTGCCTTCCAGAAGTACACGAACCCGGCGACGCCGACCAGCACCGCCCACAGCAGGCCCGCGAACCAGACGTGCGAGGGCAGGTTCTCGGAGCCGTACCCGTCGATCAGCGCGAACCGGATGAGATCCATGTAGATCGCCGCCGGGTTGTACATCAGGACCTCGGCGATCCAGGCCGGCTTGTCCTGGAGCATGATCGGGATCGAGAACATCACGCCCGAGCCGTACATCCAGGTGCGCATGACGAACGGCATGAGCTGGGCCAGGTCGGGGGTCTTGCTGCCGAGCCTGGCCATGATCAGCGACAGGCCGACGTTGAAGACGAACTGGAGCGCCAGCGCCGGGACGATCAGCAGCCAGCTCATCGACGGGTAGCTGCCGAACGCCGCCGCGATCACGAACAGCACGATCATGGAGAACATGAGCTGCTGGAGCTGCTGGAGCGCGAAGGAGATGGGCAGGGACGCGCGCGGGAAGTGCAGCGCCCGCACCAGGCCCAGGTTGCCCGAGATCGCCCGCACACCGGACATCACGGACGTCTGCGTGAACATGAAGACGAAGACGCCCGTCACCAGGAACGGGATGTAGACCTCTTTCTCCATGCCCCGCCCGGCGTTCAGGATCAGGCCGAAGATGAGGAAATAGACCGCCGCGTTCAGCAGCGGTGTCGCCACCTGCCAGAGCTGGCCGAGCTTGGCCTGGCTGTACTGGGCCGTGAGCTTCGCCTGGGAGAAGGCCAGGATGAAGTGACGGCGCCCCCAGAGCTGCCGGACGTACTCGGCCAGCCCGGGCCGGGCACCGCTGACCGACAGGCCGTACTTGGCTGCCAGCTCCGCCGGGGACAGGCCCTCGTCCGGCGATGGCGGGGCGGTCACGGCGATCGCTCCGTCATGGGTTGTCTCACTCACAGGTCCGAAACTTTCGTGTTCACGATGCGCGGCAGATGGGGTCGGGCGGCGGGTCAGGTGGCGGCCAGGCCCCGGGTGCCCCGAACTTGTCGGTGACGAGCTTGTCAGATGACGGGCGGGCGGCCCAGTCTGGTGAGGCGCCACACCGTACGCCACTTCATGGGGCGGCGCGGCCCGCACGAGGTGGTCCAGCCCTCCTTGAACCCGCCGAACCAGGCCTTGAGCGCCGCCGGCGAGGGGCGCCGGGCCAGGGTGAGCAGCAGCCAGACGCCGAGGTACAGCGGCACCAGGGGCGCGGGCAGGTTGCGGCGGGCCAGCCAGACGCGGTTGCGGGCGATCATGCGGTGGTAGACGGCGTGCCGGGACGGCGCGGTCGTCGGGTGGTGCAGGACCATGTCCGCGCGGTAGTCGATCATCCAGCCGGCGTCGAGGGCCCGCCAGGCGAGGTCGGTCTCCTCGTGCGCGTAGAAGAACTCGTCCGGCAGCCCGCCCACCTCGGCCAGCACCTTCGTACGGACGGCGTTGGCGCCTCCCAGGAAGGTCGTCACCCGCGAGGAACGCATCGGGTCGGAGGCCCGCAGCCGGGGGACGTGCCGGCGCTGGGTGACGCCGGTGTCCGGATCGGCGATCCGGAAGCTGATGATGCCCAGCTCCGGGTCCTCGGCGAACGCCCGGCGCACCAGCTCGGCGGTGTCCGTGTTCGGCAGCAGGCCGTCGTCGTCCAGGAAGAGCAGGGCGTCCACGTCGGTGCCGCCGGGGCCGAAGGCCTCGATGCCGACGTTGCGGCCGCCGGGGATGCCCAGGTTCTCCGGGAGGTCGATGGTGCGCACGCCCTCGGGGACGCCGGTGACGGGCGCGCCGTTGCCGACGACGACGACCTCGACCGGGTCGCCGTCCTGCTTGCGGACGGACTCGATCAGGGCACGGAGGTCGTCGGGGCGGTTGCCCATGGTGATGATGACGGCGCCCAGCTTCATCGGCGTACTCACAGCCACCTCACTTCAGCCTGCTCGACGCGAGGATGGAGACCAGGTGCAGCACCGTCTGGAGCAGCGCGATACCGGCCAGGACGGCGACGCCGAGGCGGGAGAAGTACAGATCGCCCCGGACCGTGTCCGCCACCGCGAGGACCACGATGAGCAGCGACGCCTCGATGCCGAGGACGAGCCGGTGGAACTTCAGCGCCGCGGCGGCCTTGCGGGCCAGCGCCATGCCGGACGAGCGCGGCTCGGCGGCCGACTCCTTGACCGGCGGCAGGCCGCCCTGGTGCCGGGCGACGCCGACCAGGTCGGTCTCGGCCTTGATCAGGATGGCGCCGAGCGCGGCGAGGGTGCCGAGGAAGGCCCACAGCCAGTCGACCCGGCCGCTGCCCCACAGGTCGGCGGCGCGCAGGCCGAAACCGACCAGCACGGCCGCGTCGCACAGGTAGGCGCCCACGCGGTCCAGGTACACCCCGCCCAGCGAGAACTGCTTCTTCCACCGGGCCACCTCGCCGTCGACGCAGTCGAGCAGCAGGTAGAGCTGGACCATGAGCGCGCCGAGGAGCGCCCCGGGGATGCCCGGGATCAGCAGCGCCGGGGCGGCGAGGACGCCCGCGAGGGTCATCACGTACGTGAGCTGGTTCGGGGTGACCTTCGTGGTGACCAGGAGGCGCGTGATGCGCAGGGAGATCTCGCGCATGTAGAGGCGGCCGCCCCAGTGCTCACCGCTTCGACGGTCCTTCACTCCAGCCGGATGGACGACCGGGCGGAGTTCAGCTACGGATGGTCTTGGCATAGTCGGCGTACGCGTCCCTGATCTGGTCGGTGGACAGGTCGAGGTGCTCAAGGATGGTGAAGCGTCCGGGGCGGGTCTGCGGTGCGTACTCCACGGCCGCGACGAACTCGTCCGGGGAGAACCCGATCTCTTCGGGCAGCACCGGAAGGCCGTGCCGGCGCAGCACATCGGCGAAGAGCCCCGACTGCTCGGGGGCGCCGCGCAGGTGCATCGCGAAGGCGGCGCCGAGTCCGACCTGCTCACCGTGGAGCGCGGAGCGCGCCGGGTAGAGCAGGTCGAAGGCGTGGGAGATCTCGTGGCAGGCGCCCGACGAGGGGCGGGAGTCGCCGCTGATCGACATGGCGATGCCGGACAGGACGAGGGCCTCGGCGAGCACGATGAGGAACTCGTCGTCGGAGACGCCGCCGGGGTGGCGGAGCACGGACTCGCCCGCCGTACGGGCCATGGCGGCGGCCAGACCGTCGACCTGCTCACCGGTGTGCCGGTGGGACAGCTCCCAGTCGGCGATCGCCGAGATGTTGGAGATCGCGTCGCCGATGCCGGAGCGGACGAACCGCGCCGGGGCCTCACGGATCACGTCGAGGTCGACGACCATGGCGATCGGCGAGGGGACGCCGTACGAACCGCGCCCGTTGTCGTTGTCGAGGATGGAGACCGGTGAGCAGATGCCGTCGTGCGAGAGGTTCGTCGCGACGGCGACCATGGGCAGGCCGACGCGCGCCGCGGCGTACTTCGTCACGTCGATGATCTTGCCGCCGCCCAAGCCGACCACGGCGTCGTACCGCTTGCCCTTTATCTCGTCGGCGAGCCGGACGGCGGAGTCGATCGTGCCGTCCGCGACCGGATACCAGTCGGCGTCCGGCAGCAGCGGCGCGAGCTTCTCGCGCAGCGCCTGGCCGGAGCCGTTGCTGATCGCCATGGCCAGTTGGCCCGAGGCGGAGATCCGCTGGTCGACCAGGAGGCCGGCCAGGTCGTCCATCGCCCCGCAACTGATGTCGACGACGACGGGTGAGGGGATGAGCCGGGTCAGTACAGGCACGCGATCTCACGGCCCTTCGCGAGGTCGTCGTGGTTGTCGATCTCGACCCACTTGACGTCGCCGATGGGCGCCACGTCGATCTGGAAGCCCCGGTTGACCAGCTCCTGGTAGCCGTCCTCGTAGTAGAGGTCCGGGTCGCGCTCGAAGGTGGCCTTCAGGGCGTCGGCGAGCTCGGCGGCGGCCTCGGGCTCGATGAGGGTGACGCCGATGTACTCGCCGGTGACGGTGGCGGGGTCCATCAGCTTGGTGATCCGCTGGACGCCCTTGCCGTCGGCGGTGATGACCTTCATCTCCTCGTCGGCGAGGTTCTTCACCGTGTCGAGGGCGAGGATGATCCGCCGGCCGTTCCCGCGGGCGGCGAGGAGGGTCTGCTCGACGGAGACCGGGTGCACGGTGTCGCCGTTGGCGAGGATGACGCCCTCCTTCAGGACGTCACGGGCGCACCACAGGGAGTAGGCGTTGTTCCACTCCTCGGCCTTGTCGTTGTCGACGAGGGTGAGCTTCAGGCCGTACGTGGCCTCCAGCTCGGCCTTGCGCGCGTACACGGCCTCCTTGCGGTAGCCGACGACGACGGCGGCCTCGGTGAGACCGACGGCGGCGAAGTTGGCGAGGGTGAGGTCGAGGACCGTCTTCTCGCCGTCCACGGGCACGAGGGCCTTCGGGAGCGTGTCGGTGTAGGGGCGCAGACGCCGTCCGGCACCGGCTGCCAGTACGAGGCCGATCATGCGGGTTCTCCTTCGTCATGTACTGCGGGTGCTCCGGAGGACACCCAGAAGCGGATGGACTCCACGAGCACGACCAGCGCGACGGCCACCGCCAGGGCGGTGAGCGCGAGGGTGAAGTGGTCGCCTGCCGTCAGGGTCGCGGCGAGGACCACCACGACGAGCGTGCGGACCTCGTGCCCGCCGATCGTCCGCACCAGCCACGCGGGCGGCGCGCCGGTGCCGCCGCGGATGCGGTACACCGTGTCGTAGTGATGGTAGGCGACGGCCGCTACCAGGCCGAATGCGGCGGGAAGCGCTCCCGGGGCCTCGGAACGGGCGGCCAGGACGAGGACCGTGACGTACTCGGCGGCCCGGAAGACGGGCGGGACGAGCCAGTCGAGGGCGCCCTTGAGGGGCTGCGAGACGGCGAGGCCCGCGAGCAGGGCGTAGACCACGGCCGCGCCCACGAGGCCCTCGGGGCTGCCCGAGACGAGGGCGCTGCCCAGCACCACGGCGGCGAGCAGGGCCGCGACGACGGGCGTGTTCGGATAGAGCCGGCCGGCGCGGCCGCGCGACTTCGCCACCAGTTCGGCGATCGGCCCGGAGTCGGCGAGGTCGGCCAGCGCCTGGGCGGCGCGGTCGGTGCGGGCGGCCTTGCGGGTCAGGGAGCGCAGGAGGCGGCCGGCGGTGGTGTAGCAGGCGGCGAAGGCGCAGCCGACGAGCAGGGCCCAGAAGACGATCCGGGGGGTGGCGACCGCCGTCAGCACGGCGATCATGGCCCATCGTTCACCGATGGGCAGGACTATCATCCGGCGCACCCAGACCGTCCAGCCCCGGGCGTCGAGCTTGTCGGAGAGCGCGGCGGTGGGGCTCGTGTTGGCGGTGGCGTCGTGGTTGGCCTCGTTGAAGGAGAAGTCCACGACGTGGCGGCAGGTCTGGAGGACCATCGCGCCGAGCGCCAGCGCCCATACGTCGTCGCCGCCGCGCGCGGCACCGAGCGCGAGGCCGGCGTAGTAGGCGTACTCCTTGGCCCGGTCGAAGGTCGCGTCGAGCCAGGCGCCCATCGTCGAGTACTGGAGCGAGTAGCGGGCGAGCTGCCCGTCGGTGCAGTCCAGGACGAAGGACAGGAGGAGCAGCAGCCCGGCCGCGACGAACCCGCCGCGCGTGCCGGTCGCCGCGCATCCCGCCGCGACGAGCGCGGTGAGGAGGGAGGCGGTGGTGACCTGGTTCGGGGTGAGGCCCCGGCGGGCGCACCAGCGGGCGATGTAGCGCGAGTACGGGCTGATGAAGAAGGTGGTGAAGAAACCGTCACGCGCCTTCACGGCGGACCGGAGCCGTACGGCCTCGTCGTCGACGGCCTCGACGGCGTCCCGCGTCTCCTTGCGGCTCTGCGGGTCCACGGGCACGGCCGCCACCAGCGACCCGAGCTCGGGCCGGTGCACGGCCACCCCGTCGGCCGCGAGCGCCTCGGCGAGGCGGTCGGGCAGGGTCCGGACCTGCGGCGGCGCGGTGTCCCGCGTCGCGGGGGCGGCTTCGGTCGCGGTCCCGGCGGCGCCCGGCGGTGTCGCGGCTTCCGCGTCCGTGGCGGTGGCGGCCGTGGCGGTGGTGGCTTCCGCGGGCGTGGCGGTGGCAGCTTCGGCACCGGTGGCGGGGCCGTCCGTCGACCGCGTCAGGGCCCGGGTGAGGGCCGCGCGGGCCTCGGGCTGGGCCGTGAGCGCACCGGGGGCCGTGGCGGCCGGGAACCGGGGGTCCGTCAGGGCGAGCCGCAGCGCGTGGACGTGGCCCACGAAGCGCGGGTCGACGACCGCGACGCGCTCGGCGGCCGGGGCGGCGGCGAGCAGCGCGGCGGTCTCCCGCTCGTCGGCGGCGACCCGGACGTCGAAGCCCAGCGACCGCAGATCGCCCTCGAGCGGCGATCCGGGTACCGGAGGACCGGTGAGGATGGCGGTCGACAGACGAACTCACTCCTTGGAGCTGAACGGGGCTGGTGCACGGCGGCTCGGCCCGGTCACGGGCGGCGGCACGTCGGCAGAGGCTATCGGATGAACGGAAGCCGAAGTTCACTGAGGTTTCCCGGCATCCGACGGCCGTCCGCCAGGACGCGATCATCATCGTCGATGGGCACCCGGCCCCACAAACCGCGGGTGGGCGACGCATAGGGTGGCCGTCATGACGTGGTTGATCACAGGCGGTACGGGATACATCGGCGCCCATGTGGCCAGGGCCATGGCGGAGGCGGGCGAGGGGGTCGTCGTCCTCGACGACATCTCGACGGGCGTCCCCGAGCGGCTGCCCACGGACATCCCGCTGGTGCGCGGCTCGCTGGGCGACCGGGAACTGGTGGACCGGACGCTCGCCGGGCACGGGGTGACCGGTGTGGTGCATCTCGCGGCGAAGAAGCAGGTCGGCGAGTCGGTCGAGCAGCCGCTGCGCTACTACCGGGAGAACGTGCACGGGCTGACCGTGCTGCTGGACGCCGTGGTCGCCGCCGGGGTGGACCGCTTCCTCTTCTCCTCCTCGGCCGCCGTCTACGGCGTACCGGACGTGGAGCTGATCGACGAGGACACCCCGGCGGTACCGATCAATCCGTACGGGGAGACCAAGCTGGCCGGAGAGTGGCTGGTCCGGGCGACCGGCCGTGCCCACGGCATGGCGACGGCCTGCCTGCGCTACTTCAACGTGGCCGGGGCCGTGCGGCCCGAGCTGGCGGACACCGGCGTGTTCAACATCATCCCGATGTTCTTCGACCGGATCACGCGCGGTGAGGCCCCGCGCATCTTCGGTGACGACTACCCGACGCCGGACGGCACCTGCATCCGCGACTACATCCATGTCGCGGACATCGCCGACGCCCACCTCGCGGTCGCCCGCCGCCTCGACGGCCGGAAGGGCGACCTGACCCTGAATATCGGGCGCGGCGAGGGCGTGTCCGTACGGGAGCTGGCCGACCTCGTGGCCGAGGTCACCGGCAGCGGCCACGAGCCGGTGATCGAGGCGCGGCGGCCGGGCGACGCGGCGAAGGCGGTGGCGTCGGTGGACCGGATCACCGGGGAACTGGGCTGGACGGCCTCCCTCGGGGTGCGCGACATGGTCGAGTCGGCGTGGGAGGGCTGGTGCCTCCGCCACCCCGAGGCCCGCGCCGGGGCCCGTACCCGCTGATCGCCCGCACGCTGATCGCCCGTACCCGCTGATGGCCCGTACCCGCTGATCGTCGCGGGGCCCTCACGCCGGTGGTCGCGCCGCCCTGACCAGGTGACATAACTGCAGGTCAGGGCATATGACAACGGTGTTCAGTACCGGGTTGCAGATACCCCCCACCCGTAGTTCACTGGCCGGTGTCGTCGATCACGGGAGGCGTTCCATGGGGGCTGGGCACGATCACGGGCACGGGCACGCGCACGGCGGCCCGCCGCCGACGGGGACCGCGGCCGCCGCGTACAAGGGGCGGCTGCGGATCGCGCTGGCGATCACGCTCGCGGTCATGGTGGCCGAGATCGTCGGCGGTGTCCTCGCCGACTCCCTCGCGCTGATCGCGGACGCCGCGCACATGGCCACCGACGCCGTCGGTCTCGCCATGGCGCTGCTGGCCATCCACTTCGCCGCCCGACCGGCCGACCAGCGGCGTACCTTCGGGTTCGCGCGGGCCGAGATCCTGGCAGCGCTGGCGAACTGTCTCCTCCTGCTCGGCGTGGGCGGCTACCTGCTGTTCGAGGCGGTGCAGCGGTTCATCACGCCGGCCGAGACGAAGGGCGGGGTGGCGATCGCGTTCGCCCTGTTCGGCCTGCTCGCCAACATGGTCTCGCTGTCCATCCTCGTACGGGGCCAGCGGGAGAGCCTGAACGTGCGCGGCGCGTACCTGGAGGTCCTCGCGGACGCGCTGGGTTCGGTGACGGTGCTGGTCTCGGCCGGGATCATCCTGGCGACCGGCTGGCAGGCGGCGGACCCGATCGCGTCCCTGGTGATCGGCCTGATGATCGTCCCGCGCACGCTGAAGCTGCTGCGCGAGACGCTCGACGTGCTGCTGGAGGCGGCCCCCAAGGGCGTGGACATGGCGGAGGTACGGGCGCACATACTGGCCTTGCCGGGTGTGCAGGACGTGCACGATCTGCACGCCTGGACCATCACGTCCGGGATGCCGGTGCTGTCGGCGCACGTGGTGGTGCATCAGGAAGCCCTCGATTCGGTGGGACACGAGAAGCTGCTGCACGAGCTCCAGGGGTGCCTGGGCGACCACTTCGACGTCGAGCACTGCACGTTCCAACTGGAGCCGAGCGGCCATGCCGCGCACGAGGCGAAGCTCTGTCACTGATAGTGTTCTTCGGTCCGTGCCTGTGAGAGGAGCTGAGGTTGATGACCGTCGCGGTGGCGTCCCGCCTGACCTTGAACCTCAGCTTCCGGGTTCTCGGCTGACCTGATCTCACCGTCGGCCGGGGCCCGCTCACACAAAGGGTTTCCCACGTTGTCCGACAACGCTCTGTACGACGCCTTCTTCGCCCTGCACCACGGCCTGCCCCGGCAGGGCCCCGGTTCCGACGACACCACCCGTCACCTGCTGTCCCTCGCGGGTCCGCTTCCCGAGCGGCCCCGCGTACTCGACCTGGGCTGCGGCCCCGGCCGGTCCGCGCTGCTGCTGGCCGCTGAGGCCGGTGCGCGCGGCGCGCAGGTGACGGCCGTCGACCTGCACGAGCCGTTCCTGGCCGAGCTGCGGCAGGCCGCCGACGCCCGCGGGCTCGCCGGTTCCGTCCGCACCGTCACGGCCGACATGGCCGAGCTGCCTTACCCCGACGGGTCGTTCGACCTCGTCTGGGCGGAGAGCTCGGCGTACTCGATCGGTTTCGACCGCGCGCTGGACTCCTGGCGCCGGCTCCTCTCCCCCGGCGGGACGCTGGTGGTCACCGAGTGCGAGTGGACGACCGACGAGCCGGGCGTGGAGGCACGGGCCTTCTGGGACCGGCACTACGCGCTGCGCACCACCCGCGCGAACACGGCGGCGGCCGTCGCGGCCGGCTACCACGTGATCGGGACGTACCACCAGCCGGAGAGCGACTGGGACGCGTACTACGGGCCGCTCGGCGCGCGGGCCGACGCGGCCGACCCCGCCGCGCCCGGCATGGCGGAGGCGCTCGCCGCGACGCGCGCGGAGATCGCCCTGCGCCGCGAGCACGGCACGGAGTACGGGTACACCGGCTACGTGCTGCGGCCGGCCGACCCGCGCTGGCGTACGCGCCCGGAGACGGACGCGGACGTCGCCGCCGTACGGGCGGTCAACGCCGCCGCGTTCGGGACGGACACGGAGGCCCGCCTCGTGGACCGGCTCCGCGAGGACCGGTCGGCCTGGCTGCCGGGCCTGTCGTACGTCGCCGAGGCTCCGGACGGCACGGTCGCCGCGTACGCGCTGGTCACCCGGTGCCGGGTGGGTGGTTCCCCGGCCGCCGCGCTGGCGCCGGTCGCGGTGGCGCCCGCGTACCAGCGGCAGGGCGCCGGGCGGGCGGTGGTCCGCGCGGTGCTGGACGCGGCGCGGCTGCGCGGGGAGCGGTTGGTGCTGGTACTCGGTCATCCGGAGTACTACCCGGCATTCGGTTTCGTGCCAGCTTCGCGGTATGGGATCAGGCCGCCCTTCGACGCGCCGGACGAGGCCATGATGGCGCTCGACCTGGACGGTTGCGGGAAGGTGCCGGTGGGCACGATCCACTATCCACCCGCCTTCGGCGTCTGATCCGACATAACGGATGCGGGCCGTCGTGTGCCGACAAGCGGCTTTTGTACGGCAGACTGAGGCGTGCCCCACAGGGCCGAGAACCGAAGCGAAGGATGGTTATGCCGACCACACCAGCCACCGCGGCGAACAGCTCGTCGAACGGAACCGCGCCGTCGATCATGCTCGAACTGGTCGACGAGAACGGCACCACCATCGGCACCGCGGAGAAGCTGGCCGCCCACCAGGCGCCCGGGCAACTGCACCGGGCGTTCTCGGTGTTCCTCTTCGACGAGGAGGGGCGGCTGCTGTTGCAGCGGCGGGCGCTGGGGAAGTACCACTCCCCTGGTGTCTGGTCGAACACGTGCTGCGGGCATCCGTACCCGGGTGAGGCGCCGTTCACGGCGGCCGCCCGGCGCGTCCACGAGGAGCTGGGGGTGTCGCCCTCGCTGATGGCCGAGGCGGGCACGGTCCGCTACAACCATCCCGACCCCGCGTCCGGGCTGGTCGAGCAGGAGTACAACCACCTCTTCGTGGGGATGGTGCAGGCTCCGCTGCGGCCGGATCCGGCGGAGGTGGAGGAGACGGCGTTCGTGACGGCGCGTGAGCTGACCGAGCGGCACGCCGCCGATCCGTTCTCCGCCTGGTTCATGACCGTGCTGGACGCGGCGCGCCCGGCGATCAAGGAGCTGACAGGGGAGACCGGGGGCTGGTGACGGCCGTCCCGTCCGGTCCCTCGGTCACCGGGGGACCGGACGGCACCGGCGGTACGCCGGGCCCCGGCGGCGGCACCGGCACGGGCCCGGCGGGCACGGTGCCCGCGGGCACAGGACCGGCAGGCACGGGCCCGGCGGGCACGGGCGCCAGGCCGGGGTCGGCGGGCACGGGCCCGGCGGGCACGGGCGCCAGGCCGGGGTCGGCGGGCACGGGACCGGCGGGTACGGGACTGCGGCTGGCGCCGGGGCCGGCGGGCACGGGAGGCGCCGAGGGTGCCGGTGGCGCCGTCGGCACGGCAGGGGTGCCCGGCGACGGAGGTACCGGAGGTGCCTGCGGAACCGACGTGGCCACCGGCGTCGGTGGGCCCGGCGGACCGGGAGGCACCCCGGGTCTCAGCGGCAGGGCGGCCCAGATGATCTTGCCGCCGCTCGCGGTGTGCTCGACGTCGCACTCCCCGCCCGCCTCGCGCGTGACCTCCCGCACGAGCAGCAGTCCGCGCCCGCCCGTCCGGCCGTAGTCGGCCTCCAGCGCCTTGGGCCGGTACGGGTGGTTGTCCTCCACCGACACCCGGATCCACTCCGCGCCGATCGCGACCTCGACCGCGAGCTCGGGCGACAGCAGCGCCGCGTGCCGCACGGCGTTGGTCACCAGCTCGGAGACGATCAGCAGCAGCGCGTGGCCGATGTCGTCGTGGACCGGCGCGCCTTGACGTTTCAGCAGATCCCGTACGGCACGCCTGGCCTGCGGTACGGAGACGTCGACCGCGGGAGCGGTGAATCGCCAGACCCCTTCGTACGAGGGGGGTCGGGCCGGGACACTCCCGCGACTCTCCACGGTCCGGTTTGCACCCTCGTGCTCCATTGTCGCCACATCATCGAGTGTTGGTACCGGATGGCCCCAGTCCGGGCCACTGACCAGAACTCAGCAGCTATCGACGGTTTCTGACCGTACGCGCACTCCGGCGTCACGTGTTCGACCGTTCCGGATTGTCTCCGGATAGCATCCGGCACATGGAGCAGCCGGAGCTGGAGCATGCCGTCACGGACGGTGTCGCCACCGTCGTCATCAGCAACCCCGCCAAGCGCAACGCCATGACGGCCGGCATGTGGCGCGCGCTGCCGGAGCTGCTCGCCGCGCTGGCGGCCGACCGGAGTGTCCGGGCACTGGTGCTGACCGGTGCGGGGGCCTCGTTCTGCGCCGGGGCCGACATCTCGGCCTTGCGTGAGCCGGACGACGAGCAGCAGTCGCTCGCGGTGCGGGCCGAGGAGGCGCTGGCCGGCTTCCCCAAGCCGACGCTCGCCGCCGTGCGCGGCTACTGCGTGGGCGGCGGCAGTCAGCTCGCGGCCGCGTGCGACCTGCGGTTCGCCGAGGAGGGCGCGCTGTTCGGCGTCACTCCGGCGAAGCTCGGCATCGTCTACCCCTCGTCCTCCACCCGGCGGCTGGTGTCGCTGGTGGGGCCGGCGACCGCCAAGTACCTGCTGTTCTCGGGCGAGCTGATCGACACGGAACGCGCGCTGCGCACCGGGCTGGTGGACGAGGTGCTGCCGGCGGGCGAACTGGACAAGCGGGTCACCGAGTTCACGCGCGTCCTCGTCTCGCGCTCACGACTGACGCAGGCGGCGGCGAAGGAGTTCGCGGCGGGCCGGACCGACCGGGACGCGTACTGGGCCGAACAGGCACGCGGCAGCGGCGAGCGGGCGGAGGGCGTCGCCGCCTTCCTGGAGCGGCGGGCCCCCCGCTTCACGTACGAGGTGTGACGACAGCCCCTATCGGCCCATGACCGGCGTCTTCCCGGCCTCGGCCCGCCAGAACGCGACGATCTCGGCGGGGGCCTTGTCCGGGGAGCCCGCGTCGTACGGGGGCTGGGGGTCGTACTCGGTCAGGAGCTGGACGGTCTGGGCGTGCCGGTCGCCCGCGATCCTGCCGACCAGGCGCAGGCCCATGTCGATGCCGGACGAGACGCCGGCCGCCGTGACGTACTTGCCGTCGAGGACGACCCGCTCCCCCGTCGGGTCGGCCCCGTGGTCCCTCAGCTCGTCCAGCGACAGCCAGTGGGTGGTGGCGCGGCGGCCCTTGAGGAGGCCGGCGGCGGCCAGGATCAGCGAGCCGGTGCACACCGAGGTGGTCCAGGTGCTGGTGGCGTCGACCGTGCGGAGCCAGGCGAGGGTCTCCTCGTCGCGCGTGACCGGTCCCCAGTCGCCGGTCCCGGGGACGAGGACGATGTCGGGGCGGGTGACCTCGGCGAGGGTGCGGTCGGCGACGAGGGTGAGGTTGCCCTGGTCGTTGCGGACGGGGCCGGTCTCCTTGGCGACGAACACGGTCTCGGCACCGGGGAGGCGGCTGATGATCTCGAAGGGGCCGACGGCGTCGAGGGTGGTGAAGCCGGGGTAGAGGAGGATGGCGATCTGCATGGGTGCTGTCCCTTCAGTGGGTGGGTACGGGCGGCGGCGCGTGGAAGCGGCGCCGGTACTCGGCGGGCGGGGTGCCGAGCGCCTTGAGGAAGGCTCGGCGCATCGCCTCGGGCGTGCCGTAGCCGGACGCGCGGGCGACCTCGTGGACGCCCCGGCCGGTGTCCTCCAGGAGGCGGCGGGCGTGTTCGAGGCGGACGCGCTCGACGTACCGGCCGGGTGTCGTGCCGGTCTCGGCCTGGAAGGCGCGGGCGAAGTGGCGCGGCGAGAGGCGGGCGCGGGCGGCCAGGGCGTCGACGGACAGGTCGGCGGACGGGTGCTCGGAGATGAACTGCTGGACCTCGCGCAGTGGTTCGCGGCGGGCGGTCTGGGCGGCGAGCTGGGCGCTGAATTGGGCCTGGTTGCCGGGGCGGCGGAGGAAGACGACCAGGTGGCGGGCGATGGTGAGCGCCGCGTCGCGGCCGTGGTCCTCCTCGACCAGGGCGAGGGCGAGGTCGATGCCGGCGGTGACCCCGGCGGAGGTGGCGAGGTTCCCGTCCCGTACGAAGATCGGGTCCGGGTCGACCCGCACCTCCGGGTGGGTGCGGGCGAGGTGGTCGCAGAACGCCCAGTGCGTGGTGACGCGCCGGCCGTCGAGCAGGCCCGCCTCGGCGAGGAGGACCGCGCCGGTGCACACCGAGACCAGGCGCTGGGCGCGCGGGGCGTGGACGCGGAGCCAGTCGATCAGGCGCGGGTCGGGTTCGCGGGTGCCGTCGCCGCCGGGGACCAGGAGGGTGTGCGGCGGCTGGGCGTCGGCGAGGGAGGTGTCGGCGGCCAGGCGCAGGCCGCTCTGGGTGCGGACGGGCGCTCCGTCGGGCGAGGCGGTGCGGATCGGGTAGGGGACGGGGGCGCCGCCGAGGTGAGCGGCCCCGGCGAACACCTCCACCGGTCCGGTGACGTCCAGGCTCTGCACGCCGTCGAAGAGGACGACGAGTACGGGTCGCTGCGTCATGCCGTTCATCCTTCGGGGTGGTCCGGGCGGCCGCAATGACGAAGAGCCCACCTTTCCTGCCATCCATGACCCGGCCCCTGGCGACGTACCAACCAGTCGGTAACCTGTGCGGCATGACGACTCTGCCGCCGCGCGCCGGACGCCGCTGCCACAACGCCATCAACCCGCTGCACTCGACGGTGTACTTCTCGCCGGACTTCGCCAAGGAGCTGTCGGCGCTCGGCGTCACAGACTCCAGTGCCGCGTACTTCGCCGGGCGCGCCGCCGCCATGGGCGCGGTCGGGCCTGGGGTCGTGTCGGCGTCGTTCTACAACTTCAACCACGAGCTCGTCGCCCGCCACCTGCCGGCCGTCTGGGACACCGCCGCGCCCGAGGCGGTGCTCGCCGCGCGGCTGCGGGCGGCCGACGCCACGCTGCGGCGCCTGCTCGGCGACGCGGCGGTCGCGTCGGAGGAGATGGCCGAGGCCGCCCGGCTCGCGCTGCGGGCCACCGAGGCGTGCACCCGGCACGCCCGCCCGCTGTACGCCGCCCACGCCGACCTGCCGGTGCCCGAGGAGCCGCACCTCGCGTACTGGCACGCGGCGACGCTGCTGCGCGAGCACCGGGGCGACGGGCACCTGGTCGCGCTGCTGTCCGCCGGGCTGGACCCGCTGGAGGCCCTGGTCAGCCACACGGCGACCGGCAAGGGCATGGCGCCCCGCTGGATCCTCGCCACGCGCGGCTGGCGGCGCGCCGACTGGGACGCGGCGGCCGAGCGGCTGCGCGGGCGCGGACTGCTGGACGCGGAGGGCGGGTTGACCGACGCGGGCGCGGCCCTGAGGTCGGACCTGGAGGACCACACGGACCGCCTGGACGCCGCCCCGTACGAGCACCTCGGCGCGGCCGGCGTCGAGCGGCTCACCGAACTGGGGCGGGGCTTCCTGGGCGCGGCGGTGGCGGCGGGCGCGTTCCCGCAGGACCTGGCGGGCAAGGGCTGAGCCCCCACCGGAACGTTTCGCCGGATACGCGGCGGCAACCCGCAAGGGGCAACCGACAGCACATGGAGGTGCCCCTTGCGTACCATCGCCGACTTCTTCCGCATGATCGGCTCGGCCGTCGCCACCGTCGTCACGCTGCCGTTCCGGCTGCTGGCGCGGCTCTTCGGCGGGGCCTCGCGCGGTGCGGGCAGGGCGCGCCGCGCCTGACGACGGGGCAGGCGGACACGTCGCACGGTGACCCGGCAGAATGCAATCTCAAGCTGGCAGGCACGAGAAGGCGAGTCGGGACACCGTGACGACGTCCATCGAAGGCAGGATCGCCGAGGAGCTCGGCGTACGGGAGCGGCAGGTGAAGGCGGCCGTCGAGCTGCTCGACGGCGGGTCGACCGTGCCGTTCATCGCGCGCTACCGCAAGGAAGCGACCGAGATGCTCGACGACGCGCAGCTCCGCACGCTCGAGGAGCGGCTGCGGTATCTGCGGGAGCTGGAGGACCGGCGGGCCGCCATCCTCGACTCCGTACGCGAGCAGGGCAAACTGACCGGGGAGCTGGAGGCGAGCATCCGGGCCGCCGAGACCAAGGCGCGCCTGGAGGACATCTACCTGCCGTTCAAGCCGAAGCGGCGCACCAAGGCGCAGATCGCCCGCGAGGCCGGGCTGGAGCCGCTGGCCGACGGGCTGCTCGGCGACCCGTCGGTGGAGCCGCTCGCCGCGGCCGCCGCGTTCGTCGACGCCGACAAGGGCGTCGCGGACCCGGCCGCCGCGCTGGAGGGCGCCCGCGCCATCCTCACCGAGCGGTTCTCCGAGGACGCCGACCTGATCGGCGAGCTGCGCGAACGGATGTGGACGCGCGGGCGGCTGGCGGCCAGGGTCCGGGAGGGCAAGGAGGAGGCGGGCGCGAAGTTCGCCGACTACTTCGACTTCGCCGAACCGTTCACCGAGCTGCCCTCGCACCGGGTGCTCGCGATGCTGCGCGGCGAGAAGGAGGAGGTCCTGGACCTCGTCCTGGAGCCGGAGGAGCCGGTCGAGGGCCCTTCGTCGTACGAGGGCATCATCGCCTCCCGGTTCGGGATCTCCCAGCAGGGCCGTCCCGGCGACAAGTGGCTCGGTGAGACCGTCCGCTGGGCGTGGCGCACCCGCGTCCTCGTCCACCTGGGCATCGACCTGCGGCTGCGGCTGCGGACGGCGGCGGAGGACGAGGCGGTACGGGTCTTCGCCGCGAACCTGCGTGACCTGCTGCTCGCGGCGCCCGCCGGGACGCGCGCGACGCTCGGCCTCGACCCCGGTTTCCGTACCGGTGTGAAGGTCGCCGTCGTGGACGCGACCGGCAAGGTCGTCGCCACCGACACGATCTATCCGCACGTCCCGGCCAACAAGTGGGACCAGTCGCTGGCCACCCTGGCGCGGCTGGCGAAGCAGCACGCGGTCGAGCTGGTCGCCATCGGCAACGGCACCGCCTCGCGCGAGACCGACAAGCTCGCCGGTGAGCTGATCGCCAAGCACCCGGAGCTGAAGCTCACCAAGGTGATGGTGTCGGAGGCGGGCGCGTCGGTGTACTCGGCGTCCGCGTTCGCCTCGCAGGAACTGCCGGACCTCGACGTCTCGCTGCGCGGCGCCGTCTCCATCGCGCGCCGGCTCCAGGACCCGCTCGCCGAACTGGTGAAGATCGACCCCAAGTCGATCGGTGTCGGCCAGTACCAGCACGACCTGTCCGAGGTGAAGCTGTCGCGCTCGCTGGACGCGGTCGTCGAGGACTGTGTGAACGGTGTCGGGGTCGACGTCAACACCGCGTCGGCGCCCCTGCTGTCGCGCGTGTCCGGCATCGGCGCGGGCCTGGCGGAGAACATCGTGGCGCACCGGGACGCCAACGGCCCCTTCCGGTCGCGCAAGGCGCTCAAGGAGGTGCCGCGCCTCGGCCCGAAGGCGTACGAGCAGTGCGCGGGCTTCCTGCGCATCCGGGGCGGCGACGACCCGCTGGACGCCTCCAGCGTGCACCCCGAGGCGTACCCGGTGGTGCGGCGGATGGTGAAGACGACGGGCGGCGAGGTCGCCTCGCTGATCGGCAACACCTCGGTGCTGCGGTCGCTGCGGCCGGACGACTTCGTGGACGACACCTTCGGTCTGCCGACCGTCACCGACATCCTGCGCGAGCTGGAGAAGCCGGGTCGTGACCCCCGTCCCGCGTTCAAGACGGCCACCTTCAAGGAGGGTGTCGAGAAGATCGGCGACCTGGAGTCCGGGATGGTGCTGGAGGGCGTCGTCACGAACGTGGCCGCCTTCGGTGCCTTCGTGGACGTCGGTGTCCACCAGGACGGGCTCGTCCACGTGTCGGCGATGTCCCGGAACTTCGTCAAGGACCCGCGCGAGGTGGTCAAGCCGGGCGACGTGGTGAAGGTGAAGGTGCTGGACGTCGACATCCCGCGCAAGCGGATCTCGCTGACGCTGCGCCTGGACGACGAGACGTCCGCCGCGGACGGGGCGTCGCCGAAGCGGGAACGGGGCGGCCGCCCGCCACAGCAGCGGCAGGCCGGCGGCGGCGGCCGTGGTGACCGGCGCGGTGGTGGCGGCGGTGGCGGCTCGCGGGGCGGCGGGCGCCCGTCACAGGCCCCCGCGCCCGCCAACAGCGCCATGGCCGACGCCCTCCGCAAGGCGGGCCTGCTGGGCGGCGGAAGCGGCGGCGGGAAGGGCCGCCGCTGAGGCGACGTGACGTGAGGGGGCCGGCCCCGGGGGTTCCCCGGGGCCGGCCCCTCAGTACTCGGTCACCTTGCCGTCGGCCACCTCGACGCGGCGCGTGGTGCGGACCGCGTCCAGCATGCGCCGGTCGTGGGTGACCAGGAGCAGGGTTCCTGTGTACGTGTCGAGGGCGGACTCGAGCTGCTCGATGGCCGGGAGGTCCAGGTGGTTGGTCGGCTCGTCCAGGACCAGGAGGTTCACGCCACGGCCCTGGAGCAGGGCGAGGGCGGCACGGGTGCGTTCGCCGGGTGAGAGGGACGTCGCGGAGCGCGTCACGTGGTGGGCCTTGAGGCCGAACTTGGCGAGCAGGGTGCGTACGTCGGCCGGCTCGGTGTCGGGTACGGCCGCGCAGAAGGCGTCCAGCAGGGATTCCTGCCCGTGGAAGAGCCGGCGGGCCTGGTCGACCTCCCCGACGACGACGCCCGAGCCGAGCGACGCGTGCCCGGCGTCCAGCGGGAGGCGGCCGAGGAGCGCGGCCAGCAGGGTCGACTTGCCCGCGCCGTTGGCGCCGGTGATGGCGACCCGGTCGGCCCAGTCGATCTGGAGTGAGGCGGGGCCGAAGCGGAAGTCGCCGCGGACGGCCTCGGCGTCGCGCAGGGTCGCCACGACGGCGCCGGAGCGCGGAGCGGCGGCGATCTCCATCCGCAGCTCCCACTCCTTGCGGGGCTCCTCGACGACGTCGAGCCGCTCGATCATGCGCTGGGTCTGCCGGGCCTTGGCGGCCTGCTTCTCGCTCGCCTCGCTGCGGAACTTGCGGCCGATCTTGTCGTTGTCGTTGCCGGCCTTGCGGCGGGCGTTCTTGACGCCCTTGTCCATCCAGGAGCGCTGCATCTGGGCGCGGCCTTCGAGGGCGGCCTTCTTGTCGGCGTACTCCTCGTACTCCTCGCGGGCGTGCCGGCGGGCGGTCTCCCGCTCGTCCAGGTACGCCTCGTAACCGCCGCCGTAGAGCCGGATCTGCTGCTGCGCCAGGTCCAGTTCGAGGACCTTCGTCACGGTTCGGGCGAGGAACTCGCGGTCGTGGCTGATGACGACCGTCCCGGCGCGCAGGCCCTGGACGAAGCGTTCCAGACGCTCCAGGCCGTCCAAGTCGAGGTCGTTGGTCGGCTCGTCGAGCAGGAACACGTCGTAGCGGGACAGGAGCAGGGAGGCGAGCCCCGCGCGGGCGGCCTGGCCGCCGGACAGGGACGTCATCGGCCGGTCGAGCCCGACGGTCAGGCCAAGCGAATCGGCCACCTCCTCGGCGCGCTCGTCGAGGTCGGCGCCGCCGAGGTTGAGCCAGCGCTCCAGGGCGGTGGCGTACGCGTCGTCGGCGCCGGGCGCGCCGTCGACCAGGCCTTGCGTGGCCTCGTCCATCGCGGCCTGGGCGGCGGCCACCCCGGTACGGCGGGCGAGGAAGCCGCGCACGGTCTCGCCCTCGCGGCGCTCCGGCTCCTGCGGGAGGTGGCCGACGGTGGCGGTGGGCGGCGAGAGGCGCAGCTCCCCGTGCTCGGGCGTGTCGAGCCCGGCGAGGAGCCGGAGCAGGGTGGACTTGCCGGCGCCGTTCACGCCGACGAGGCCGATCACGTCGCCGGGTGCGACGACGAGGTCGAGGCCGGAGAAGAGGGAGCGTTCGCCGTGGCCGGCGGCGAGGTCCTTGGCGACGAGGGTGGCAGTCATCAGGGGGCCGATCCTAGGCGGTCACCGCCGTGACGAGCACGCCGCCCATGGTGCGGGCGACCAGGTACGACCGTCCCCTGACCGTCCGGGCGCCCAGCGGTATCCGGTGCGCGCCCGGCTCCAGTAAGCCGTCGAACAGCTCCTGGGTGCGGACGCGGTGCAGGCGGTCCAGCCGGTACGCCACGACCTGGACGCGGCACGTGGAGCTGACCTCCACCGTCGCGCCGCCGCCGGTCACCGCCAGGCCGGTCAGGCGTCTGCGGTCCGGCGGCGTGCGGTCCAGGGCCTGTTCGATCTGCGCGACAAGCAGCGGGATGACGGGCGCGAGCCCCTCGACGTACGCGACGTCCGCGTCCGCCCGGTCGAACGCCTCCCTCACCGCCGTACGCCGCTCCTCCCCCACCGCCCGGCCGAACGCCACCGCCCCGTACGCCCGCAGCTCCTCGGGCGGTACGGCGACGGCGTCCTCGGCGACGTCGGCACCGATCCCGATGGTGCGCAGCGCGGCGGCGAGCCTGGCGAGGACGGCGACGCGGGCGCCGATCAGCAGGACGCGGCGGCGGGCGGGAGCGCTCGGGAGGAGCCGCTCCAGCTCGGTGCGGTACTGGTCACCACGGAAGCGGAACGGGCCTATGCCGTGGTAGCCGTTGAGCTCCAGGTCGGCGCACTCGTCCGTCTGCCAGGCGAAGTCCCGCCAGACGACGTCGTCGCCGTCCCGCTCGATCACGGCCGTGACCGCGCCGCATCCGAGGCTCTCGCACTCGGGGCAGCCGTAGATCACGTACCTGCCGTCGGGGAGGGGCGCTTCGGCGTCCAGCATCATGCGGCGCACGTGGTCCGTGAAGATGGCGGGCGGTACGTCCGAGGCGAGAGGGGACACGGCGTCGAGGTCGGAGAGCTGGTGGAGGAGTGGACGGCCGTCGACGACGAAGTCGAGGAAGTCGCGGTGCGCCTGATACACGCCCTTGGTGAGAACGCCGCCGGCCCTGATCGCGGGCGCGAGGGCGAAGGACGCGTACGCGTACGCGTGGTCGCGCGCCGGCTCGCGCACCGCGTCGCGCGCTTGGGCGCGGTGCCGCGTGGGTTGCGGCGCGGGGTCCTGGGCGGGTTCCAGCGCGGGTTCCTGGGTGGGTTCTTGGGGACGGCCCCGGGCGGGTCGCGACGCGGGGTCCGGCGCGGGGTCCGGCGCGGGGTCCTGTGTGGGTTCTTGGGCGCGGTCCTGGGTGGGTTCTTGGGCGGGTTCCAGCGCGGGGTCCTGGGTGGGCTCCTGGGCGCGGTCCTGGGCGGGGTCCTGGGCGCGGCCCGAGGCAGGGTCCTGGGCGCGTGCTCGGTCGTGCTCGTGCTCGGGAGGCATGCCGGGTGTATTCCCGCCCGGCGCCCCTCCGCTACCGTCCCGGCATGAGCGGTGACGTGATCGTGGTGGGCGGCGGGGTCATCGGGCTGACGACGGCCCTCACCCTGGCGGAGCGCGGCCTGCGCGTGCGCGTGTGGACGCGTGACGCGCCGGGCGACACCACCTCGGCGGTGGCGGGCGCGCTGTGGTGGCCGTACCGCATCGAGCCGGTGGAACGGGTCGGCGACTGGGCGCTGGCGTCGCTACGCGTGTACGAGCGGCTCGCCGGCGAACCGGAGTCGACCGGCGTACGCATGGTGGCGGGTGTCCACGCGGACACGGAGCTGAGCGCGCTCGGTACGTGGGCGGGCGAGGTGCCGGGGCTGCGGCAGCTCCCGTCGGGTGGTCTGGCCGCCCGGCTGCCGCTGATCGACATGCCGGTCCACCTGGCGTGGCTGCGGGCACGGCTGGAGGCGGCGGGCGGGGTCGTCGAGACCCGGGCGGTGTCGTCCTTCGCGGAGGCGCCGGCCCGGGCGGTGGTCAACTGCGCGGGGCTGGGCGCGCGGCACCTCGTACCGGACCCCGGTGTGCGGCCGGTGCGCGGCCAGCTCGTCCTGGTGGAGAACCCGGGCGTGGCGGAGTGGTTCGTCGCGGCGGACGCCTCGGCGAGCACCGCGACGTACTTCTTCCCGCAGCCGGGCCGGCTGGTCCTGGGCGGTACGGCGGAGGAGGACGACTGGCGTACCGAACCGGACGCGGGGACGGCCGCCGCGATCGTGGCGCGGTGCGCGCGCGTCCGCCCCGAGATCGGCCGCGCCCGTGTGCTGGGGCACCGCGCGGGGCTCCGCCCGGTGCGCCCGGCAGGCGTCCGGCTCGGTGCGGAACCCTTGCCGGGCGGCGGCGTGCTGGTCCACAACTACGGCCACGGCGGCGCGGGCGTGACCGTCGCGTGGGGCTGCGCGGAGGAGGCGGCGCGAGTGGTGGCCGAAGCCGGCGGGGGTGCGTGACGCCCCGTGGGTCACGCGGTGCCCCGGCCGGCCCGGCGCGGTGGCGTGCCGTGGGGGCCCGCGGACGCCCCCTTGCGGGCAAGGCGCGCGCGGACGCCGGCAGCGCGGTGCCTGCCGTGCGTCCGGTGTCGGCCCGGCGCGGTGGCGTGCCGTTCGGCGGCGACCGCATCGCTCCGGCCGGCTACGCCTCGCGGCGCGAAGCCGCCGCGCCCCCACGACCGCGAACGGCCCGGTTGGTCAGGAGGGTTCGTCCCTGTCGCGGTCCCGGTCCTTGTCGCGTTCCTCGTCCTGGGCCGGGCCGATGCGGATCTCGAACTCGCCCGCGTACTTCTCGTGGCCCGCGATCACGGCCTCCTCCACGGCCTCCTCGGCGAGTTCGCCACGGACGATCAGCGGGTCCTGGCGGAGGTCGCGCATGAGGGAGAGGCACATGCCGACCATCACCAGGACGAACGGCGCCGCGACGAGGATCGTCAGGTGTTGCAGGCCCGCGAGGGCGTCGCCCTTGCCCTCGCCGACGAGCAGCATCACGGCCGCCACGCCACCGGTCACCACGCCCCAGAAGATCACGACGAACCGGGCGGGTTCGAAGGTGCCCTTCTGGGAGAGGGTGCCCATCACGATGGAGGCGGCGTCGGCACCGGAGATGAAGAAGATGCCGACCAGGATCATCACGAGCAGGCTCATGACCCCGGCGATCGGGAACTCCTGGAGCACGCCGAAGAGCTGGGCCTCCGGCGTGGTCGCGCCCCCGAGGTCGCCGCGCTCCCTCAGGTGCATGGACGTACCACCGAAGATGGCGAACCAGATGAGGCTCACGGTGCTCGGTACGAGGATGACGCCGCCGACGAACTGACGGATCGTCCGGCCCCGGCTGATGCGGGCGATGAACATGCCGACGAACGGCGTCCAGGAGATCCACCACGCCCAGTAGAAGACCGTCCAGCTACTCAGCCAGTCGGCGACGTCACCGCCGCCGGTGGCCGCCTCGGTGCGGCCGGCCAACTGCCACAGCTCGTCGAAGTAGGAGGCGAGGGAGGTGGGGATCAGGTCGAGGACCAGGATGGTGGGGCCCGCGATGAAGACGAAGACGGCGAGGACGACGGCCAGCACCATGTTGGTGTTGGAGAGCCACTGGATGCCCCGCTCGACACCCGAGACGGCGGAGAAGACGAAGCACACGGTCAGCACGCCGATGATGCTGACGAGCAGTCCGGTACCGGCCCTGTCCAGCCACCCCACCTCGTGCATCCCGCTGCCGATCTGGAGCGCGCCCAGGCCCAGGGAGGTGGCGGAGCCGAAGAGCGTGGCGAAGATCGCCAGGATGTCGATCACCCGGCCGGGTACGCCGTCGGCGTGCTTCTTGCCGATCAGCGGCTCGAAGACGGCACTGATCGTCTGCCGCCTCCGGCGCCGGAAGGTGCTGTACGCGATGGCCAGGCCGACCACCGCGTAGATCGCCCAGGGGTGCAGGGTCCAGTGGAAGAGCGTGGTGGCGAGCGCCGTCTGCATGGCGTCCGCCGAGTCGGCGGGGTCCGTGCCCGGTGGTGGGGTGGTGTAGTGCGCGAGGGGTTCGCTGACGCCGTAGAACATCAGACCGATGCCCATGCCGGCGCTGAACATCATGGCGACCCAGGAGACGGTGCTGAACTCGGGCTCCTCGTGCTCCTGGCCCAGCTCGATGCGTCCGTACCGGCTGATGGCGAGCCAGAGCGCGAAGACGACGAAGCCCGAGGCGGCCAGGACGAACGCCCAGCCGCCGTTGTGCATCAGGCCGTTCAGCATGGAGTCGGAGACGCTCTCCAGCGACTTGGTGGCGGAGGCGCCCCAGATCACGAAGGCCAGGGTGAGCACCGCCGTCACGCCGAAGACCAGGCGGTCGGTGACGGGCGGCTTGTCCTCGTGCGGGTGGCGGCCGGGGAGGGCCGCCTTCACCGGCAGCCGCATCCGTTGCCCCGGTTTGCGTTGCTCCTGAGACACAGGCGGCACCTTTCGCGATCATGGCCTGATTCCGCTCTTACTACCCCCTACCACGCCAGGCACACCTGTTTCGGTATCAACAGGCGTCGACCGGTGCCCCATCTGTGAGGTGATAGGCCGCCCGTGTGTCCAGGAGCAGCGGTACGAGGGCGCGCTGCGACTGCCGCAGGGGTACGAGGGCGCCGTCGCCGTCCACGCGGGCGACCACGCCGTGCAGCGCCAGTTCGTCCTTGACGTCGTCGTACTGAGCGGGTGTCAGGCGGTAGCCGCAGGGCGGGTCCTGGAGGGTTTCGGCGGGCTCCGGCGGGTCGTTGTCGGCGCCGCCCAGGTGGACCGGGCCACGGTCGCGCAGGCCTTCGAGCCGGGCGGTGGTGGTGGCCGCCTCGATGGTGCCGCGCCGGTCGCCGACGTACCCGAACAGCCCGTCGAGGGCGGCGAGCTGGCTGTGGACGCGGCGCCGGTTGTTGAGGGCCGGGTCCTTCTTCTCCTCGTCCGTGAGGGCGTCGACGCGGGTCTCGACGAGGAGGCCCACGGAGTGCTTGACGCCCGCCGTGTTGCGGAGGATGCGTTCCTGGCCGTCGCCCGCGACCTGCTTGACCGGCTCCCCGGTGACGGGGTCGGTCCAGATGCCGTAGACGCCGCTGTCGAAACCGGCCCGTTCGGCGGCGGGGCGGACGTACGACTCGGACAGGGTGTGCGCCTCGTCGTGGACGTGCTCGTCGGTGTTGGGGTTGCGCGGCCAGAGGGCGAGGAGGTCCTTGTCGTAGTAGGGCGGGGTGGCGCCGTACTCGTGGAGGTCGTAGACGACGTCGGGCCGGTGGTCGCGGATCACGGCGGCCAGGGCGCGGCCCTCGGCGGTCCTGAGGGCGATGTGGTCGCGGTTGATGTCGACGCCGTCGGCGTTGCCCCGGGTGTCGGCTGCGCGGCCGTCGGGATTGGCGGTGGGGACGACGAGGACGGTCGTCCGGGCCAGGAAACGGAGGGTTTCGCGGTCGTCGGCGTACGCGAGGTCGCGGACGGTCGACAGGCAGGCCTCGCGGCCGGACGGTTCGTCGCCGTGCTGGCTGCAGATGAGGAGCACGGTGTTGGTGGTGGGTGCGGTGGAGACGCGGACGAGTTGGAGGGGCCGGCCCTGCCGGGTGGTGCCGATCCGGGTCGTCGACACGCGGTCGCTCGCCCGGTCGACGGCGGTGAGGAATCGTTGCTCCTCGGGCTCGCTGGTCCAGCGGGCGCCGTCGCTGGTCTCGAAGCCGGTGCGGGGCGGCGGGGCGGGCGAGGCCTGGGCGGGGGCGGTGATCAGCAGGAGGGCGAGTGCGGCGGCGGTGACGGTCACGGCGAGGGCGCGGACGCGTGCGGTATGCGGGGCGCGCGGGGCTCGTGCGGTACGCGGGATTCGTACGGCTCGTGCGGCTCGGGCGGCTCGGGCCGTGCGTCGTGCGGCGCGTGGGGTCATCGGGTGCTGCCTCCGGGGATCGGCGGGACGGGGCGCGGGGCGGTGACGCCGGCCTGCGGGGCGGTGCGCGGGGCAGCCGGGTGCACGGTACCGGTGGTGGCGCGGAGGAAGGCGGGGGCGCCGCCGACGAGCGGGAGGCCGGCGGAGGTGCGGGTGAGGTCGAGAGTGAGGGTGGGCCTCGTGCCCGGAGGGTCGATGAGGTACTGGTCGGTGCCCGCGACGATGAGGGCGAGGCGGTGGCCGGCCGGGACGACGTGGTCGGTGGCGGCGAGGTCCAGGGTGATGGTGTGGGCCTTGCCGGGGGTGAGGGGACGGCCCTGGTGCGCGTCGGCCCAGTTGCCGAGGTCGGCCCAGCCCCGGCTGAAGACGGTGAAGCCGACGTCGGTGGTCTTGGCCTTCGTCTCCTTGAAGCAGGCGCTGTCGCCGGTGGTGCTCGCGCCCCAGCAGGTTCGTTCGGTGAGGGTCGTGATGCCTTCGCCGGCGGCGCCGTAGTCGCGGATGGTGTCGGGGCCGAGGTCGACGAGGACCGCCGTCAGGTGCGCGCTGGTGGTGTTCGGGGTCGCGGTGACGGTGACCGTGGAGGAGCCCGAGAGCCGCAGGTCGCGGGTGAGGGGCCGGGAGATGAAGCCCGCCTTGGCCGGCGTGGAGGCGTCGATGTGCGCCGCCCAGTCGAGCTCGTCCAGGCTCGGGTCGTCGGTGAACGTCTCCGTCGCGCCGGGCCGGGCCGGGGCGAGACCGAGGGTGCCCACGCCGGGCGCCTTGCCCGTGCCGGGGCGGAGCGTGGTGGTGGCGGTGGCGCGCGGCGGCCAGACGCGGTCGGTGGACCACCGGTCGGGGGCGCGCTCGATGTCGGCCATCGGTTCGCGGTCGATGCCGTTGTCGTAGCCGAGCAGGTAGTGGTCGAACCAGCGGTGCAGGGTGCGCACCCAGTCGGCCCGGCGGAAGTCGAAGGGGTCGACGTGCCCGGTCTGGGAGAGCCAGATCTTGCGCTCCACACCGTGCGCGGCGAGGGCGTCCCACCACTGGCCGAAGTGCTTGGCGCGGACGTTGAGGTCCTGCTGCCCGTGGACGACGAAGACGCTGGCCTTCACCTTGTGGGCGTCCTTGACGTAGTCGCGTTCCTCCCACAGCGGCGTCCAGTCGCCGGTGCGCGGCGCGTCGTCGACGAGGCGCTGCTGGACGTGGGCGCAGCGGGCGCGGGCGTCGGGGCTGCTGACGTAGCGGCCGAGCCAGTCGGGGCCGGAGTCGTACAGGGGGGCGCCCTTGGCGAAGTAGTAGTCGTACCAGGAGGAGATGGCGCCGATCGGGACGATGGTCTTCAGGCCCTCGACGCCGGTGGCGGCGACCCCGTTGGCGACCGTGCCGTCCCAGCTCTTGCCGATCATGCCGGTGTCACCGGTGGACCAGCCGGTCGCACGGGCGCGTTCGGTGCCGGTACGGGTGGTGTAGCCGTGGCCCCGGCCGTTCAGCCAGTCGACGACGGCCTTTGCGGACTGGATGTCGGAGCGGCCGCCGACGTCGTTGCAACCGTCCGAGCGGCTGGTTCCGGCCAGATCGACGGCGACGAAGGCGTAGCCGCGCGGCACGAAGTAGTTGTCGTAGTACAGCGGGAACTGGACGGGGTTGCCGTCCGCGTCGTACGTCTTCTTCTGGCTCTCGTTGCCGCGCCCGCAGCAGGCGTAGTAGGGGCTGGCGTCCATGATCACGGGGACCTTGCGGCCGCGCTGCGCGACCTCGCGTGGCCGGACGATGTCGACGGCGACCCGGTCGGTCCGGCCGTCGCGGTCGCCGTCGAGGCCGGTGTCGACCCAGACGGACTCGCGGACGGCGTTGTCGTACGAGTAGATCGGTCGGGACTCGCGGGCGGGGGCGCTGGTCGCGCTCGCCTGCGGCACCAGAGCGGCCATCAGGGCGGCTGTGGCCGCGCCCACGAGCGCTCTGCTCGGCATGGGGGTTCTCCGCACACGTATCGGCATGGCAGCGGAAGGTACACGGGTCAACTCCCGTACGACAGAGGGCAGTACGGGGAGGAATGCGGCAACTGGGCCGACGCGGACGATGGTCGTTCATGTCGGCCAAATGGCGATCGTGTGACAGGTGGGGCCATGGACATGACTGAGGCGCGAGGGGCTGAATAGCCTTCAAGGGATCTTCCGTCCATACGACTTGGAGAGCTTGACGTGCACCGCAGACTGATCGTCCCGAGCGCACTCGCGGCCTCGCTGCTGCTGGCGATCCCGGCATCGGCGGCCGACTACGCCCCGGGCGCACCGGGCATCGGCGACCCGTACTACCCGGCCAGCGGCAACGGCGGATACGACGTGTCGCACTACGACCTGCGCCTGAAGTACCA
Organism: Streptomyces sp. NPDC031064; assembly: GCF_055570965.1. Taxonomy (NCBI): domain Bacteria; kingdom Bacillati; phylum Actinomycetota; class Actinomycetes; order Kitasatosporales; family Streptomycetaceae; genus Streptomyces; species Streptomyces sp. NPDC031064. Next base: position 504,258 of record NZ_JBVIGF010000001.1, read on the forward strand.
GCCGAAGACGGACCTGCTGGAGGGCACGGCGACGCTCATCGCCACCACCACGCAGAACCTGTCCCGGTTCAACCTGGATCTCGGCCTCAAGGTCAGCGAGGTGCGGGTGAACGGCAAGAAGGCGAAGTTCACCGCCACCGGCGAGCACGAGCTGGAGGTCACCCCGGCCGCTCCACTGGAGAAGAACCGGGCGATATCGGTCGTCGTGCGCTACGCGGGCAAGCCGTCCGAGCTGAAGATCGGCGGCTGGACCGCCTGGCACCGCACCCCCGACGGCGGTGTCGCGGCGCAGGAGCCGGACTCGGCCGTGTGGTGGTTCCCGTCCAACGACCACCCGCTGGACAAGGCGACGTTCGACGTATCGGTCTCCGTGCCGGACGGGACGCAGGCCATCAGCAACGGCGTCCTGACGTCGCAGTCCTCGCGGCTGGGCTGGACGCGTTTCAACTGGCGCTCCAACAAGCCGCAGGCGACGTACCTCGCCACGCTCGCGGTCGGCAAGTTCGACATCACGACGGACAAGACCGACAAGGGCCTGCCCGTCCTCAACGCGTACAGCAAGGACCTCGGTGACAACGCGGGGGCGGCGCGGGCCAGCATCGAGCGCACGGCCGAGGTCGCGGAGTGGCTGGAGGAGGTCTTCGGGCCGTACCCCTTCAACGCGCTCGGCGGTTACGTCCCCAACGTGACCAGCGGTTACGCGCTGGAGACGCAGACGCGGCCGTTCTACAGCCCGCGCCAGTTCGCGGGCGGCGCGAACGTCTCGGTGGTCGTGCACGAGCTGGCGCACCAGTGGTACGGCGACAGCGTGTCGGTCGACGGCTGGAAGGACATCTGGATCAACGAGGGCTTCGCCCGCTACAGCCAGTGGCTGTGGTCGGAGAAGGAGGGCGAGGGCACGGCGCAGGAGCTGGCGGACTACGTGTACGCCACGCGGGCGGCCGACGACCCGTTCTGGACGGTCAAGCCGGGCGACCCGGGTCCCGACAAGCAGTTCGACATCGCCGTCTACGACCGGGGCGCACTGGCCCTCCAGGCGCTGCGCAACGAGATCGGCGACGAGGACTTCTTCGCCATCCTGAAGGGCTGGCCGACCGAGCACGCGTACGGCAACGCCAAGGTGTCCGACTTCGTGAAGTACGCCGAGCGCGTCTCGGGCAAGCCGCTCGCGGGGCTCTTCGACACCTGGCTGTACCAGCCGTCGAAGCCGGCCGCACCGACGGCGGCCGAGTCGCGGATCGCGGCGCGCTCTCGCGCGGCGGCCGGACCGGTTCAGCCGAAGTCGTGGAAGAAGATCGCCGCGACGAACACGATCCACGACCACGACGAGCACGGCGACCACGGCCACTGATCGTTGTGCCCGGGTGCCGCCGCCCCCTCGGGCCGGGGCGGCGGCGTTCCCGTAGCGACTGGAGAGAGCGCTCTCAGAAGATCCGCCGACCGGCTACCCTGCTCCTGTACACAGGTTTCGCCGCGCCGCCGAGGAGCACCCTTGTCCCCCAAGCCCGATCCGGCCCCCGGCTCCCGCCCCACCCTGGAGGCCGTCGCGGCCCGCGCCGGGGTCTCGCGGGCGACGGTCTCGCGCGTGGTGAACGGCGGCGCGGGGGTCCGCCTGCCACTGGTGGAGAAGGTGCGCCGGGCGGTCGAGGAGCTCGGCTACATCCCCAACCACGCGGCCCGCACCCTGGTGACCCGGCGCAACGGCGCGGTGGCGGTGATCATCGCGGAGCCGGAGTTCCGGGTGTTCTCCGACCCGTTCTTCGAGCAGCAGGTGCGGGGCATCAGCCGGGAACTGACCGCGCACGACTCCCAGCTCGTGCTGCTGTGGGTGGAGGGGCCCGGCGAGTACGACCGGATCGCCCGGTACCTGGGCGGCGGCCATGTCGACGGCGCGCTCGCCTTCTCGGTGCACAACGACGACGAGCTGCCCTCCATCATCCGGCGGACGCAGGTGCCGGCGGTGTTCGGCGGGCGGCCCGGCTGGCCGGGGGCGACGGCCGGCCTCTCCGTGCCGTACGTGGACTGCGACAACCGGGGCGGCGCCCGGGAGGCCGTACGGCACCTGCTGTCGCTGGGCCGTGAACGTGTCGCGCACATCGCCGGGCCGCCCGACCAGACGTCCGCCATGGACCGGATCGACGGCTACCGGGACGTCCTGCTGGACGCCGGCCCCGGGCTGATCGCGCAGGGCGACTTCACGGAGGAGAGCGGGGCCCGCGCGATGGCGGAGCTGCTGGACCAGCGGCCCGACCTGGACGCCGTGTTCGCCGCCAACGACCTGATGGCGTCCGGCGCGCTGCGCGTGCTGCGCGAGCGCGGACTGCGGGTGCCCGAGGACGTGGCGCTGGTGGGCTTCGACGACATGACGTCCATCGCGGAGGCCACCGACCCGCCGCTGACCACGGTCCGCCAGGACATCGAGGGCATGGGCCGGCTGATGGTCCGGCTGCTGATGCGCGTGCTGAACGCGCAGGAGACCGAGCCCGGAGCGGGCAGCGCCCCGGGCTCGGTGATCACGCCTACGGAACTGGTGCGACGGGCGTCCGCCTAGTCGTACGGGACGACCAGCACGGACCGGTCGGTTCCGGTCTGCAGCCCGGCCGTGCCGTTGCCGATGGCGTGCCACACCTCCAGGCGTACGGTGCCGCCCTTGAGGTCGCCCAGCGCGCCGGTCGCCGACTTCAGCCCGCGCGCCTGGGTGTACTCCTCCCAGCCGGCCACCGGGTCGGTGGCGAAGTAGTGGTACGTCTCCGTCCGCTCGAACGTCCCGTCGCCGGTGAGGTCGTAGCTGACGCGGGCCTGCTGTCCGAGCCCGACCGTGGTCCCGGCGTCGACCTGGAGCCGGAAGGCGGTGGCGCCGCCCGCCCTCAGCGTGCCGTTGACGCCCCTGGCCTCGTACACCAGCGGCTGGTGCGGGGTGCCGTCGTGGTTGGCGCCGCCCGCCGAGGCGATGGTGTCGCTGCCCGCCGCCGCGCCGGTCGCCGTGGTGAGCGTGCCGCCGGTGCGGAGCTGGAAGGTGTCGCCGGTCCCGGGGACCGGATCGGGATCGCCGCCCCCGCTGCCCGTTCCCGTGGCGGTCGAACGCGCCGGGACGGTGAGCTTCGCACCGTCCGAGAAGGTCACGGTCCGGGCGGTGGAGCCGTGGTTGTGGGCCGCGTACGTCCGTACCGTGCCCCTGGTGAAGACGGCCGAGGTGGGGATGTCACCGGTGACGGTCGCGTCCGGCGCCCCGAGGGCGTCCAGCGTGCCGATCCAGTGGTAGGTGTGCGCCTTGGACTCGCCCGCCTCCGGGGTGTACGCGGCGTGGCCCGCGTCCCACTTCGCCTTGGCGGCGCCGGGGTCGGCCAGCGACTGGAACTCCCACAGGATGTCGCGCCATTCGACGGCCGGGCCGCCGTTCTCCCGCTCCATCTCGGCGATGTTGCGGCGGATGGCGGCCTTCTCTCCGCCCAGGTGCAGCGAACCACCGGTCACCGGGAGGACGTTGATGCCGTGGATCTCCTCGGGGTTGGCGGTCCACCAGGTGGCGTAGGCGGCGCCGCTCCCCCACACCATGCCGGCCGTGTCGTGCCCGAAGGAGGACGGGAAGACCTGCTGGTCGGCGTCGAACCAGTACTGCGCGATCGCCTCCGACTCGGTCGTCAGCAGGTATACGCCCAGGTCACGCAGTGCGGTGTCGCCCGTCGCGGATCCCCACAGCACGAGCCCCGCGCTGAGGTTGGTGGACTCGGACGACGACTCCTGGTTGTTGCCGGCCGCGAAGCCCTGGTGGCCGGAGGCCCAGCTATGACCGGCGTACACGTCGAAGCCGCGCAGGAAGGGGAAGGCGGTGTCGGTGCGGCTGGGGTTGGCGGCGTCGCGGACGAGGGTCTTGACCATGCCGCCCCACGCGGAGTCGGCGGCCCAGGCCGGGTCGTACTGGGCGACGATCGCGGCCGCGTAGACGTAGTACGAGTAGTGGAAGTGGTGGTCGTTGAGCTCGGTGTCGCTGCCGTACGAGGCGGGGTAGCCGGTCAGCGTCTTCCAGGCCCTGTCGTACGAGAACTCGTTCGCGCCGCCCGCCGTGAACCAGTCCTGGAGCCGTCCCTTCATCAGGCCGAGGAGCTTGTCACGGGTCGCGGTCTCGCCGATCTGGTCGGCCACGGGCACGAGCTGGGCGAGGCGGCCGAGGGCCTTGCCGGTCCAGTACGTGTCGGTGGCGCCGGAGAAGGGGTCGGTTGCGTTCGCGGCCTCGTTCAGGTAGCCGCGCAGCCGGGCCGGGTCGACTCCGGAGGACTTCGGCAGCCCGGGCAGCACGGCGGCGGCCCGCTGGCTGGTGGTGAACGTGGCGGACTCGCGGACCTTCATGGTGCCGCGCGGCGAGACGTACGTGTACGGGGTGAGCGGGTCCGTGGTGTTGAGCCACTGGTGACGGTAGAGCGCCTGGAGGGTGCCGGTCTGGGTGCCTTCCTGCGGCTGGGTGGTGACGGTGTAGGTGGCCCTGACCGTACCTCCGGTGGAGCTCCAGGCGACCTTGGAGCCGGTGACGAAGCTGTAGGCGTACTTCCGGTACGTGGCCAGCGCGTCCGGCGAGGGCAGGACGGCGAGCGAGAAGTAGTCCTTGCCGCCGAGCCCGGCCGTGAGGGTGGAGCCGGAGACGGTCCAGTCGGTGCCGGTGGGGGCGAAGAGGGCGTAGTGGTGGCCCGCGACGGTGATGCCGAGGACGTTGCCCTGGTCGGCGAAGACGGTGGGGGCGCTCGCCGTGGTGATCCGGGCGTCGCCGCCGGTGCCCTTGGCGTATACGAACGGTGAGCCGTGGCCGATGGTCGTGCGCAGCGTGCGGGCGCCGTCCGACCAGTAGGGGGTGACGGTCCAGTCGGACCATGCGTCGGCCTTGGTGTCCGGGGAGTTGAGGCCGGTGAGCCCCAGGGTGAGGTCGCGCCTGTGGGCGTACTCGTACTGTCTTCCCTCGCCGACGATCGCGGGGGTGGTCGGGTAGCCGATGTCGAGGCCCGCGGCGGTGGCCTGGTAGGTGAGCGGGTGGCCGTACATGGGGGTGGACCAGGGGTTGTCGCCGTACCGCTGGAAGGCGAGCGAGGACCACCAGTCGTTGGTGGGCACCGGCTTGCCCTGGGCGGCGGGAGTGAGCTTGGGGCTGACGGGGGTGCCGGTGTTGGTGGTGGGGCCGGAGGTTCCGGGGGGACGGGTGTCGGAGTAGCTGCCGGCCCCGACGGGGACGGTGGCGGCCACGGCGGGGGCGGTGGTGGTCGCGGCGAGGCCGAGGGCGGCCAGGGCGGTGACGAGGAACAGGGCGGCTGGTCGGGTGCGGGGGGTTGGCATGTCGGCACCTCGAAGTGATGGCGGGAGAGCGCCGCGAGAGCGCTCTCAGGTGCCCAGGAACGTAAAACTCCTGAAACATGGCTGTCAATACGGGTGACACGTCCGGCAGTTGCCCGGGCGGGCGGCCGTTACGCGTTCGAGTCTTGACGGGGAGAGGGCGCTCGGGGCACGCTCCAGACGCATGTTCTGAGAGCGCTCTCAGCACGCTCTCGCCCCCGTGCTCCCCCGCCGAAGCCAAGGAGGCTTCCCATGCCCATCGCCCGAGCCGCCAGAAGGGCCGCCGTCCGATTCGGTGCGGTCGCGCTCACCGGGGCCCTGCTCGCCGCCTGCGGATCCGGTGCCTCGGACGAGGCGTCGGACGGCACGGTGACGCTCACCGTCGACCTCTTCGGCTCCTTCGGCTACAAGGAGGCCGGGCTCTACGCCGAGTACGAGAAGCTGCACCCCGGGGTCAAGATCAAGCAGACGGACACCGAGGACGAACAGGACTACTGGAAGTCCCTCCAGACCCGGCTCGCCGGCGGTGGCGGGCTCGCCGACGTCCAGGCCATCGAGGTGGGCCGCATCGCCTCGGTCACCCAGCAGCAGGCGGACAAGTTCGAGGACCTCACCAGGTACGGCGCCGACAAGCTGAAGAACGAGTTCGCCGAGGCCAAGTGGTCGGCGGCCACGACGAAGGACGGCCGGGTGCTCGGCCTCGGCACGGACGTCGGGCCCGAGGCCATGTGCTACCGCACCGACCTGTTCAAGCAGGCCGGGCTGCCCACCGACCGGGCCGAGCTGGCGAAGAAGTGGGCCACCTGGGACGGCTACCTGGAGCTCGGCAAGCAGTACAAGGCCAAGGCCCCCGCCAAGAGCGCCTGGCTGGACAGCGTGGGCAGCCTCTTCACGATCATGATCGGCCAGGAGGAGGAGCGGTACTACGACGCCTCCGGCAAGCTCATCTACGACTCGAACCCGGCCGTCAAGACCGCCTGGGACACCGCCACGCGGGCCGCGGAGGACGGCCTGAGCGCCAAGCTCGACCAGTGGTCCCCGCAGTGGAACCAGGCGTTCGCCGCCGGGTCGTTCGCCACGATCCCCTGCCCGGCCTGGATGCTCGGGTACATCAAGGGCCAGGCCGGTGAGGCCGGCAAGGGCAAGTGGGACATCGCCCAATTGCCGGGCGGAGCGGGCAACTGGGGCGGCTCGTACCTGAGCGTCCCGCGCGCGGCCAAGCACAAGAAGGAGGCCTACGAGCTGATCAAGTGGCTGACGGCACCGGAGCAGCAGGCCAGGCTCTTCGAGAAGCAGGGCAACTTCCCCTCCTCCACGGGCGCCATCGCCAAGGTCGCCGACGCCAAGGACCCGTACTTCTCCGGCGCCCCCATCGGCCGGATCTTCGGCGACGCCGCCAAGGCCGCCCCGGTCCAGGTGCTGGGCGTCCACGACAAGAACGTCGCCGACCAGATCACCAACGCCCTCAGCGAAGTCGAGCGAAAAGGCACGTCCCCGGAGAAGGCGTGGTCCAACGCCAGGAAGGGCGTCGACAACGTCACGGGCTGACGCCGGCCCTTGGTGGTCGCCTGTACCGGGCGGCGGCGCCCTTCGGGGGAGCCCGCCCGGACGGGGCGTTCGGCGGGGGCCGGCCGGACCCCGGCACCCGCCACCGCACCACCGCACCACCGCACCACCGCACCACCGCGCCACCCGACCCATCTGTCTCCAACCCACCCCGAAGGGCCGCACAGTGACCCTCACCGCTCCGGAAGGAACGGCAGCCGCACGGCGGCCAAGCCCACCGGCGGGCCCCGCACACGGCACGAGCCGGGTGCGCCGCGCGTGGCGGGCCTTCTCGCCGTACGCGTACCTCGCCCCGTTCTTCACGCTCTTCGCCGCCTTCGGCCTCTTCCCGCTGCTCTACACGGCGTTCGTGTCGCTCTACCGCGTGGAGCTCCAGACGCCCGGCGACATGGAGTGGCGCGGGCTCGGCAACTACGCCGCGCTCTTCACCGACGAGTTCTTCTGGATCTCGCTGCGCAACACGTTCACCATCGGGGTCATCTCCACGGTCCCCCAGCTCGTGATGGCGCTGGGCCTGGCCCACCTGCTCAACTACAAACTGCGCGGGCGGACGTTCTTCCGTACGGCGATGCTGCTCCCGTACGCCACCTCGGTCGCCGCCGCGACGCTGGTCTTCGCCCAGCTCTTCGGCCGGGACTTCGGGCTGGTCAACTACGTGCTGGGGCTGGTCGGCGTCGGGCCGGTGGACTGGCAGACGGACACGGTCGCCTCCCAGATCGCCGTGTCGACGATCGTCATCTGGCGCTGGACCGGCTACAACGCGCTGATCTACCTCGCGGGCATGCAGTCCATCCCGAGCGAGCTGTACGAGGCGGCGGAGATGGACGGGGCGTCGCGCCGGCGGCAGTTCTTCCACGTCACGCTGCCCGGCCTGCGTCCGACGATCGTGTTCACCACCGTCGTGTCGACGATCGGCGCCACCCAGCTCTTCGGTGAGCCGCTGCTGTTCGAGGGGTCGGTGTCGGGCGGCATCTCGCACCAGTACCAGACGCTCGGGCTCTACATGTACGAGCAGGGCTGGGGCTTCTTCCACCTGGGCCGGGCCGCCGCCATCGCCTGGGTGATGTTCCTGTTGATCCTGGTGCTGGTCGGGGTCAACGCCCTGATCGCGCGCCGCCGTTCCCGCAAGGAGGCCGGCCGATGAGCGCGCGCCGCGCCGGGCGCACCCTGCACGGCGGCAGGGTGGCGTACGCGATCCTCGTCCTCGCCGTCCTGGTGTCGGCCTTCCCGTTCTACTGGACGATCGTCGCCGCCAGCCGTTCCAACGCCGACCTGGCGAAGGTGCCCCCGTCCCTCCTCCCCGGCCCGAACCTGATGCGGAACTTCGAGGCGGTGATGGAGGAGGCGGACATCGGCACGGCCCTGCTCAACTCCCTGATCGTGTCGGGTTCCATCACCGTGGGCACGGTGCTGTGCTGCACCCTCGCCGGGTTCGCCTTCGCCAAGCTGCGCTTCCGTGGCCGGGGCGCGCTGCTCGCGGTCACGGTGGGGACGATGATGATCCCGCCGCAGCTCGGTGTGATCCCGCTGTTCATGCTGATCGCGGAGCTGGAGTGGGTGAACCAGCTCCAGTCGGTCATCCTGCCCGGTCTGGTGTCGGCGTTCGGCGTGTTCTTCATGCGGCAGTTCCTGGTGCAGGCGCTGCCGGACGAGCTGATCGAGGCGGCGCGGGTGGATGGCGCGTCGAGCGCGCGGATCTTCTGGTCGATCGTCGTGCCGATCGCCCGGCCCGGGATGGCGGTGCTGGGGCTGCTGACGTTCATGGCGGCCTGGAACGACTTCTTCTGGCCGATCGTCGCGCTGTCCTCGCAGAACCCGACCGTGCAGGTCGCGCTGCGCCAGCTCGGCGGCGGTTACGTCCACGACCAGTCCGTGATCATGGCGGGCACGCTGCTGGGCACGCTCCCCGTGCTGCTGGTCTTCGGCCTGCTGGGCCGGCAGATCGTCGGCGGCATCATGCAGGGCGCCGTCAAGGGCTGACGCCCCGCTCCCCCCCTTCCTTCCACCCTCCTTCGTTGGGAGTCTCATGACCGAGCTCGCCTTTCCGGCCGCGTTCCGCTGGGGCACGGCCACGGCCGCGTACCAGATCGAGGGCGCCGCCGACGAGGACGGCCGCACGCCGTCCATCTGGGACACCTTCAGCCGTACGCCGGGCAGGGTCCGCAACGGCGACACCGGTGACATCGCCGCGGACCACTACCACCGGATGGCCGAGGACGTCGCCCTGATGAAGGACCTGGGCGTGACGGACTACCGGTTCTCGGTCGCGTGGCCGCGCGTGCAGCCGACGGGGCGGGGGCCGGTGGTCCAGAAGGGCCTGGACTTCTACCGCCGGCTCGTCGACGAGCTGCGGGCTGCCGACATCCGGCCGGTCGCCACCCTCTACCACTGGGACCTGCCCCAAGAGCTCGAAGACGCCGGTGGCTGGCCGCAGCGGGAGACGGCCGAGCGGTTCGCCGAGTACGCCGGGCTCGTCGCGGGCGCCCTGGGCGACCGGGTGGCGACGTGGACGACGCTGAACGAGCCGTGGTGCGCGGCGTTCCTCGGGTACGCCTCGGGGGAGCACGCCCCGGGCCGTACGGACCCGGTCGCCGCGCTGCGTGCCGCGCACCACCTGAACCTGGCGCACGGGCGGGCCGTTCAGGTGCTGCGGGCGGCCCTGCCGCCGTCGGCGGAGGTCTCGCTGACGCTGAACCTGCACGCGGTGCGCGCCGTTTCGGGCTCTGAGGAGGACCGGGACGCGGCGCGGCGCGTGGACGCGCTCGGCAATCGGATCTTCCTGGACCCCGTCTTCCACGGCCGTCTCCCGGCGGACCTGGTTCAGGACACGGCCGCGTTGACGGACTGGTCGTTCGTGCGGGACGGCGATCTGGAGGTGATCGCCACGCCGGTCGACTCGCTCGGCATCAACTACTACTCCCCCACGGTTGTCGCGGCGGGTACGTCCCGGGCGCCGTCCCCGTGGCCGGGCGCCGAGCCGCACGTTCGTTTCGTACCGGCGCCGGGTCCGCGGACGGCGATGGACTGGCCGGTGGACGCGGACGGGCTGTACGAGCTGCTGACCCAGCTGCGGGACGAGCTGCCCGAGGTGCCGCTGATGGTGACGGAGAACGGCGCGGCGTACGACGACTACGCCGACCCGTCGGGCGAGGTCCACGACCCGGAGCGGGTCGCCTACCTGCACGCGCATCTGGCGGCGGTGCACCGGGCGCTCGCGGACGGGGTGGACGTGCGCGGCTACTTCCTGTGGTCGCTGCTGGACAACTTCGAGTGGGCGTACGGCTACGGCAAGCGGTTCGGCATCGTGCACGTGGACTTCGCGTCGCAGCGGCGTACGCCGAAGGACAGCGCCCGCTGGTACGCGGACGTCATCGCACGGGGCGGGCTGCGCGTGCCCCCCGGCCCGCGCGGCTGAGCCGGGACTGCTCGCGGTACCGCTTGCGCGCCTCGCGGGCGAGCGGGAGGTAGCGGAGCCGCTCGGGGAGTACGGGAACGACGGCCCGGACGACCCGCCCGAAGCGGCGCAGCGCCCGCTCCTGCTCGTCCGTCCACTCCAGGCCGATCGCCTCGCGTGCGTCCGGCGGCATCAGCCCGATGGTGACGAAGCGGCGGAACCGGGCGAGCGGCGGGAGCAGCACCGGCCACAGGAGCCGGAGCAGGAGCCGCAGCGGCAGCGGGCCCCGGTCGGGCGGGGGGACGGGGCTGTCGGTGGCGACGAGCTCGCGTGCGACGACGGTGGCCTCGATCTCCTCGGCGAGGATCTTGCGGTAGTAGGGCCAGAACTCCTCGACGGTCTGGGGCATGTCGCGGTCGTGGATGCCGAGGACGCGGCCGACCTGGAGCCATTCGGCGTACAGCTTGCGCTCCTGGGCCTCGGTCAGTGGCCGGATCAGGTAGCGGGCGGCGTGCTGGTAGACGGGGAAGCCGGTGGCGTGGACCCAGGCGTAGTTCGCGGGGGTGAGCGCGTGGTAGCGGCGGCCGCGTGTGTCGGTGCCCTGGATCGTGGCGTGGAGCTTGCGCAGCCGGCGCCCTTCCCGGGCGGCGTCCTCGCCGCCGTACACCCAGAGCTGGAGGGAGCGCAGGGAGCGCTCGCCGCGGCCCCAGGGGTCGGTGCGGAAGACGGAGTGCTCGTCGACGCCCGCGCCGACGGCGGGGTGGGCGACCTGGAGGGTGAGGGCGGCGGGCAGCATGAGCAGGCCCCGGACGTCGCCCGCGAGGCTCCAGAGCACTCCGCCGGGCGGGGGCGGTGCGGGATCGTGCGCGGTGGCCGAGGTGCTCATGATCCCAGTATCCGCCGTGGAGAAGTTGGTGTGGTGGTCCGGGGTCCGCAAGATTCCCGGCACACGATGGCTACCGGAAAGTAACCGGGGCTGATTTGATGTGCCGCGCGATGTCCAACCCCCCACTTCCGTCTGGAGTTTCCGTGCCGCGATCCGCGAAGCGCACCGCTCTGTCCGCCGCCCTGTCCACCGTGCTCGCCGCCGTGGCCGTGGCGGCGACGGCCCCGTCCGCCTCGGCGGCCCCCGAGGCGGCGGGGACGCCCGCGCTGAAGGTGCTCTCGTACAACGCGTTCCTCTTCAGCAAGACCCTCTACCCGAACTGGGGGCAGGACCACCGGGCGAAGGAGATACCGGCCGCGCCGTTCTTCCGGGGCCAGGACGTGGTGGTACTCCAGGAGGCGTTCGACAACGGGGCCTCCGACGCGCTCATGCGCAACGCCGCCTCCCAGTACCCGTACCAGACACCGGTGATGGGGCGCGGCAAGGACGGGTGGGACGCCACCAGCGGCGCGTACTCGGCCACGACGCCGGAGGACGGTGGTGTCACGGTGCTCAGCAAGTGGCCGATCGTCCGCAAGGAGCAGTACGTCTACAAGGACGCCTGCGGCGCCGACTGGTACTCCAACAAGGGCTTCGTCTACGCCGTGCTCGATGTGAACGGCTCCCGCGTCCACGTGGTGGGCACGCACGCCCAGTCGACCGACCCGGGCTGTGGCAGCGGCGAGGCGGCCCAGATGCGCAGCCGCCAGTTCAAGGCGATGGACGCCTTCCTGGACGCCAAGAACATCCCGGCGTCGGAGCAGGTGCTGGTGGCGGGTGACTTCAACGTGGACTCGCACAGCGCCGAGTACGCCACGATGCTCTCCGACGCGGGCCTGGCCGGTGCGGACGCGCGCACGGGCCACCCGTACTCCTTCGACACCCGGGACAACTCGATCGCCGCCGAGCGCTACCCGAACGATCCGCGCGAGGACCTCGACTACGTCCTCCACCGGGCCGGTCACGTGAAGCCGGCGGGCTGGACGAACGAGGTGATCAAGGAGCAGAGCGCCCCGTGGACGGTGTCGAGCTGGGGCAAGCAGTACACGTACACCAACCTCTCCGATCACTATCCGGTCGTCGCCGCAGGCCGCTAGGCCGGCCTGGGCGGGCCCGCTTCCGGTGGCTGCTCAGGGCTCGTAGACGTACGGGGTCGTCGTGGAGAGCCGGGTGAACCCGAGGCGCCGGAGGAGCGGGCGGCTCAGGTCGGAGGCGTCGACCTGGACGTAGCGGTAGCCGCGCCCGGCCGCGAGGCGGGCGCGGTGCCCGACCAGGGCCCGGTAGATGCCCCTGCCGCGCCACTCCGGCACCGTGCCGCCGCCCCACAGGCCGGCGAACGCGGTCCCGGGCGGCAGCTCCAGGCGCGCCGAGCTCACCGGCCGGCCGCCGGCCAGGGCGACGACGGCGGCCACGGTGTCCGGCCGCGCGGCGAGCTGGTCGAGCAGGCGGCGCCGCAGCGGCGCGGCGTCCATGCCGAACGCCCGCTCGTGGACCTCCGTGACCAGCTCGATCCCCGCCCGGTCCGTGACCGCCCGGATCTCGACGCCCTCGGGCGGCTCGGTGCCGATGCCGTCGAGTCCGGCGGTCTCGGCGACCATCAGAGCCTCCCCCGGCTCGGCCACGAAGCCGGCCGCCCGCAGCCGCTCGCCGAGGTCGGCCGGGCGATCGTGCGCGTAGAGCTTCCACTCGAAGGCCCGGCCGAGCGAGGTGAAGTGGCGCACCTGCCCCGCGATCGCCTCGTCCGCCCGCGTGGCGTCGAGGTCCGACCACAGCACCCCGTTCCACCCGTGCGGCGGGCCGGTCTGCCGCACCACGTCCCCCACCCGTTCGACGGTGGAGTCCGGCCCGTCGGGCCCCGCGTCCCGCCGCATCTGCCGGTCGAACAGCGCCAGTACCGTCTCGTAATCCATACGGGTACCCCAGCAGGGCGGCGGCGGCGCGGCAACCGTGTTTCCGGGGTGTCCCCCGGCCTCATCCGGCCCGGCCGGCCGAGCGGGTCAGTCGCCGTGGTCGTACACCGTCACCGGTATGCCCCGGGCGAGCAGCCGTGCGGCTATGAGCGGCTCCACGCGGGACCACTTCCCGCCCGACAGCCCGCAGCCGATGCGCGGCATGTGGACGGAGGCGCCCAGCTCGGCGGCCTTGTCGGCGAGCGAGGCCAGGGCGGTGTCGATCGCCTCGTACCGCACGGGCACCCCCTTGCTGCCCGTCCGTATCCCCCGTTGGCCCACCATGTTGGCCACCCACAGATACGGACCCACCTGGACGCACTGCACGGCGCCCAGCCCGAAGTCGTTCCCGGCGCGCTCGCGGTGCCAGCGGCGGTACGCGGCCTCGGGCTCCGGCCAGCGGCGGGAGAGGGCCAGCACGAATCCCTTGCCCCAGCCGCCCAGGTCGTTGCAGACATGCGCGATGATCTTGACGCCTCTGCCGGCCGGCGTGGTGGCGTCCCCCCGTACGTACACGATCCCCGTCATGCGAACTACGGTACGGGCGACCACTGACAATCACCCACGACTTTCACAGCGATGGTGAGACAGCAATACTGTTGTACTGAGACAGCGCACCAGCCGGAAGTGAGGCCCCACGCATGGCGACCGAGGCGACCGAGCCCCAGGAGCAGCAGCCGACGCTGACCGTCGACGAGCTGGCCGCCCGGGCGGGCGTCACCGTGCGGACCATCCGGTTCTACAGCACCCGTGGCCTGCTGCCGCCGCCCGTGATCGGGCCGCGCCGGGTCGGGCACTACGGGCCGGAGCACCTGTCCCGGCTGGCGCTCATCGAGGAGCTCCAGCACCAGGGCATGACGCTCGCCGCGATCGAACGGTACCTGGAGCAGTTGCCGCCCGACCTGAGCGCCGACGACCTGGCCATCCACCGGGCCCTGGTGGCGACGTGGGCGCCGGACACGCCGGAGGAGATGACCCGCGCGGAGCTGGAGCGGCGCGCCGGGCGGGCGCTCGGCGAGGAGGACCTGGACCGGCTCGCCGCGATGGACGTACTGGCCCGCACGGGGCCGGACGACACGTTCCGGGTGGACCCGGGCCTGCTGCGGCTGGGCGTGCGGCTGCTGGACGTGCCCATCGCGCACGAGACCATCCTGGCGGCGCGCACGGTCCTGGTGGAGCACACCCGGTCGGCCGCGCACGAGATGACGCGGCTGTTCCGGGACGAGGTGTGGGGACCGTACCGGGAGCGGGAGTCGGACCCGGAGCACGTGGCGGCCATGAAGTCGCTGTCCGCCCACATGCAGCCGCTGGTGGTCCAGGCACTCGTCACCGCGTTCCAGCGGTCCCTGAAGGAGGAGTTGCGCGCCGCGTTCCGCGCGGAGTGAGCCGCTTGCGCGCGTGGTTCGCCGGCAGATGGCACCATGCGGGCCATGGCCATCCTGCTGGAGCACTTGGGGCACGCGCCCACCGTCGACCCGACCGCCTATGTCGCGCCCAACGCCACGCTCTGTGGCGACGTGCGGGTCGGTCCCGGCTGCCGGATCCTGTTCGGCGCGGTCCTGACGGCCGAGGGCGGGCCGGTGGAGCTGGGCGAGGGCTGCATCGTGATGGAGAACGCGGTGCTGCGCGGCACGCGGCAGGACCCGCTGCGGCTGGGCCGGCACGTACTCGTGGGGCCCGGCGCCTACCTGGTCGGCTGCGAGGCGGCCGACGACGTCTTCTTCGCCACCGGCACGCGCGCGTTCAACGGCGCGCGGCTCGGGGCCCGCTGCGAGGTCCGGATCAACGGCGTGGTCCACCTGCGCACGGTGCTGCCCGAGGAGACGACCGTGCCGATCGGCTGGGTCGCCGTGGGCGATCCGGGGCAGTTGTTCCCGCCGGACGACCACGGTGAGATCTGGGCCGTGCAGCGGGAACTCGACTTCCCCGGCTACGTGTTCGGCCTCGCCCGCCCGGGGACGGGCGAGTCGCTCATGCCGGAGGTCTCACGCCGCTACGGGCGCGCGCTGTGGCGGCACCGGGACGACCGTCCGGTGGATGGGGGCGACCCGGGGGATGGGGGCGACCGGCCGGTGCGGGAGGACCGTCCGGCGGATGGGGGCGACCCGGTGGATGGGGGCGACCCGGTGGATGGGGGCGACCGTCCCGGCGACGTCTAGGACGGTGGCCTTCCTTCCCCCTCCTCCCGGGAGACGCCCCTTGGGTGACGCGTGAGCCAATTCTCGGCGATGGCCCGCTCGGCCGGCTCGGTCCTGGGGTTGACGGCGAGACGTTCGACGTAGGTCCGGATCATCTCCACCCGATCCGGGTGGGGAACGGTGAGTACCCCGATCCGCTGGTCCCATGTCGTTCCGCGCAGGACGACCGTCTCATCGAGCGCCATCATGACGAATTCCGGGCAGCAGGCCCCTGAGCCGAGGAGGCCCGATTCCACTCCCGCCCCCATCACATCCCAATCCTCCATCAGTTGGACTCTCACCCATCGGAGGATCGGGGACGCTTCCGGGTCGGCGAAGTCGACACCCAGCAGAAATTCTCGCTCTTCTCCCCCGAGGAGCCCGGATTCCGTCGCCAATTGAGACCAGGCGGTGTTGGCCTTGGCGAGCAACTGCGCATCGTCCCTCGGGACGACCAGGTCACGTCGCCCGTCCTCGCGTCGGCAGCTCACACTGAGCCAGGCCGCCTTCACCGGCAATGTCCCGAGTGTTCGATCCACGCCACGGAATCGAAGTCCCGCTTGTGCCAGCAATTCCGCCAACTGCTCTTCGGTCATTGCACACCCCCTTCTCGTCTCACTTGGTCACGCAATCATATAGGGCAGGAAGGAAGCGGAAGAGCTCCGATCGGACCGGCTGAAGGGGCCGGTCCGATCGGAGCTCACCGAATTCTTTCCCTCCGGTCGAACGGGTTGCTAACGGGGGAAGTACGGCAGGATTCTGTCGTAGTTGTGGTTGACAACCCAGCCGATGTCACCGTAACGATTGATCAGGACACGGTAACTGTTCCCGCCGCCAGGAATGTCGTAGATCTTGGCCCCGCCCCATTTCCTGGCGATCGCCCCGGGAGTGGTGGGGCGCACCGTGAAGAAGTCCGGGTTGCCGTTCTCGTCGAGTCGCTGCGGACGCCCGTTGTTGAGGATGTCGTCCACGCCGTCGTGGACGATGTTGGGCACATCGCCGGGCCCGCAGATGGGCTTCTTCGCGTTGTGCACGAGGACCGACGTGGCGCCGGCGCCCACGTAGTACGTGTGGAAGCCGTCGACCGTCAGGTTGTGCACCCGCATGGACGCGGTCCAGGCGCGAACGCCGAGGAGCTCCTGGAGCTCACCCCGAGGTGAGCGCAACCGGTCACCGGCCTTGAGGTCCTCGGCGTCCACCCAGGCGCGCCGGTCGGCGACCCAGAACGGGTGCCCGTCCGTGGCCGTGATGGTGCCCGTGGCATCACCGGCCGCACCATCGGTGTCGATGGTGAGCGCCCGCAGGCTCTTGCTGCCCTCGCCGACGATCAGATGGGACACGGCGCGGCCCTCGGTCCTGCCGGTTTCGGGGTCGGTCGCCATGACCTGGTCCCCGACCCGGACGGCCTCGATCGGCTTGCGCGTGCCATCGGCCATGAGGACCGGAGTGCCCGGGGCGAAGCTGTTCTTGGGGTTCTCCCCCACCTTGCACGCCTTGGCGATCTCCTCGAGGATCTCCTCGCTCTTCGCGATCAGCTTCTTCGCCTCGGCGGACTTGTCGAGGAAGTCGTCAAGGCCACCGACGATGCGGCTGAGGGCCTTGGCGATCGCCGGCGTCTCCTTGATGATCTTGAGCGCCTTGCCCCAGGGGAGGCTGCCGACGACGGCCCAGAAGCAGCTTTCGAAGTTGCCCTCGGTGAAGCACTTCTTGATGTCCTCGAAGAGGAGGTCGACGATGATCTGACCGCCGTTCTCGATGAGGAAGTCGGCGAGGTCCTTCTCCGCGAGCTTGCGCGCCTTCTCGTACTCCTCCGGCGAGATGCCTTCGAGCTCCAGCGCGTCGATCTCGTCCTGGGTCAGCTTCCGGGTCTCGCCCTTGGTCGCGGCCGCCTTGGCCGCCGCCTCGCGGGCCTTGCGCTCCTGCTCTCGCTGGTACTCCTCGGCCTTCTTCGCCGCCTCGTCCGCCTCGCGGGCGTACGTGTTGGCGTTCTTGGCCGCCGCTTCCGCCGCCTTGGCGTGGCCTTCGGCCGACTCCGCGAACTTGTTCGCATCGGCGGCGTCCTTCGCGGCCTGGGTGGCAACGCCCTGGGCGACGCTCGCCTCGTGCTCCGCCAGGTCGGCGGCGCTGTTCGCGGCGACCGCGTGGCTGTCGGCCTCGGCGGCGGCACCCCGGGCACGGGCCGCTTCCGCCTCCGCCTGGTTGGCGGCGTTGCGGGCCGCGGCAGCGTCCCCATAGGCCTGGTTGGCGGCCTGACGGGCCAGCTTGGCGTCGGCCTGAGCCTGCGCGTCGGCCTGGTTGGCGCGTGCCGCGGCCGAGCGGGCCTTGGCACCCTCCTCGGCGGCCTGCGCCGCCGACTTCATCGCCGCCGCGGCGGAGCGCGCGGCGTTCGCCGACGACCGGGCCGCGTCCGCGGCGGCCTTGAACGCCGGAGCGACCTGGGCGTTCGCCCGCTTGGCGGCGGCTTCCGCCGCCTCGGCGGCCTTCACGGCCTCCGCTGCCTTCGCCTCGGCCGAGGCGACCTGCTCCGCACCCATCTGCTCCGCGGCGGCGGCGACCGCCGCGGCGAAGTCGGCGTCGACGTCCTTGCCGGCGAACGGCGCGGTCAGCGCGATGGCCGTGTTGGCCGGCTCGGCGATGCCGGCGGCCGTGCCACGGGCCGCTGCGGCCGCCGTGACGGCGATCGTGGACTGGACCCGCGCCATGGCCGCCTCGCGGACGGCGCCCTGCGCTTCCTCCTTGGTCCGGTTCGCGGCCTGGAGGGAGTTGTTCGCCTCCATGGCGGCGAGCCCGGCGAGACGGGCGGCCTCGTGCGCGGCGATGCCGGCGCGGGCCTCCTGCGCCGTGGCCTCCGCGGCCTTCTGGTTGGCGCGCTGGGCAGCCGCGTGCGTGAGGGCCGCCTGCGCCTCCGCCCGGTTCGCCGCGGCGTTGGCGGCGGCAGCCGCCGCCTCGGCCTTGTTCGCCGCCTCGTTCGCGCGAGCGGCGTGCGCGGTGGCCTGGGCGGCCGCGGCACGCGCCCGGGCGGCCGCACCCGCGGCCTCCGTCGCGGCGGAACGCGCCCGAACGGCCGCCCCGCTGGCGGTGTCGGCGGCGCTGCGGGCCTGACCGGCCGCCGCGCCCGCCGTGTTGGCGTCGGCGCGCGCGGCGTCGGCGGCGGCGCGGGCCACACCCGCGTCGATCGTGCCGCGGCCCGAGGCGGCGATCGCCTCGGTCGCCCGGGCCCGGGCCTCCTGCGCCGCGTGCCGCTGCTCGGCCGCGAACGCGGCGTTGCGGGCGTTGCGGGCGTTGACCTCCTCGGCCTGCGCCTTGCGGTCCGCCTCGGCGGCGATGCCGTCCTGGCGGGCGGCGTCCGCACGGGCGGCCGCGGCCGTCGCGGCAGCCGCCTGCGCCTGCGCACGGGCGGCGGAGGCGGTACGGGCCTCGGCCTCGGCGCGCGCACGCGCCGCCGCGGCGATGTCCCGCTCGCGCTCGGCACGGACCCGGGCCGCCGCGGCGAGGTCGCGCTCGCGCTCCGCGATGACGCGCTGCTCGGCCGCCACCTTCGCCTGGTGCTCCGCCTCGACGCGGGCCTCGCGGGTCTTGCGGGCGTGCTCCCACGCCTCGCGCTCGGCCTGCTCCGCGGCGAGCCGCGCCGTCTTGGCACGCGCCGCGGCGGTGGCGGCGATCTTCGCCTGCGTCTCGGCGGCCGCGGCCATCCGGGCGGCGGCACGGGCGTGCTCCTCGGCGTTCGCCCGCCACTTCTTCGCCTGCTGCTCGTGCAGTTCGGCCTGGTTCTTGGCGTTCAGGCCGGCGGCGTCGGCGGCGGTGGCGTCCACCGCCTGCTGCGCCGTCCGGCTCGCCTTGGCGGCGGCATCCGCCGCCGCCGCGATGCCCGTGGCGACCTCGGACCACTGGGTGCCGTGCTCCAGACCCGTCTCCACCAGCACGTCGGCCTGCACCTTGGCCTGGGCGGCCGCGACCTGCGCCGCCTTGGCGGCGTCCTCGGCGTACCCGACCTGACGCGACACCTCGGTCTTGACCGGGTCGTAGTCCGACAGGCGCTTGCCGGCCCGGTCGGCCGCCAGCATCCGGTCCGCCTCGCGTGCGGCCGCCGCTGCCGACGACATGGCGTTGGAGGCGTTCTTCAGCGCCTTGACGGCGTCGCCGTGCGCGGCGATCAGCTTGGTGCGGGCCTCGGCGGCGACGGCGGCCTTGCGGGCCAGCTCGCGGAGCTTCTCCGCGGCCTCCAGGGCCTCCTTCTGCGCCTTCTCGTGCGCGGCCCGGTCGTCGGCGTCCTGCTGCGCCGCGACCTGGTAGCCCTTCTCCAGGAACTGCGCGATCACCGCGTCGTCCTTGGAGTCCAGCGCGGCCTGCGCGGCGCGCTTCACCGCGGGGCCGCCCACCGAGGCCAGCATCGCGACGCGCTTGCGGTTCTCCTCCGCCCGCTTGGCGGCGTTCTGCTTGTCGGCCTCGTCGCGCTGCTTGGCGATGTCCGCGCCGAAGGCCAGGAAGTCGGCGCGGTCCTGTGCCGTGCCCTTCAGAACCCGCTCGACCTCGGAGTTGAAGAACGGACCGCCGGTGCCGCGCAGTTGCTCGATCTTCCGCCGGTTCTCCACGTCGGCGCCGGCGCGCTTGTCCTTGGCGCGCTGGCGGGCCTCGGCCTCGCCGCGCTCCAGGAACTCCCGGATCGCGTTCGGATCGGTGCTCGCCAGCGCCTTCTTCGCGGCCTCGCGGACCTCTTCCTCCTCGTCGAACTCCGCGAAGTCCTCGACCAACTGCCGGTCCCGCTCGTCGCTGATGCGGTCGAGCTCGGACTTCGCGGCGGGCGCCGTGGCGCCGGTCTTCGGCTTCAGCTCCGCCGCCAGTCGGTCCAGCGACTCCAGCGTCCGCGACAGCGACGCCTTCTCCTCACGTACGGAAGTCGCGGCAGCGGCCTCGCCCGTGACGGTGCCCAGCACTGCCACGACGACCGCCGCCGACACGGCTTTCCGCAGGCTCCCGGCTGCGCCCACGCGCAGCCCTCTCCCGGCCCTGGGCCGGAATCTTCCCCACACGGGAAATCCCCCTTGACGAATGGATCGATGAACCCCCGCCCCGGTCAGCGGGCGGGGTGACCGAATGCCGTTCGGCCGGCCCCGGTCACGGGCCGGCCGAACCCTTTCGGAGTCGGCTCCGGGTGCGGCTCTCGCCGTCCTGGACGTGGTCGCGCATGACCTTCCGGAACCCCGCCGCCCGTTCGGCCCGGGCCTGCTTCGCGGCCCAGGCGTTCCGGTGGCTGTCGGCGATGCCGGAGATCGCCTTCCAGAGCTGCTCCGCCGACTCTCGGGACAGCGGGGCGACGGCCCGCCCGTTCTCCGCCTGGGCGGCCCCGGCGGCCTGCTCGGCCGGCCACGCGCGCCGCGCCGCGTCGGCGTGTTCGGAAACCGCCTTCCAGGCCAGTTCCGCCTCGGCCCGTGCCCTGGCGGCGTCCGCCGCGCCCTGCACGGCCGCCTCGGCCGCCGTGGCCCTTTTCATCAGGCCCGTCAGCACGTGGTGCCGTACCGCTTCCGCGCCGGCGATCCGCGTCCGGTACGCCTCCGGGCCCAGCACCGCGCCGGTGGCCCAGCCGTAGCCGAAGAACACCTCCACGTCCGCGTCCGTGGCACCCGGTCGCAGCGCCCACGGCGCCGCGACCCGTACCTGCTCGCCCGGGCCCGCTCACCGACGCCGCGTACGACGTCGCGGTCCTTGGCGGTGATCTCCAGCCGCTGCCGCTCCCCGGCCTGACGCGCCGTACGGTGGCGCTTCTGCGCCTCGGCGTACCCCGTCTTCACGAACGCCGCATGCTCGGCGGCGCCGCCCTTCAGCGCCCGCAGCGCGGCCGCTGGCGCTTCGGGGGAGAACCCCTCCGTGCGCGTGGCGACCACACGTTCGCGCAACGCCTTGTTCCGGGCGCGGGTGTCCCGCGCACGCTGCTTGGCGCAGTCGAAGCCACCGCCGGGCACCGGCCACTCGATGAGGGCCTCGTCGCCGCGGGAACCGCGCAGCGCGTTCCACGCCGACGTCCGAACCCCGGCCGCCGGCTGCGGTCACGAGCCCGCGCGTGACGGCCCTCCGCATGCGTGCGGAGTTCGAGTGGCTCTTCTGCATGCTGCTCTCGGTTCCCCCTGCTAGGTCCCGCACCGTGTCCCGAAGGGTGCGGGGTGGTCGGAGGCGCAGTCTTGAAGATCACCAGGAGAGGGTCAAAGTGGAATTGTCGGTTCCCGCCCATGAATTCGCTGATTGGCCGATTTTTAGGCGACTTGCCGCCAATTTCTTGACTGAATCTCGCCTTGCGGGGGCGGTCAAGGGCTCTGCTCCGACGCCCGGCCGGTCACTCGACCGTTGGGGCGCCATGGCGCCGATGGGTGGTCACCCGTGGCGGAAATGTAAGGAAAGAATGTGGGCTAGTACACATCAAGCTGATGCATCCGCCGCTCGCGTACAATGCCCGCCGCCTGCGCACCCATGTGGGCCGGACATAGGGGACTTGTGACGCCCTGGGGCGGGTGCCGGCCTGTCGGCCCGGCCTCCCCGTGCAGCGGTGACGTGCGGGTGGGCCGGCGGTCGTACGAGCCGCCGGCCCACCCGCTGGGGCGCTCAGTCGCTGAACGTCTCGCCCCGTTCCGCCTTCTGCACCAGCAGCGCCGGCGGCTCGAACCGCTCCCCGTACCGTTCGCCCAGCTCCCGCGCCCGAGCGACGAAGCCCGGGAGGCCGCCCTCGTAGCCGTTGATGTACTGGAGGACACCGCCGGTCCACGCCGGGAAGCCGATGCCCATGATGGAACCGATGTTGGCGTCGGCGACCGACGTCAGCACGCCCTCCTCCAGGCAGCGGACGGTGTCCAGCGCCTCCGAGAACAGCATCCGCTCCTTCATGTCCTCGAAGGGCACAGTGCCGGAGGACCCGGCGGCGTCCGGCTTCGAGAAGTGCTCGCGCAGCCCCGGCCACAGGCCCTGCCGCTTGCCCTCCTCGTCGTAGTCGTAGAAGCCGGCCCCG
Source organism: Streptomyces sp. NPDC031064 (assembly GCF_055570965.1). Classification (NCBI taxonomy): domain Bacteria; kingdom Bacillati; phylum Actinomycetota; class Actinomycetes; order Kitasatosporales; family Streptomycetaceae; genus Streptomyces; species Streptomyces sp. NPDC031064. The sequence goes on from NZ_JBVIGF010000001.1 coordinate 526,579, forward strand.
CCGCTGCGGCCGGTGCGGCCGAACTCGTCGACCATCCGGTCGATCACCGCGTCCGCCGGGTGCTCCGGCCAGGTGCCGCCCGCTTCCTCGATGGCCTTGCGCGTCTCGTTGCGGATCTTCCGGGGCAGGGTGAGGGTGAGCTCGTCCATCAGGGACAGCACCTTCGCCGGGTAGCCGGCCTGCGCCGCCGCCTGTTCGACCGACGCGGGCTCCACGCCCTCGCCGACCATCGCGACGCCCTCGTTGATGAACTGGCCGATGACGCGCGAGGTGAAGAACCCGCGCGAGTCGTTGACGACGATCGGCGTCTTGTTGATCTGCCGTACGAGGTCGAAGGCGCGCGCCAGCGCCTCGTCGCCGGTGCGCTCGCCCTTGATGATCTCGACGAGCGGCATCTTGTCGACCGGCGAGAAGAAGTGCAGGCCGATGAAGTCGGCCGGGCGTTCGACGCCCTCGGCGAGGAGCGTGATCGGCAGGGTGGAGGTGTTGGAGCACAGCAGCGCGTCCGGCGCGACGATCTCCTGGATCTCCTGGAACACCTTGTGCTTGAGCGCCGTGTCCTCGAAGACCGCCTCGATGACGGCGTCGCAGCCCGCCAGGTCGGCCGGGTCGGCGGTCGGGGTGATGCGGGCCAGCAGCGCTTCGCGCTTGGCCTCGGTCGTACGGCCCCGGGACAGCGCCTTGTCGAGGAGCTTGACGGAGTACGCCTTGCCCTTCTGGGCCGCCTCGGCCGACACGTCCTTGAGGACGACCTCGATGCCGGCCTTGGCACAGGAGTACGCGATGCCCGCGCCCATCATCCCGGCGCCGAGGACGGCGACCTTGCGGACCGGGCGGGGCTCGACGCCCTGGGGGCGGCTGCGGCCCGCGTTGACCGCCTGGAGGTCGAAGAAGAACGCCTGGATCATGTTCTTGGCGGTCCGGCCGGTGACCAGCTCGGTGAAGTAGCGCGACTCGATGGCCAGCGCGGTCTCGAAGTCGACCTGGGAGCCCTCGACCGCGGCCGCGAGGATGTTGCGGGGCGCCGGGTAGGGGGCGCCGTTGAGCTGCTTCCTGAGGTTCGCCGGGAAGGCGGGCAGGTTGGCGGCGAACTTGGGGTGCGCCGGAGTGCCGCCGGGGATCTTGTGGCCGGGGACGTCCCAGGGCTGCCGGGACTCGGGGTGGGCGTCGATGAACGCCCGGGCCTTGGCGAGCATCTCCTCCTCGGTGGCGGCCACTTCGTGGACCAGGCCGTTCTCCAGGGCCCGCTGCGGCGCGTACTGGGTGCCCTGGAGGAGCACCTTCAGCAGGGCATCGGCGATGCCCATGAGGCGTACCGTCCGGGTGACGCCGCCGCCTCCGGGCAGGAGGCCGAGGGTGACCTCGGGCAGGCCGATTTTGGAGCCGGGCGCGTCGAGGGCGATGCGGTGGTGGGAGGCGAGGGCGATCTCGTAACCGCCGCCCAGGGCCGCGCCGTTGATGGCGGCGACGACCGGCTTGCCGAGGGTCTCGATGCGGCGCAGGGCGCGCTTCATCTCCATGCCGGCGTCGAAGATCTGGCGGGCGTCGCCCGGCCCGGCCTTCATCATGTCCTTGAGGTCGCCGCCCGCGAAGAAGGTCTTCTTGGCGGAGGTGTAGATGATGCCCCGGATGGAGTCCTTCTCGGCCTCGGCGCGGTCGGCGATCGCCGCGATCGAGGTCCTGAAGGCCTGGTTCATGGTGTTGGCGGACTGGTCGGGGTCGTCGAGGACGAGGGTGACGACGCCGGTCTCGTCCTGTTCCCAGCGGATGGTGGTGGACTGGCTCATGGTGGTGGCTGCTCCGTTAGGCCGTACGGGAAGAGGACGGGGTCAGACGCGCTCGACGACGGTGGCGATGCCCATGCCGCCGCCGACGCACAGCGTGGCGAGGCCGTAGCGCTTGTCCTGGCGCTCCAGTTCGTCGACGAGGGTGCCGAGGATCATCGCGCCGGTCGCGCCGAGCGGGTGGCCCATGGCGATGGCGCCGCCGTTGACGTTGACCTTGTCCAGGGACAGGCCCATGTCCTTGACGAAGCGCAGCACGACCGCCGCGAACGCCTCGTTGATCTCGACCAGGTCGATGTCGTCGATGGTCAGCCCGGCCTTCGCGAGGGCCTTCTTGGAGGCGGGCGCGGGGCCGGTGAGCATGATGGTCGGCTCGGAGCCGGAGACGGCGACGGAGACGATCCGGGCGCGGGGCGTCAGCCCGTACCGCTCGCCGACCTCCTTGTTGCCGATGGCGACGAGGGCGGCGCCGTCGACGATGCCGGAGGAGTTGCCGGCGTGGTGGACGTGGTCGATCTTCTCGATCCAGTGGTACTTCTGGAGCGCCACGGCGTCGAAGCCGCCCATGTCGCCGATGGCCGCGAAGGAGGGCTTGAGCGAGGCGAGGGAGTCGGCGGTGGTGCCGGGCCGCATGTGCTCGTCGTGGTCGAGGACGACCAGGCCGGCGCGGTCCTTGACCGGGACGACGGACCGGTCGAAGCGGCCGTCCTTCCAGGCGGTGGCGGCCCGCTCCTGGGAGAGGGCGGCGTACTCGTCGACGTCGCGCCGTGAGTAGCCCTCGATGGTGGCGATCAGGTCCGCGCCGATGCCCTGCGGGACGAAGTTGGTGTCCCAGTTGGTCATCGGGTCGTTGAACCAGGCGCCGCCGTCGGAGGCCATCGGGACGCGCGACATCGACTCCACGCCGCCCGCGAGGACGAGGTCCTCCCAGCCGGAGCGGACCTTCATCGCGGCCATGTTGACGGCTTCGAGGCCGGAGGCACAGAAGCGGTTCTCCTGTACGCCGGCGACGGTGTCGGGCAGTCCGGCGGCGATGGCGGCGACGCGGGCGATGTCGGAGCCCTGGTCGCCCACCGGGCCGACGACACCGAGGACGATGTCGTCGATCGCCGCGGGGTCGAGGCCGGGGAACCGGCCGCGCAGCTCGTGGATGAGGCCGACCACCAGGTCGATCGGCTTGGTCCCGTGCAGGGCGCCATTGGCCTTTCCGCGGCCGCGCGGGGTGCGGATCGCGTCGTACACGTACGCTTCGGTGCTCACTGGTCAAGCCTTTCGGGGAGGGGTCAGCCGAGCAGGGAACGGCCGATGATTTCCTTCATGATTTCGGTCGTACCGCCGTAAATGGTCTGGATCCGGCCATCGGTGAAGGCCCTGGCGACCGGGTATTCGGCCATGTAGCCGTAGCCGCCGTGCAATTGGAGACAGCGGTCGGCGACCCGCTTTTGCAGTTCGGTGGCCCACCACTTCGCCATGGAGGCGTGGACGGCGTCCAGCTCCCCGTTCGAGTGGTCGACGACGCAGCGGTCGAGGAACGCGCGCGTGACGGCGCATTCGGTGGCCATCTCCGCGATCTCGAAACGGATGTGCTGGAGCCTGGCGAGCGGCCGCCCGAACGCCTCTCGCTCCTTGACGTACGCCGTGGTGATCTCCAGGAGGTGCTCGGCGGCGGCGATGCCCGCGACGGCGATGTTGAGCCGCTCCTGCGCGAGGTTGGTCATCAGGTGGACGAACGCGCCGTTCAGCTCGCCGAGCAGGTTCTCCTTGGGGACGCGTACGTCGTGGAAGAACAGCTCGGCGGTGTCCTGGGCCTTCTGGCCGATCTTGTCGAGGTTGCGGCCCCGTTCGAAGCCTTCCATCCCGCGCTCGACGACCAGGAGGGACAGGCCGTGCGCGCCGCCCTCGGGGGTGGTCTTGGCGACGACGATCACCAGGTCGGCGAGGATGCCGTTGGAGATGAACGTCTTGGAGCCGTTGAGCAGCCAGTGGTCGCCCTTGTCCTCGGCGGTGGTGCGGATCCCCTGGAGGTCGGAGCCGGCGCCGGGCTCGGTCATGGCGATGGCGGTGATGATCTCGCCGGTGCAGAAGCCGGGCAGCCAGCGCCGCTTCTGATCGTCGGTGGCGAGCGAGGTGAGGTAGGGGCCAATGATGTCGTTGTGGAGGCCGATGGCGAGCCCCGGGGCGCCGGCGCGGGTGAACTCCTCGGAGAGGACGGCGCTGTAGCGGAAGTCGGCGTTGCCGCCGCCTCCGTACTCCTCGGGGACGGCGATGCCGAGCAGGCCCTGCCGCCCGGCCGCGAGCCAGGCGTCGCGCGAGACGATGCCGTCCTTCTCCCACTGCTCGTAGTGCGGGAGGACCTCCTTGGCGAGGAAGGTGCGGACGGTTTCGCGGAAGGCGTCGTGCTCGGCGCTGAAGATCTGGCGTTTCACCCGGTCCCCCTGGTGTCGTCGGTACGGATGCTCGGTACGCCCCAGTCGTGGGCGACCTCGTCGGTGTCGGCGCCCGGCTGGGCGGGCGGCCGGGTCACGGAGCCGGGCGTCGCCGAGAAGCGGGGCGCGGGGGCGGGCTGGGTGATCCCGCCGTGGTCGGTGAAGGTGGAGCGGGCGGTGAGGTGCGGGTGGGCGGGGGCCTCGCGCAGGGACAGCACGGGGGCGACGCAGGCGTCGGAGCCCTCGAAGACGGCCGTCCATTCGGCGCGGGTCTTCTCCTTGAAGCGCTGGGCGACGGCGGCGCGCAGCTCGTCCCAGCGGGCGAAGTCCTTGCGGGCCGGGGCCATGTCCGTGATGCCGAGCAGGTCGGTGAACTCATCGTAGAACTGCTGCTCCAGCGCGCCCACCGCCATGTACTGGCCGTCGGCCGTCTCATACGTGCCGTAGAAGGGGCAGCCGCCGTCCAGCAGGTTGGCGCCGCGCCGGTCCTGCCAGCCGCCGGCGGCCATCATGCCGTGGATCATCGTGGCCAGGTGGGCGGCTCCGTCGGTGATCGCCGCGTCGACGACCTGTCCGCTGCCGCCCTCCCCGCGCGCGTGGTGCAGGGCGGCGAGGACGCCGACGACCAGGTAGAGCGAACCACCCGCGTAGTCGCCGACGAGGTTGGCCGGCACGGTCGGCGGCTCACCGGCCTTGCCGATCATGGAGAGCGTGCCCGTGATGGCGATGTACGCGATGTCGTGCCCGGCGCGCGGGGCGAGCGGGCCCTCCTGCCCCCAGCCGGTCATCCGCCCGTAGACGAGCCCGGGGTTGCGGGCCAGGCACGGCTCGGGCCCGACGCCGAGCCGTTCGGCGACACCGGGGCGGTATCCCTCGATGAGGATGTCGGCGCGCTCGACGAGGTCCAGGACGCGCTCGGGGCCGCCGTCCGCCTTGAGGTCGACGAGCACCGAGCGTTTGTTGCGGTTGGTGAGGTCGTACGCCGGATCGATCGAGAGCCCGGCACCGCCGGGCCGGTCGACCCGTACGACGTCGGCGCCCAGATCGCCCAGGAGCATGGCGGCGAACGGGCCGGGCCCGATGCCCGCCAGCTCGACCACGCGCACCCCGGCGAGCGGGCCGTTGCCTGTCGCTGCCATCAAACCCCCAGCACTGTGACACAACTGCTGTAACAGCAATGATGCTAAGAACGTGTTCCACTCCGCACAAGCCCTGTGGACAACCGCGTGGAAGGAGGGACCCGGGCGATCACGCCTCCTGCCGCACGCTAGCCTCTGCCTCCGACAACGGCGCGGACGGCGGAGGTCTGGATGGACAAGCGGCACGGCACGGATCGGGCGTATGACGTCGTGCTCTTCGGAGCGACCGGATTCGTCGGGGAACTGACCGCCCGGTACCTCGCCGCGCACGCCCCCGCGACCTGCCGCTGGGCGCTCGCCGGGCGCAGCCGGGACAAGCTGGAGCGGCTGCGCGACCGGCTGGCCGCCGATCACCCGCACTGCGCCGGGCTGCCGCTGCTGACCGCCGACGCGGCCGACCCGGACTCGGTGCGTGCGCTCGCCGAGTCGGCCCGGGTCGTGGCGACCACGGTCGGGCCGTACGTCTGGTACGGGGAACCGCTGGTGGCCGCCTGCGCCGAGGCGGGGACGGACTACGTGGATCTGACCGGTGAGCCGGAGTTCGTGGACCTGATGTACGTGCGCCATGACGCGCGGGCCAGGGAGACGGGGGCGCGGATCGTGCACGCCTGCGGCTTCGACTCGGTCCCGCACGACCTGGGCGTGTACTTCACCGTGTCGCACCTGCCCAAGGAGGTGCCGCTGACCGTGGACGGGTTCGTCCGCTCCAACGCCTTCTTCTCCGGCGGCACGTTCGCGTCGGCGATCACCGCCATGGGGCGGGGCCGGCAGATGCGGCGGGCGGCCCGGGAACGGCGGCTGCACGAGCCGCGCCTGGTGGGGCGGCGGGCGCGGGCGCCGCTCGGGGCGCCTCGCTTCAGCCGGGAGACCGGGGCGTGGGCGCTGCCGCTGCCGACCGTGGACGGCGCGATCGTGGCGCGTTCGGCGGCGGCCCTGCCCCAGTACGGGCCGGACTTCCGCTACCGCCACTACGCGGCGGTCAAGGCGCTGCCCATGGCCATCGGCGGGACGGCGGCCCTGGGGGCGCTGCTCGGGATGGCCCAGGTGCCCGCCGCCCGCCGGTGGCTGATGGACCGTTATGAGGCGGGTCAGGGCCCGGACGAGGAGCGCCGCGCGCGTAGCTGGTTCTCGGTGCGGTTCGTCGGCGAGGGCGGCGGGCGGCGGGTGTTCACCGAGGTGTCGGGCGGCGACCCGGGGTACGACGAGACGGCGAAGATGCTCGCCGAGTCGGCGCTGTGCCTGGCCTTCGACGCGCTGCCCCCGACCGCGGGCCAGGTGACCACGGCGGTCGCGATGGGGGACGCGCTGCTGGAGCGGCTGAGCAGCGCGGGCATCCGTTTCCGGGTGGCCGATTCCCGCTGACCCGGTGGCCGGGTCAGTGGCGTACGAGGCAGAAGGGGTGCCCCGCCGGGTCGGCGTAGACGTGCCAGCGGCGTGCGGGGTCCCCGTCGTCGAGCGGCTCGGCCCCCAGGGCGAGGACGTCGTGCCGTGCCCGCGCGAGGTCGGGGACGCCCACGTCGAGGTGGAACTGCTGGGGGCTGTCCGGATCCGGCCAGGCGGGCGGCCGGTAGGGGTCGGCCCGCTGGAAGGCCAGCACCTGCCCGTCGTCCAGGTGGAGGGTCGCCCAGTCCGCGTCGAGCGACCAGCGGGGGTCCGGGCGGTTGACCTCGCCGCCGAGCAGCCCCTGGTAGAAGCGGGCCAGGGCCAGGACGTCGGGACAGTCCAGGACCGTGCACTGGAGCCGGCCGATCATGCCACGGCCTCCTTCAGGGCCCGCCGGCACAGGGCGTCCGCGTGGCGGGTGGTCTCCGGGATGCGGTAGCGGGGCGTCAGGTGCAGGGTGTGGGCGCAGGCGTTGTCGAGGGTGACGCGGTGGCCGACGGAGACGAAGACCGGCTTGACGCCCGCCCGGGTGCGCAGCGCCCGGCCGACCTCCTCGCCGTCCGCGACCAGGGGGGTGGCCGCCCCGCGCTCGGAGGCGGGCTGCTCGTAGGAGAAGGTGAACGGGTTCTTGGCGACGCCGATCACCGGCAGGCCGGTGAGGACGCCGAGGTGACTGGCGAGGCCGAAGCGGCGCGGGTGTGCCTGGCCGTAGCCGTCGCACACCACGAGCCCGGGGCCGCCGCGCAGCGCGTCGAGGGCGGCCAGCACGGTCGGTATCTCGCGGAAGGCGAGCAGTCCGGGGACGTACGGGAAGGAGACCCGGCCGACGGCCGTGGCCTCCTCGACGACGGTGAGCGTACGGGCGTCCAGGACGACGGCCGCGGCGGCGACGAGGTCGCGCTCGTCGTCGTAGGCCACGTCGACGCCGGTGACCAGTCCGGTGCCGGGCGCCGGGCCCGGCTCGTCCAGGACGACCCGGCCGCGCAGTTCGTCCTGGACGGCGAGGGCCCCGGCCTCGTCGGACGGCCAGTCGGCGGGCTTTTCGATGATCGTCATAGTGACGGCCACCTTACGTCCGGCGGCACTGTCAGTGCGGCCGGATAACCTCGCATTCATGTTCGTACTGGAACTGACCTACACCGGGCCCATCGAGCGCGTGGACGAGCTTCTCGCGGACCATGTCGCTTGGCTCGACACCCACTACGCGTCAGGGCTGTTCATCGCCTCCGGCCGCAAGGAGCCGCGTGACGGCGGCGTCATCCTGGCCGCCGGGGCCGACCGCGCGCGGATCGAGCAGATCACGGCAACCGACCCCTTCGTCACCGAGGGCGTGTGCGCGTACCGCGTCACCGAGTTCATAGCCACGAAGACCGCGCCCGGACTGGCCCCGTACCGCCAGGAGCTTCCCGGCTAGGGCTCAAGGCTCCAGTCGGGCGACCCTTCCCTTCTCGCCCGAGGCCCAGCAGCCGAAGTCGGGGGCGCAGTCGACCGTGTCGTACGAGCCGGTGTCGACGGTTCGCCAGGTGCGGCCGCCGTCCGTCGTCAGGTCCGTTCCGGTGGGGCCGACGGCGAGGGCGGCAAAGCGGCTGTGCGGCAGCCAGGTCACGCCCGAGCGGTAGGCGGGCGGCGGGGTGTGCGCCTGCCGCCAGGTGCGGCCGCCGTCCCGGCTGACGGCTGCCGCCCGGGGCGACGCCTGGCCCGTGCGGTAGTCGCCGCCGACGGCGAGGCCGTGCGTACGGTCGCGGAAGGCGAGGGCGAAGACGCCGCGCGCCGGGTCGCCGGCCGGGATCGTGGACTCGGCGACGGTCCAGTTGAGGCCCCGGTCGGATGAGTGGAGCACGCGCGCGGTGGCGCCGCCCCCGGTGGCCAGCCACACGTCCCGGGGGCCGGAGGTGACCAGGCACTGGCCGCTCGCCGCGAAGGCGGCCTCCCCCGGCAGCGCGGCGGGCATGCCGGAGTCGGGCAGGACCTTCCAGGTGCGGCCGCCGTCACCGGTCGACAGGATGCGGTACTTGCCGTCGACCGGGTCGCTCATGGCGAGGCCGTGGCGGCTGTCGAAGAAGGCGACGCAGTCGTAGAAGGCCCTGGGGTCGGGGTTGCGGAACGACTCGGTCCAGCTCGCGCCGCCGTCGTCGGTGCGGAGGATCCGGGACGCCTCCCCCTCGCCGATGGCGAGCACCACCGCACGGCGCCCGTCGAACGCCTCGATGTCCCGGAACTCCAGCTCCCCGGCGCCCGGCGGCGACACGTTCCGCCAACTGCGGCCGCCGTCCGAGGTGCGCAGCACCGTGCCCTTGGAGCCGGCCACCCATGCGCCGGAGCGGCTGACGGCGGCCAGACCCCGGAAGCGCACCTCCGTACCGGTGGGCTTCTGCTCCCAGACGGAACCCGCCGGGGCCGCCTCGCCGGCCCGGGCCGGGGCCGCCCGGTTCTCGGCCACCCGGACCTCGCCCGCCCGGGCCGGAGCGGTCAACGCGGCCGCCAGCGCCGCCCCGCACAGCCCCACCGACACCGCTCGTCTCGTCTTCCCCATGGACGTCATGGCGCGGGAACGTAGCCCACCCCGCCCGACCCGTCCAGGGCGCCTGAGTGACACACGTCACACCCTCTGCCAGTGCACGCGACGACGGAATTCGTCGTCCTCCCTGGCGTAAGGAGTCGTACCACCGCAGCCGCGCGCGAGGGAGCAGGCCTTGTCCACCGTCATCGAGCAGGCCGTACAGGCCCGCCTGGTCGCGTCCGCGCCCCGCATGGAATCCGTCCCGGCGACCCTGCGTTACGACCGGGGCAACCCCTTCGCCGTGCAGATGTCCTTCCCCGCCCGGGCCACCCTGGAAGGCGTCGACGTGGCCTGGGAGTTCTCCCGGGAGCTGCTCGCGGCGGGGGTCGAGGAGCCGTCCGGGCTCGGCGACGTACGCGTACGGCCCTACGGCTACGACCGTACGGTCGTGGAGTTCCACGCCCCCGAGGGCGTCGCGATGGTGCACATCCGCACCTGCGAGGTGCGCCGCTTCCTCCGGCGCGCCCAGCACCTGGTGCCGGCGGGCTGCGAGCACGAGTTCCTCGACATCGACCAGCACCTGGCCGACCTGCTGCGCGACGCCTGCTGACCGCCGGCCCACCCACGGCCGCTGGTCCACGGTTCCCCGTCACCCGTTCCCCGTCACCCGTTCCCCGTCGCCCATAATTCCGTTGCCGCCCACGGCGGACCGGCGTAGCGTCACCGACGGTCATTGTCGCCGTCGAACGGAGTAGGACGTTGCTCGTCTGAGGTCTCGAGACACCGTGTCGCACAGCCGCGTTCGGCGCTGTGCGCGCTGATGTGTGCGACCTCGGCCCGCGAGCCGTCCGGTGTCTCACCCGTTGCCCCCTTTTCCTCACGCAACCGGGAGACCCGTATGTCTACCTTCCCCACCTCCATCACCTGCACCGACCTGTCCTTCTCGTGGCCCGACGGGACCGAAGTCCTGGACGGTTTCCAGCTCGCGGTCGGACCCGGCAGAACGGGCCTCATCGGCCTCAACGGCTCGGGCAAGTCGACCCTGCTGAAGCTCATCGCGGGTGAGCTCATCCCCGCCGACGGCACCGTCCGCGTCGCGGGAGAGGTCGGTTACCTGCCGCAGAACGCCACGCTCGACACCGCGCTCCGGGTTGACCAGGCCCTGGGGATCGCCGCCACCCGCGCCGCGCTGCACGCCATCGAGGGCGGCGACGCGAGCGAGGAGCACTTCGAGGCGATCGGCGACGACTGGGACGTGGAGGAGCGGGCGCGCGCCACGCTCGACCAGCTCGGCCTCGGCCACATCGGCCTGGACCGCACGATCGGCGAGGTGTCGGGCGGCGAGTGCGTGCTGCTGCGGCTGGCCGCGCTGCTGCTGGCCCGGCCGGACGTACTGCTGCTCGACGAGCCGACCAACAACCTGGACCTGCACGCCCGCCGCCGCCTGTACGAGGCCGTCGAGGCCTGGTCCGGCGTCCTGGTCGTGGTCAGCCACGACCGTGAACTGCTGGAGCTGGTCGACCAGATCGCCGACCTCCGGGACGGCGAGGTGTCCTGGTACGGCGGTGCCTACTCGGCGTACGAGGAGGCGCTGGCCGCCGAACAGGAGGCGGCCGAACGCATGGTGCGGGTCGCCGAGGCCGACGTACAGCGGCAGAAGCGCGAACTGGCGGATGCGCACGTGAAGTTGGCGCGGCGCAAGCGGTACGGGCAGAAGATGTTCGACAGCAAGCGCGAGCCGAAGATCGTCATGAACGCGCGCAAGCGGGCGGCCCAGGAGTCGGCCGGCAAGCACCGCATCATGCACACCCAGAAGCTCGCCGAGGCCAAGGAGCGGCTCGACGAGGCGGTGGAGGCGGTGCGGGACGACGACGAGATCCGCATCGAGCTGCCGTACACGACGGTCCCGCCGGGCCGGGGCGTACTGCTGATGCGCGGCCTGGGGCTGCGGTACGGGGCCCGGGTCGGCGGCGAGTGGGAGCTGCGCGGCCCGGAGCGGATCGCGCTCGTCGGGCGCAACGGCTCCGGTAAGACGACGCTGCTGCGCACGATCGCCGGTGAACTGGCGCCGGTGGCGGGCGAGGTGGAGGCGCACGTCCCGCTGCGGTTCCTGCCGCAGCGGCTCGACGTGCTCGACGACGCCCTGAGCGTGGTGGAGAACGTGGCGCGGCTCGCTCCGGAGGCGACCAACAACAAGATCCGCGCCCGGCTGGCCCGCTTCCTGTTCCGGGGCGCGCGGGCCGACCAGCCGGCCGGGACGCTGTCGGGCGGCGAGCGGTTCCGGGCGGCGCTGGCCGCGCTGCTGCTGGCGGAGCCGGCACCGCAGTTGCTGATGCTGGACGAGCCGACGAACAACCTGGACATGGCGAGCGTACGGCAGTTGACGGCGGCGCTCGACGCGTACGAGGGCGCGCTGATCGTGGCGAGCCATGACGTGCCGTTCCTGGAGTCGATCGGCATCACGCGCTGGTTGCTGCTGGAGGACGGCGAGCTGCGTGCGACGACGGCGGAGGAGGTGCTGTCCGGTCTGTGACCGGAGGCCGGGCCGTATACCCGACAGAAGGTGTCGGGTATACGGCCTAGCTTCGTCCGCATGGCTTCGGACATCGTGATCTCGGGCGCCCGCGAGAACAACCTGCGGGACGTCTCCCTCTCCCTCCCCAAGAACCGCGTCACCGTCTTCACCGGCGTCTCCGGCTCCGGCAAGTCGTCGGTCGTCTTCGACACGATCGCCGTCGAGTCGCAGCGGCAGCTCAACGAGACCTTCACCTGGTTCATCAGGAACCGGCTGCCGAAGTACGAGCGGCCGCACGTCGACGCGATCGACGACCTCTCGGTCGCGATCATCGTCGACCAGAAGCCGATCGGCGGAAACGTCCGCTCGACGGTGGGGACGATGACGGACATCTTCTCGGTGATCCGGGTGCTGTTCTCCCGGTACGGGACGCCCAGCGCCGGGCCCGCGACGGCGTACTCCTTCAACGACCCGTCCGGTATGTGCCCGGTGTGCGACGGGGTCGGGCGCACGGTGCGGCTCGACCTGGACAAGGCGGTCGACTGGACGAAGTCGCTGAACGGGGGCGCGCTGCTGCTGCCGGGCACTTCCGTGGGGAGCTGGCAGTGGCGGCTGTACGCCGACTCGGGTCTCTTCGACCCGGACAAGCCGCTGGCCGACTACACGGAGGCGGAGCGCCGGGCGCTGCTGTACGGGACGGGGGCGGGCCGGGACCTGAAGGTGCGGCTGGCGATGAAGTCGGGTGCGGCGGACGTGCGGTTCGAGGGGCTGGTGGACCGGTTCGACCGGCTGTACCTGAAGCGGGACACGGCGGGGCTCTCCGACTCGTACAAGGAGACCGTGCGGAGCGTCACCACGCAGGGGGTGTGCGAGGCGTGCGGTGGCGCGCGGCTGAACGAGGCGGCGCTCGCGACCCGTATCGACGGGCTGAACATCGCCGACTACGCGCGCATGGAGGTCGCCGACCTGGTCGAGGTGCTGGCGGCGATCGACGACCCGGTCGCCACGCCGATCGCGGCGGCCGCGCGGGAGCGGCTGGAGCGCCTGGTGGGGATCGGGCTCGGGTACCTGAGCCTGGACCGGGAGACCACCACCCTGTCCGGTGGGGAGGGCCAGCGGCTCAAGATGGTGCGGCACCTGGGGAGTTCGCTGACCGGACTGACGTTCATCTTCGACGAGCCCAGCGTCGGACTGCACCCGCACGATGTGGGGCGGCTGAACGATATGCTGGTGCGGCTGCGCGACAAGGGCAACACGGTGCTGGTGGTGGAGCACGACCCGGACGTGATGGCCATCGCGGACCACGTCGTCGACATGGGGCCGCACGCCGGTACGGGCGGTGGTGAGGTGGTGTACGCGGGGCCGTTCGCCGGGCTGCGCGACGCGGACACGCTCACGGGGCGGTGCCTGCGCCGGCGTACGCCGTTGAAGGACACGTTCCGCTCCCCCACCGGGGCGCTGCCGGTGACCGGGGCGGATCTGCACAACCTCAAGGGCATCGACGTCCGTTTCCCGACCGGGGTACTGACGGCCGTGACGGGGGTGGCCGGGTCGGGCAAGTCGACACTGGTGTCGGAGGTGTTCACGGCCGCGTATCCGGAGGCGGTCGTCATCGACCAGGAGGCGATCACCGCGTCGGCGCGGTCGACCCCGGCGTCGTACCTGGGGATCATGGACTCCGTGAGGAAGGTGTTCGCGCAGGCGAACGGAGTCCCGGCGTCGCTGTTCAGTTTCAACTCGGCGGGGGCGTGCGGGACGTGCGCGGGGCGTGGCGTCATCCACACCGACCTCGCCTTCATGGACCCGGTCACGACGACTTGCGGGGCGTGCGAGGGGCGCCGGTTCCAGGACGAGGTGCTGGAGCACCGGGTACGGGGCAGGTCGATCGTGGACGTCCTGGAGATGACGGCGGCGGACGCGATCGGGTTCTTCGACGACCCGGCGCTGATCCTGAAGCTGCGGGCGCTCAACGACGTGGGGCTGACCTATCTGACGCTCGGGCAGCCGCTCAGCTCCCTGTCGGGCGGTGAGCGCCAGCGCATCAAGCTGGCGACGCAGTTGCACCGTACGGGCAGCGTGTACGTGCTGGACGAGCCGACGACCGGGCTGCACATGGCGGACGTGGAGACGCTCGTCGCCCTGCTCGACCGGCTGGTCGACGCGGGCAACACGGTCGTCTGCGTCGAGCACAACCTCGACGTGGTCAAACGGGCGGACTGGGTGATCGACCTCGGCCCGGACGGCGGCAAGCACGGCGGTGAACTGGTCTTCGAGGGGACTCCGGCGCAGTTGCTGGAGCACCGGAAGTCGGTCACGGCCGAGTATCTGCGCCGGGACCTGGGCGTGGGGTAGGTCGGCCCCGTACGGGCGCCGGGGCGGTGGGAGGCCGCGTCGGCGCCGAAGCCGGCCCGGATCTTCTCGCGGATCCCGGGTACGAGCCGGTCGTCGTCGGCATCGGCGGGTCCGAATGCTCCGAAGGTGGCGTGACGTGCCTCTCTGTGCGGCCACGTGACCTCCGCCCATAACGGAACGTAAGCGTCCATCCCTGGACCCGGGCTTGGCTGAGGCTTACGGCCCCCTTAACCTACGGTTTCGTAACCTACGAGCCCGTAGGTAATTCTCCCGTCCCCAGGAGCACCCGCATGACCCTCACCTCTCCCCACCTCGGCAGTTCGGACGTGTGGACCGACGCCCGGCTGCTGTACGCCCTGGAGGAGGTGGTCGAGAAGGAGCTCAACCGCCACCTCAAGGTCGTCAAGGACTGGATGCCGCACGAGTACGTGCCGTGGTCGGACGCCCGTAATTTCCCCGGCTTGTTCGAGGACGGCGAGGCCTGGGAGCCGGAGCAGTCCAAGGTCACCGACATCGGCAAGATCGCGCTCGTGGTCAACCTGCTGACCGAGGACAACCTGCCGAGCTACCACCACGAGATCGCCACCCTCTTCGGCCGGGACGGCGCCTGGGGCACCTGGGTGCACCGCTGGACCGCCGAGGAGGGCCGGCACGGCATCGTGATGCGCGACTACCTGCTCGCCTCGCGCGCCGTGGACCCGGACAAGCTGGAGCAGTTCCGGATGGCGCACATGAGCGAGGGCTTCGAGTCGGACAACCGCCACTCGATGCTGCACTCGGTCGCGTACGTCGCCTTCCAGGAGCTCGCGACCCGCATCTCGCACCGCAACACCGGCCACCAGTCGGGCGACCCGGTCTGCGACCGGATGCTGGCGCGCATCGCGACCGACGAGAACCTGCACATGGTCTTCTACCGGAACCTGCTGGGCGCGGCCTTCGAGATCGCCCCGGACCTGACCATGCAGGCCGTCCGCGACGTGGTCGTGAACTTCCGCATGCCCGGACACGGCATGCCGGGCTTCGAGCGGGCGGCCGCGCAGATGGCCATCGGCGAGATCTACAACCTGCGCATCCACCACGACGACGTCCTCCAGCCCGTGCTGCGCTTCCTGAAGGTCCTGGACATCGACGGGCTGGGCCCGGAGGGCCTGAAGGCGCAGGAGGAGCTGGGCCTGTACATGGGCGGGCTGGACGACGAGGCGCGCAAGTTCGACGAGAAGCTCGCCGCCCGCAAGGCCCGCATGGCGGCCCGCGGCCGCTGACCCCGGCGGGCGCCCCGCCCTCCCCCGGCCCGGGCCCCCGCCCCGCCCTCTCCCGGCCGGGGCCCCACCCGCCGCGGTGGCGGCCGGCTCCGGTCGGGCGGGGAGCGCCGCCCGGCGCACGGTGCCGCCCGCCCCGTATCACCAGGCGGCCGGCCGGTAGTCCTTCAGGAAGACCCCGGCGACCGGTGCGCCCGCCTCGCCCCGCACGATCGGGTCGTAGACGCGGGCGGCGCCGTCCACGACGTCCAGCGGGGTGCGGGTCCCGGCGGCGGCGATCCGCGCCTTGCGGGGTGCGGGGTTCTCGTCGGTGATCCAGCCGGTGTCGACGCTGCACATGTGGACGCCCTGTCCGGCGAGGTGCTCGCCGCTGGTGCGGGTGAGCATGTTGAGCGCGGCCTTGGCCATGTTGGTGTGCGGGTGGCCGGCCGTCTTGTTGCGCACGGCGAACCGCCCCTCCACCGCGCTGACGTTGACGATGTAGCGGCGCGGGTGCGGGGATGCCCGCAGCAGCGGCAGCAGGCGGTCGCACAGCAGCGCGGGGGCGAGGGCGTTGACGAGCTGGGTCTCCAGCAGCTCGGCGGGGTCCAGCTCGCCGAGCCGCGCGGACCAGGAGTTGTGCGGCGCGGGGTCGGGCAGCAGCCCGGCCTCGTCCGTTTCGCCGTCGAGACCGTCCAGCCCGTGGAGGCTGTCCAGGCCTTCGAGTACGAGGGCGAGGGCGCCGCCACCGGTGGCCGGGAGCGCGGGGGCGTACCCGGGCGCGGCGATGACGCCGGCCGGCAGCTCGCCCCGCTCCCCGGCCCGGAGCGCGGCGTACGACTCCGGCGGGCGGCGGATCGTCTGGGCGGCGTTGTTGACGAGGATGTCCAGGGGCCGGCCGTCGGCGAGGAGCCGCTCGCACAGGCCGAGGACCTGGCGCGGGTCGCGGAGGTCGATGGCGACGACGGTGAGCCGCTCCAGCCACCGCTCGCTGCCCTCGGCGGCGCGGAAGCGGCGCAGCGTGTCATGCGGGAAGCGGCTGGTGACGAGGAGCTCGGCGCCGTCGCGGAGCATCATCAGGGCCAACTGGAACCCGATCTTCACGCGGCCGCCGGTGAGCAGCGCGCGACGCCCGGTGAGGTCGGTGGTCAGGGCCCGGCGGGCGGCGTTGCCGTCGGCGCAGACGGGGCAGAGCCGGTGGTAGAACGCGTCGGCCTGTCGATAGGGCGCTTTGCAGACATAGCAGTGGCGGGGCTTGAGGAACTCCCCCACGGTGCCGCGCCGGGTGGGCAGGGGTGCGTCCTCCCGCCGGTCGAGCGCACCGGTGGCGGTGGCGGCACTGAGCACGGCGTCGGCCTCGGACCGCGCCCGCTGCCGGGCCTTGCGGCGCTTGTTGCGGCTCTCGCGGGCGAAGGAGGCGGCGACTTGCTCGGCCCGCATGCGTATCGGGTCGTCCAGGGGCAGGGCGCGTAGCCGCCCCACCGTGCGGCCGAATGCGGCCAGCTCGTCGTCCGTCACTGCGCTGTGCTGCTGCTCCATGCGCATGTGATCTTAAGGGTGGGCGGCTCGCACGGGCATCCGGTTATCCCCCGCTGCGTCCCGGGATCAGCGCCCCTGCCGCCGGAGCGCGTACCGCTCCTTCTCCGAGAGGCCGCCCCAGACGCCGAAGCGCTCGTCGTGGGTGAGGGCGTATTCGAGGCAGGCCTCGCGGCCTTCGCAGGCGGCGCAGAGGCGCTTGGCCTCGCGGGTGGAGGAGCCCGGGTCCGGGAAGAAGAACTCCGGGCCGGTCTGGGCGCACAGGGCGGTTTCCTGCCAGGAGAGTTCGTGGTCGTCGCGAGTGGTGCGGTTGATCGGCATGCCGAACACGCTGCCCCGCTCCGATAAACGGGACGTCAACGAACGATCAACGGCAGGACGGCCGGGACCGCGTTGGTTCGCTCCGTAAGCATGGGCCTCCGAGGCGTGATCGGCAAGGGGTTCGATTCGGTCGGGGTGTCGGTGTCGCGACGGTGTGGGGTTCGGGTGCGCTTGTGGTGCTGGTGAGCGGGGTCTGGGGGTTCCCCAGGCGACGCCGAGGGGGAGCGTGCAGGTGCAAGGCGTAGGAGGCAGCCTCCGGAGGGTGGGCTTCATCGAGGCCGGCCACGACGCCACATGGCCGGGGCCGCCGGGGCCGCTCCGTGAGACGGCGCGGCGCCGGCGGCCCCGGCCAGGTGTGGCCCCGGCAGGGGCCATGAGGGCCAGGCGGGCGGTCTGGCCCCGCGGTCACGCCCCGTCAGGGAGCGCAGGCCTCGATGTGCGTCGGCACACCCGGGATCGGCTCCCAGTTGCCGCCCGTGCTGACGTAGACCGCGCTGATCCAGCCGCGCGGGCCGCCGGCGGTCACCTGTACCCACCAGTTGTTGGCGTAGGGGCCGTCGACCACGGTGTCGCCCTTGAGCTGGCAGTGCGCGTCCACGGTCATCTGGCTGATCTTGACGCGGCTGTAGGCCGGGCAGGAGAAGGAACCGCAGCTGCGCATGTTGACGTCGGTCGCCCACACGTAGACGCCGACGGTGTTGCTCGCGGCCTGCGCCGGTGCGGCGCTGATCAGGGACAGCGCGGCGCCGCACGCGGCGACCACCGCCGCGGCCGTACGACGCAGGCGGCTGGTTCGCTGGGACATGGGTTCCTCCGGGGACGCGATCGGTGTTCGGCGACGGGTGCTCGCCGCCGGGAAGGTGACGGGCGGTCCGGTCCTCGCGTATGAGTGCTCCGCGGGCCGATTTCACGCCCGAACGCGCTCATACGGGCGACCCCGCGGTCCCGTCTCCCCACCGGCCCCTGCGGGCCCTGATCACGCTCTCGACCGACGGAGGAGGGAACCGGCCACAGCTCAGGCGTTTCCGGTCATTGTCCGGCGTCATCGGATCGCCACATAGCGGGAAGGCGATCCGTTCTCCGGCATGCCCGGGAACGGCCCGCCGTATCGTCGGTGCCGAGAGCCGGGGACGCGAATCGGGGGACGACCGTGGACATGCGCCTTCTGGGGCCCGTCGAGGTGTGGGGCGGGGACCGAAGAGTTCCGCTGAACGGTTCAAAGCCGACGGCGATACTGGCGGCCCTGGTCGTCCATCTGGGCGAGGTGGTCTCCGTGGACCGTCTGGTGGACCTGGTCTGGGAGGAGCAACCTCCCGCGACCGCACGGGCGTTGGTCGCCTCGCACGTGTCCGGACTGCGTCGCGCGCTGGCCACGGCCGGCGCCGCGGAGACGATCCGCACCCGGGCCCCCGGCTACCTCGCCGAGCTGCCCCCGTCCCGCGTCGACGCACGCCGTTTCGAGCGGGCGCTGGCCCTGGGCAGCCGCATGACCTCGGAGGGCAGGGCCGCCGAGGCCGTCGACGTCCTGCGGGACGCGATGGCGCTGTGGCGCGGACCGGAGGCCCTGGAAGGGGTCGGGCAGTCCTTCGCCCGGATCGAGGCCGCACGTCTGGCGGAGCTCCGGCTCACGGCACAGGAGGAGCGGTTCGCCGCGGAACTGGCCCTCGGCTGCCCCGCGGAGCTGGTGGCCGAACTCCTCGCGCACGTGGCCGCCAATCCACTGCGCGAACGGCCGCGCGGGCAGCTGATGACGGCGCTGTTCCGGACCGGGCGGGTGCCGGACGGGCTGCGGGTCTACGAGGAGGGACGCGCCCTGTTCCAGACGGAACTGGGCATCGACCCGGGCCCGGAGCTGCGCGCCCTGCACCAGGCCCTGTTACGCGCGGACACCGGTGTGCTGGGCGCCCGGGTTTCCCCCGCCCATGTCCCGCCCGCCCATATCTCCTCCGCCTCCGTCTCCCCTGCCTCCGTATCTCCCACCTCCCTCTCCCCCACCTCGCTGTCCCGCGCATCCCGCTCCCCCGCCCCCGTATCTCCCACCCCCCTCTCCCCCGCCCTCGTCTCCCACGCGCCGGTCCCGCCCGCCGGGGCGGCCGGCGCCGATCCCGTCGGCCCCGTCGCGGCCCCAGGTCCCTCCGTCCGGTCGGCGGCGTTCGCGCCCGGCCGGGAGCGGCCGCGGGCGGAATCCGGCGGCACCGACCGGCCCGCACCCTCCCACCTACCGCCGGACGTCGCCGACTTCGTCGGCCGCGGCGAACAGATCGCCTGGGCCACGGCCCTGCTGGAGGGCGCCGACGACACGTCCCGGACCGCCCCGGCCATCGGTGTGATCTCCGGGCGCTCCGGGATGGGCAAGACCGCGCTGGCCGTGCACGTCGGCCACCGCACGTCCGCCCGTTTCCCGGACGGCCGGCTGTTCCTGGACCTGCGGGCCTCCGACTCCGCGCCGCTGCCGACCGCCGACGCGCTGGCTCGGCTGCTGCGGGCGCTCGGCGTCGACGCCGAGGATCTGTCCGGTGACGAGGACGACCTCGTCGGCCTCTACCGCACGTACACGGCCCGCCGACGAGTCCTCCTCATCCTCGACAACGCCGTGGGAGAGGCGCACCTGCGGCCGCTGCTGCCGTCGGGCGGCGGCTCGGCCGTACTGGTCACCAGCCGCCGGCGCCTGGTGGCCCTGGAAGGCGCGAGCCGTCTGGAACTGACCGCCCCCTCCGAGGCGGAGGCACTCGATCTCCTGGCCCGGGTGGCCGGCGGCGGGCGGGCGCGCGCGGAGCCCTCGCACTCCGCCGAGATCGTCGCCCTGTGCGGTCATCTGCCGCTCGCCGTCCGCATCGCCGGCGCCCGCCTCGCGGCCCGGCCGCACTGGACCCCGGCCCGTCTCGCCGCTCGGCTGCGCGACGAACGCAGACGGCTGGACGAACTCCAGGCCGGGGACCTGGAGGTGCGCGCGAGCCTGGGGCTGGGCTACGCCGATCTCGACGAGCAGGAGAGGCGGGCGCTGCGCCGGCTGGCCCTGATGGACCTGCCCGACTTCCCCGCCTGGATCGCAGCGCCACTGCTCGACATCACGGTGGACGAGGCGGAGGAGGCGGTGGAGCGGTTGGTGGATTGCCACTTCATCGACGTGACCGGCGCCGACGAGACCGGCCGGATCCGGTACCGGATCCACGATCTCGCGCGGGAGCACGCCCGGGAGCGCTGTCTGTCCGAGGAGAGCGCCGAGGACCGGGACGCCGCGGTGCTGAGGCTGGCGGGCCGCTGGCTGTCGATGGCCAAGGCAGCCTCCTCCCGAGGGCCGGGCGAGGCCTCGCGGCTGCTGGCCGCCGCCCGGGACGCCGGGCCGCTCGAACCGCACGTGCGCGAGGAACTGCTCGCCCGGCCCGCCGCGTGGTTCGCCGCCGAGCAGCCCTGCCTCGTCGCCGCCGTCAAGCACTGTGCCGACCACGGGCTGTCCCGCACGGCACGCGACCTGGCCGCCGCAGTGGTGGCCAGTTCCGCGGCCCGGTACAACCAGTTCGACGCGTGGTCCCGCTCGCACGCCGTCGCCCTGGACGCGGTGCGCCGCACCCGGGACGTCGAGGGAGAGGCCTGGCTGCTGCACGGCCTGGGCGAACTGCGCCTGCAGCAGGACCGCTTCGAAGAGGCCTACGCCTTCTTCGCCGACGCGCTGGTCCTCTTCGAACGGACGGCGGCGCCCCGGGGTGTGGCGGGCGCGCTGGCCGGCATGGGCTCGGCCCGCCGCGAGCAGGCCCGCTTCGACGAGGCCCTGGAGCTGATGGGCCGTGCCCTTCCGCTGTACCGGGAACTACGGGACGGCACGGGCGAGGCCCATCAGCGCTACGGCATCGGCGGCGTACACCGCGACCGGGGCGCATACGACGAGGCGAGGTGCGAGCTGTCCACGGCGCACCGGCTGTACGCGGCGGCCGGCAACCGGCACGGCGAGGCGCTCGCTCTGCGCGGGCTCGCGCTGTGCCACCGGGCCACGGGCGAACTGACGGATGCCGAGCGCTTGTTGGGCCAGGCGCTGGATCTCTTCCAGGAGACCGGGGACGTCTTCGGCGCCATGTACACGGGGCAGTCGCTGGCGAAGGTGCACATCCGGCAGGGCCGGCTGCCGGAGGCGCGCGAGCGGCTCGACCGGTGTCTGGAGACCACCCGTGAGCGGCAGGACCGCTTCGGCCAGGCCCTGGTGCTGCGGACGCTCGGGGAGTGGCATCTGGCCGCGGGGGCCTGGGAGGCCGCCGCGGAGTGCCTGCACACGGCCCTGTCGCTGTGGGAGGAACTCGAACTGCCGCTGTGGCGCGCCCGGACCCTGCGTGATCTGGGGAGCGTCGCGGCGGCACGGGGCGAGCTGGAGACGGCGCGCGTCCGGCACCAGGAGGCGTTCGAAATCTTCCGCGCGCTCGGCAGCCGGGAAGCCGACGAGGCCGGCGCGACGGGCGAGTCCGGGGATGCGGGTGCCTGCTGATCCTCTGCAGACGGAGGTGCAGGGGATGTGCAGCGGTTTTGCAGAGCCCGCGCGCACGCTGTGAGCGTGACAGAGATCATCCTCCTTTCGGATCGGCGGGTCGCCGCCACCCCGGTCGCCGAGAACGGCGAACCGCTGGTCGACGCCCGCGAGGTCCCCGTGTTGCGCGTCGACCGGCGTCAGGCCGACGAGGACGGGTCGTACGCCCACGTCCGGGCGGACGTGATGCGTCGGCTCCTGCTCGCCCAGGCCGCGCTGCCCGACGGGATCTGCCTGCTGATGGTGGAGGGTTTCCGCCCTCCCGAGCTGCAGAGCAGGTACTTCGACAGCTACGCCGACGAGATGCGCCTGGCCCACCCCGGCGCGGACGTGGCGCGGATACGTGAGCTGACCAGCGCGTACATCTCACCGCCGGAGGTCGCTCCGCACGTCAGCGGTGGCGCCGTCGACCTGACCCTGTGCACCGAGGACGGCGTCGAACTGCCGCTCGGGACCGAGGTCAACGCCACTCCGGAGGAGAGCGACGGTGGCTGCCGCACGGCCGCCGTCAACATCGACGCCAGGTCCCGGGCCCACCGCGAGGTGATGGGCCGGGCGATGACGGCCGCGGGTTTCGTCAACTACCCGACGGAGTGGTGGCACTGGTCGTTCGGCGACCGGTACTGGGCGCTGCTGACCGGGGCGCCGGCCGCCAGGTACGGGCCCGTCGCCCGGCGCATCCCGTAGCGGCCCGTCCGCGTCCGGCCGCACCACCCATCGGCACACGCCGTTCCGGCCGACCTGGCCGACCAGACCCACCCGAACCAACCGATCCGAACGGACCGACCTGTTCGACCTGTCCGGCCTCACCGACCGGACCGACCCGGGGGAAAACACTGTGACGAGCACCCGTGCCGCGACCACGTCCTCGACACCCGAGACAGCGCACGGCAGACGGACCGCCGCCGAGGCCGAGGCCGCCGCCGGCCACATGACCGCCGCCGAATTCGACGAGGCGTTCACCGCCGCGATGCCCCGGCTGCGCAATCGGCTGCTGGCGCTGACGGGCAACCCGCACGACGCCGACGACCTGTTGCAGGAGACGTATCTGCGGCTGTCCCGCCGGGCCCACGCGCGCGTGCTGGCCCGCCAGGCGCATCCGTACGCCTACACCTGCGCGGCCGCGCTGAACCTGCTGCGCGACTCCTGGCTGCGCCCGTCCCGCCGGGAGCACTGCACCGACCGGATGCCCGAGCCGAGCTGGGACGGCGGGTTCGCGGCACGGGAGGCCGCGGTGGTGACCCTGGCGCTGCTGCGCGGTCTGTCGCCCAAGGAAGCGGCGGCGGTGATCCTCGTGGACATCGAGGGACTGACCCACGACATGGCGGGCGAACGGCTCGGCGCCCACCGCGGGACCGTGCAGCGCAACCGGATGCGGGGTCTCGCCAAGATTCGCGCGGCGCTCGACGCATACGAGACGCGCCCCGGTCCCGTCTGCACCACGGAGAACGACGAGCGCGCGACGCGCGCCCGAACCCACGGGGAGACCTCATGCGCCGCATGAACCGCAGACTGGCGACGACGGCGGGAATGCTGCTCGCCGCCTCGATCTGCTGTGCCGGAACGGCGACGGCCCACGCACCGCGGCCGACCGGCGCGCCGGCCGCGACCACGACCACGACCACGACCACCGAATGCCGCCCCCTGGCGAGCGCCTCGGCCCAGGCGCAGGCCATCGTCAACGCCGCCTGCTCGCAGATCGGCGTGCCGTACTCCTGGGGCGGCGGCTCCATCAACGGGCCGACGTACGGGCAGGACTATCCCGGCGGCGGTCCAGGCGCCCACGACAGCCAGGTGAAGGGCTTCGACTGCGGGCACCTGGTGCAGTACGCGGCGTGGCAGGGAGCCCGCATCGCGCTGCCCGAGGGCACCTGGAACCAGGCCCGCTGGAGCGGAGCCACCGCCCGCTTCACCCCCGGCCAGGGTCTTGCCCCGCTCCAGCCGGGTGATCTGGTGATGTGGGGTTCGGACCCGGCGAACCTCTCCAGCGTCCACCACATCGCCGTCTACCTCGGCAACGGCAAGATGGTCGAGGCCCGTGAGTCGGGAACGACGGTGATGGTGAGCGACGTACGGCTGAACGCCCAGTACGCCGGTGCCCTGCGCATCACCGGCGGCGAACAGCCGCCGGCGGACACCAAGCGGTTTATGACCTGGGGCACGGACGTCGCGCTGCGCAAGCAGCCCAACACCGGCAGCACGGTGGTGACCCGTCTGCCGGGACCCACCCCGCTCGACGTGCTGTGCCAGGCGCGCGCACAAATGGTGCACGCCGAGGGCTACAGCAACGACGCCTGGTCCTACGTCCCCAAGTACGACGCCTGGATCTCCAACATCTTCATCGCCGACCCCGCCGCCTGGCTGCCCGGCGTCCCCGCCTGCTGACCGCGGTCACCACGCCACCTCGTCCCGCACCACCGCACAAAGGAGAATCCGCCATGCGCGCACTCAAGCGCACCCGTTCCATCGGCCTGCTCGCCGCCTCGATCGTCGCGGCGGGGCTGGTTCCGCTCACGGCCGGCTCCGCGCAGGCCGCGCCCGCCGGTTACACCGGGTTCTGTCCGGCCGCGGGCCAGGTGACCCAGTGGTGGTCGCCGACCGTCGGCGAGCACGACGGTGTCGACATCGCCAACGTCACGGGCACCCCGATCTACGCGGCCGGAGACGGCAGCGTCATCGCCGCGGGTCCGGCTACCGGTTACGGACTGTGGATCCGTATCAAGCACGACGACGGCACCGTGACCGAGTACGGCCACATGGACACGATCGGGGTGTCGACGGGCCAGCGCGTGAGCGGCGGACAGCAGATCGCCACCATGGGCAACCGGGGCGCCTCCAGCGGCCCCCACCTGCACTTCGAGGTGCAGGCCTCGACCGCCGGCGGCCGCGGCATCAATCCGGTGCCGTACATGGCGGAGCGGGGCGTGAGCCTGCCGTGCACGCCCGGCGGCGGCAACTCGGGCACGAACTTCACGACCTGGGGCACCTCCGTCAACGTCCGCGCCGACGCCCGGCTGAACGCCGCGGTCGTGCGCACGATCAGCGGGCCGACCCCGGTGTACGTGAAGTGCCAGAAGCGCGGTGACATGGTCCACGCCGAGGGCTACAGCAACGACGCCTGGTCCTACATCCCGGCGCTCGGCGGCTACATCACCAACATCTACATCGACCACCCGGCCGCCTGGCTTCCGGGCGTGCCGGCCTGCTGACCGGCCTGCGGGCCGGCGCCAGGGGCCTCGCGGCGGCGGCTCTGACCGCCGCGGCGCTCCTGTGCCCCGGCCTCACCGCGCCCGCGCAGGCGGCCGACTCCGCGCCCGGCACCCCGGACGCGGTCGTGCCACCTACGGCGGCTACTGGCACACCTGGTGGGTCAAGTTCCCGGCGACGGGCATGGTCCCCGATCTGTACATGAGCGAGATCTTCCTCCTCGCCCCCGGAACCCGCTCGGGTTCCGGGGGCGAGGCGTTTCCGGCCGGCGGACCGTCAGCAGGGGTCGACGGAGTCGGAGGGGTCGGCGCCGATGTTGACGTTGCCGCCCCACACGTAGGAGCCGGTGTACCGCGAGTGGCCTATGCCGTCGACGACGTGGCCGTAGTACCAGACGGCGGTCGTGTATCCGCTGGCGGTCACGCTCTGGCCGTACACGTAGCAGAGGCCCTCCATGTAGAACCGGTCGACGGTCGGGCCGGTGTTGACGCGGATCGTGCTCTGTGTGTTCGGGGCGGTCCGTACGTTGCTGTTGGGCTGCAGCGAGACGTAGAACCCGTTGGGGCGGGCCTCCGCCGCGCCGGCCGAGACGAGCAGGCTGAGGGCGGCGCCGGCGGCGATACCGGCGGCGGCGACGCGGGTGCTGAGCTGGGACATCGTCAAACGCTCCGTCGAATGAGGGACCCGGGGGGTCGCGGTCGGCGGGGGCGGTGATGAGCCGCCCCCGCCCGGGAGACGGGAGCGGCGGCGTCGCCGTATGAGCGCCGGAGCGAGCGGTTTTCCTCCGGCCCGGTCTCATACGGGGCGGGTCGCGATCACGTCTGGACAGCGAGGTGAGCACACCACCCCCGCCGACCGGATCCCGGGCGGCGCACCCTCGATCCGTCCGGAAGGACACCACCATGACGACGGCACTTCGGCGCATCGCCCACCCGATCGGCGCCGCGGCCCTGCTCGGCGCGCTGGCCCTCGGCGCGGGCACGGCCTCCGCCCGGCCGGCCGCCCCCGCCCAGTCGGCCGCGCGGATGACCGCCGGCGAGCAGGCCGCCTACCCGGTCTTCACCACCTGGGCCACCGACGTCAACATGCGGAAGGACCTGCAGCAAATAAACGGATGGGCCTGCCCGGAACGCCCCTCCACCACCAACTGCCCGGACGTCACCGGCCGGGCGCAGCCGGGCGACCGACTGGAGATCTCCTGCCAGATGCTCGGGGAGACGATCGGCGGCAATCCGTACTGGGTCTTCGCCTACAACCGCACGCGCGGCACCGACGGCTGGATGGCGAGCTACTTCATCGCCCACCCGGACAACAAACTGCCCGGTGTTCCCTCGCCGTGCTACGGACCGTGACCCGCCCGGCCCTGCCACAGCGCGCCGGCGCAGCCCGCCCCGGTGTCCGCCGGGGCGTCACCCTCACGAGAGAAGCCGACATGACCGCGACGCGCATTCCCCTGCCCGCCCGCACCCGCGCGGCGATGAGAGCGGGCGTCCTGTTCGGGGCGGCGACGGCCCTGCTGTGCACCCTCCTGGGCGCCGGCGCCGCCGCCGTACCCGACAGGACGCCGTCACCGTCCGCGGCGCAAGCCGAAGTTCCCGCCGGGGTGACGGCCGGCGTCGCCGTCTTCGACCGGCAGACCGGCGCCTTCACCGAGCAGGTCAACAGCGCCGGCCAGTTCCGGTCGGCCTCCGTGGTCAAACTGCTGATCGCCCTGGACCTGCTGTGGAACCGCGCCCCCGACGCCCTGGCCGCGGCGGACAGAGCCCGGGTGGACGCCATGCTGCGTGCCAGCGATGACGCCGCGGCCAGCCACTTCTGGTCCGCCAACGGCTCCGGCGCGATCGTCGACCGGATGGTCGCACGGCTCGGCCTGACGGACACGGCCCGGCCCCCGTCCACGCACCCCGGCTACTGGGGATACACGGCCCTGTCGGCACGCGACACCGTGAAGATCTACCGCTATCTGCTCGACTCCTCCCCCGCCGCCGTGCGCGACTACGTCCTCGGCAATCTGCGGCAGTCCACCCGCTGCGCCGCCGACGGCTACGACCAGCACTTCGGCATCGCGGGCTCCTTCGACCGCCCCTGGGCCGTCAAGCAGGGCTGGTCCGGCTTCGGTTCCGGCGGGTGCACGACCACGGCCGGCACCGCCGCCCGGAGCACGGACGCGGAGGACGGCGAGCACGCGGACGAGGGGGCCGACAGGGCCGGCGGTGAGCGGGCCGCGGCGGGAGCCGAGGCCGTCGACCTCGCGCGCCCGGCACTGCACACGACCGGTGTGGTGGGCGCCGGCGACCGTTCCATCGTGGCCGTCCTCACGCTCCATCCGGCCGGGACGGCGTACGGCAAGGCCTACTCGGACGTGGGCCGGCTGACCCGCTCGCTGAACGTCCCCGGCGCCACACGTCCGGCGGGCACCTGGATCGGCACCTGGGGCAGCGGCGTACGGGTCCGCGCCGAGGCGACGACCGCGGCGACCCCGCTCACGACGCTGCCCGCCGGGGTGGAGGTCCTCGTACGGTGCCAGAAGCGCGGCCAGCAGGTCAGCGTGCCGCCCTACGTCAACGACTGGTGGGCCTACCTTCCCCAGTACAGCGGCTTCATGAGCAACATCTACCTCAGCACGCCGGAGAACCAGGTGCCCGGAGTGCCGGTGTGCTGACAGCGCGACCGCCGGGGCCCGCCCGTGTCCGGCCGCCCGCCACGGCGCATCACGGAGGTCACCGGCGACCCGGACAATGGACCGCGGCGCTGCGCGAGCAGCGCCGGGGACTACGGGCGTCCCTGACCCACCCGGACGGCTCGGACCTGGAGGTGGACGCCACGGTGGTGCCGCTGCCCGCGGGCGGCCAGGCGCGTTTCATGGTCTGCGTCGCCCCCGCGGCTCAGGAGCGGCCCGGGGGGGACGAATCGCTGCTCCGCGCGCTGTTCGGCCAGGACCGGATCGGACTGGTCGTCACTACTAGGGCGGTGTCGGGGTGCTGGTGATGACCGCGAAGCGGGCG
Organism: Streptomyces sp. NPDC031064; assembly: GCF_055570965.1. Classification (NCBI taxonomy): domain Bacteria; kingdom Bacillati; phylum Actinomycetota; class Actinomycetes; order Kitasatosporales; family Streptomycetaceae; genus Streptomyces; species Streptomyces sp. NPDC031064. Next base: position 554,498 of record NZ_JBVIGF010000001.1, read on the forward strand.
CCGTAGGGGTCGGTCAGTTTGGCGTAGCGGCCCACGCCGCCCATTTCGCTCGGGGAGAGGCGGACGGTGCCGCCCAGTTCTTCGGCCTTGGCGACCGTCGCGTCGGTGTCGGGGACCTCGAAGTAGGGCGTCCAGTAGGGGCCCTCCGCCGCCTCCAGGGGATCCGATTCGAGGGGGACCACGCCGCCGAAGGAGTCGTCGTCACCGCCTTCGGCCGGGGTGAGCAGGATGTACGAGCCCGTGCCGTCGGGCCACGGTACGGCGGACGACTCGATGCCGAGCACCGATCCGTAGAAGGCCATGGCGGCGGCCGGGTCGCGGGTGTACAGCTCCGTCCAGCACAGGCTGTGCGGGTCGGTGACCACGTCCAGTCCCTTGTTGGCGCCGGGCTGCCAGACGGCGAAGCCGACGCCGGCCGGGTCGGCGAAGACCGCCATGCGGCCGAGGTCGAAGACGTCCATGGGCTCGGACAGCACGCTTCCGCCGCCTTCGCGCACGGCCGCCGCCGTGGCGTCGGCGTCCGGTGTCCGGAAGTAGACGGTCCACCCGGGCGGCGCCTGCTCGGGCGGGACCGTCATGCCGCCGGCGACGGTCCTGCCGTCCAACTGGAACATGCCGTATCCGCCTGCCTCGGGACCGGCCGACCGGAAGCGCCAGCCGAACAGGGCGCCGTAGAAGGATTCCGCGCCCTGGAGGTCGGGTGTGCCCAGGTCGACCCAGTTCGGGGAGCCGGTGAGGTAACGGGTGGTCAGCATGGTGCCGAGTCTGCTGCCGTGGCCGGACCCCCGCATCAGGAGGGCGCCCGCACGCATGATCGGGCCCGCCTCCGGCGTCGACCGGGAGCGCCCGGCACCGCGAGCTGACCGCACGACCGTGCGTTCAGTACGCTGGGCGGATGACGGACGGACGTGACGGACGGGTCGAGCGCGGCAACCAGACCCGGCGGCTGATCCTCGGGCGCACGGTGGACATCGCCTCGGTGGAGGGGCTGGAGGGCCTCTCCCTGGGGCGTATCGCCACGGAGCTGAAGCTGAGCAAGAGCGGGGTCTTCGCCCTGTTCGGCTCCAAGGAGGAGCTGCAACTGGCGACGGTACGGGCGGCGGTCGCCGTGTACGTCGAACGGGTGATCGCCCCGGTACGGGACCTGCCGCCCGGGCCGGGGCGGGTGTGGGCGCTGTGCGACAACTGGCTCGGGTACTCCCGGGAGCGGGTGTTCGCGGGCGGGTGCTTCTTCTACGGCGTGTCGGCCGAGTTCGACGCCCGCAGCGGGCCGGTGCACGAGGCCATCGCGAAGGCGCGCCACGACTGGGTGGCGTACGTGGAGCGGACCCTGGACGAGGCCCGTTCGGCGGGCGGTTTCGGCCCCGGCATGGACGTGGGCCAGGTGGCGTTCGAGATCATCGCGCTGATGGAGGCGGCGAACGCCCAGTCGGTGCTGCACGACGACGACTCCGCGTACGACCGGGCCGCCAGGGGCATCCTGAGCCGGCTGCGCGCCGAGGTGACGGACCCCGGGGCACTGCCGCAGCGGCCGTAGGCCCCGCCACGGCATCGCCCCGTCAGGGCCGGGCGTCGGCCGTGACGACGAAGTCGACCGCCTGGGCGACCACGTCCGGGTCGGCGAGGATGCGCCGGTGACCGAGGCCCTTGGTGACGACGAGGCGGGCGCGGTCGCCGTGGGCGGCGGCGGCGAGGCGTGACTGGGCCACCGGGGTCATGTCGTCGTCCTCGTCGTGGAACAGCAGGACGGGCGCGGCCAGTCGGTCCGCCTCGTAGGTGGCGGTGAGGCGCTGCCATATGCCGGGCTCGCCGGGGAAGAGGCGGCGCTCGACGTGGCCGCGGATGTCGTCCTTCAGCCGCTCGTGCAGGCCGAGTCGCGCGCAGAACGCGTCGAGGAGGTGGTCGAACTCGGCGACGCCTCCGATGCCGACGAACCGGTGTGCCACGACGCCGTCGTGCAGCGCGACGAAGGACGCCAGCACTCCGAAGGAGTGCGCGAGGACGGCCTCGAAGTCACCGTGCTCGGCGTGCAGCCGCCCGATGATCTCGCGGTAGTCGCGGATGTTGCTCGCGCGCCCCTCCGAGTCGCCGTGCCCCGGCGCGTCGAAGGTGACGGGGCTGTAGCCCTTGTCGCGGAGGGCGGCGATGAACGCGCTGAACCGGGAGCTCCGTGACGACCAGCCGTGGACCAGGAGCACCGGGCGGGCGCCGTCGCCCCACGCGTATGTGACGACGTTCCTTCCGTTCACCCGCAGCGTGCCGAGCCGGGCGCGGTTCAGCAGTGGGCGCTCGGCCGACCGGACGCGGCTGCGCCCCAGGGGCTGGACGAAGGCGGCGAAGGCGAGCCTGCCGGAGAGGCGGGACGAGACGCGGGAGGTGGTGCTGAGGGCGGTGCGAAGGAGTGGAGCCATGGGATGCATGCCGGGTTCTCCTCGGTCGGCCGGGGCGAGACAGAAAATGCTAGCACGATCGTTCGTATAGTCTTATGGGGAAGAAAAGCCCGCCCCGGCACTCCGGGGCGGGCGGGCGGAAACGGCGGAAAGCCGGGACGCTCAGTCGGCGTGCGCGCCGCCCGTGGCCGTCGTGGGGTGGTGCGGCTCGTAGCCGGGGATCGTGCCGTCGGGCTTGGCCACCAGGAAGAGCCCGGCCATGCCCATGTCGGAGTGGCTCTGGACGTGGCAGTGGTACATCCAGGCGCCGGCGCCCACGTGCTCGCCCGCGATGATCTGGAAGCCGAAGGAGTCGGCGGGTCCGGTGATCTTGTTGTCGATGACGGGGCTGGGGTCGTCCGGGCCGGTGAGCATGCCGGTACGGTTGTCCGCCCACCGGTGACCGTGCATGTGGAAGGTGTGGTAGTACTCGCCGTGGGTGATCATGATGATCTCGACCCGGTCGCCGACCGTGGCCCGGAAGTCGGGGCTCTGATGACCCGGCCTGTTGTTGATCGTCATGTCGTTGAAGACGATCGTGAACTGCTTGTCCGGCAGGATGTCGCCCTTGCGGCGCACGACGACCGGCCCGTACAGCCCCTTGCGGATGCCGCCCGTGCCGTGGTCGGTGCCCACGACGTGGTCGTGGTAGTGCCAGTAACCCGCGCTTCCGGCGCGCCAGGTGCCGTCCTTGCGGCGGCCGGGGGCATGGGTGCGCCAGGTGTAGGTGCGGGTGCCGCCGGGCTCCACATGGCTGCGGTTCATCCTCGTACCGTCGTTCGCCACGTCGTAGTCCACGCCGTGGACGTGCAGGCTGACCGGGACGTCCATGGTGTTCTCGAACTCGATGTGGAGCGTGTCCCCTTCGTTCAGCTCGATCAGCGGCCCGGGGATGGTGGCCTTGCCCTTCTCCAGCCCGTAGCCCATCTGACCGTCCGCCAGTTTCTCTGCGTACAGCTTGAGGTGGCGCACCTGGCCGCCCGCCGGGGCGGTGCGCGGCGGCGTCTCGGCCGATACCGCGCCGGGCGCGGAGGCCAGGGACGCGGAAGCCGAGGACAACGATGTCACGCCGGTCGCGGCAACCGCTCCCCCGGCCAGCAGGCGCCGGTTGAAGCTCCGTCTGTCCATGCCGAACTCCCCAGTGCGGTGCGGAGGATGACGGGGCGAAGCGCCCCCCGGACGGGCACACCGTAGCCGGGCGGGGACGGGTTTATCCACAGCCAGGACAAAGTTCGCGGGATTGGTGTCAAGCTATTGGCGTGTCGCGGAAAGAGGTCTAGCTTCATCGTCGTTTGCTGTGACCACAGAGGGGTGGGTGAACACATGCACCGTGCACCACATCACCGGTCAAGATCCCGCCGCCGGGCGGGGGTTGCTCTCGCCGCCGGCGCCATGGCGGCCTCCCTGCTCAGCGGGACGGCGGCCACCGCCGAGCCCAATCCCGGTGAGCCGAGCCCCGTTCGGACAACGTTGTCGATACCGTCGCCGCCCGGCGGGGCCAATGTGCGCGTGCTGGTCTTCCACGCCTCGGCCACGTCCGAGCCCCCGACCGTCGACGCCGGTATCGCGGCGATCGAGGCGATCGGCCAATCCGGCCCGGCCGCCCAGCAGTTCCGTACCGAGGCCACGGACGACGCCTCGGTGTTCACCAACGCCCGCAAGCTCGGCCGGTACAACGCGGTGGTGTTCCTGACCGGTGGCGGCGATGTGCTCGACCCGGAGCAGGAGGCGGGCCTGGAGGCGTACATGGAGGCCGGCGGCGGCTTCCTCGGCATCCACGACGCGGCGCGCACCGAGCCGTATTCGGACTGGTTCACCGGACTGGTGGGCGCCCGGCCCGCCGCGAACGGCCCCACCGCCGTCCAGCGCGCGACCGTCGAGGTCGGGGACCGGCAGCACCCGGCCACCAAGCGGTTGCCGCTGAACTGGAAGCGCCCGGACAAGTGGCTCAACTGGACGGTCAACCCGTCGGGCAAGGTGCACACGGTGGCGCGGGTCAAGGAGAGCACCTACCAGCCGGGCGCGAGCGCCAACGGCTGGGACCACCCGGTCTCCTGGTGCCGTGACTACGACGGCGGCCGGTCCTTCTACACGGGCATGGGCGGTACGGCCGACTCGTTCGCCGAGACCGACTTCCGCGAGCACCTGCGCGGCGCGCTGCTGTGGACGACCCGGCTGTCCCGTGCCGACTGCAAGGCCACCATCGACGCCAACTACACCGCGGAGCGGGTCACCCGGCCCAACCAGCCGGGGCAGAACGACCAGATCGGTGAGCCGCACGGCCTGGTCGCCGCCCCCGACGGGCGCATCCTCTACATCGGGCGCGGCGGCGCGGACTCCTCGAAGCCCGTGGTGACCGACTGGAACAACCCGGACATCGGCAAGGGCAAGGGCGAGATCCACGTCTACGACCCGAAGACGAAGAAGGTGCAGCTCGCGGGCGAGCTGACGGTCTTCGGCAACAAGGGCGGCGGCGACGAGCTGATCAAGAACGAGGAGGGTCTCCTCGGCATCGAGCTCGACCCGGACTTCCTCTCCAACGGCTGGGTGTACCTGCACTACACACCCCACTCGCGGATCAACCGCGACACGCACATGGCGGAGCGGTACGTCTCCCGCTTCACCCTGGACCTCGCCACCAACCGTCTGGACCCGGCGAGTGAGAAGGTGCTTCTGAAGTGGCCGGTGCAGATCCACAGTTGCTGCCACGCGGGCGGCGGCATGGCCTGGGACTCCAAGGAGAACCTGTACATCGCCACCGGTGACAACAACTCCAGCGGCTTCAGCTCGGGGTACTCGGGCAACAACCCCGAGCCGGACTTCAAGGGCGTCTCGTTCGCCGACGCCCGCCGCACCTCGGGCAACACCAACAACCTCAACGGCAAGATCCTCCGCATCCACCCGGAGGACGACGGCACGTACACGATTCCCGAGGGCAACCTCTTCACCGGCGAGGAGCCGGACGAGGGCGGCGGCAAGACGCGCGGCGAGATCTATGTGATGGGCGTGCGCAACCCGGCCCGGATCTTCGTCGACCAGCAGACCGACATCCTCTACGCGGGGTGGGTCGGCCCCGACGCCGGTGCGCCGTCCACGACGTGGGGCCCCTCGAAGTACGACACGTTCGCCGCGATCACCAAGGCGGGCAACCACGGCTGGCCGTACTGCATGGGCAACAACCAGCCCTACCGGGACCGCAACCTGCCCGACCCGGGCAAGCCGCTCGGCTGGTACGACTGCGCCAAGCCGAAGAACGAGTCGCCGAACAACGACGGCCTGGTGAACCTGCCACCCGTCACACCGAACTCGATCTGGTACTCGCCGCAAGGCGGCGGCGTGGACTACCCCCGCGACGCCAACGGGGTGCCCAGCTACCGGACGGAGGAGCAGAAGGTGCTGCTGCCCTGGCTCAAGGGCGGCGGCCAGGCGACCATGAACGGCCCGGTGTACCGGTACGACACGGCGTCCGACAGCACGGTCAAGTGGCCGGCGTATTGGGACGGCAAGTGGTTCGTCGGTGACTTCTACGACGGCGACCAGCCGCGGCACGCCGTGCTGATGGACCCGAGGACGGTCGGCAAGGGCGGGCTGCCGGTGCACGCCGAGTCCCTGAAGAAGATCATCCCGGTGGGGTCCGGTGGCATCCGCAACCTGATGGACTGGAAGTTCGCGCCGGACGGTTCGCTGTACGTCCTGGACTACGGGCGCGGCTTCTTCACCTCCGACCCCCAGTCCGCGCTGTGGCGCGTGACGTACAAGGGCGGCGAGCCGACGCCCGCCGCCGACGGTCTCGCGAGGAAGGGGGCGGCGCAGTGAGCTCCAGTACGGTGAGACACCGCTCCCCGCGGTTGTGGACGGCTCTGCTCGGGGCCCTGCTGATGGTCCTCGGCCTGACGTCGACCGCCGCGTACGGGCGGCCCGACAACGGACCGGCGGCCGCGGCGGAGCAGGTGCTGACCTGGACCGCCGGTGACCCCATCGACCGCTACCTGACCTTCCCGGCCACCGCGGTGGCGGGCCCGACGACGATCGTGTTCGAGAACAGCACGGCCACCGGGAACACCACCGGGATGCCGCACACGCTCACGTTCGACGTCTCGGACCCGGAGTACAACAACGACGTCCCGCTGAACATCCTGGCCAATCCCAACGACGACCGGGGCGGCAAGCACACCGCACAGGTGACCCTGACGCCCGGCCGGTACCGGTTCTACTGCACGATCCCGGGCCACGGCTCGATGCAGGGCATCCTGACCGTGACGGAAGGGGGCGGCGGGGACACCACGGCGCCGGAGACCTCCGCGAAGGTGGAGGGTGAGCGGAACGCCGACGGCGCGTACATCGGCCACGCCAACGTCACGGTGTCGGCCACCGACACCGGCGGCTCGGGCGTGGACCGCATCGAGTACGCGGTCGGGGCGGACGGCGCCTGGCAGGCGTACACCGCGCCCGTGATGGTCCACGAGGTGGGCACCCACAAGATCCGCTACCGGGCCACCGACAAGGCGGGCAACACCTCCGCGGAGAAGGCGGTCGACTTCACCGTGGTCGCCCCGCCGACGGACGACAGGACCCCGCCGGAGACGTCGGCGACCGTCAGCGGCGAGAAGAACGACCAGGGCCAGTACCTGGACATGGCGACGGTCACGGTCACCGCGTCCGACACCGGCTCGGGCGTCAACACCATCGAGTACGCGATCGGGGCGGCGGGCGCCTGGCAGACCTACACGGCTCCGGTGATGGTGCACCAGGTGGGCACCCACACGGTGCGCTACCGGGCGACGGACCGGGCCGGGAACGTGGCGGCCGAGAAGTCGGTGCAGTTCACCGTCGTCGCCCCGCCCACCCAGGACACCACCCCGCCCGAGACCACGGCCACGGTGACCGGAGCCAAGAACTCCGACGGCGCGTTCATCACCAGCGCCACCGTGACGGTCACGGCGACCGACACCGGCGGCTCGGGCGTGGAGAAGGTCGAGTACTCCCTGGACGGCGGGCCGTACCTGGCGTACACGGCGCCGGTCGTCGTGGACCGGGTGGGCCACCACACGGTGCTGCACCGGGCCACCGACAAGGCCGGCAACACCTCGGGGGCCAGGCAGGTGAGCTTCAACGTCGCGGAGGGCGGCGGCGTACCGGCGCCCAACTGCCCCGAGTACGACGAGCGGCTCACCGTCATCGTCGGCACCGTCGACTCCGGCGTGCCCAACCGGATGACGCGCAGCCGGTGCACCATCAACGAACTGATCGAGGACGAGAAGGACTGGTCGTCGCACGCGCTGTTCCTGAAGCACGTGGACGCGGTCCTCGACAGGCTCCTCGCGGAAGGGGTCATCGACGCCCGGGAGCACCGGACGGTCTACCGCGCGGCCAAGGAGTCCGGCATCGGCAAGCCGGGCGGGACCAGCGGCTACCGCACGCTGTTCGACGGCTCGGCGGAGACCTTCGCGAAGTGGCAGCACGTGGGCGGCGGGAAGTTCGCCCTCAACGGCGACGGCTCGATGACCAGCAGCACCACGGTTCCGGGGATGGGCATGCTGTGGTTCCCGCAGCGGCAGTACGGGGACTTCTCGCTGAAGCTCCAGTGGCGCGACGACGCCCCGGGGCCGGGCAACGCCAACTCCGGTGTGTTCGTCCGCTTCCCGAACGTGCACAACCACCCCGAGGAGCCCCGGCCGGAGTGGGTCGCCATCAAGTTCGGGCACGAGGTCCAGGTCCTGGACCGGCCCGACGGCGACATGTACAAGACCGGCTCGATATACGGGTTCGACCGGGTGGGCCTGGGCGGTGCGGGCGTCACTCCGAAGGGCACCTGGAACGACTACGAGATCCGGGTGGAGGGCCAGCACTACTCGGTCTTCCGCAACGGTGTCCTGATCAACGAGTTCGACAACAACGGCGGCCAGGAGTTCTACCCGCCGCGCGACGGCGACCCGGGCACGGACGGCCGGCGGTACGCCACCGGCTACATAGGGCTCCAGGTCCACGGCACGACGGATGTGATCTCCTACCGCGACATCCGGATCAAGGAGCTGTGACCGGCCGGCCGGTCCGCTAGTCGGTCTTCTTGGCCCGGCTCGGCTGTACCCGCTTGGGCTCGCCCGGCATCTTCGGGTAGTCCGGCGGGTACGGCAGGTCCGCCAGGCCGTGGTCGCGCTCGTCCTTGGCGGCCAGCTCCAGCAGGCTGTCCAGCGAGAAGGCGTGGTTCTCCATGTCCGCGTGGACGTCGCCGTGGTCGGCGTACCGCACGGGCATGGTGGCCAGGTCGAAGTCCCGGGGGTCGACGTCGTCGAGCTCTTCCCAGCGGAGGGGGGCGGACACCGGGGCGTGGGGCTTGGGGCGGATCGAGTAGGCGGAGGCGATGGTCCGGTCGCGGGCCGTCTGGTTGTAGTCGACGAAGATCTTCTCGCCGCGCTCCTCCTTCCACCAGGCGGTGGTGACCCGGCCGGGCATGCGCCGTTCCAGCTCCCGGCCGACGGCGATGGCGGCGCGGCGGACGCGGGTGAAGTCCCAGCGCGGCTCGATCGGTACGTAGACGTGGATGCCGCGCCCGCCGGAGGTCTTCGGCCAGCCCCGCAGTCCGTAGTCGTCGAGCAGACCGTGGAGCTCGTGCGCGGCGGCCACCGCGTCGGCGAAGCCGGTGCCGGGTTGCGGGTCGAGGTCGATGCGCAGCTCGTCGGGGTGGTCGGTGCGGTCGCCGCGGACGGGCCAGGGGTGGAAGGTGAGGGTGCCGAGGTTGGCGGCCCAGATGACGGCGGCGATCTCGGTGGGGCGGATCTCGTCGGCGAAGCGGCCGCTGGGGAAGGTGATGTGGGCCGTGGGAATCCAGTCGGGGAGGTTCTTGGGCGCGCGCTTCTGGAAGAAGGACTCGCCCTCCACGCCGTCGACGAAGCGCTCCAGGGTGGTCGGGCGGTCGCGCAGGGCGCGGGTGATGCCCTCGCGCACGGCGAGGAAGTAGCGCGCCACGTCCAGCTTCGTGAAGCCGCGCTCCGGGAAGTAGACCTTGTCCGGATTGGACAGGCGTACGGTCCGCCCGCCGGCCTCCAGCTCCACCGCGTTTCCCATGGGTGCCACAGTAGAACGCCCGGATAAGGTGTGCATATCGGGCATATCGCTCGCCTCTCGGGCAGAATCGAGCCATGGACCTGCCGGTGATGCCGCCCGTGAAACCGATGCTGGCCAAGTCCGTGAAGAAGATCCCGCCCGGTATGCAGTACGAGGCCAAGTGGGACGGCTTCCGCGCCATCGTCCACCGGGACGGGTCCGAACTGGTGATCGGCAGCCGCACCGGAAAGCCGCTGACCCGGTACTTCCCCGAGCTGGTCACCGCACTGCCGCCACGGCTCCCCGAGCGCTGTGTCGTCGACGGCGAGATCGTGATCGCCCACGAGGGGCGCTTGGACTTCGACCGCCTCACCGAGCGCATCCACCCCGCCGCCTCCCGCGTGAAGATGCTCTCCGAACGCACGCCCGCCCGTTTCATCGCCTTCGACCTGCTGGCCCTCGGCGACGAGTCGCTGCTGGACACCCCGCTCGTCGAGCGCAGGGCGGCGCTGGAGGAGGCCCTGCACGGCGTCGACTCCCCCGTCCACCTCGCACCGTCCACCACCGACATCGACGTGGCGCGGGGCTGGTTCGAACAGTACGAGGGCGCCGGGCTCGACGGCGTGATCGCCAAGCCCCTGGACCTCCCCTACCGGCCCGACGCCCGGCTGATGTACAAGATCAAGCACGAGCGGACCGCCGACGTCGTCGTGGCCGGCTACCGCTTCCACAAGACCGGCCCGGTCGTCGGCTCCCTGCTGCTGGGCCTGTACGACGACCAGGGCACCCTCCAGCACGTCGGGGTCTGCGCCGCGTTCACCGAGAAACGTCGCGCGGAGCTGGTCGACGAGCTGGAACCGCTGCGCATGGACCCGCCCGACGACCACCCGTGGGCGGCCTGGACGGACGAGGCCGCGCACGAGACCGCCCGGCTGCCCGGGGCGCCGAGCCGCTGGTCCGGCAAGAAGGACCTGTCCTGGGTGGCGCTGCGGCCCGAGCGGGTGTGCGAGGTCGGGTACGACCACATGGAGGGCACCCGGTTCCGGCACACGGCCCAGTTCCGCCGGTGGCGGCCGGATCGTACGCCGGAGAGCTGCGGGTACGGGCAGTTGGAGGAGCCGGTCTCCTACGACCTCGACGAGGTGCTCTCGGGGGGGTGAGGCGCCTCACGACCCCGCGCCCAGGGTGTCGATGGCGGCGATGCGCCAGGCGCCGTCCTTCCGTACCGCGTCCACCGCGAACATGGCGGCGCCGTACGCCGTGCCGCCCTTCTTGGCCGCCGTCCGGGTGTTGCTCTGGTCCGCGTAGATGAGCACCCGCGCCCGATCACCGTCGATCAGTTCCACGCCGCTCTGGGTGACGGTGGTGGTGAGGACGAGCTTCTGCCGCGCCGCCTGCTCCCGTACCGGGGCCAGCATCGCGCGGTGCTGCTCGACCGCCTTGCCGGTGAGGTGGGCGCGCACGGCCCTGTCGGCGGCGCCGGTGGCCGCGTAGTCGTAGGAGAAGAGGGCGTTCACCGCCTTGGTGACCTGGCCCTTCACCTCGCTGGTGCGGGCGACGTCGGTGAGCGCGGCGTTACGGGCGGCGGGCGTGTCCCGCAGCGCGGCCGCCTCTCCGGTGGCCCAGGCGGCGAAACCGCTCAGGAGGACGGTGAGGGCGCCCAGTGCGGCGGGTAGCCGTTGGCTCCGTGGCCGACGGGCATCGCGTGCGGCGCGAGGCGTGGGCGTCTGCGTCTGCGTCTGCGTCTGCGTGGACGTGGGCGTGGACGTGGGCGTGGGCCGACGCGGGGGCGCGGCCGTGCGCGTGGCGTTGACGCTCGCCAGGCGGCGTCGCCGGTTGACGAGGTGACGGGTGGTCGACATGGAGCCGGCTCCTCTCAGTCGGCGGCGGGCGCGGGGCCGGGCGCGGGGCCGGGCGCGGGGCCGGGCGTGGTGCCGGGTGCGGTGCCGGACGTGGTGCCGGGCGCGGGGCCGGGCGTGGTGGCGACCGGTGCCTGGCCGAGGGCGCTGAGCTTCCAGCCCTCGGGGGTGCGGGTGAGCTCGCCGAGCATCCGGGCCTCCTTGGCGGCGGGCTTGCCCTTGGGCGGGGTCACGGTGATCCGGAGGGCGACCATCACGCTCGCCCGCCCGGCCCGCGTGTCGAGCTCGGTCACCGCGCCGGACAGCACCTTGGCGCCGGTCACGGTCCTCGCCTGCCGGATCTGCCGCTCGAACTGCGCGCGGCCGTCCGTGAGCTGGGCCAGCAGGTCGCCGGTGGCGGAGGCCTGCCAGGTGTCCAGTCCGCGCCGCAGGTCCCGGTGGTCGAGGGTGTTCATGTTCTGGACGGCCTGCTCCCCCGCGGCGAGCACCTCGTCGCGGGTCGTGGCATACGCGGCGGACTCGTCGTGCGCCGCCGTGTACCAGGACCAGCCGCCCCAGCCCGCGCCGCCGGCGGCGAGCAGGGCGAGTGCCGCGGCCGCCGTCAGGAGCGGGTTGCCTCTCATGGTGCGGTCCATCGGTTCGGGTCCCCCTATCGCGATCGGATGTCGACGATCCGCCAGCGGCCGCCGTGCTGTTCCGCGGTGACGGAGAGCTGCGCGGCGACCGTGGTGGCCGGTGTGCCGGCGCGCCGCGCGACCTGGTCGAGGAAGACCAGGAGGTGTGCGCCGTGGCCGTCGAGCCGGGTCACCCCGGCGCGTACGACATGGGTGGTGAGCGTCAGTCGCTGCCGCGCCGCCTGTTGCTCGACCTGGCCGAACAGGGCCTCGTACTGGCGGGCCGCCTTCCCCGCGAGGAGCCGGCGCGCCGCCTGCCGGGTCGCGGCGGTGCCGTCGGGGCCGTCGGGGCTGTACGAGAAGACCCGGGTGAGGGCCCCGCCGACCTCCTCCACGACCCGGGAGGTGGCCCCGGTGTCGGCCAGCGCCCGGTTCCGGAGGGCCGGCGCGTCGGTCAACTGCTGTGCACGGACGAGGAGTCCGGCCGCGCCCAGCAGCAGCACCAGGACGACGGCCGCCCGCGCCACCCGGCTCACGGCCCGGCCACCGGTACGTCGGTGAGCGTGGTGATCTCCCAGCCGTCGCCGGTGCGGACGAGCGTGGCCTCCAGGCGCCTGCGCTCCGCGCCGCCGGGCCGGCTCGCCACCCGTACGGTCGCGATGAGCCGTGCCGTACCGGCCCGGTCGTCCAGGGCGGTGAGCGCGGCGTCCGTGACGGTGGCCCGGGCGGGCGCGCCCGTGGCGTCCACGCCGGTGAGCCGGGCCACGTCCTCGCGCCCCGCCTCCAGGGCGTCGTCCCGTGCCTCGGCGTACGCACGGGCCGCGTCACCGGCCGCCCGGGCGTACGACCAGCCGGCGAGACCGCACAGCAGCGCCGCCAGGGCGACGGTGGCCCGCCATCCCTGGCGCCACGTCGGGCGGCTCATCGGCCGCCGCCGGGCGCGTTGGCGGAGCCGCGGACATTGATGCCGCTCGACGGGGCGGAGGCGCAGCGGGCCCTGGTGTTGAATCCCGGGCCGGGCGAGAGGTCGAGGCCGTTGCGGTAGGTCGTTCCTCCGTACCCCGCCGTGCAGGGCAGCGGCTCGAAGAAGGTGACCGACATGCCGAGGTTGACGCCCCGGGCGGTGACGGCGGTCGACCCGGCGGCGACGAGGGCGGGCATCGTCACCAGGAACTCCGCCATGCCGCGCTGCCGCGTCACGGCCACTTCCGAGGTGGTCAGCAGGTTGGCCAGGACGACGCCGAAGGCGGGGTCGAGGTCCCGCAGCAGGGCACTGACCTGGCCGGCGGCGTCCGGGGCGGCGGCGATCAGCGCCCGCAGGTCGGCGTCGGAACCCTTGAGCCGCTCGGCGAGCTCCTTGGCGCCGGAGGCGAAGGAGGCGATCGCCTCGCCCTCCTCGGCCTGGGTCCGCAGCACCGTCTCGGCGTCGGTGATCAGCCGGGTGGTGGCGGGCAGCGCCTCGTCGGCGGCGCGGACGAAGGCGTTGCCGCTGTCCATCAGCGCCTGGAGGTCGTCGCCGCGCCCGGTCAGCGCGGTGCCGAGTTCGTCGACGACGGTGCGCAGTGCCTCGGGGTCGATCGAGGAGGCCAGCGAGGCGACCCCGCTCAGTACGGTGGTGACGGGTGCGGGTGTGCGGGTGTCGGCGCGGGCGATGACGGCGCCGTCGCGCAGGTACGGTCCGCCGTCGGCGGCGGGGCGGAGGTCGATGTACTGCTCGCCGACGGCGGAGAGGTTCGCGACGACGGCTTCGAGGTCGGCCGGGATGGCGGGTGCCGACTTCTTGATGCGCAGCTCGGCCTCGACCCCGTCGTCGGTGAGGTGGATGGGCCCGACGCGGCCGACCGGGACGCCGCGGTAGGTGACGTTGGAGTGGGTGAACAGCCCGCCGGTGGTGGCGAGCTGGACGCGGACGGTGTAGTGGTCACGGAGGCCGACGAGGTGGCCGAGGTCCGCGTACCGCACGCCGACGAAGCCGAGGACGAGGGCGCCGATGATGAGGAAGGCGAGGTTCTTGAGCCGGGTGGCGGCGGTCGGCATCAGTTCCTCCCGGTCGGCGGCAGGGGCAGCGGCAGCCCTGGGCCGGGCTGCGGGGTGTCGTCCGGGGGCGTGAGCGCCGGGATGATCTGCGTCCCGGGGGCGGCGGTGACATCCAGGTAGACGTTGAGGTAGTCGCCCTTGACGCCGCGCAGCACCTCGTCCGTGAACGGGTAGGTGAGCAGCACCTGGAGCGAGTCGGGCAGGGCCTTGCCGGAGTCGGCGAGCGCCTTGAGGGTGGGGCCGAGGGCCTTGAGGCCGGCGATCACGTCGGCCTTGCTCCTGTTGACGGTGTCGACGGCGACGCCGGAGAGGGTGTCGAGGGCGCTGAGCATGGTGAGGAGTGAGGCGCGCTGCTTCTCCAGGACCTTCAGGCCGGGGCTGAGGCCGGTGAGGACCGTGCCGATGTCCCGTTCGCGGCCGGCGAGGGTGGCCGCGAGCCGGTTGACGCCGTCGAGGGCGGCGGTGATGTCGCTCTTGTTGCCGTCGAGGGTGGCGACGAGGGTGTTGAGCCGTTTCAGCAGGGAGCGCACCTCGGTCTCGTTGCCGCGCAGGGCCGTGCCGAGCTCGGTGGTGATGGTCCGGATCTGCTGGATGCCGCCGCCGTTGAGGAGCATGGAGAGGGCGCCGAAGACCTCTTCGACCTCGGGGTTGCGGTTGGTGCGGCTCAGGGGGATGCGGTCGCCGTCGGCGAGCCTTCCGCGGCCTTTGGCGGGCGCGCTGAGCTGGACGTACTTCTCGCCGAGCAGGCTGGACTGTTCGAGGCGGGCGTACGCGTCGGCGGGGAGCGTCACGTCGCCGTTGACCCGCATGGTGACGGTGGCGGACCAGTCGGCGGGGTCGAGGGCGATGCGGGTGACGCGGCCGACGGAGACATCGTTGACCTTGACCGCGGACTGCGGGACGAGGCTGAGGACATCGGCGAACTCGGCAGTGATCTCGTACGGGTGGTCGCCGAGGTCGGCGCCTCCGGGCAGCGGCAACTGCTCGATGCCGGTGAGGCGCACCTCCGGTGCCTCGCAGCTCACCACGGCCGCCGGGAGACCGGCGGTGAGGGCGAGCGCGGCGGCCGTGCCGGCGACGGCGGTACGGGAGGGTCGCTTCACCGTGCGGCTCCCTTCTCGGGCGTGCCGTAGACGGTGCCGACGGTGGGCAGCGGGAGAGCGGGCAGGGCCGCGCGCCGGGCGGGGCCGACGGGTACGAGGCCGCCCGGCAGGCCTTGAGCACCGGCGCCGAAGCTGAGTTCGTTGAGGTTGGCACGGCCGTTGAGGGTGCGGTGGACCGGGTCGTACGCCTTGAGGGCGTTGCCGGCGGCGAGCGGTGCGGTGTCGAGCGTCTCGGCGAGCGAGGCGCGCTGGGCGGCGAGGGTCCGGGTGAGCGGGACGAGGAGGTCGACGTTCTTCTTCAGGCTGCCCCGGTTGGTCTGGATGAAGGTCTTGACCTGGGCGAGGGCGGTGCCGAGCTCCTTGAGCGCGGCGCCCAGGTTCTCCTTGTCCTCGGCGAGGAAGCCGGTGACGGTGGCGAGCCGTTCCTGGGCCTCGCGGACGTCGGCGTCGTTGTTCTTCAGCATGGTGGTGAAGGCCTGGAGGTGGGTGAGCGTGTCGAAGAGGTCGCCGCTGCTCGCGTCGAGGGTCTTGGCGGCCTTGCCGAACTGCTCGATGGAGTCGCCGATGGCCTTGCCGTTGCCCTTGAGGTTGGCGGCGCCGGTGTCGACCAGGTCCGCCAGGGCGCCGTCGGCGTTGGCGCCGTTCGGGCCGAGGGCCTCGCTGAGTTCGGTGAGCGACGCGTAGAGCTGGTCGACCTCCAGGGGCGTCGCGTTGCGCGCGGCGGGCAGGACGGCGCCGTCCCGGATCTCGGGGCCGCCCGTGTAGGCGGGGGCGAGCTGGACGTAGCGGTCGGCGACGACGCTGGGCGCGACGATGACGGCGTGGGCGCCGGCGGGGACGCGGACGCCTTCGTCGATCAGCAGGGTGACCTCGACTTCGTCGCCCCGGGGGCGTACGGAGCCGACGGTGCCGGCCTTCACGCCGAGGATGCGGAGGTCGGAGCCCTCGTACACGCCGGTGGCCCGGTCGAAGCGGGCGGTGACGCGGGTGGTGCGGGACTCGTCGAGGGCCATGACGCCGGACGCCCCGGCGACGGCCACGAGGGCGAACCCGGCGGTGATGCCGAGGGCGCGTCGGAGGTTCACCGGGCACCGCCTCCTGTCGGCCTGGGCGGCATGCAGCCGGTGGCCGGGGGCGTGCCGGGGGTCAGGTAGTTCCGGGGGACGAGACCGCAGACGTAGGTGTCGAACCAGCGGCCGTTGCCGAGGGTGTTGCCGACGAGCCGGTAGTACGGGCCGGCCAGGGCGAGGGTCCGGTCGAGGTTCTCGCGGTTCTTCACCAGGACGCCGGTGACCCGGCCGAGCGCGGTGAGGGTGGGCCCGAGCTGCCGGTTGTTGTCCTGGACGAGGCCGGTGAGCCGGCTGCCGAGGTCCCTGGCGCCGGTGAGCAGCAGGTGGATGGCGTCCCGGCGGGCCTGGAGTTCACCGAGGAGCAGGCCGCCGTCCTCCAGGAGGAGTTCGAAGCTGCTCTTCCTGCCCGCCAGGGTTCCGGTCACCTGCTTGCCGGCCTTGAGGAGTTCGGCGAGCTGCGCGTCGCGCGAGGAGACGGACCTGGACAGCGCGGACAGGCCGGTGGCGGCGCTGCGCACGTCGGGCGGGGAGTGGGCGAAGGTGGCGGAGATGGCCTCGAAGCTCTTGGCGAGCGCCCGCGTGTCGATGGCGTTGATGGTGTCGCCGAGGCCGGTCAGGGCCTGGGTGACGTCATAGGGCGAGGTGGTGCGGGAGGCGGGGATGCGTTCACCGGGGTCCTGGGCGCGGGTGCCGAGGGGGTCGACGGCCAGGTACTTCTCGCCGAGCAGGGTCTTGATGGCGATGGCGGCGGTGCTGGAGTCGCCGATCCAGGTGGTGTCGTCGACCTCGAAGCCGACCTTGACCTTGGCGCCGTCGAGTGCGACGCCGGTGACCTCGCCGACCTTCACGCCGGCGATGCGTACCTCGTCGCCCTCGTCGAGGCCGGCGGCCTCGGTGAAGTCGGCGGTGTAGGTGGTGGTGCCGCCCGTGAGGGCGTCGGACTTGTACGCGCCGAGGGCGATGAGGGCGAGGAGGAGCAGGCCGGCGATGCCGACGGTGACGGGGTTGCGTTCCCGTACAGGTATGAGGCGTTTCATGCGCGGCACCTCGGTTCCGTGATGGCGATGCCGCTGGGCGGCCGGGAGCCGTCGTCGGTGGTGACACCGGTGACCGTGGCCTCGCACAGGTAGAGGTTGAGCCACGATCCGTAGGAGGCGAGGCGTCCGACGGCCCGCATCTTGGCGGGGGTGGTGCGCAGGAAGTTCTCGATCCGGTCGGTGCTCTCGGCCAACTGCTGGGACAAGCGGCCGAGCTGGCGGATGTCCTCCTTGAGCGGGGCGCGCCCGTCCGCCAGGAGTCCGGCGGTGACGGTGGTGAGCGACCCCATGGCGGAGATGGCCTCGCCGAGTGGCTCACGGTTCCCGGCGAAGCCGCTGACGAGCCGCTGGAGCGTGACGACGAGGTCGTTGAAGCCCGCCTCGCGGTCGTTGACCGTCTTCAGCACGGTGTTGAGGTTCTTGATCACTTCACCGATGACCTTGTCCTTGCCGGCGACGGTGGTGGTGAGCGACCCGATGTGTTCGAGGAGGGAGTCGACGGTGCCGCCGTCGCCCTGGAGGACCCGCACGATCGAGCCGGCCAGGCTGTTGACCTCGTCGGGCGACAGCCCCTGGAAGAGCGGGCGGAAGCCGTTGAAGAGCTGGGTGAGGTCGAGCGCGGGCGTCGTGCGTTCGAGCGGGATGACCGCGCCGGCGGGCAGGGCCCGGCCGACGGGGCCGGTGCCCCGGTCGAGGTCGACGTAGCGCTGGCCGACCATGTTGAGGTACTTGACCGAGGCGGTCGCCGACGCGGGCAGCGTCCGGCCCTTGGCGACGGTGAAGGCCACTTCGGCCACCCGCCGGTCGACGATCCCGACCGACTCGACCTGGCCCACCTTCACCCCGGCGATACGGACGCTGTCGCCCTCGACGAGGCCGGTGACGTCGGTGAAGCGGGCCTTGTACGTGACGGTCTCGCCGACGCTCTCGTTGGCGACGGAGAACGCCAGGACGGTGGTGGCGAGGACGGTCACCACGACGAAGGCGAGCGATTTCGTGAGCGGTCCGGCGAGGGAGCTGCGCTTCACCGGAGGGTCACCTCCGTTCCGCGGAAGAGGGGGCCGGTCAGGACGGTGCTCCAGTCGGGCAGGGACCCGGGAGCGGCCTTGAGGCCCGGGGCGATCAGTTCGGTGACGAGCTGGTTCTCCTGCGGTGAGTTCGGCAGGCCGAGGCCGCCGCGTTCCCGGTCGGTGGGGGCGGGCTTCCCGGTGTAGGGGACGGCGTAGCAGTGGGGGCCGCCGGTCGCGTCGTACACGGGCCGGTCCTTGCCGGGGAGGTACGCGCCGAGGGAGGGGACGGTCCGGACGTCGACGTGCAGGCCCGGCTCGCCGGTGCCCTTGCCGAGCGCCTTGTCCATGACGGGGACGAAGCCGGCGAGGGTGCGCAACGTGCAGGGGAAGGAGGAGGAGTGGCGGGCGAGCAGCTCCAGGGTGGGGCGGGAGGTGGCGGAGAGCCGGATGAGGTTGGCGCGGTTGGTGCGGAGGAAGTCGGTGAGGTCCTGGGCGGACGCGGTGGTGGTGCCGTACAGGCGGGCGAGCCGGGCCTGTTCGTCGGCGAGGGTGCCGCTGGTGGTGGTGAAGTCGGTGAGGGCGTCGAGTACGTCGGGGGCGGCGGCGCCGTACACGCGGCTGACCTCGACGAGGTGGGTGATGTCGCGGTTGAGGGCGGGCAGGTGGGGGTTGAGCCGCTTCAGGTGCGCTTCGAGGGTGACGAGGGTGCGGCCGAGCTGCTCGCCGCGCCCTTCGAGGGCCTGGGCGACGGCGGTGAGGGTGGCGGACAGTTGCTCCGGCTTGACGGCGGTGAGCAGGGGGAGCACCTGGTCGAGGACCTGTTCCAGCTCGATGGCGTTGGCGGAGCGGTCCTGCGGGATGGTGGCGCCGGCCGCGAGGGGGCGGGGGGACGGGTCGCGGAGGGACGGGTTCCGGGCGGGCGGTACGAGCGCGACGAACCGTTCGCCGAAGAGGGTGGTGGGCAGCATCTGCGCGGTGACGTCGGCCGGGACGCGTCCGAGGTGGCGGGGGTCGATGGCGAGGGTGAGGCGGGCGCCGGTGCCGTCGGCACGGATGTCGCGCACCTCGCCGATGACGACACCGCGCAGTTTCACCTCCGCGCCGCGGTGCATCTCGTTGCCGGCGCTGGAGGTCAGCACGGTGACGGTGGCGTCGCGGCTGAACTCCTTGTCGTACACCGCCACCGACAGCCCGGCGAGGAGGACGGGTACGAGCAGGAACACGACTCCGGCGAGGCGTCTGCGGAGCTTGTGCGCGGTCATCCGGCCACCTTCACGGTCGTGGTCGCGCCCCAGATGGCGAGGGACAGGAAGAAATCGGTCACGCTGATCAGCACGATGGCGTTGCGCACCGAGCGGCCGACGGCGACGCCGACACCGGCCGGGCCGCCGGTGGCGCGGAAGCCGTGGTGGCAGTGGGCGAGGATCCCCAGCACGCTGAAGATCAGGACCTTGAGGATGGAGAGCAGCACGTCGTCCGGGGAGAGGAAGAGCGTGAAGTAGTGGTCGTACGTGCCCGCCGACTGGCCGTTGAACAGGACGGTGACCGTGCGGGAGGCGACGTAGGAGGAGAGCAGCCCGATCGCGTAGAGCGGGATGATGGCGACGACGCCCGCGATGATGCGGGTGGTGACGAGGTACGGCATCGACCGCACCCCCATCGCTTCGAGGGCGTCGACCTCCTCGTTGATGCGCATGGCGCCGAGCTGGGCGGTGAACCCGGCGCCGACGGTGGCGGAGAGGGCGAGGCCGGCGACCAGCGGGGCGATCTCGCGGGTGTTGAAGTAGGCGGAGACGAAGCCGGTGAAGGCGGAGGTGCCGATCTGGTTGAGCGCGGCGTAACCCTGGAGTCCGACGACGGTGCCGGTGAACAGGGTCATCGCGACCATCACTCCGATGGTGCCGCCGATGACTCCGAGGCCGCCGCTGCCGAAGGCGACCTCGGCGAGCAGGCGCTGCACCTCCCGGGAGTAGCGGCGCAGTGTGCGGGGGATCCAGGCCAGTGCCTTGACGTGGAAGGTGAGTTGATCGCCGGCGCGGTCGAGCCAGGCGAGCGGTGAAGGCGGGGAGGCCATCGTCACGCCCCCTTCGCGGGGACGACCTGGAGGTAGATCGCGGTGAGGACCATGTTGACGAAGAAGAGCAGGAGGAACGTGATGACGACGGACTGGTTGACGGCGTCGCCGACGCCCTTGGGGCCGCCGCGCGGGTTGAGGCCCCGGTGGGCGGCGACGACGCCGGCGAGGAAGCCGAAGACCAGCGCCTTGATCTCGCTGATCCAGAGGTCCGGGAGCTGGGCGAGGGCGGAGAAGCTGGCGAGGTAGGCGCCGGGGGTGCCGTCCTGCATGATCACGTTGAAGAAGTAGCCGCCGAGGGTGCCGACGACGGAGACCATGCCATTGAGGAGGACGGCGACCAGCATGGTGGCGAGGACGCGCGGCACGACGAGGCGCTGGACCGGCGAGACGCCCATGACCTCCATCGCGTCCAGTTCCTCGCGGATCTTCCGCGACCCGAGGTCGGCGCAGATGGCGGAGCCGCCCGCGCCGGCGATCAGCAGGGCCACGATCAGCGGGCTGGCCTGCTGGACGACGGCCAGCACGCTGGCCCCGCCGGTGAACGACTGGGCGCCGAGCTGCTGGGTGAGCGAGCCGACCTGGAGCGCGATGACCGCGCCGAACGGGATGGACACCAGCGCGGCGGGCAGGATGGTCACGCCGGCCACGAACCAGAACTGCTCGACGAACTCGCGGAAGGGGAAGGGCCGCCGGAACATGTCGCGGGCGACGGTGACGGCGAGCGCGAAGAGCCTGCCGGTTTCGCGCAGCGGCGCGAGGAGCCGCGCGGGCGGCCGGGGGGAGGAAGACCCGGTGCGGGGGTGCCCGGGGGCGGGCGGGGTGGATGCTTCGAGTCCGGTGCGGGGGTGCCCGGGGGCGGGCGGGTCGAGGCTCATGAGGCGGTACCGCCCGTCGGGGCGGGGTGGGCGTAGCCGCGGAGGATCGCGGTCCGGGCGGCCTCGGGCAGGTGGGGCAGCATGCCGAGGACACGTTCGCGGCGGCGGAGAACGGCCGCGCGGGGCGGCAGGCCGGGGGACGGTTCCAGTTGGGGCACCGGCACCCGGGGCGCGTACACCGGGGCCGTGCGCTGTTCGCGGGCCAGCGTCGCGGCGTCCTTCTCCTCCGACATGCCGATGGGGCCCTCGCGCCGCCCGCTGAGGAATTGAGCCACGACCGGCTCGTCGCTGGTGAGGAGGACCTCGCGCGGTCCGAACGTCACGAGACGGCGCCGGAACAGCATTCCCATGTTGTCCGGAACCGTCGCCGCGATGTCGAGGTTGTGCGTGACGATCAGCATCGTGGCGTCGATCTGTGCATTCAGGTCGATCAGGAGTTGCGAAAGATAGGCCGTGCGGACGGGATCGAGGCCGGAATCGGGCTCGTCGCAGAGGATGATCTGCGGATCGAGTACGAGCGCCCGCGCGAGTCCGGCCCGTTTGCGCATTCCGCCGGATATCTCGCCGGGCAGTTTTTCCTCGGCGCCTACGAGTCCCACCATGTCCATCCGCTCCATGACGATGCGGCGGATCTCCGACTCCTTCTTGCGGGTGTGTTCGCGCAGCGGAAAGGCGATGTTGTCGAACAGCGACATCGATCCGAAGAGCGCGCCGTCCTGGAACATCAGCCCGAGAAGCTTGCGCGTTTCGTAGATCTCTCGCTCGCGGCCGTTCACCATGTCGACGCCGTTGATGAGGACGCGCCCGCGCTCCGGTTTGAGGAGCCCGATGACGGACTTCAGGAACACGGTCTTGCCGGTGCCCGACGGGCCGAGCATCACGCTGACCTCGCCGGCGGGCAGGGTGAGGCTGACGTCCTGCCAGATGTTCTGCGCGCCGAACGATTTGGTGAGGCCCTCGACGACCACTTCTGTTCCCACCGACGACTCCTCGGTCACTTCTGGGGCTTGGGCCTGGGCGGGTCGGGGCAGAACGTCGCGTCCTGCTCGGTGCACAGCGGGCCCTGCGTCATCCTGGTGAAGTTGTGCCGGCCGGAGACCGACGCGGTGAACAGCCGGTCCAGGTCCTCCTTCGCCCCGCAGCCGCTGAACTCCGGGATGTCCGCGGTGCCGGTCAGCGGACCGCCCCGGTCGACGGTGTAGCCGAACGCCTGGTTGGCGAAGTCGTGGTAGCCGCGCCCGGTCAGGACGAGTCGCATGGGCCGGACCGTGCGGCAGGCGGGGCCGACGTCGAGCGGGGTGCCGTTGACCCGGACGTCGTGGAGCCGCACCCACAGCTCGGCCGTCGCGGTCGACACCTCCGGCAGCCTGCCCTGCTCCAGGTCGATCGGGTACGCGTCCGTGGCGATCTCGATCGGGCCGTCCAGGGTCAGTTCGGCGGTGGCGGTCGTCGGCATGAATCCGAAGGTGAGGAACGTCGACCGGACGGGTGGGAAGCGCGGCTTGCCGCGATGGTCGAGCGTGGCGTCGCTGTACAGGGTGGCGAAGGGCCCGTTCGGCGAGGGGCAGCGGATCTGCACCATCTTGTTCATGTTCACCCGCAGAAGGCCGGGGTCCTTCAGGAACATCGCGCCACCGAGCTTGGCGACGTTCGCGTATCCGGCGAGGTACCCATGGCCTTTGACCGGTACGGAGGGGACGGGCGGCGGCTCGACGCAGTCGTCCGCCGCCGTGCCCCCGCGTCCGGGGCTCGGGACCGGGACCGGGACCGGAACAGGCGCCGGGGCGGGAGCGGGAGTCGGCGCCGGGGTCGGGGTCGGGGTCGGAACCGGGGGCAGGGTCGGCACCGGGTCCGCACCGGCCGCCGGACGCACGGTGACGCGGGCGAGCAGCGGGTCGGCATCCGGCTCGGGCGTGCAGGCGAAGGACAGGTTCGGCGGCGTGGTGGGAGTGTCGTCCGCCCGGCGCGGCAGCAGGTCCATCCCGAGGGCCCCCGCCGAGAGGGTGAGGTCCCCTCCGGAGCCGGCGTTCACCGTCGGTACGGCTCCCCGCGCCTCGATCGTGTACGGCTCCCCGTCCGGCCCCGGCGGTACGGCCGTGTCCGGGGCCGTCAACCGCGACCAGTTCACCTCGGCCGTCTCGCCGCCCTTCCGGGCCACCGTCGTGGTGAGGCCCACCGCGCCGCCCGCCTTCGCCGCGCCGAGCGCCGTCAGGTCGGCGACCGCCTCGGGCGGCAGTTGGACCCGTACGGTGACCTCCTCCGCCCGGACGGGCCGCCCGGCCATGACCTGGCGCGGCAGCACCGCCGACACGCGAACCGTGGCCTGCCCGGCCGAGCCCTTCCCCGCCCGGTCGTCGCCCACCCGCGCGGCACCGTCGCCCACCCGCGCGGCACCGTCGCCCACCCGCGCGGCACCCTCGCCGTCCCCCACGGAACCCTCGCCCGCCCGGGCGCACCGGTAGGCCAGCTCCGCGTCCACCGTCTGCTCGCCCTCGTCCACGGCGACGCCCGTTCCGGGGATCATCCCGGCCACCAGGACGGCGGCACCGACCGCCGCCGCACGTGCCCTTCTCATGTCACCCCCCTCTCACCGCCTCCACATCGACCGCGCCCGGCCACACACGACCGGGCGCGGCCGGCGTCCCTTCCCTTACGGGCTGGTCACCGTGATGACCGGCGTGACCTTGTACGTGGCGGTGTACTTGGCCTTGTCGCCGTTGTTGAGCAGACCGGCGCAGTTGCCCGTGACGCCGGAGATGGTGAGGGCCGGCGTCGCGTCGGCCTGGACGTCCAGGACGCCGGTGGAGTTGGTGTACGTACCGGTGTTGGCGGAACCGGTCACCTTGGCCGTGCAGGAGCCCAGCAGGCTGCTGCCGGTGAGGGTGATGTCGATGCCGGTGATGGTGCCCTTGGAGACGCCGGCGCTGTACGAGGTCCCGTTCAGCGACATGGGGGCGTTGTTCTTCGCCGTCCACCTCGATCCGAGCGGGCCGGTGCACGGGGAGGCGGAGGTGCCGAAGGTGGTGCTCTGGATGACGGCGAGGCCGGTGCCGCTCGCGCGCACGCCGTCCGCCGCCGTGCCCGAGGCGGCGTAGGTGGTGCAGACGAGCTGCGCGCCGGTGTTGGCGTTGCTGAGCACGGCCGTCACGCCGGGCACGGGCGCGGCGGTG
Organism: Streptomyces sp. NPDC031064; assembly: GCF_055570965.1. NCBI lineage: Bacteria > Bacillati > Actinomycetota > Actinomycetes > Kitasatosporales > Streptomycetaceae > Streptomyces > Streptomyces sp. NPDC031064. The sequence continues at coordinate 578,823 of NZ_JBVIGF010000001.1, forward strand.
AACTTGTCGTCGGCGGCCGGATTGGTGACGGTCCACTGGGCCTGGGGGGCGGCCGAGGCGTTCGTCGCGGTCACTCCGGCGGCGACGGCGAGTAATGCGGCGGCGGAAATGGCGGAGGTTCTGGTAATGCGTCGCACGGGCTGTTCCCTCCTGGGGGATGGGCGTACCTGCTGTCCGCTCGTCCGCCGGCACGTATGCGGCTCGTACGCGTCGGGGAAAAGCGGTGGCGGCTCACTTCACGGAACGCGGGGCCTAATTCGGACGGCCACCAGGTCGAGCACCTTGCGCGATTGACGCTACGAGCGAGTAACCGGCCGCGCAATACTCGCCCGTGAGTTTTCCGGGACGCTCTTACCGCCGGGTATTTTCTTGTCTCCCGGGCAACAGATCGCGGGGATTTCTTATCCGGAAGTGAGCAGTCCCGCCCCTCCGGTCGCGCATCGGCCGCCGCCGGGCCGCGACAACGGTCGGGCTTCGGCCAGATCGGTGCGCGACGCCTGTGGCCACTGTCCCAACCGGTGCGCGCGCAAGGGCTTGTGGTCTATGTTCAGCACCCACCAAGTCCTCAGCACCCCCACGAAGTGCTCAGCACCCACGAAGTGCTCAACCCCGTCCGCACGTGGGAGCGCTTCCCCCCACGCGCCCCCGCACCGCCGCCTCCCGAGGGGCCACCCGTCATGCCGAGATCCGCCACCCAGCCGTCGGACGCGGGCGAGCCACTGGGGCCGCTCCCCCAGGAGTTCGCCGCCATCATCCGGCCCGAACTGCCGAGCCTCATCCAGGAGATAGGCATCGAGGTCACCCGTGCCTATCCCGAGTACGCCCGCCTCCTCAACGGCCCCTACGGGCAGGCGATCCGGCTGGGCGTCGAGCAGAACATCTCCGCCTTCGTCGACCAGGTCGCCTCGCCCTCCGCGCCGACGACCCTGCGCGACGAGATGTGCCGGAGGTTCGGCCGGTTCGAGGCCTACGAGGGGCGCAGCCTGGAGACCCTGCAAGGGGCCTACCGCCTGGGCGCCCGGGTCGCGCTGCGGCGCGCCAAGAAGGTCGGCCGGCGCTACAACCTGTCCCCCACCTTGATGCTCAGCTTCGCCGACGCGCTGTTCGCGTACATCGACGAGCTGGAGGCCCTCACCCGCGAGGGCTACCTCCAGGTACGGGCGGAGGCCGCCGAGCAGACCGACGGGTTACGCAGGCGGCTGCTGCACCTGATCCTCGCAGCGCCGCCCGCACCGCGCACCGCCGTCGCCGGGCTGGCCGAGCAGGCGGGCTGGCCGCTGCCCGCACGGGTCACGCTCGTCGCCCTCCGCTCCCCGGCCCGGGCACCCCGCTCCGGGATCGACAACGATGTCCTGCTGGACCTGGGCGATCCCCAGCCGCACCTGCTCCTCCCCGGTGAGGTGGACGACACCCGAAGACGGATGCTGGAAGCCGCGTTCCCCACCGCCCGCGCCGCCGTCGGCCTGACCGTCCCCACCGCGTCCGCCGCCGACTCGCTGCGCTGGGCCCGGCGCGTCCTGGAGCTGATCGACGGCGACGTGATCGAGGACGCGCCGCTCACCTTCTGCGCCGACCACCTGCTCACCCTCTGGCTGCTGGCCGACCCCGGCCTCGTCGACCACCTGGCCGAGCGTCAGCTCGCCCCGCTCGCCGGGCTGACCCCGACCCGCCGGACCCGGCTCATCGAGACACTGCGCACCTGGCTGGACACCCGTGGCACCGCCGCGCAGATGGGCGAGCTGCTCGATGTGCACCCCCAGACGGTGCGCTACCGGATGCGCACCCTGGAGGCCCGCTTCGGCGGGCGGCTCACCGCCCCGCAGACCCGGTTCGCCACGGAGGCGGTGCTGCGGGCGCTGCACCTGCGGGCGGCGGCCGGGCGGCGGTCCGGCGGGTGAACCGCACCCGGCGGCCCCCGGCCTCACGCGTAGAGGGCCTCGATCTCGTCCGCGTAGGCCGCCACGACCGCATGGCGCTTGATCTTCAGGGACGGCGTGAGCAGTCCGTTGTCCTCGGTGAACTCCCCCGGTACGACGCGGAAGCGCCGTATCGACTCCGCCCGCGAGACGGCCTCGTTGGCGTGGTCGACCGCCCGCTGGACGTCGGCGAGGAGCTCGGGGTCCTCGCACAGTTCGGTGAGCGGGGTGGCGGCGGTGCGTTTGCGGACCGCCAGCCAGTGGGCGACGGCGTCGGGGTCGAGGGTCACGAGGGCGGCGACGTAGGGACGGTTGTCGCCGACCACGACGCACTGGGCGACCGGCGGGCGGCTGCGCAGCCGGTCCTCCAGCACGGCGGGGGAGACGTTCTTGCCGCCGGAGGTGACCAGGATGTCCTTCTTCCGTCCGGTGATCGTGAGGTAACCGTCGTCGTCGAGCGCGCCCAGGTCGCCGGTGGCGAACCACTCCCCGCGCAGCGCCTGCTCCGTGGCGGCGGGGTTGTTCCAGTAGGCGCCGAAGACGATGCCGCCCTTGATCAGCACCTCGCCGTCCTCGGCGATGCGTACGGCGGTGCCGGGCACGGGCAGTCCGACCGTCCCGGGGCGCGGGGCGAGCGGCGGGATGAGGGTGGCCGCCGCGGTGGTCTCGGTCAGCCCGTACCCCTCGTAGACGATGATCCCGGCCGCGTAGAAGAAGAGGTTGAGCCGCCGGTCAAGCGGGGAGCCGCCGCTGATCGCGTAGCGCAGCCGGCCGCCGAGCTCCTTGCGCACGCGCCGGTAGACCAGCAGGTCGTACAGCGCCCACGCCAGGTACAGCCCGGGGCCAGGGCCCTTTCCGGTGCCGAGGTACTTGGCGAGGTACGCCTCGCCGAACCGTACGGCGACGCGGTCGGCGCGCTCGAAGGACGCCCCGCGCCCGATCTTCTCGGCCGTGGCGCGCGCCGTGTCGTGGATCTTCTCGAAGAGGTAGGGCACGCCGACCACGAACGTCGGCCGGAACCGCCGCAGTTCGGGGCGGAGTTCGTCCGGCTTGATGCCGGGGCAGTGGCCGGTCTCTATCCGGGCGAGGAGGCAGGCTATGTGGAGCGTACGGCCGAGGATGTGCGCGAGGGGCAGGAAGAGGAGGGTGGACGCGGTCTGTCCGGTGACCTCCGTGAAGACCGGGTGGAGCAGCTCGACGGTGTTGGCGGCTTCGGCGTGCAGGTTGGCGTGGGTGAGGACGCAGCCCTTGGGCGGCCCGGTGGTGCCGGAGGTGTAGCAGAGGGTGGCGATGGTGCCGGGGGTGAGGGCGGCGCGCCGCCGCTCGACCTCCTCGTCGGGTATGTCCCGGCCCAGCGCGGCGAGTTCGTCGAGGGCGCCCGCGTCGATGCGCCAGATGCGCGGGGAGGCGGGGAGTTCGAGGGCGGCTCGCTCTGCGGTCTCGGCGTGCTCGTCCGCCTCGGCGACGAGGAAGCGGGCGCCGGAGTCACGCAGTATCCAGGTGATCTGCGCGGCGGAGGCGGTGGCGTAGACGGGTACGGACTGTCCCCCGGCCGCCCAGACGGCGAAGTCGAGGACGGCCCATTCGTAGCGGGTGCGGGACATCAGCGCGACCCGGCCGCCCGGTTCCAGCCCGGCGGCGATCAAGCCCTTGGCCACGGCGGTGACTTCGCGGGCGAAGGCGGCGGCGGTGACCGGCTGCCAGGAGTCCCCGGCCTTGCGGCGCAGGACGACGGCGCCGGGGGCCTCCCGGGCGTTGGTGTACGGGATGTCCGCGATGGTGCCCGGGCCGGCGGCGGGGCCGGCGAGCGGTGCGGCGCGCACCTCGCGTACGGCGCCGTGCTCGTCCCGGATCAGTTCGATCTCCACGCGACGGGCGAGATCGTCGCGCTTCCGGGCTCTCCTCAGGTCCTTGCGCACGCCCATGGCCGGCTCCCGTCCGAGACCTCAGACTTACGGAGCGCTCAACTTACTCCCGCGTAACAGAAAATCAACGGCCTCGGGGGCAAACGGTTGCAGCACAGATACAAACCCTTGGGGAAAACGCGAACCTGATGCTGTACCCATGGAGGGAGCACAGCAAACAGACGGCTGCCACAAGCAGCGCACAGCAGTGAAGGACTCCACGTGACCGCGTCGCCCCTCATCCCCGTCCCGATCCCCGATCGGGTCGCCGCCCTGATCGGCTCGTGCATGCCGATCGGCATCCTTCAGGCGGAGGTCGACGCCGAGTGCGCGGCGCGCGAGGTGTACCGGTTCCGCGCCCCGATGTGCGCGGACGACCAGGCGGACCGCGAGCACGCGCTGGCGGCGCTGGCCCGGGCGAACAAGGTGCTCGGCGCCTACAACCCGGGGCTGATCCTGCGGCCGCGCGCGGCCTGGCACTGACCCGGGCGGCCTGGGCCCGAAGGCCCGTGCGATCGTAACGGCATGATCAGTATCGACAGGCTGAAGCCGTCCGACCGGGACGCCTGGGAGTCGCTCTTCCGCGCGTACATCGACTTCTACGAGAGGGTCGAGCCGCCCGAGATGTACGAGCGGTCCTGGCGCGAGTTCCAGGCGGACACCCGGACGCACGCGCTGGGGGCGCGGCTGGACGGCCGGCTCGTCGGGATCACGCACTTCTTCAGGCACGCCAACACCTCCGGGCCCGATGTGTGCTACCTCCAGGACCTGTTCACCGCTCCGGACGTGCGCGGCCGGGGCGTCGCCCGCGAGCTGATCGCCGCCGTGACCCGGTGGGCGCGCGAGCAGGGCTGCGTGCGGGTGTACTGGAACACCCACGAGTCCAACGCGACGGCACGGCGGCTCTACGACAGGGTGGCCGAGAACCGGGGCTTCATCCGGTACCAGATCGAGCTCTGACGCCGCCGGTCACCGGTCCGGACCGTGCCCGCATGCGGGGGTGGTCCGCCGGTGTGAGGGTGCAAGCGTGACGACGACCGCCGCCCCGCCCGCCGCGCCGCCGGTGCTCGATGCCCGGCAGCGGAACGTCGTCTTCGTGACGATCATGCTGGGGGTGCTGCTCGCGGCGCTGGACCAGACGATCGTCGGGACGGCGCTGCCGACGATCGTGGCGGACCTGGGCGGTGCCTCGCACATGTCGTGGGTGGTCACCGCGTACCTGCTCGCGGAGACGGTCGCCACCGTGCTGGTCGGCAGGTTCGGCGACCTCTTCGGCCGCAAGGTGGTCTTCCAGGTCTCGGCGGTCGTCTTCATCACCGGGTCGTTCCTGTGCGGGCTCGCGGCCAACATGCCCCTGCTGATCGTGTGGCGCGGGGTGCAGGGCATCGGCGCGGGCGGGCTGATGGTGACGGCCATGGCGCTGATCGCGGACGTCATCCCGCTGCGCGAACGCGGGAAGTACCAGGGGGCGATCGGCGCCGTCTTCGGTGTCTCCACGGTGATCGGACCGCTGCTGGGCGGGCTGTTCACCGACCACGCGTCCTGGCGATGGGCGTTCTACGTCAACGTCCCCATCGCCGTCCTCGTGGTGATCGCCGCCGCCCGCACCATCCCCTCCGTCCGGTCGGCGGGCCGCCCGGCCATCGACTACCCGGGCATCGCGCTGGTCACGGTGGGCGCGAGCGCGCTGATCCTGGCGACGAGCTGGGGCGGCAACGAGTACGCGTGGGGCTCACCGGTGATCCTCGGGCTGTTCGCCGGCGGGCTGGTGGCGCTCGCGCTGTTCTGCGCGGCCGAGACGCGGGCCGTCGAGCCGATGCTGCCGATGCGGCTCTTCCGGAACCCCGTCTTCGGCATCTGCTCGGCCCTGAGCTTCATCGTGGGCTTCGCCATGCTCGGCGCGATGATCTTCCTGCCGTCGTACCTCCAGTACGTCGACGGGGACTCGGCGACCGTCTCCGGCGTACGGACGCTGCCCATGGTGCTGGGCCTGCTGATCGCGTCGGTGTACAGCGGCAACGTCGTCAGCAGAACGGGCCGGTACCGGCTCTTCCCCATCGTCGGCTCGCTGGTGATGGGCGCCGGGCTGTTCCTGCTGTCCCTGATGGGCCCGGGGACGGGGACGTGGCCGGAGTCGCTGTACATGTTCGTGCTGGGCACCGGGATCGGCCTGTGCATGCAGGTGCTGACCATCGCCGTGCAGAACACGGTGGAGTACGCCGACCTCGGCACGGCCACCTCGGGCGTGACCTTCTTCCGCACGCTCGGCATGTCCTTCGGCACGGCCGTCTTCGGCACCATCTACGCCAACGCGCTGGGGCCCAACCTGGCGGAGGGCGTCCGCGAGGCCACCGCGGTGGCCGGGGCGCCGGACGCGGCGGTGCTGGCGCGGGCGGCGCAGAGCCCGGCGGGGGTGCACGCGCTGCCGCCGGACCAGGCCGCGCCGGTGATCGAGGCGTACGGGGACACGCTGCACACCGTGTTCCTGTGGACGGTCCCGGTGGCGGCCGTCGGGTTCGTGGTGGCGCTGTTCCTCAAGCAGGTGCGGCTGCGCGACACGGCCCGGGCGACGGCGCCGGACATGGGCGAGGGGTTCTCGTCGCCGGTCGCGACCGCCGACTCGGCGAGGCTGCTGGAGCTGGCGGTGGGCAGGCTGCTGCGCCGGATGGACCCGAACACGGTACGGAAGGTGATCGAGGCGTCCGACACACGGCTCGACGTGGCGGGCGCGTGGGCGGTGATGCAGGTGGAACTGCTGACCCGGCTGGTGGGGCACGCGAGCCTGGGCCTGATCGCGGCGCGCCGGAGGCTGCCGCCGGAGGTGCTGGTGCCGGTGTTCGACCGGATGGTCGAGGAGGGGTACCTGACCCGGGACGGGCACCTGTTCTCGCACACCGGGGCGGGGGCGCGCGAGGCGCGGGTGATCAGCGACGCGTGGGGGCGGTGGCTGGCCGGGCAGGTCGAGCGGGAGAGCGGCCGCCCGAGCGGGCCCGAGCTGCGGGCGGCGGTGGACGCCATCGCGAAACGGCTCCTGGCGGAGGACCTGGCGGCGTCCATGCCCGGTCGGTGAACCCGCCCTGTCCCTGACGGCGCCTAGTCGGTGAAGGTGCCGTCGACGTACACCCAGGCGCCGTCGGCCTTCTCGAAGCGGCTGCGTTCGCGCAGCGCGCCCGGCTCGCCGTGGTGGGTGTAGCGGGCGACGAAGGTGACGGTGCCGGTGGTGTGGAAGAGGGTGCCGTCGGTGGTGTCGGTGATCTCCAGGCCCGTCCAGCGCATGGCGGGGTCGAAGTCGACGCTCCGGGGGCGGGTGGCCGGTGCCCAGGTGCGCAGCAGGTACGACTCGTCGCGGACCACGAAGGCGCAGTAGCGGGAGCGCATAAGCAACCGGGCGGTCGGGGCGAGCGTCTCACCGGTGTGAAACCTGCCACAACATGCCCCGTAGGTGGACGGCAGACCACAGGGGCAGGGGGTGTCGGCACGTACCTCGGGCGCGGGCCGCTCACCCCCGGCGGGCCGGGCGTTACGGGAGGTCGGGCGGGGTGTGGCGCGGCGGCCGCCGGTGCGTCGGGACATGCCTCCATTCTGCCGGTCGGGGCCGACCACCCCGGCCCGTGTCCGTAATGCAGCGGAGAGTAATGAGATCACTACACATGTACCGCGTACCGTCACATGTACCGAAGTTGACGAAGTGATGGAGGGGATCATGCAGCCGTTCGCGTGCAGCTACGCGCGTCCGCAGAAGGCTTCGGAGGACGTCACCGCTCTCTACGCCTACGACCCGGCGCTTCAGCTCAACGTCCTGCCGGACGGGCGCCCGGCCATCAGTGACCGCGCGCTGCTCCTGGCCGCCGGCACGACGACGTCCACCGCTGGCTCCCAGACCCACTTCGACGACTGAGCGACCCGGCCCACGCACCGATGACCGTACTGATCCTGACGAGCCCTCAGGACGTCACGGCCGACATGGTGGTGACCGAGCTTCACGAGCGGGGAGTTCCGCTGGTGCGCCTGGACCCCGCCGACCTGCCCGGGGGTGCCGACCTGTCGGCCGAGTACGTCCGCGGGGACTTCCACTGCTACCTGTCGGCACAGGGCCGCATGGTCAGCTCCCGGGCCCTGCGTTCCGTGTGGGTGCGCAGGCCCGGCGAGCCGGCGGCGCACGCGCCGGAGGCCTCGGCGTGGCTGACCGCCGAGACCGCCCAGGCGCTGTACGGGATGCTGTACTCCACCACGGCACGCTGGATGAACCATCCCCGGCAGGCGGCCCAGGCCCGGTACAAACCCTGGCAGTTGAGGGTCGCGCACCACAGCGGCTTCGCCGTGCCGCCCACGCTGGTGACGACCTTCCCCCGGGTGGCCGAGGAGTTCGCGGCGCGGCACGGGCGGGTGGTGGTCAAGTCCCTGTCGGGTCCGCCGCGCACCGAGCCGCCGGTCGCGCTGCCGACCACGCTGGTGGAGCCGGGCACGGACTTCGCCGGGGTCGCGGCCGGGCCGACGCTGCTCCAGGGGTACGTGGCCAAGCGGGCCGACATCCGGCTCACCTGTGTCGGCGGGCGGTTGTTCGCGGCCCGCAAGGTCTCCGCCGAGGGGCAGGTCGACGGGCGCTACGGCGACACCGGGCACGGCTGGGAGCCGGTCGGGGTGCCCGACCGGATCGCCCGGCCGGTCCGCGACTTCATGGACCTGGCGGGCCTCGCGTACGCCGCGTTCGACTTCGCCGAGGACGCCGAGGGCCTGTGGTGGTTCCTGGAGTGCAACCAGGGTGGGCAGTTCGGCTTCGTGGAGCTGGAGACGGGCCAGCCGATCGCCGCGGCGGTCGCGGCCTGGCTGGCGGGCTCGCCTCACTCGTCAGGGCGAACCTGATCGCAGGCTCGCCGGTGGGCGGTGCCGTGACTGGCAGGCTCTCGGACATGACCGACATCACTGACAAGGCCAGGCTGAACGCCGTCCAGGAGTTCCAGCGCATGGACGCGGACGGCGACGGGTCCGTCGGCCGGGACGACTTCCTGCGGGCGCCGCGCAGGCTGCTGACCGAGCTCGGCGTCGGGGAGGACGCGCCCAAGGGCCGCGCGCTGCTGGAGGCCAACGACGAGCAGTTCGACTTCCTGCTGTCGATCGGCGACACCGACGGCGACGGGAGCCTGACCGCCGAGGAGTACGTGGCCGTTCGCACCTCCCCCGCCTTCCGCTCCCCGGACCGCCCGGGCAAGGGGGAGGTGTCCAGGACGCTGTTCGAGGTGCTCGACACCGACGGTGACGGCTCGATCGACCGGGGCGAGTTCCTGCGGGCGGGCGACTTCCTGGGGATGTCCGCGGACGAGGCCGGGGAGTACTTCGCGCGACTGGACGCCGACAGCAGCGGACGGATCGATTCCAAGGAGTTCCTCAAGGCCGTCAGGCGCTTCTACGCGGGCTGAGCCGGCGGCCCCGGTGGCGGGATCCGGCCATTGTGACGGCCCCTGTGCGAAGGGGGGCGCACGGTGGTTCCGGGTCCGCCGGGGCGGCCCTATGCTCCTGCGACCGACGTGACCGTTACCGCGGGTAAGGGGTGGGTGGGAATGCACCGTACGGGTACGACGCGACGCACCTTCATGGCGGGCGCCACCGCCGTCACCGGCGCGGTCGGGGTGGGCGCCCTGCCGGTCCCGGCCACCGCGGCCGCGGCGGCGGCGCCCGCCGTCGCGGTGTTCGGCGGCGGGGTCGCCGGGCTCACCGCCGCGCACGAGCTGGCCGAGCGGGGCTTCAGGGTCACCGTCTACGAGCGGCGCGCGCTCGGCGGCAAGGCCCGCAGCATGGACGTACCCGGCAGTGCCAGGGGCGGGCGCAGACCGCTGCCCGCCGAGCACGGCTTCCGCTTCATCCCGGGCATCTACCACAACCTCCCCGACACGATGCGCCGCATCCCCTTCCCCGGCAACGCCCGCGGGGTCTTCGACAACCTGGTCGCACCCCGCGAGATGATGTTCGCCCGCACGGGCCGCGAGGACCTGCGGATGCCCATCCCCTGGCCCGGCCACACCCCGGAGCGGCTCACCCTCGACGAGATCCGCCGCGCCCTGACCGCGCTCGTCGAGACGGCCACCGGACTGCCCCTCCACGAGGCCGCGTACTTCGTCAACCGGGCGCTCGTCTTCCTCACGAGCTGCGACGAGCGGCGTGACGAGGTGTGGGAGCGCACGCCCTGGTGGGAGTTCACCCGGGCCGCGCAGATGTCGGAGACGTACCAGCGGATACTGGCCATCGGCGTCACCCGCAACATCGTGGCCACCAAGGCGGAGGAGGCCAGCACCCGCACGGTCGGCACCCTCGGCGAGGCGTTCGTGTTCAACGCTCTCGGCCGGGGCGCGGACGGGCCGCCGGACCGGATCCTCAACGCGCCCACCAACGAGGCGTGGATCGACCCGTGGGAGGCCCACCTGCGGTCCCTGGGCGTCGAGTTCCGGATCGGCTGGACCCTGCGCGAGGTGCTGTACGGCGCCGGCCGGGTGACCGGCGCGCTGGTCGAGGACCCCGGCGGCGTACGCACCACGGTGACGGCCGACCACTACGTCTGCGCGCTGCCGGTCGAGCACGCCCGGCGCACCTGGGGCGCGGCGCTGCGCGCGGCGGACCCGCGCCTCGCGCGGTGCGACCGCCTCCGGACGGACTGGATGACGGGCATCCAGTTCTACCTGACCGAGCGCCCGCCCATGGTCCACGGCCATGTCAACTGCATCGACTCGCCCTGGTCGTTGACGGCGATCGCCCAGGCCGAGCACTGGCCGCACCGTGACTTCCCCGCCGACTACGGCGACGGCGTGGCCGTGGACTGCCTGTCGGTGGACATCTCGGAGTGGGACAAGCCGGGGATCCTGTACGGGAAGACCGCCAAGCAGTGCACCCGCGAGCAGGTGGCCCGCGAGGTGTGGGCCCAGCTCAAGGCGGCCCTCAACGACACCGGCCGCGCCGTGCTCAAGGACGGCGCCCTGCACTCGTGGTTCCTGGACCCGGGCGTGGACGGCCTCGGCACCCCGAACCCCACCAACGAGGACGAGCTGCTGATCCACCCGGTCGGCACCTTCCACCTCCGCCCGCCGGCGGACACGGCGGTGCCGAACTTCTTCCTGGCGGGCGACTACGTGTCGGTCGACATCGACCTGGCGACCATGGAGGGCGCCAACGCCGCCGCCCGCCAGGCGGTCAACGCCCTGCTGGACCGCATCGGTTCGGACGCGGCCCGGTGCACCGTGAAGCCCCTGTTCCGGGCCCCGGAGATCGAGGCCCTGAAACGGCACGACCGCACCCGCTACCGGCTGGGCCTGCGCAACGCGCTCGACCTGGGGTGATCCCGGTAGCGTGGCCGCCATGAGGCTGACGATTCTGGGCGGCGGCGGGTTCCGGGTGCCGCTGGTGTACCGGGCGCTGCTGGGTGACCACGCGGAGGGCCGGATCACCCGGGTCACGCTGTACGACGTGGACGCGGACCGGCTCGGGGCGATCCGGGGGGTGCTGGCCGAGCAGGCGGCGGGCGTGCCGGACGCGCCGGTGGTGACGGCGACCACCGATCTCGACGAGGCGCTGCGGGGCGCGGACTTCGTGTTCTCCGCGATCCGCGTCGGGGGCCTGGCCGGGCGGGCGGCGGACGAGCGGGTGGCGCTCGCCGAGGGTGTGCTGGGCCAGGAGACGGTCGGCGCGGGCGGCATCGCGTACGGGCTGCGGACGGTTCCGGTGGCGGTGGCGATCGCGCGCCGGATCGCCGAGGTCGCCCCGGACGCCTGGGTCATCAACTTCACCAATCCGGCCGGGCTGGTGACGGAGGCCATGTCGCGGGTCCTGGGCGACCGGGTGATCGGCATCTGCGACTCACCGGTGGGCCTCGGGCGGCGCGTGGCGAGGCTGCTGGGCGCCGACCCGGACGAGGCGTGGTTCGACTACGTCGGGCTGAACCACCTCGGCTGGCTGCGCGGGGTGCGGGTGGCGGGGCGGGACGAGCTGCCACGGCTGCTGGCGGACCCCCGGGCGCTGGGCTCCTTCGAGGAGGGCAAGCTCTTCGGGCCCGAGTGGCTGCGCTCACTGGGCGCGATCCCCAACGAGTACCTGCACTACTACTACTTCAACCGCGAGGCGGTACGGGCCTACCGGGAGGCGGAGCGGACGCGCGGGGCGTATCTGCACGAGCAGCAGGCCGCGTTCTACGACTCCCCCTCCCTGGACGCCTGGCGCCGTGTCCTCGCCGAGCGGGAGGCCACCTACATGGCGGCCAACCGGGAGGCGGCCGGCGTCGGGGAGCGGGCGGAGGAGGACCTGGAGTCCGGCGGCTACGAGAAGGTGGCCCTGGCGCTGATGCGGGCCATCGCCCGTGACGAGCGCACCGCGCTCATCCTGAACGTCCGCAACCGCACGACCCTGTCGGTGCTCGACGCGGACGCGGTGATCGAGGTGCCGTGCTTCGTGGACGCCAACGGCGCCCACCCAGTGTCGGTGGCGCCGCTGCCGTACCACGCGGCGGGCCTGGTGACGGCGGTCAAGGCGGTGGAGCGCGAGGTGATGGCGGCGGCGGAGGGCGGATCGCGGGAGGCGGCCGTGCGGGCGTTCGCGCTGCACCCGCTGGTCGACTCGGTGTCCGTGGCGCGGCGGCTGCTGGACGCGTACGTGGCCGAGCACCCGGGGCTGGGCTATCTCGCGTGACGACGGCAGCCGTGGCCAACACGGCTGTCTTTACGGCACGTTGGGCACACCGTACGCTCCGGCCCCATGGTTGCCACACGCCCTGGACGAGTCGCCGCGCTGATCGGCGCGGTCTCGCTTCTCACCACCGCACTGGTGGGCGCCGGACCGGCCACCGCCGGGGAGCGCGTCCCTGTCACCGAGAACGCCACCGTCGTCCCCGTACAGACCACAGGCCCCGCCGACAAGCGGTTCAACCTGGTCCTGCTGGGGGACGGCTACACCGCCGAACAGCTCCCCGAGTTCCGGGCGGACGTCGACAAGCACCTCGGCGTCCTGTGGAGCATCGAGCCGTTCGCCTCCTACCGCTCGTACATCAACGTCTGGGCCGTCGAGGTTCCCTCCGCCGAGGCGGGTGTCGACTGCGATCCGGGCCTGGACGCGCCGCGCCGGGACACTCCGCTCGGCATGGGCTTCTGGAACGGCTGCGACGCGAACAGCGTGCAGCGGCTGCTGACCGTGGACGGCGGCGCGGCGAACGCGCTCGCCGACCTGGTGCCCGGCTCGACGAGCGCCAACCGGCAGATCGTCGCCCTCGCCAACAGCGACACCTACGGCGGCGCGGGCGGCACCTACGCCACCGCCTCCGGCGGCAACGCGCTCTCCTCCCTCATCACCCCGCACGAGATCGGCCACTCGCTGGGCGGGCTCCAGGACGAGTACGACTACTACGGGCGCGGCGTGCCGGGCGGGACGTACCAGGGCGGCGAACCGTCGTCCGCGCACCACACCGTGCTCACCGAGCAGCAGATGCGGGACCGGCGGGCCAAGTGGTGGCGCTGGCTGGGCGAGGAGAGCGAGTCGGGCGGCGTCATCGGACGGTACGAGGGTGGCCTGTACAGCACCAAGGGCGTGTGGCGGCCGAGCAAGCACTCGATCATGAAGACGCTCGGGTACGCCTTCGACCAGGTGGGCCGGGAGGTGATGGTCCAGGCGATCTCGGCGAAGGTGAACCTGGTGCAGGGGCACACGCCCAACGCGGCGCCGATCGGCGCCGACCGGACGGTGTGGGTCGACACCCTGCACCCGCTCGGCGGCGAACTGGACGTGGTGTGGCGGCTGGACGGGCAGCCGGTGCTGCCGGTGACCGGGGCCGGGGCCCGCACGCTGGACCTGCGGCAGTTGGACGTGGCGCGCGGCAGGCACACGCTGACGGCGACGGTGACGGACCCGACGCCGTTCGTCCGGGACCCGGCGGTGCGCGGCTCGGCGGCGCTGACCCGTACCGTCAGGTGGACGGTCGACACGTCGGTGGCGACCGATCCGGCCGCCGTGGCACCGGAGTTCACCGGGCACACGGCCACCGGCGCGCCCGTGGGGGCCCAGTCGGTGGTGTACGCCGACACCACGCACCCGGTGGACCGGACGCTCGCCGTCCAGTGGCGGCTGGACGGCCGGCTCGTGGCGAACCCGGGCAACGACCGTGACCTGGACCTGTCCGCGCTGCGGCTGCGCCCCGGCACCACGCACACGCTGACGGCCCGGATCGCGGGCACGGACCGCGAGCTGCGCTGGACGGTGGACGGGACGGCGGCCTCGGCCTCGTACGAGCTGTCGAAGCCGCTGCGCACGGTGCACCGGCCGGGGCGGCCGGTGGAGTACGTGTACGACGGCCCGTTCACCATGCGGCTGACCGCCCGCGACGACCAGGAGGGTTACGTCGTCAGCCAGTTCCGGGTGGACGGTGACGGCTGGTACACGTACTACGGCTGGCCGACGGACGCGGACGCGCCGTTCCGGTTCACCCCGGGCGGCACGGAGATCGACGGCCTGGTGTACGGGAAGCTCGGCACCCCGCGCGTGGTGCCGTGGGACGACGCGACGCCCGAGTACGGCACGCACACCGTGGAGTACCGGACGGTCGACCCGGCCGGGAACACCGGCCCGGCGAAGAGGTTCCTCGTCACGCTGGTGCCCCCCAGCCCCTGAGTCAGGTGAGCAGGAAGTCGGCCTTGCCCGACTTGGCCCCCTGGATGAACGCGGCGATCTCCTTGTGGCTGTAGATGAGCGCGGGCCCGTCGGGGTCGGCGGACTGGCGGACGGCGACACGGCCGTCCGCCAGTTTCATGGCCTCGATGCAGTTGCCGCCGTTGCCGCCGCTCCACGGCTTGTGCCAGCCGTCGGCCCCGAGTTCGGCGGCGGGCATGCCGTTGTATATGCGCTTCGCGCTATCCATTCACAGCTCCTTGCGGAAATCCTTGAGGATTTCCTTCGTACGTTGCGCGGTGGCGGCCTGCGCCGCCATGCGGTCCATGACCTCGAGGTGCGAGGCCACCTCGGGGCGCGCGTCGAGGTAGACCGCGCCGGTCAGGTACTCGCTGTAGACCATGTCCGGGAGTTCGGGCATGGCGAAGCGGAAGAGGACGAAGGGGCCGTAGGTGCCGGGGTGGTGGCCCGTGGCGAACTCGGCGACCTGGAGGGTGACGTTGGGCAGCTCGGCGGCCTCCAGCAGTCGGTCGATCTGCGCCCGCATGATGGCGGGGCCGCCGCCCACGGGACGGCGCAGCACCGTCTCGTCCATGATCACCCAGAACTTCGGCGCGTCGGGGCGGGTGAGCAGGGACTGCCGTTCCATCCGGAGCGCCACGTGCCGTTCGATGTCGTCGTGCCTGACCTGTCCGACGGCGCCACCGCGCAGGATCGCCCGGGCGTACTCCTCGGTCTGGAGGAGGCCGGGCACGAACTGCGGTTCATAGGCCCGGATGACGCTCGCGGCGCCCTCCAGGCTGACGTACATGCTGAACCAGCCCGGCAGGACGTCGTGGAACCGCTGCCACCAGCCGGGCTTGTTGGCGTCCTCGGCGAGTTGGACGAAGCCGTCCGCCTCGTCGGCGGGCACCCCGTACGCCTGGAGCAGGAGCTGTACGTAAGGGATCTTCAGCGCGACTTCCGCGGTCTCCATGCGGCGGATCGTGGCCGGTGCCACCCGGAGCACCTTGGCGGCCTCCTCCCGCCTCAGGCCGGCCCGCTCCCGCAGATCCTGCAAACGCTTGCCGAGTACGACCTGTCCCACGGTGGGGGCGGACCGCGGCTCGCTCACTTAAGACCTCCCCACGCGCTGTTTCGATGAGTGTGCCATGCGGCGGGCACCGAGAACACCACACTCTGCAATTTTCAGAGTGCCACTTGCCAAGTGTCCGTGGCGGGAGGAAAGTATTCCGGTGAACCAGTTGGTGAACCAGTTCACGCGGCTGCCGCGCTCCGCCACGGGAGAGGCGACGTACGGGGCCGCTCCCCCACGTTAGGAATCGGTCGTGGCTCCTGGTAATGCGCTCACCCCCCGGCTCATCGCCCCACGACCCCCGATCTCCGCCGACGTCCGCCGCTTCTCCTTCGAACTTCCCGCACGCGCGGAATCGGTCGCCAGAGCCAGACACCTCGTCGAGGAACGGCTGGTGCTGTGGGAGGTGGACGGCACCGTGTGCGAGGCGGTGACGCTGGTGGTCTCCGAACTGGTCACCAATGCCGTGGTGCACACGGCGAGCTGCCGGGTGATCTGCGAACTCCGGGACTGCGGCGGGCAGTTGCGGGTGTCCGTCCAGGACGAGGGCTCGCCCGCCACCGGGCCCCGGCTGCGGCGGGTCGCGCCGGAGGAGGGCGGCCGGGGGCTGCTGCTCGTGGACGCGGTCAGCAGCGCGTGGGGCGCGCACGACGCGCGGCACGGGGCGGGGCGCGTCGTCTGGGCGGAGCTGGCGTGCTGAGGACGATGGCCACGCTGCTGTCGGCGCGTGGCCAGCGGGGGGCGGGGGCGGCCCGGCACGTCGAACCCGACGGGGAGGTGCGGCTGACGCTGCCGCCGTCGCTGCCCGCGGCGCTGGGCTGCGACGCGGTGGGGGTACCGGCGCGGTACGGGTTCCGGCTGCTGTCCCGGCTGCCCGGCGACGGGTGCGTGTTCGCCGACACGGACTGGTGGTGGTGGATCGTCCCGGCCGGCTCGGACGCCGACCTGCGCTGGCCGCTGCCGTCCTGTTACGCGGTGGACGCCTGCGTTCCGGACCGGCGCCCCCGGCTGATCCAGCGGCCCGGCACGACGTCCCCGTACACCCCGCCCATCCCGCTCTACCTCATGATCTGCCAGCTCACCGGCGTGGCTCCCGCCTGGACGCTCCCGGGCGTCGGGACCCGCCTCTGACCCACCTGACCGCCTGTGGCCTCCCGGCCACGGCGGCCGGCTCGCGCGGCCCCGGCTGGGGGGCAGGGCCGCGCGAGCCGCGGGTGATCTCTCGCGTTCGTCCCCCTGACCGGAACGACGGCCCCCTTCCGTGCACGCCCGCCCCGCGTCGCCGTGCGCCCCGTGGCGGCCCGTCCCGGGACCGACGCCCCGGCGGCGCCCGCACCGCCGGCGCCGCCGGGGACGCCCGGCCAGGCGCCGCCGGGGACGCCCCGCCGCCGCTCCGGGACCGGTCCGCCGGCCACCGGGGACGCCCGGCCACGCGTCGCGCCGGGGACGCCGGGCCCGCGCCGCGCCCCGTGCCGGCCCGCCGGGCGGGTGCACCCGGGGGCGGTGCCGACGGCATGGCAGGGCGGACCCATTCCCCCCGGCCGGATCGCCGGCCAGGGCCTGGCCGGCGAGCGGCCGAAGCAGCGCGCCCAGTCGCACGGGGGCCCGGCGACGCCGGGAGCCCAGCAGGGCCGGGTGCCGACGCGCGCAGTGGTGAGCGCACCCCTCCCCCCGCCCCGCCCTCGACCCTCGCGGGGGTGACAAGGGTTTTCCCCGTATCGGGTTCATCGCGGGTTTCCCTACTGTCTGCCGCACCGGAGGTTCTCATCCACCTGACTGTCAGGTGCATGTAATTCGCGAGTTCCGCCGGTGACGGCCCCGCCCCCAGGGGCCGTCGCGTCGGCGGCGGCGCAACGGGCGTACCCGGCCCGGGGATCACGGGGTGCCACCCCCACGGCACCTCCGCGTTCCCCACGCGCCCGCCGCCCGTCGCGCCCTGCACCGTCAGCCGCTCCGGGAGTCGCCGGAGCTGCCCTGAAAGGGAACACCTTGAACGGTTCCAGGCGGAGACTCATATCCGTCGTGGCGGCGAGCGCCACGATCCTCGGCGTGACCGCCACCTCCACGGTGGCCCTCGCCGCAGAGGCCACCCCCACCCCGAAGCCGGCTGCCCCGGCTTCGCAGGCCATGTCCCCGGCCGCGCTGCCCAGCGCGCCGGTGGACAAGGTCATCGTCACCTACAAGTCCCGTACCGCCGAGGCCACGTCGAACGCCGCCGCCAAGAGCGACGCCGCGGCGAAGGCCACCGAGACGGGCGAGAAGCTCAGCTTCGAACGCCGCCTCGCGAGCGGCGCCGCACTCGTCGACCTGGGCGCGGACGCCACCAAGCAGGACGTCACCGAGGTCATGGACGCCTTCCGGGCCGACCCCCAGGTCGCCTCCGTCGAGGCCGACATCCGCGCCTACGCGATGGCCGTCACGCCCAACGACACCGAGTACGCCAAGCAGTGGGACCTCTTCGAGGCCACCGGCGGCATGAACGTGCCCGGCGCCTGGGACAAGACCACCGGCAGCGGCGTCACCGTCGCCGTCATCGACACCGGGTACGCCGCGCACAGTGACCTGAGCGGCAACACCGTCTCGGGCTACGACTTCATCTCCAGCTCCGCCGACGCCCGTGACGGCAACGGCCGCGACGCCGACCCGAAGGACGAGGGCGACTGGAACGCCACCGACGGCGAGTGCGGCACCGGCTCCCGGGCGAGCAACTCCTCCTGGCACGGCACCCACGTCGCGGGCACCATCGCGGCGACCACGCACAACGCCAAGGGCGTCGCGGGCATCGCGTACGGCGCCAAGGTCCAGCACGTGCGCGTGCTCGGCAAGTGCGGCGGCTCGTCCTCGGACATCGCCGACGCGATCACCTGGGCCTCCGGCGGCTCCGTCCCGGGCATCCCGGCGAACCCGAACCCGGCCAAGGTCATCAACATGAGCCTCGGCGGTGCCAGCTCGACCTGCCCGACCGTGTACAAGAACGCCATCGACGGCGCGGTCGCACGGGGGGCGACCGTCGTCGTCGCGGCCGGCAACAGCAACGCCAACGCGTCCGGCTTCACGCCCGCCAACTGCGCGAACGTCATCAACGTGGCGTCCACCAGCCGTGAGGGCAACCGTTCGTACTACTCGAACTACGGCTCCATCATCGACGTCTCGGCCCCGGGCGGTGAGACCCGCCGCGCCACCGACACGCCCGGCACCGTCACCACCCCCGAGAACGGCATCCTCTCCACGCTGAACTCCGGCACCACGACCCAGTCGCTGGAGAACTACAAGCCCTACCAGGGCACTTCGATGGCGGCCCCGCACATCGCCGGGCTCGCCGCGCTGCTCAAGTCGGCCAAGTCGACCCTGACCCCGGCCGAGATCGAGTCGGCGATCAAGGCCAACGCCCGTCCGCTGCCCGGCACCTGCACCGGCGGCTGCGGCGCCGGCATCGCGGACGCGACCAAGACCGTGAACGCCGTGACCGGTACCACCACCCCCGGTACCGGAGCGGTGTTCACCAACGCCACGAACGTGACGATTTCGGACAACACCACTGTGACGTCCGCGATCTCCGTCACCGGCCGCACCGGCAACGCCCCCGCCGCCCTCAAGGTCGACGTGGACATCAAGCACACCTGGCGCGGCGACCTCGTCATCGACCTGGTGGCGCCGGACGGCACCCTGTACCGGCTGAAGAACTCCAGCAGCAGCGACTCGGCCGACAACGTCCTCGCCTCGTACACCGTCGACGCCTCCACCGAGGTCGCGAACGGCACCTGGAAGCTCCAGGTCAGGGACGTGGCGTCGGGTGACACCGGCTACATCGACTCCTGGGGTCTGACCTTCTGATCCACCTGAAGGACCCACATCTCCACAGGTCAGGGCGTGTTCGCGGCACTTCGCCGCGGGCACGCCCGCTTGTGTGTTCGTCCACATACCGGACAGGACACCTGGACTCCCGGGGCCGAGTTCGTATGCTGCGCTCGCGAGACAGATCACGGGCAGGGGGTCCGTGGGCAGGGGGTCCGCGCGCCGGAGGGTGGTGGTCGCAGGTGAGGTCGACGCCGTACCCCGCCACGCCGTGCGTCCCCGCGCCGTACGGAGCCGGTTCCGCGCCGTACGCCCCCGGGCAGACCGACCGGCCCGCGCCCGTCGGGCGGGACGAGCTGCTCGCCCGCCTCGAACGCGTCCTGCACGCCCGTGGCCGCGCCCTGCTCACCGGGCCGCCCGGGGTCGGCAAGACGGAGGTCGCCCAGGCCGCCGCCGAGCAGGCCTCCGCGCGCGGCGAGACCGTCGTGTGGCTGACCCCGCAGCCCGCCGACCGGGAGATGGCCGGGGCCGCGGCGGCCGCGCTGGTCGCCTCCGTGCCCGGCTTCGCGCTCGACGGCCTGCCGGGCCCGCAGCGGGACGCCGTCGCCGTGCTGTGCCGCGAGTCCGTCGCCCTGGACAGCGGCTGGGACCCCATCGCGCTGCGGCTGGCCATCGCCGGCATCCTGCGGACCCTGACCGAGCGGGCGCCCGTCCTCCTCGTCGTCGACGACGCCCAGCGCATCGACGCCGACAGCGCGGACCTGCTCCGCTTCGCCCTGCACCTCGCGCCGCCCGCGCTGCGGGTCGTCGCCGTCGAGACACCGGCACCCTACGCCGGAGGCGGGACGGACAGCGGGGGCGCGCCCATGCCGCTGTGGGTGGCCTCCGAGGCGGACGTCCTGCTGGTACCGCCGCTCCAGGCGGACGAGATGGCCGAGCTGCTGGTCCACCACCGGCTGCCGTCCCGGCTCGCCGGGCGCATCCACCGCGCCAGCGGCGGCAACCCGCGCCTCGCGCTCGCCGTCGGCCGCTCCCTGGCCGACTCCAGGACCCCCGTGCACCACGCCGAGGCGCTGCCGCTGTCCGGGCGGGCCCGGGACGTGGCGCGCCGGATGCTGGCGCCCGCCTCCGCCTCCGTACGGGCGACGCTGCTGCTCGCCGCGCTGGCGCTGCGCCCGACGACCGCGCTGCTGCGCCGCGCCGGGCGGCCGACGGCGGAGGCGGAGCTGGCCGCCGCCGAGCGGGCCGGGCTGATATCCCTGACCGAGGACGGGACGGTCGCGTTCACGGCCGGGCTGCTGCCGTCCACGCTGGTCCACGACACCTGCTGGACCGAGCGCAGCCGGGGGCACGCCGCGCTCGCCGAGGTGGCGGACGACCCGGTGGAGGTGGTCCGGCACCGGGCGCTGGCCAACGACGTGCCGGACGAGGACCTGGCCGCCCAGATCGCCGAGGCGGCCGACACGGCGCGTCGGCGCGGCAACAGCGCGCTCGCCGCCGAACTGGCCCTGCTCGCCGCCGAGACCACGCCCGCGAGCCTGGGCCGCCGCCGGCTGGAGCGGTTGGTGGACGCCGCGGAGGAGGCCGCGCGGGCCGCCCGCGCCGATCTCGCGATGCGTGCCGCCGCCGACCTGCTGGCGCGGGACGCCACGCCCGCCGACCGGGTCCGGGCCCGGCTGGCCGTGCTGGACACGGCGGGGCAGGGGCTGACCGACCTGGACGAGCTGTATGTGCACGCCATGGAGGACTCCAACGACGACCCGGGCCTGCGCGCAGCGGTGCTGCTGCGCCTCGGGGTCAAGCACGTGCTCGCCGACGGTGATCCGGTGCGGTCCCGGGCGGCGGCGGTCGAGTCCGCCGCGCTCGCCACATCGGTGGGCGACCGGCACACGGCCGCGAAGGCGCTGACGCAGCAGGCCCGGATGGACCGGGTGCTGGGCTCGCCGGACGCCGAGCGGACGCTGGCCGAGGCGCGCGCCCTGGAGATGACCGACCGGCCGCTGGGCGTCCACAACACCGCCCAGATCCTGACGATCCGTCATGCCCTGTTCGACGACCGGCTGACCGAGGCCCGTGACCAACTGTACGCGCTGCTGCCGCTGGTCGAGCGGCGTGGCCCGGTCGAGGACTCCATCGAGCTGCTGCACACGCTCGCCGAGGTCGAGGCCCGGCGCGGCCAGTGCGCGGCGGCCCTCGCGCACGCCGAGCGGTCGCTGGCCCTGACGCTGGAGGCGGGCCTGTCGCCGGGGCCCGCCTGGTACGCGCTGGCGCTGGCCGAGACGGCGGGCGGCAGCTTCGCGCGGGCGGCCGGGTACGCGCGGCGCAGCGTCCGGGCGTCGGAGGAGGAGGGCGACCACGTCTTCCTCTCGCGCAGCCTGTACGCGCTCGGCCGGGTGCAGCTCGTCACCGGGGACGTGGCGGGCGCGCTGGAGACGCTGCGCCGGGTACGGGACGGCGAGAACGCCCAGTGCACGGTCGACCCGTCCATGCTGCGCTGGCACGAGGAGCTGGCCGAGGCGCTGCTCGCGAACGACGCCCTGGACGAGGCCCAGGGCCTGCTGGCCGACGTGGGTCCGGTCGCCGAACGGCTGGGCCGCACCACGGTGCTGCTGGGCTGCGACCGGGTGTACGCGCTGTGCCTGGCGGCGGGCGGGAAGACCGACGAGGCGGTCGACCTGCTCGTTGGCACGGCCGACCGGTTCGCCGGGCACGGGCTGGTGCTGGAGCAGGGGCGGTGCCTGATCGCCCTGGCCCGGGTGGAGCGGCGGCGGCGCAGACGGTCGGCCGCGCAGGCGGCGATGCAGGCGGCGGCCGCCGTCTTCGAGCGGGCGGGCGCGGCGCCCTGGCTGGGGCTGACGGCCGAGAGCCCGTCGCCCGCCGATTCCGCCCAGGCGCCGGCCGCCGGAAGCGCGCTGTCCCGGCTGACCGAGGCCGAGCTACGGCTCGCCCGGCTGGTCGGGGAGGGCGCGAGCAACCAGGAGGCGGCGGCGAAGCTGTACCTGAGCGTGAAGACGGTCGAGGCCCGGCTGACCCGTATCTACCAGAAGCTCGACGTCCGCTCCCGCGCGCAGCTCGCGACGGCCCTCAGCGGACCGGCCGCGGCCTCGCGCTGATCCCTCGCGCCGGGAACCGCCGTCCGTCATACGCTGAAAACGGCGCAGTCGTTCCCCTATGGCGGGAGGAATCATGACATTCGTCCAGATCATCGACTGCAAGACCGACCGAGTCGACGAGGTGAACCGGCTGCTGGACAACTGGGTCGAGGCGACCCAGGGCAAGCGGACGGCCACCCACGCGCTGATGGGCCGGGACCGTTCGGACTCCAGCCATGTGCTGGAGATCGTGGAATTCCCCTCGTACGAGGAGGCGATGGAGAACTCGAGGCTGCCCGAGACCGACCGGATCTTCCGGGAGATGGTGGCCCTCTGTGACGGTGAACCCACCTTCACGGACCTGGACGTCGTCCGGGACGAGCAGCTCAACAAGCTCGTCGTCCAGAAGTTCGTGGACGAGGTGATCAACAAGGGGAACGTCGACGCGGCCGACGACCTGTGCACCAGCGACTACCGGGAGCACGACCCGAACTTCCCGACGTACGACGCGGACCTGGCGACCGCCAAGGCGGAGAACCGGGAGCTCATGGCGGCGTTCCGGCCGACGTGCACGATCGAGGAGCTCGTCGCCGAGGGTGACCGGGTCTGCCTGCGGATGTCGTTCAAGGGCCGCCAGGTCGGCGCGTACAAGGACATCGAAGCCACGAACCGGGATGTGTCCGGTACGGGCCACGCGACCTTCCGCTGCGAGGGCGGCAAGATCGCGGAGAGCTGGTGGAACGTGGACGACCTGGGCATGATGCGGCAGTTGGGCGTGGTGGAGGCATAGTCGGTGCCCTCACCTTCGACCCGATAGCCTTCGCGGGTGATCGATGAAGTTACTCTCTGGTACCGCTTTGCCGCCCTGCTGCCCGAGCCCGGCGCCACCCGGGTCCGGGACTGCTGGAACACGGGCGAACAGGAGGCCGGGCTCGACGCGCTCGTGTCCGGTCTCCAGGCCCACGGGGTGGTGATCAGCGAGACCACGCTGGCCGAGATCGCGGTGCTGGTGCAGGCGTGGGGCATGGGCGACGAGCTCACGGCCAAGCTGTTGTGCTGCGCGGCGGTCGCCTCCGACGACGAGGACGCCCCGCTGCGGCTGATCGAGCACCCGCACGCCCGGCCGCTTCCCTCGCCGGGTTCGGATCACGTCCTCGTGCCGTGGATCGGATGCGTCCGGTGCGGCGGGGTGCTCGCCCGGGCGCACACGGTGGAGCCCTGGGGCGACCTGTCCTTCCTGCCGGTCCACTACGCCGTGATCGGCCCGCGCCCCGCGCCGCCCCGCGTGTTCGCCCCGCACAGCCCCTGGCCCGCGCTCGCGGCGCTGCGTGCCGAGTGCGCGCCGGCGCGGACGTACGCCCCCGGCGTGGTGCCGTAGACACGGGCGGACCACCGGGTGAGGCGGGCCCGTCCCGTACCGGCCGGGGCGACGGCGCGTCTCGCCGGGGTCACGCGTCTGCGCCGGGTCACGCGAGCGCTCCCGGGCCGTCGGCGACCGGGACGCCGAAGTCGGGGGTGCCGTCGGGCTTCCAGCCGAGTCGCTGGACGCGGGTGTGGCGGTTGGGGTCGTGCAGCGGGTCGCCGTTGATCTCCTTGTACTGGCGGGCGTGGTAGACGAGGACGTCGGTGCGGCCGTCCTCGGCGACGGTGAACGAGTTGTGCCCGGGTCCGTACTGCCGCGTGGTGTCGTCGCTGGTGAACACCGGCTCCGGTGACTTGGTCCAGGACGCGGGGTCCATCAGGTCGCTGTCGGCGTCGGCGGTGAGCAGGCCCATGCAGTAGTTGCTGTCGGTGGCGCTGGCGGAGTACGTCATGAAGACGCGGCCGTTGCGCCGGATCACGGAGGCGCCCTCGTTCACCTTGAAGCCGGCGCACTCCCAGTCGTACTCGGGCGTGGTGAGCCGGCTCTGCGGACCGGTCAGGGTCCAGGGGTTGGCCATCCGGGACAGGAAGATGCCGGTGTTGTGGTCGATGCCCGGCTCGTGCTGTGCCCAGGCGAGGTAACGGGAGCCCCGGTCGGTGAAGGTGGTGGCGTCGAGCGAGAAGGTGTCCCATGCGGTGACGATCCGCCCCTTCTCGGTCCACGTGCCCTTGAAGGGGTCGCGGCTGGTGTTCTCCAGGACCCACATGCGGATCTTCCACACGTCGTCCGCCGGCGCGGCGGCGAAGTAGATGTACCACGCGCCGTCGATGTGGTGGATCTCCGGCGCCCAGATGTGCGCGCCCATGTCGCCGGTGGCGTGCTTGCGCCAGACGACCGCCTCCTCGGCCGTGGCCAGGCCACCCAGCGTGCGGGAGCGGCGCAGGATGATCCGGTCGTACTCGGGAGCGGTGGCGGTGAAGTAGTAGTGCCGGTCGGTGTGGCGGTGGATGTGCGGATCGGCACGGTTGCGTACGAGGGGGTTGGCGTACGGGCGGTTCGGCGCGGCGGCGCTCGCCACCCCTGGTACGGCGCCGATGGCGCCCACGGCCAGGGCGCCCTGGAGGAGCAGTCTGCGGGTCGGGGCTGTCGGGTCGTGGCTCATGCTGCGCACCCTTTCGTTCGGGATTCCGAACACCATCTGCCATGTCGAACGGCGAAACGGTAAGGGTGCGGCGCGGGAAGGTCAACGGGTCGGGAGGGATTGGCAGTTCAGGAGAGCGGGCGCCAATCCGGCCATGGGCACGAAGGGGCACGGACACGACAGGACCCCGCGCATGAAGGGGCCCGCGCACGAAGCGGCACGGGCACGACTCGGGCCGCCCGCTGTCGTAGCGGGCGGCCCGGGTCCGGCGTGCGTCAGGCGGTGAGCAGGGAGTCGTCCTCCGGGCGGGCGCCCGGGAGGTGGTGGTGGGCGGCGACCAGGGCCACGTCCACGTCCCGGGTGCCCGTGGCGACGCACAGGGTGCGGGCGAGCTCGTCCATGCGTTTCCGGACCTCGGGCGCGCCCTCCTCGGCGTGCAGGAGCACGAGGGTCTCGTACTGCTCGACGAGGTTGTTCAGGACGGCGGGGTGAGCCATCAGCACGGCGGTTCTCCTTCCTGACGACAGACACCGGTTGTCCGCGTGGGGACCCTGCTACCCGGCGACGCGTTCCCCATGCCCGGGCGATGTCGACTAGCTTCGCCCCCATGACCAGCGCCGCAGCCCCCGCCTTCACCGAAGCGCTCACCACCTCGCCCTCCCCCGTCATCCTCGATGGCGGGCTGTCCAACCAACTGGAGACCGCCGGGCACGACCTGAGCGACGAGCTGTGGTCGGCGCGGCTCCTGGCCGACCGGCCCGAGGCCCTCGTCGCCGCGCACCTCGCCTACTACGAGGCCGGCGCGAGCGTCGCGACGACGTCGAGCTACCAGGCCACCTTCGAGGGGTTCGCCCACCGTGGCATCGGCCACGACCGGGCCGCCGAACTCCTCGCGCTCAGCGTCGAACTGGGGCGCGAGGCAGCCCGGCGCGCCGAGGCGAAGGCCCCCGGGCGGTCGCTGTGGGTGGCCGCGTCCGCCGGGCCGTACGGCGCGATGCTGGCCGACGGGTCGGAGTACCGGGGCCGGTACGGGCTGAGCGTCGCCGAGCTGGAACGGTTCCACCGTCCCCGGCTGGAGGTGCTGGCCGCCGCCCGCCCGGACGTCCTGGCACTGGAGACCGTGCCGGACGCGGACGAGGCGCGGGCGCTGGTACGGGCGGTGCGCGGACTGGGCGTACCGGCCTGGCTGTCGTACAGCGTCGCCGGGGACCGGACGCGCGCGGGCCAGCCTCTGGAGGAGGCGTTCGCGGTCGCGGCCGCCTCGGACGAGATCGTCGCCGTCGGGGTGAACTGCTGCGCCCCCGAGGACGCGGACCGCGCGGTCCCCGTCGCGGCGCGTGTCACGGGCAAGCCGGTGGTGGTGTACCCGAACAGTGGCGAGGAGTGGGACGCCGGGGCCCGCGCCTGGCGCGGCCGTTCGACGTTCACGGCCGAGCGGGCGAGGGCCTGGCAGCGCGCCGGCGCGAGGCTGATCGGCGGCTGCTGCCGGGTCGGCCCGGACGCGATCGCCGCGCTGGCGGCCCGCACCCGGTGAGCGTTTGATCGTTTGACCAAGTAGGTGTCGCTCGATCACCATGCCGGTGTCGATGCCGTTGCCGTTGCCGATGCCGTTGCCGATGCCGTTTCGACGTCGTGTCGGCGGCTTGGAGTGATGCGATGCCGACCACGCACGTCCACCGGCCGCCGCGCGCCGCCCTCGCCATGAGCCGGGAGGCGGCCTCGGCCGTCTTCGGGCCCGCCGAACACGCGGCGCTGGCGGCCGTGTGCGATCTGGCGCCCCCGCCCGTGCTCGACGACCTGTCGACCGACCGCGCCCGCGCGGTGCTGGCGGGCACCGAACTGCTGGTCACCGGCTGGGGCTGCCCGCCTGTTGACGGGGCGGTGCTGGCCGCCGCGCCCCGGCTGCGGGCCATCGCCCACTCGGCCGGCAGCGTCCGCGCGCACGTCACCGAGGCGTGCTGGGAGCGGGGCGTGGAGGTGTCGTCGGCGGCGGCCGCCAACGCCCTGCCGGTGGCCGAGTACACGGTCGCGATGATCCTGCTGTCCGGCAAGCGGGTCCTGGAGCGCGCCCGCGACTACCGCGCCTCGCGCGAGCGCGACGACCCGTTCCGCGTCGGGCCCGCCCTCGGCAACCACGGCCGCACGGTGGGCATCTGTTCCGCCTCGCTCACCGGGCGCCGTGTCATCGAGTTGTTGCGCCCCCACGACCTGCGCGTCCTGCTCCACGACCCGTACGTCACGAACGAGGAGGCGGACGCCCTCGGCGTACGGAAGGCGGGCCTGGAGGAGCTGTTCGCGGCGAGTGACGTGGTGAGCGTGCACACGCCGCTGCTGCCCGCCACTCGCGGGCTCGTCAGCCGTGGGCTGATCGCCGCGCTGCGCCCGGGCGCGACGCTGATCAACACCGCGCGGGGGGCGGTCGTCGACCAGGACGCGCTCACCGAGGCGGCACTGGCGGGCCGCGTCCACGCGGTGCTGGACGTCACCGATCCGGAAGTCCTGCCGCCGGACCACCCGCTGTGGGAGTGCGACAGCGTCCTGCTGACCCCGCACCTGGCGGGCTCGCAGGGCAACGAGTGGCGGCGGCTGGCCGAACTGACCGTCGGCGAGGTCGCCCGCTGGGCCCGGGGCGAGGGCTTCGCCCATCCCGTACGACGCGAGAGGCTGGCGTACCTGGCATGAGCGAGCACCCTCATCTGCCGCCCGAGGACCGGGAGTCGAGCCCGTACACCGGCTTCACGCGCGCCCACTGGGAGGCGGCGGCCGACGGTCTGGTCCGGGCCGCCTGGCGCTGGGCCACGCCGGGCGGGGCGCTGCTGGACCTGCCGGGGCGGCCGTCGCGCTCCGGCGTGCGCTCCGACGGGCTGGAGGGGTACGCGCGGACGTTCCTGGCGGCGGCGTTCCGCGTGGCGGGCGCGGGCGGGGAGGACCCGTACGGGCTGCTCGGCCGGTACGCGGACGGGCTGGCGGCCGGGACCCGCACGCCCGGGCGGGACGACACCGAGTCGTGGCCGCTGGTCCTCGACCACCATGTACAGGGCCAGCCGATGGTGGAGTCCGCGTCCGTGGCGCTCGGGCTGCGGCTGACCCGCCCGTGGCTGTGGGACCGCCTCGACGGCGGCGTACGGGACCGGGCGGAGGAGTGGCTGCGCGGCGCGCTGCGGCACACGCCCGCCCCCAACAACTGGTACCTCTTCCCGCTGACCGTCGCCGGGTTCCTCCAGTCCGTGGGGCGCGGCGACGCGGAGACGGCGCGGGCGATCGAGCGGGGCCTGGAACTGCTGGAGGGCTGGTACCGGGGCGATGGCTGGTACGCGGACGGCGACGGCCGGGCCTTCGACCACTACAACGGCTGGGCGCTGCACCTGTACCCGCTGCTGCACGCCCATCTGGCGGGCGACGAGGGCCTGTCGGACGTGTACGGGCCACGGCTGCGCGAGCACCTGGAAGGGCTGTCGCTGCTGTTCGGCGGGGACGGGGCGCCGGTGCACTTCGGGCGGTCGCTGACGTACCGGTTCGCGGCGGGCGCGGCGGTGGGGCTGGGCGCGCTGACCGGGCACACGCCGCTCGCGCCCGGCGTCTCGCGGCGGCTGCTGAGCGGCTGCCTGCGGTACTTCCTGGACCGGGGCGCGGTGGACGCGCGCGACGGGCTGCTGACGCCCGGCTGGCACGGCCCGCACGAGGCGACGCTCCAGTCGTACTCGGGCCCCGCGTCGCCCTACTGGGCGTCCAAGGCGTTCGTGGCGCTGCTCGTGCCGCCGGACGATCCGCTGTGGACGGTACGGGAGGAGGCGGCGCCCGCCGAGCGCGGCGACCGGGTGCTGGCCCTGCCCGCGCCGGGCCTGCTGGTCCAGACGACCGCCGGGGACGGCATCGCGCGACTGCACAACCACGGCAGCGACGCCGTTCCGCCGTTCGCGGGCGACACCGCCGACGCGCACGACGTGCTGTACGGGCGGCTCGCCTACTCCACCCGCACCGGGCCGACCTCCGCCGCCAACGTGCCCGACAACCACCTGTCCGTCGAGGTCGGCGGGGTGTCGTCGGTCCGCTGCCGCATCCACCCCCTGGGCGCGGGCCACGGCGACGGCTGGGGCTGGGCCGCCTCCTGGCACCGGCCGGTGTTCCCGACGGGTTCCCCGATGGTGCCGGGGCTTCGGGCCCAGAGCGTGACGGTGGCGCGCGGCCGCTGCGAACTGCGGCTGCACCGGCTGCTGGGCCTGCCGCACGGCTCCCGCATACGCCTCTCGGGCTGGGCGACGGGCCCCGACGAGCCGCTCGCCTCCCAGTTGCACGCCCTGCACGGGTGGCAGCCCGGCCCCGAGCGACTGCGCGCCCCCCAGGGCACGGCGTTCACGCGCTGGGCGCTCCTCCCCCGCCTGACCGCCGCCCCCTCCCCCGCCGGCCCCACGGTCCTGGTGGCCCTCGCCTCCCTGACCGGCACGGCAGCCCCCGCCCCGCTGGCGGACGTGGCCACCGTGGAGCACGCCGACGCGGACACGGTCGCCGTGCGGTGGACGGCCGACGGAGCGCTCACCCGGGTGACGTTCGCCCCGGGGGTGTCGGTCACGCACACGTCGTAGGGCATGAGATCGCTCACCCCGCCCGGAAAATCCTTCGAACCCGGCGGGGCAGCGCCTTACGATGATCGCTCGTGACCGACGACAGACGCCCCCTGCTCGAACGCCGGCCCGAGACGGCCGTACGGGCCATGGGCCGGAACGAAATCCTCCGCCAGCCGCGTGTGATGGCCGCGCAGGCCGACCTCGACCACGGCCCCCTGCGGCGCCTGCACCTGCCCGACTTGGACGAGCTGCGGGACCGGGGCGTGCTGGACGCGCACGCCCTGACAGACTGAGGCGTGTGACGACGACGCGCCGCCCGCTGGGCACCGGTCCCCGACCCGAATCCGCGACGACGGACAGCCGTGCTCAGCGCGGACGCACCGTCGCGGAGCTCGCGGCCGAGCTTGCCGCCGCTCCCGCCGAGCAGCAGCCCAGGCAGCAGCCGGCCGCACGCCGGCACCTGGGGTCCGGCCCGCTGTCAGAGGCTCGCTGACGGGACACCGACTGACCCGGTGTTTCCCGTCCGGCCCGGTCGCCCGGGCCGGACGCCTCGCTCAGCGCGGGATGCTGTCCCCGATCAGCGCGAGGTTCTGGATGGCCGCGAGACCGAACAGGGCCGTGGTGTTGGTGCTGATCCACGGGTGCTCGTAGCCGGGTTCGAGGACGGCCGGGCCTTCGAGGGGGGTCTTCTCCCACTTCATGGCCGTGGTGTAGCCGTCGCTGCCGTAGAACTTCCGCCAGGCGCGGGCCGCGAGCCCGTCGTCCTTCAACTGCGCGGCGGCGTAGGCGTCCTGGCGCGAGTGGCCCTGGAAGAGCAGCAGGTTGCCGAAGTGCGAGCCGTAGCGGGCGGCCTGCTCGGTTCTGCTCGCGTTGAAGTAGCGGCAGTAGTCCAGCCAGGCGTTCTTGAACCGCGGCATGTCGATGAGGTCGATCAGCTCGGCGCACATCTCGACGAGCCCGAACATGGCCGACAGGTGCGAGACGGCGACGACGGGCTCGTCCGCGACTGCGAAGCGGCCGGTGTCGAGGTCGTACAGGCCCGTCCCCTGGACGAACCCGTTGGGCTGGGCGGCGATGGTCTCCATGGTGGAACGCAGCCGCGCCTCCGCCTTGGCGGCCTTGGGGCCCTGGCGTTCCCACTCGGTGAGCCAGGCCGCCGCCAGGCCGCTCCAGTCGGTGCCGAAGCCGATGGAGAGGGCGTTGCGGTCGGGGGTGTAGGGCTCGGTGCGGATCTTGCGGATGGGGTCGAGGACGAGGAACGTCTCGTCGGAGTCGACCAGGTCGCGCATGAGGTCGCCGACCCGTTCGTCGGCGGTGAGGAAGTAGTAGGGGCGGCGGTAGACGGCGGTGGAGATGCGCTGCTGCTTCGCGCTGCACGCGAAGTGCTGGACGCCGTGCCGGGTGCCCAGCCCGGCCCACTTCCCCAGGTGGTAGACGTCGACCTCGCCGGTGTGCCGGGTCATGGCCTCGGCGAAGCGGAAGATGTCGCCGCGGCCGGAGCGGAGGTAGGCGTACCAGAGCCACAGGTCGGGTGAGAGTTCGGAGTTGTCCCAGGCGTAGCCGCCGACGTCGTACCGCCACTGGTGACGGTCCTCGTCGTAGGTGTGCATGATGTCACCGTAGTCCCAGAAGCCGTACCAGCGGCGCTGTTCGACCTGGTCCTTGTAGTACGTGAAGAGGAAGTCGAGCTGGTCCTCGATCCGCGCCTTGGCGGGCACCGAGCGGTCTACGGGAGCGAACAGGCCGCCGAACACCCCGGCGCGGGCCAGGTCGGCCGGGCTCGCCGCGAGCTGGGGCGGGGTGCGGACGGCGGCGGCCTGGGCGACGAGCACGTCGGCGCCCGGGGTGGTGGCGTTCGCCCAGAACATCAGCTCGCTGGTGCGGGCGATGCCGTACGGGGTGCCGAAGCCGGGCTCGTAGTCCTCGTAGGTGATGTTGAGGCCTTCGAGCTGCTCGGGGTAGGTGTCCTGGCCCATGCCGTCGTGGTAGAAGCGCAGGTCCATGGGCTGGGCCTCGGGCGACCAGAGCCACAGGGTCACCTCGGCCTCGTCACCGGCCGCGCCCCGGATGTCGAGCTGGGCGGGGTGTTTCTCCCAGAAGTCCCGCAGCCCGAAGGAGAGTCCGCCGCTGACGCCGCCGACGTATCCGAAGCCGCTCGCCCGGCCGCCGCCTCCGGCGGTGATCCAGCCGTGGCCGGGCCTGGTGCGCTTGCGGAGGGTGAAGCCGTCGGCGGAGAGCTGGGCGAGGGTGTAGTCGCCCCAGTGGGGGACGTGGGTCAGGCGGCTGGTGACGCGCTGGTCCCAGGTGGCCGGGTCGGGCAGTTTCTCGCCCCTGACCTGTGCGGCGCGGACGGCGGCGCCGGGGTCGCGGCGCAGTCCGGTAATGCCCTGGACGGCCTCGGTGAGGAACCCCTTGCCCTCGCCCGCGATCCGGATGTGGCGGTCGTAGGCGGCGTCGCGCATGGGCACGGCGAAGCGGACGCCGAGGCCGCGGATGAAGTCCTCCTCCGCATCGCCGTCGTACGTGATGGTGTGGACCATACGGAACGATTCGGCACCCGCGTAGAAGTACAGCCGCACGCTGAACGGCAGCCGGCTCCGGCTGCCCTTGCGGTGCTTGCCGTCGATGCGGACCACCGCCCGGACGGGGCCGCGCTGTTCGACGGTGGCGCCGCTGATCTCACCGTCGAACCGCTCCCACTTGGCGTTGCCCTGGTCGCCGTCGTCGAGGTCGCTCTGGCGCAGCAGGACGAGCCGCCCATCGGTGGCGATCCTCGTCGCGCCCCGGGTGACGGACTCGACGAGCCGGTGGCCGTCCTTGGAGACGACGGCCTTGACCGTGCCGGTGTCGACGGTGATCCTCCGGCCGGTCTCCGTGACGGTCACCCGGCCGGAGGCGGCGGCCGGGGCCCCGGCGGTGAGCGTGAACCTCTCGATGCCGGCCGCCTCGGGGCCGACGGCGTGGGCGGTCCACTTGAGGGAGCCGTCGGGCCAGTAGGCCGTGGCCCACGTCTGGACGGGGACGCTCCGCTCGCCCTCGGCGGCGGCCAGGGCGAACGTCTGCCCCGCCGGGTGGGCGCCCTTGGGCCAGGGGACGCCGAAGGTGGAGCCCGGCGCGGCACCGAGCCCGTCCGGTTCCAGCCAGCCGACGCTCACGGGCGCGTCACCCGCCGGGTCGGCGGGCGCGGCCTGGGCGGTGCCGTGGCCCAGCGCCCAACTGAACTGGGCGGCGGCCCCGGCGGCCGCGGCCGCCTTGAGGAGACCTCTGCGTGGGAGGGGAGACATGGCCGGTTCCTTTCCATGAGTGTGACGCCCCGGGGCGTGTGCGGCGCCGTGGGGTCCTGTCTCGGGTGGGTTCCGCCGGTGGCGTGGGCCGGGGGCCTTTGGGCTCGCCTCGCCCCCTTCCGCCGTCAGTCGCCGGACGCCCGCCGCTCCACCGCGAGGGCCGCCGCCGTGACGATGCCGAGCGCGGGCGCCGCGAGCGGCAGGGCGAACCACGCCGACGCGGCGATCACGGCGAACCCGCAGACGAGCAGGGAGGAGCCGGCCGGGTCCCGTACCGTGCGGCGGGTGGCCGATGCCAGCAGCGCCCGCCAGGAGGCGCCGGGGTGCCAGGCGGTGGCCGCGCGCAGGCCGGCGACGGTCAGGGCGAGCACGGCCAGTACGCTCACGACGCCGACCAGCGGGGCGCCCGGCAGCCCTCCGGCCCGTACGACCGCCAGGTCCGCCGCCACCAGTGCGAGCGCCGCCCAGCCGGCGAGCCCGGCGAGCCAGCCGCGCCGGGCGGCGGCCCGCACGTCGACGGCGAACTCGCGCAGCCCGCCCCGCTCGTGGGCGAGGTGGCGGCGAAGGTGGGCGGCCCCGGCGGCGAGCGCGGCGGGCAGGGTGACCAGCGGCAGCGACGCGAGGGCGATCCAGACGCCGGTGAGCAGGCACTCGGCGAAGACGCCGAAGCGGACCATGCGCATGGTTCAGCCCTTCAGGCCCGAGGTGGCCATGCCGTCGATGAGGTACCGCTGGAAGGCGAGGAAGAAGGCGAGCACCGGCAGCAGTGCGACCAGCGACATGGCGATCATGCTGCCGTAGTTGGCGACGCCGTCCTGGTCGACGAACATCTTCAGGGCGAGCGAGACGGTGTACTTCGCGGGCTCGTTGAGGTAGATCAGCGGGCCCATGAAGTCGTTCCAGGCGTTGATGAACGTGAAGATCGCGCTGGTGATGAGCGCGGGCCGGCACAGCGGCAGCACGATCGACCAGTAGATCCGCAGGTGTCCGCAGCCGTCCAGCCGGGCCGCCTCGTCCAGCTCCCCGGGCAGGCCGCGCATGAACTGCACCATCAGGAAGACGAAGAAGGCGTCCGTGGCGAGGTACTTGCCGAGCAGCAGCGGCGTATAGGTGTTGATGAGCTCCAGCTTCTGGAACATCACGTACTGCGGGATGAGCAGGACGTGGTACGGCAGCAGCAGCGTGCCGATCATCAGCGCGAACAGCACGCTCCGGCCGGCGAAGCCGATCCGGGCGAAGGCGTAGGCGGCCAGCGAGCAGGAGACCAGCACGCCGACGACCGAACCGGCCGCCAGGAAGAGGGAGTTGCCGAAGAAGGTGGAGATGGGGATGTCGGCGATGCCGTCGGCGAGCCGGCGGTAGTTGTCGGTGATGGGGTCGGCGGGGAACAGCTCCAGGCTGCCGACGATCTCGTCGTTCGGCTTGAACGAGCCGCCGATCACCCACACCACCGGGTAGAGCACCACCGCGAGGACGGCGAGCGAGCCGAGGTGCCAGGCGAGCGACCCGGCACCGCGCCGGGATGCGGCGCCGCGCCGGCGCGGAGTGGAGAGGTCGGCGGTCATCGGGCGGCCTCCTCGTAGTGCACCCAGCGCCGCTGGGACCAGAACAGCACCGCCGTCACCAGGCCGACCGCGAGCAGCAGCATCCACGCCATGGCGGAGGCGAAGCCCATGTGGCTGTTCTCGAAGCCCTGGACGTAGAGGTAGCAGGTGTAGACGAGCGTGGCGTCGGCGGGGCCGCAGGTGCCGCCCGCGCCGCCGAGGATGTACGCGGAGCCGAAGATCTGGAACGAGTGGATCGTCTCCAGCAGGACGTTGAAGAAGAGGACCGGCGAGATCATCGGCAGGGTGATGTTCCAGAACCGGCGCCAGGTGCCCGCCCCGTCGACCTCCGCCGCCTCGTACAGCTCGCGCGGCACCTGCTTCAGTCCGGCCAGGAAGATCACCATGGGCGCTCCGAACTGCCAGACCGTCAGGGCCACCAGGCTGTAGATGATCCAGTCGGGGTCGCCGGTCCAGCCGCCCACGTCGACGCCGAACAGGGCCCGCTGGGCCCGGTCGACGATGGCGTCGTCCGAGAAGATCGCCTTCCAGACGATGGCGACGGAGACACTGGCGCCGATCAGCGAGGGTGCGTAGAACGCGGCCCGGTAGAAGGCCTGGCCGCGCCGCTTCTGGTTGAGCAGCAGCGCCACGCCGAGGGCGGCGGCGAGCTTGAGCGGGGTGCCGATGACGACGTACCAGAGGGTGACCTCGACCGATGTACGCCACCTGGGGTCGGCGAGCATGTCGGTGAAGTTCTGCCATCCGATCCACCGCGGGGTGTCGAAGAGGTTGTAGTCGGTGAAGGCGAAGTAGAGCGAGGCGACCATCGGGCCCGCGGTGAGCAGCAGGAAACCGGCGATCCACGGGGACATGAACAGGTAGCCCGCCAGGTTCTCGCGGCGTCCGCGCCGCCGGGCGGCGGTGCGCCCGGGGCGGTCGGCGCCGGCCGGGCCGGGCCGCGGGCCGGGGCTGCTGTCCGCGAGCTCCGGGGCGGCCGTCGCGTGGTGTGTCACGGTCGTTCCCATGCCGTTCCCATCAGGAGCCCAGGGCCGTCTTCGCCTCGGTGAAGAACTGCTCGACCGCCTCGGGCACGGACCGCCTGCCCAGGGCCATTTCCTCGGCGATGCGCAGGAAGGCGGCCTCGGCGACGTCGGCGCCGGCCGGGTGCGGGGTGATGGTCTCCAGTACGCGGCTCTCGACGAGCTGCTGCTCGTACGCGGCGATCCGCTTGGTGACCTCGTCGGCCGGTGTGAACGCCGCGTACTGCGCGGTCGTGGCCGGTACGCCACGGTCGTAGCCCATGATCTTCGCGACCTCGGGTTCGTGAACCATGAAGTCGATGAACCGGGCGACTTCCTTGGGGTGCTTGGTGCGCCGGGAGCCGCTGAGCATCAGTGAGCCGAGGTACTGGCCGGTGCGCCTGCCGTCGGTGGTGGGGATCGGGGCGAGGCCGTAGCTGCTCTTGCCCTCGGAGGTGTAGCGGATGGTGAAGTTGTCCCAGGTGAACTCGGCGGCGGCGAGGTTGCCCGTCACCGCCGACTTGGGCTTGATCTGGGCGACCCTCTTGGGGTCGGAGTGGATGCCGGACTTCACGCCCGCGTGTCCCTTGTTCCACCAGTCGGTGAGGTCGGCCTCGGTGAAGCCGAGGCCCTTCTCGGTGAAGAAGGCCTTGCCGTGCTGGCGCAGGTAGAGGTCGTACAGGTACATGACGCCGTAGAGGCCGCTGTCGCCGGCCCGGCCCTGGGTGTCGCGGATCTTCTCCAGCGCGGCGGTGAACTCGTCCCACGTCCAGCCCGGCTTCGGGGCGATGCCGGCCTTCTTGAAGACGGCCTCGTCGATGACCAGGGCCATGGAGTTGGAGCCGACGGGAACGCCCAGCAGTCTGCCGTCGACCTCGCCGAACTTCTCCAGCCCGGCGCGGAAGCCCTCCATGCGGAGGTTGCCGGCCCTGACCTGCTCGCCGAGGTCGAGGAGCACGTTCTTGGCGTCGTACTTGCGCAGGAAGCCGACGGCGTTCTGGAAGACGTCCGGCGGGTTGCCGCCGGAGGCCTGGGTGTTGAACTTCTTCCAGAAGTCCAGGTAGGGCTGGAAGTCGGTCTGGACCTTGATCTTCGGGTACTTCTTCTCGAAGAGCGCGATCGTCTCGTTGATGCGCTTGGCGCGGTCGTCGGACCCCCACCACGCGTACCGGATCGTGACGGTCCCGTCGCCGCCCGAGCCGCTTCCGGTGCCGCAGCCCGCCGCCGTCAGGCCCAGAGCGGCCATGGAGCCACCCGCCACCTTCAGCAGGCCGCGCCGGTCAACAGTCCCCTTGGTACGCACAGTTCGTCCTCCAGCGCGCTTTGAATCGTTTTAGGAAAGCGCTTGCCGAGTTAACGTAGGGACCGCTGTCGGGTACGTCAACGGTTCGGACGAGATCCGTCGGTGCCGGACGCGCACGAGGGCCGCGCGGGGCCGGGCCCCGGGAGCCGTCAGGGGCGGCGCGACGCCAAAGTGGAGGCGCGGACGACCAGTTCGGGCCGGAGCACGATGCGCCGGTGCGCGTGGTGCGCGGCCCGGTCGCCGGTCTCCTCGATGAGCAGCTCGGCGGCCATCCGCCCCATCCGGTGGGCGGGCTGGCGCACCGAGGTCAGCGGCACGGCCGCGGCGGCGGCGAACTCGATGTCGTCGTACCCGACCAGCGCGATGTCCCCCGGCACCGAGACCCCGGCGGCGAACAGGGTCTGGAGCACGCCCAGGGCCAGCAGGTCGTTGGCGCAGAAGACCGCGGTGGGCCGCGGCGACATGCCGAGCAGCCGGGCGCCCGCGTCGCGCCCGGAGGCCACGTCGAGGCGCTCGGTCCCGACCCGGGTCAGGGCCTCGGCCGGCAGCCCCGCCTCGGCGAGCGCGTTCAGCGCCCCGGCGCACCGGTCCTGGACCT
Organism: Streptomyces sp. NPDC031064; assembly: GCF_055570965.1. NCBI lineage: Bacteria > Bacillati > Actinomycetota > Actinomycetes > Kitasatosporales > Streptomycetaceae > Streptomyces > Streptomyces sp. NPDC031064. The sequence goes on from NZ_JBVIGF010000001.1 coordinate 616,057, forward strand.
GCGGCAGGTGCGCCGGCCCGCCGACGTAGACGAGGCTCCGGTGCCCGCCCTCCAGCAGGTGCCGGACCGCGAGCGCCCCGCCCTCGACGTCGTCCACCGAGACCGAGCAGGTCTCCTCCCCGGCGGCGGTGCGGTCCACCAGCGCGTACGGGATGCCGTGCCGGCCGAACGCCCGGAGCGTGTCCCCGCCGGGGTCGGCGGGGGTCACCAGCACGCCGCGCACCCGCTGCTCGGCGAAGAGCGCGAGGTACTCGGCCTCCTCGGCCGGGTCCTGGGCGCTGTTGCACAGCATCACCCCGAGCCCCGCCTCGCGGGCGGCGCGCTCGGCGCCGGTGGCGAGGTCGACGAAGAAGGGGTTGGCCATGTCGAGGACGAGGAGGGCGATGATCCGGCTGCGCCCGGCCCGCAGGTGGCGGGCCGACTCGCTGCGGACGTAGCCGAGCAGTTCGATGGCCGCCCGGACGCGCTCGCGCGTGGCCTCGGCGACGGTCTCGGGCCGGTTGATGACGTTGGAGACGGTGCCCACGGAGACGCCCGCGTGCTGCGCCACGTCCTTGATGCCCACCATGCGCGCCACGCCGCGCACCCCCTTCGGTCCTCAGCCGCCCGCTCCGCCGCCGGACCGGGGGCTTCATCGTAGGAGGTCGCGCGCACCCTGTCATGAATCGATTCATGACATGCGGGTGCACGGCGGAGCGTGACACCTGCCCCGCTGGGGCGTTGTCCGGGGCATGAATCGGACGAACGGTGAGACAGAACAGGTCCCGACCGTGGGCGTGGTGATCGCGCGCACCGGCCGGCTGGCACGGCTCGGGGACCCACTGGCGTACGCCATGGACCTGCTGGCACCCAAACTGCGGGGGCGGCTGCGCCTGGTGGGCCGCGACAGCCGCTCCGACGCCGCCGGCGCCCGGCGGGCGGTGCGGGAGCTGGTGGAGGTGGAGCGGGCCCGGCTGGTGCTCACGCTGGCGGGCACGGAGGTGCTGCCGGCCGTGGCGGACGCCTGTGAGGAGGCGGGGGTGCCGTGCCTGTCGAGCACCTTCCCGTGGCAGGTGTACCACCACGGGGGCGGGCGGCGGCGCTGGACGTACCACTTCTGCTGGGGCCTCGACGACATCGCGGAGACGTTCGCCGACCTGTGGGAGACGGTGGGCGGTACGGAGCGCCGGGTCGGGTGCCTGTGGAACGACGGCCCGCAGGGCACCTGGTCCCGGCACGCCACGCACGGCTTCCTGCCCGGGGCACGCGCGCGTGGGCACCGTCTCGTGGACCCGGGCGGGTACCGGGAGCCGGCCTCCGCCCTGGCCGGGCACGTGTCGGCGTTCCGGGAGGCGGGCGTGGACGTGGTCACGAGCGCCGCGACGGGGGCGGACCTGGGGCTGTTCCGCCGGGAGGCCGCCCGGCAGGGGCTGCGGCCCCGGCTCATCACCTGCTCCCGGTGGCTGGCCTATCCGCCCGCCGCCGCGACCCCGGCCGGCGAGGCGCCGCCCCAGGCGGACGTGGCGACGCTCGTCTACTGGACCCCGTCCCACCCCTACCGCTCGTCCATCGACGGCATGACCGCCGCCGAGCTGGCCGAGGGCTACGAGCGGGCCACGGGCAACCAGTGGCTCCAGCCGCTGGGACTGGCGTACGCCCTCTTCGAGGTGGCCGCGCACGCCCTCGCCACGGCCGACGACCCGGCGGCCCCCGCGTCGGTCGCGGCCGCGCTCGGCGCGACCCGGCTGCGGACGATGGCGGGCCCGCTCGACTGGACGTCCGGCCCCGTGCCCCACGTCGCCACGGTGCGGCTGGCGGGCGGGCAGTGGCAGCGGGGCCGGCGGCATCCGTACGAGCTGGTGGTCGTCGACAGCCGGCGGGTGGAGGGCCTGCCGGCCGGCGGCGAGCTGCTGCCCCTGAGCGGGGGTCAGTAGGCGACGGGCCACCCACTGCTCCAGTTCAGGAGGTTGACGCCGAGCTTCGGCGTGCCGTTGTCCTGGCCGTCGTAGTAGTGGTGGACGAGCAGGTCGCCGGCGGCGTCCGGCATGACCGACTGGCCGCCGGGGCCGATGTAACGGCCGTGGCTCTCCAGCACGGGCGTACCGCCGTTGTTCATCATGCTGACGCCGTTCCTGTCGTAGTACGGCCCGGTGACACCGGTCGCACGGCCGACCTTGATCCTGTACGTGGAGCCGGTGCCCGCGCAGCAGGTGTCGTACGAGGCGAAGAGGTAGTAGTGGCCGCCCCGTTTGACGATGAAGGGCGCTTCGACGGCCTTGGTGCCGGTGGGCCGGGAGGCGAGGGAGCGGCGCGCGGTGTCGCCCGCGTGCCGCTTCCCGGTGGCGGGGTCGACGCGGATGAGTTTGATGCCGGTCCACCAGGAGCCGAAGGACAGCCACCACTTCCCGTCGCCGTCGACGAAGAGGTGGGGGTCGATGGCGTTGTAGTCGCTGGAGGATGCCGAGGTGTACACGGGTCCGCGGTCGGTCCAACTGCCGGGCAGGCCGGTGGCGGAGGTCGCCAGGCCGATCGCGGAGGTGTTGGAGCCGAAGGACGAGACGGAGTAGTACATCAGGTACCTGCCGCCGTGGTACGAGATGTCCGGCGCCCAGACGTCCGAGGTGGTGTTGTAGTTCCGCCACCAGGGGGGCCGGGTGGGGAACGCCGAGCTGTTGCGGCTGAAGTGCACGCGGTCGGTGGAGGTGCGCAGTTGGAGCCCGTCGCCGGTGGAGTAGAGCAGGTACTGGCCGGACGGGGTGCGCAGCATGGTGGGGTCGTGGACGACGATGTCGCCGGTGACGCGGCCGGGGGCGGGGTAGGCGTGGGCGGGGGACGGGGCGAGGGCGAGGGCGGTGGCGAGGGTGGTGGCGAGGACGGTGACCGCGGTCCGGGTGGTGGGGGTGAGCCGGTGCGTACGCATGCGGGTGCGTCCCTTCGAGTCAGGGTGAGTGGGGGCTGTCCGCTCCCGTCGCCGCCGACAGCCTGATCACGTTCCAGGACATCGGCTCCAGGACGGCACGCAGTGCGCCGTCCGCGAGGGTGGTCGTGGGAACGGTGTGCGGGGTGACGCGCTCGGGGTCGTCGAGGGTGTTGCGGGCGTCGGGGTCGGCGTCGGCGAGTGCGGAGTGCTCGACGACGTGCGTCAGGTCGAGCCCCCGCAGGTCGACGTGGAGCGGGAGGGGCGCGTTCCGGCCCCGGTTGACGGCGAAGACGGTGACGGTGCCGTCGTCGCCGCGTACCGCCGTGGCGTGCAGCAGCGGCACCTCGCCGTACTTCGCCGTGGGGTACGTGGGTGAGTCGGCCCGTACGTCGAGGACGCGGCCCCGCCCGTGGCGGGAGGCCTGGGCGAAGGGGAAGAACGTGGTCTGCCGCCAGGCGGGGCCGCCGGGTTCGGTCATGATCGGGGCGATGACGTTGACGAGTTGGGCGAGGCAGGCGACGGTGACGCGGTCGGCGTGGCGCAGCAGGGCGATCAGCAGGGAGCCGAGGACGACGGCGTCGGTGACGGAGTAGCAGTCCTCCAGCAGGCGCGGCGCCTCGGGCCAGTCGAGGGGCTCGGTGGCGGCCCGGGCCTGGTAGCGGCTGAGGTACCAGACGTTCCATTCGTCGAAGGAGAGGTTGATCCTCTTCGGCGACTTCAGGCGGGCGCCCATGTGGTCGCAGGTGGCGACGACCTCCTCGATGAAGGCCTCCATGTCGACGGCGGAGGCGAGGAAGGAGTCGCGGTCGCCGTCGAGTTCCTCGTAGTAGGCGTGCAGCGAGACGTAGTCGACGTCGTCGTACGCCTCGGCCAGGACGGTCGCCTCCCACTCGGCGAAGGTCTCCATGGAGCGGCCCGAGCTGCCGCACGCGACCAGCTCGACGTCCCGGTCCATCTGTCGCATGGCGCGCGCGGTCTCGGCGGCGAGCCGCCCGTACTCCCGGGCCGTCTTGTGGCCGAGCTGCCAGGGGCCGTCCATCTCGTTGCCGAGGCACCACAGCCGGATGCCGTAGGGGTCCTTGTCGCCGTGGGCGATGCGGCGCTCGGACAGCTCGGTGCCGCCGGGGTGGTTGGCGTACTCCTGGAGCTGGAGCGCTTCCGCGACGCCGCGCGTGCCGAGGTTGACGGCCATCATGGGCTCGGCCTGTGGGCCGGTCTTCTTGAGGAAGGCCATGTACTCGGCCAGCCCGAACCGGTTGGTCTCGGTGGAACGCCAGGCGAGGTCCAGGCGGCGCGGCCGCTGCTCGACGGGGCCGGTGCCGTCCTCCCAGCGGTAGCCGGAGACGAAGTTGCCGCCGGGGTAGCGGATGGTGGTGACACCGAGCTCGCGGATGAGGGCGAGGACGTCGGTGCGCAGCCCGGCCTCGTCGGCGGTGGGGTGGCCCGGCTCGTAAATGCCGGTGTAGACGCACCGGCCGAGGTGCTCGACGAACGAGCCGAAGAGGCGGGGGCTGACCTCGCCGACGGTGAAGGCGGGGTCGAGGGTGAAGCGGGCGGTCATCGGAGTCCTTTCGCTGAGCGGGGCGCTACGGGCCGGCCGGTCCGGTGCGGCCGACGCCCGGCCGACGCCCGGCCGACGCCCGGCCGACGCCCGGCCGGCGCTCGCCGTGAGGACGCCGCCCGTGGCGCCGGCAGTGGTGGGCGGCTCGGGGAAGGCACCCCCTCCCCACCCCCTGCGATGCTGTTCGACATACCGAATGGCGCTCGTAACCTCGAACGGGACCGTAGGTTCGAACAGCATGCGCGTCAATGGGTCGCGCGCATATCGCTCAATCAGCCGTCCGCCGCCGGGCGTTGGGGAGCGCCCAGGGGGTGGCCGGGTGATGTCGCGCGTCGCGAGGCGCCCTTCACCCCACAAGCGCGTGTGTGCCGCCGCGGGTAGCGGGCTCGGGGAGATCGCCGACCGTCTGGCCGCAGGCGGACTGGGGGGCCTTCGCCATGGTGCGCTGCCGGCTCGCGCTGCGCGGCCGGCTGCCCTGGCGGCTGAGGGGTTCCTCTCCGACACCCATGAGAAGCGCGGTGTTCTGCGCCAGGTGGGGGCGGTCTGCCAGTTCCGTCACGCCGAGCTCCAGCGCCGGCTGGCCTTTGGACCGTCCCGGGCGGGCGCCACGGCCGGGGGTGGAGGTCCCGGCGCGGCGTGACGGACGTACGGGAGGGCCTGAACACCCAACTGTCAACGCGGGGTTGACGGCCGAGGGTCGTCAACCTACGGTTGACACATGACGAAACCAGTCGGCATGACGCATCCCGTTCGCCTCGACGACCTCATCGAGGCCATCAAGCAGGCACACAGCGACGCGCTCGAGCAGCTCTCCGGCGCCGTGATCGCCGCCGACCACCTCGGGGAACTGGCGGACCATCTGATCGGCCACTTCGTCGACCAGGCCAGGCGCTCGGGCGCCTCCTGGACGGACATCGGCAAGAGCATGGGCGTCACCCGGCAGGCCGCCCAGAAGCGCTTCGTACCGAAGGCGGGCGAGGCGTCGGACCTGGACCCCGCCCAGGGCTTCAGCCGCTTCACCGACCGTGCCCGCAACGTCGTGATGGCCTCGCAGAACGAGGCCCACGCCGCGGAGAACGACGAGATCCGCCCCGCGCACCTGATCCTCGGGCTGCTGCACGAGCCCGAGGGGCTCGCCGCCAAGGCGATCGTCGCCCAGGGAGTGCTCCTGGACGCGGTCCGGCAGGAGGCGGCCGCGGCACTGCCGCCGAAGGCGGACAGCGTGCCCGATCTCGTCCCCTTCGACGCCGCGGCGAAGAAGGTCCTGGAACTGACCTTCCGAGAGGCCCTGCTGCTGGGCCACAACTACGTCGGGACGGAGCACATCCTGCTCGCCCTGCTGGAGTTCGAGGACGGTCAGGGCATCCTCACCCGCCTCGGCATCGACAAGGCGGCCACCGCGGCGCATGTGACCGCCGCGACGGCGTCGGCGTCGGCGTCGGCGTCGGCCGCCGCCGCCGAGAACGACTAGCTCCGGTCCGGGCTGCCGGTGGCCGCGCCGAAGTGGGCGCGCAGGGCGGCCAGCACGGCGGCCGGCTGCTCGGCGGGGGCCAGGTGCGAGGCGCCGGGGAGTTCGGTGAGGGCCGCGCCCGGGATGCCGTCGGCGAGCTCGCGGGCGTGCGCGGGCGGGGTCGCCGGGTCCTGGCGGCCCGCCAGCACCAGGGTGGGCACGGTGACCGACGCCAGGTCGGGGCGCAGGTCGTAGGCGGCGAGCGCGTCGCAGCACGCGGCGTACGCGGCCGGGTCGGCGCCGCGCAGGTCGTCGACCAGGCGCGGGTCGGTGAAGCCGGGGGTGAACCAGCGGCCGGCTGCCGTCCCGGCCAGGGGCGCGGTGCCGTCGCGGCGCACCAGGGCGGCCCGTTCGTGCCAGGGGCCGGGGTCGCCGAAGTGGGCGGAGGAGCAGACGAGGGCGAGCCGGTGCAGCCGGTCGGGGTGGTGGACGGCGAGCCAGAGGCCGACGGCGCCGCCCAGTGACACGCCCGCGTAGTGGAACCGGTCCAGCCCCAGCGCGTCGGCGAGGCGCAGCACATGGGCGGCGAGGTCCGCGACGGTGGCCCCGGGGGCGATGAGGCCGGCGGGGCTGGAGCCGTGGCCGGGCAGGTCCCACCGTACGCACCGCAGCGGCAGTCCGGGTGCGACGGCGTCCCACAGGGCGGTGGAGGCGCCGAGGGACGGGCCGAGCAGGACGGCGGGCGCGGCGGCGGGGCCCTCGACGACGTGGTGGAGCAGGTTCATCGGCGTTCCAGGGCGCGGTCGGTGAGCCGATCCGCCGCGCCGGTGTAGTGGGTGGGGTCGGTCAGTTCGGGCGGGACGCCCAGCACGTCGGCGAGGGGCCTGCCGGTCGTACGGACCTCCTCGGCCGCCCGCGTCAGGCGGTCCTTCGGGAAGCGGGCGCGGAGCCGTTCGGAGACGATCAGCCCGTCGGTGAGGTCCAGGTTGGCCCGCATCCGGCCGGGGTGGACGCGCAGCCCCTCGGCGAGGCGTGCGGCGTGGTGCGCGGCGCCGCCGACGAGCCGCAGCAGTTCCCGCAGCGGCTCCCACTCGGCGTGCCAGGCGCCCGGGGGCCGCTCGTCCCCGGCGGCGACCGAGCCGTACAGGACCGCCGCGTGGCCGGGCGCGCGGCGGGCGGCGGCGGCGATGAGGGTGGCGCGCACGGGGTTGGCCTTGTGCGGCATGGCGGACGAGCCACCGCCGTTGCCCTCGCTCACCTCGCCGAGCTCGGTGCGGGAGAGGGTCAGCACGTCGGCGGCGAGCTTCCCGAGCGCCCCGGCGGTGAACGCGAGGGCCCCCGCCAGGTCGGCCACCGGGGTGCGGAGGGTGTGCCAGGGCAGGCCGGGTTCGGCGAGGCCGACTTCGCGGGCGTACGCGGCGACGAGGGCGGGCGCGTCGTCGCACCCGTACGCCTCGAAGGCCGCCAGCGTGCCCGCCGCGCCGCCCAGTTGGGCGGGCAGCCGGTCGCGGACGGCGGCGGCACGGTCGCGGGCGTCCAGTACCAGGGCGCGCCAGCCCGCCGCCTTCAGCCCGAAGGTGGTCGGCACCGCGTGCTGGGTGAGGGTGCGGCCGGGCATCACCGTGTCGCGGTGCCCGGCGGCGAGCGCCCGCAGCGCCACGGCCGTGCGCTCCAGGTCGGCGAGGACCGGGGCCAGGGCTCGGGCGGCGACGAGCATGGCGGCCGTGTCGAGGATGTCCTGGCTGGTGGCGCCCCGGTGGACGTAGGGCCGGGCGTACTCCGGTACGGCGGCGGTGAGGTCGGCGACCAGCGGGATCACCGGGTTCCCGCCGGAGCGGGCGCGCAGCGCCAGGTCCCGTACGTCGAACTCGCCCGCGCAGGCCGCCGTGATCGTCCCGGCCGCGTCCGGAGGCGCCTGGACGCGCGCGAGGGCGGCCTCCGCGTCGAGCATCGCGCGCAGGAAGGCGGCGTCGGAGGTGGCGGCCTCGGCGGGTGTGCCCGCGCTCCCGGGGGCCAGGAGGCCGTCGTCGTACGTCATGTGAACTCCAGGAAGACGGTCTCCCCCTCGCCCTGCAACCGGATGTCGAACCGGTAGGTGCCGCGTGGCTCGGCGTGCGCGACGAGCGTGGCCCCGCGCGCGGGCGTGAGGGAGGCGAGCAGCGGGTCGGCGGCGAGGGCGTCGGCGTGCTCCGGCAGGTAGACGCGGGTGAACAGGTGGTGGGTCAGGCCGCGGGCGAAGAGGCAGACGCTCAGGTACGGGGCGTTCTCGCCGCGGGCGCCGGGCCGGAGGGTGCGTACCGTCCAGTGCCCGTCCGCGTCGGTGGGTATGCGGCCGAAGCCGGTGAAGTCGATGCCGTTGCGGCCGAGGAACCCGCCGGTGACCGGGTCGCGGCGCATCGAGCCGCCGGTGCGCGGGAGTTCGCCGCCGGGGCCGGGCCCCCAGACCTCGACCAGGGCGTCGGGGACGGGGGCGCCCTCGCCGTCGAGGACCCGGCCGTGGACGGTGATCGTGTCGGGGTGGCCGACGGGGGCGATGTCGCCGCCGCCGGGGAAGGGCAGGGCGTACCCGTAGAAGGGGCCGACGGTGTGCGAGGGCGTGGGCTCGGGGCCGCTCATCGGCCTTCCTCGATCCAGGTGGCGGCGGGCCCGTCGAGCACGATGTCCCAGCGGTAGCCGAGGGACCGTTCGGGCTGGGACAGGCTGTGGTCGTAGGTCGCGACGAGCCGCTGCCGCGCGGCGTCGTCGGTGACGGACTGGAGGATCGGGTCGTGGGGGAAGAGCGGGTCGCCGGGGAAGTACATCTGGGTGACGAGGCGTTGGGTGAACGCCGAGCCGAAGAGCGAGAAGTGGATGTGGGCGGGGCGCCAGGCGTTGGTGTGGTTGCGCCAGGGGTAGGCGCCGGGCTTGATGGTGGTGAAGGTGTAGCCGCCGTCGTCGCCGGTGAGGGTGCGGCCGACGCCGGTGAAGTTGGGGTCGAGGGGGGCCGGGTGCCGGTCGCGCCGGTGGGCGTACCGCCCGGAGGCGTTGGCCTGCCACAACTCGATGAGCTGGCCGCGTACGGGCCGGCCGCCGCGGTCGACGACGCGGCCGGTGACGGTGATGCGCTCGCCGAGCGGCTCGCCGGCGTGCTGTCGCGTCAGGTCGTTGTCCTGTTCGGTGACGTCGGTCTCGCCGAAGGCGGGCGAGGCCAGTTCGACCGCCTCCGGGTCGCGGGCGGTGGCGACGGCGACGAGCGGCTGGTGCGGGTGGCGCAGCAGGCTGGAGCGGTACGGGGGGTAATCGCGCGCCGGGTGGTCGGCGCGCCGGGCGCCGTCGGCGACGGACTTCTCGTACGCGGCGCGCTGCCGGACGATCTGGAGGTCTATGTCGGCTTGGGTGAGCGCCATGTCGGTGAACCTTCCGTGGTCAGCCGGCCGTTCGGACGGGGGCGGCGGTCGCCTTCCGGATCTCGTCGACCCTCACGCCCGGGGCGGTCTCGACCAGGGTCAGGCCGTCGTCGGTGACGTCCAGGACGCCGAGGTCGGTGATGATCCGGTGGACGCAGGCGCGGCCGGTGAGGGGCAGGGCGCACTCCTCGACGATCTTGGGGCTGCCATCCTTGGCCGTGTGGGTCATGGTGACGATGACGCGGCGGGCGCCGTGCACCAGGTCCATGGCGCCGCCGATGCCGGTGACGAGCTTGCCGGGGACGGCCCAGTTGGCGAGGTCGCCGCCGGCCGAGACCTGCATGGCGCCGAGCACGGCGACGTCGATGTGGCCGCCGCGGATCATGCCGAAGGAGAGCGCCGAGTCGAAGTAGGAGGCGCCGGGCAGGACGGTGACGGTCTCCTTGCCCGCGTTGATGAGGTCGGGGTCGACCTCGTCCTCGTACGGGTAGGGGCCGGTGCCGAGGATGCCGTTCTCGGATTCGAGGACGACGTGGACGCCGTCGGGGAGGTGCCCGGGGATGAGGGTGGGCAGGCCGATGCCGAGGTTGACGTACTCGCCGTCGTGCAGCTCGGCGGCCGCGCGGGCGGCCATCTCGTCGCGTGTCCAGGCCATCAGCCCCGTCCCTTCCGGGTCGTACGGTTCTCGATCTTCTTGTCGGCGGCCTGCTCGGGGGTGAGGGCCACGACGCGCTGGACGAAGATGCCGGGCAGGTGGACGTGGTCCGGGTCGATCTCGCCGGGCTCGACCAGCTCCTCGACCTCGGCGACGGTGATCCGTCCGGCCATGGCCGCGAGGGGGTTGAAGTTGCGGGCGGACTTGGCGAAGACCAGGTTGCCGTGGCGGTCGCCCTTTGCGGCGCGTACGAGGGCGAAGTCGGTGCGGATGCCGTGTTCGAGGACGTACGGCACGCCGTCGAACTCGCGGACCTCCTTGGGCGGGGAGGCGAGCGCCACGCCGCCGTTCCCGTCGTACCGCCAGGGCAGGCCGCCCTCGGCGACCTGCGTGCCGACGCCGGCCGGGGTGTAGAAGGCGGGGATGCCGGCGCCGCCCGCGCGCAGCCGTTCGGCGAGGGTGCCCTGCGGGATCAGCTCGACCTCCAGTTCACCGGCGAGGTACTGGCGGGCGAACTCCTTGTTGGCACCGATGTACGAGCCCGTGACGCGCGCGATGCGCCCGGCGGCGAGCAGGACCGCGAGGCCGGTGTCCATGGCGCCGCAGTTGTTGGAGACCACGCCGATGCCGGTGATCCTGGTCGCGTGCACGGCCTGGATGAGCGTGTTCGGAACGCCGCTGAGGCCGAAGCCGCCGACCGCGAACGTCGCTCCGTCGTGCACATCGGCCACGGCCTCCCCGGCGGTGGGCACCACCTTGTCCATCGGTCCGCTTCCTTCCGAGAATGCTCAGTACACTGACTACCTTCTCTCGAAGGTGCAGCCTGGCACCGTAATTCGCGCCGGTCAAGATGGTCAGTGCCATGAGACACTGACCGGTACAGGCAGGCATCACAGGACCACCCGGGGAGAGGGGACGCACCGTGCCCGCGCTCGACCTCAGCAGCCATCCCGGCCATCTGGCCCGGCGCTTCCAGCAGGCCCACACCCTGCTGTGGAACACGATCGTCTCCGAGGAGGTCACCTCCCCCCAGTTCGCCGTCCTCAACACCCTGGTCGGCGAGGCCGGCCTGGACCAGCGCACCGTCGGCGACCGCGTCGGCCTCGACCGCTCCACCATCGCCGAGGTCGTCCGCCGACTGGCCGACCGCGGCCTGGTCGACAAGGTCCGCGACCCGCGCGACGGCCGACGCTCGGTCCTGCACGCCACCGACGAGGGCGTCCGCGTCCACAAGAGACTGGCGCTGCGCACGGCACGGATGAACCAGGTCTTCCTCGCCCCGCTGGAACCGGCGGAGCAGGCCCTCTTCCTCGACCTGCTGCGCCGGGTCTCGGACGCCGCCGAAGGGCTGCGCCACCCCACCGCTCCCCCACCGGCGGCCGTGGGCAGGTGAGCCGCGGGCGGCGGCGCGTGAGACGCGCGTGCATCACCGCGGGCGGCGGCGCGTAAGTCGCGCGTGCATCACCGCGGGCGGCGGCGCGTAAGTCGCGCGTGCATCGCCGCAGCCGGTGGCGCGTGAACCGTGCGTGCATCGCCACGGGTGGAGCCGCGTGAACCGTGCGTGCATCGCCACGGGTGGCGCCGGCCCGCGCCGGGCGAGGTCGCGTCCGGGCAAGATCGCGTCCGTGGGCAAATCCCTGGGCATTGTCAGTGGCCCTCCCTACGATGGTCCTCAATTCCGAGTCCTCCTCGGTGACCTGCGCGTATCCCGCGTACGGCGCCGAGGTCAGGGCCGGGCCCATCGCGATTCGTGAGGGGGGGACCCCGCGATCGCCCGACCCGCGCCCACGGCCGTCCGTCCGGAGCCGTGAGGTGGCCCCCTTGTGCCCATGAACCTTCACTCGCCCGAATTGCCCGAGCCCACGGGAGCCGTCCGGTCACCGGCCGAAGCATCGGTGAACACGTTCCAGGTCGACCTGCGTGGCCTGGTGGACCTGCTGTCCCACCACCTCTACTCCAGCCCGCGCGTCTACATCCGCGAGCTGCTGCAGAACGCGGTGGACGCCGTCACCGCCCGGCTCGCCCACGACCCCGCCGCCCCCGTGGCCATCCGCCTGGCGGCCACGGGCGATGCGGTCGTCATGGAGGACAGCGGCATCGGCCTCACCTCCGAGGAGGTGCACACCCTCCTCGCCACCATCGGGCGCAGCTCCAAGCGCGACGGCCTGGAGAGTGCCCGGCGGGAATTCCTCGGCCAGTTCGGCATCGGGTTGCTCGCCTGCTTCGTGGTCGCCCGGCAGATCCGCGTGGTGTCCCGTTCCGCCCGCAAGCCCGACGAGCCGCCCGTCGAGTGGGTGGCGAGCGACGACGGCTCGTACACGGTACGGACCCTGCCGCACGACGCGCGGCCCGAGCCCGGCACCACGGTCCGGCTGGAGCCGCGGCCCGGCGCCGAGGAATGGGCCGACCCGCGCCGTGTCGCCGAACTCGCCCAGGACTTCGGGTCGCTGCTGCACCACGAGATCACCTTCACCGGGCCGGACGGCACCGACCGCCCGCTGACCGAGCGGCCGGCCGTGTGGGACCGGCCGTATCCGACGCCCACCGCACGCCGGGTCGCACTGGCCGGGCACTGCGCGCGGGTCTTCGGGTTCACCCCGCTCGACTCCATCGACCTGGACCTCCCGGTCGCCGGTGTACGCGGTGTCGCGTACGTCCTGCCCTCCGCCACGAGTCCCGCCAACCGGGCGGCCCACCGGGTCTACCTGAAAGGCATGCTGCTCACCGACCGGGCCGACAACCTGCTGCCCGACTGGGCGTTCTTCGTGCGCGTCGTGCTGGACACCGACACCCTGCGCCCGACCGCCTCGCGGGAGAACCTGTACGACGACGAGACCCTCGCCGCCGTGCGGGACGCGCTGGGCGTCCGCGTCCGTGAGTGGCTCGCCGAGCTCGCGGCCGGCGACCCCGACCGGCTGGCGGCCTTCCTCGCGGTGCACCACCTGGGCGTGAAATCCATGGCGCGGCACGACGCCGAGCTGTTCTCGCTGATGCTGCCCTGGTTGCCGTTCGAGACCAGCGACGGCCGGGTCACGCTCGACGAGTTCGTACGCACGCATCCGCGGGTCCACTTCACCCGGACGGTCGAGGAGTTCCGGCAGGTCTCCCCCATCGCGGCCGCGCACGGCCTGGGCATCGTCAACGGCGGGTACACCTACGACTCCGACCTTGTCGCCCTGCTTCCGCAGGTCCGGGACGGCGTCACCGTCAGCGAGCTGGACGCGGGCGCCGTCACGGCACACCTCGACCCGGTCGGGCCGCAGGAGGAGCTGGCCCTCGCCTCCTTCCTCGCCACCGCCCGCACGCGCCTGGACCCGCTCGGCTGCGACGTGGCGCTGCGCGCCTTCCAGCCCGTGACCGTGCCGGCGTTGTACCTCGACGACCGGGAGGCCCGCCACGAGCGGGACCGCGTGTCGGCCGAGGAGGGTGCCGACAGCCTGTGGAGCGACATCCTCGGCGCCCTGCGCGGCTCGGCGCCACGTGCCCGCCTCGTCCTCAACCACAACAACCCCCTGGTGCGCCGCGTCGCGGCGATCGGCGACACCGAACTGGCCGGCACCGCGGTCGAGTCCCTCTACGGACAGGCCCTGCTCATGGCGCAGCGCCCGCTGCGCCCAGCCGACACCTCCCTGCTCAACAGGGCGTTCCTCGGGCTCCTCGAGTGGGCCACGCACCCGACCACGGCTTCTCAGGAGGACGACAAGTGACCACCCCCGAGCACTCCCCCGAGGAGATCCGCCGGGCCCTGTGGGAGAACGATTCCGCGCCCAACGGGCTGCTGCGCAACGCCCGCGCGGAGGAACTGGTCGCCGCCGCCGAGTCGGCGGGCGATCGCGATGTGCTCCGGCAGGCGCTGTTCGGTCTCATCCGGGCGTACGAGTTCAGCACCGAGCGCGGCAAGATGCTGGTGCCGTTCGCCCGGCTCATGCAGGAGTGGGACCAGGACCCGTCCGTCTTCGACAGCCACGACAGCCACCGGTTCCACTGGATGTTCAAATGGGTCACGTCCGGGATGCTCACACTGCCGGAGATCCCGCTCGCCACCATGGAGCAGTGGCTCACCGAGATGGAGCGCCGCTACCGGCTGGCCGGGTACACCGAACGGGCCGTGCGCCAGGGTGAGTTCCACATCGCCGACCAAACCGGTGACTCCGCGCGGGCGGCACGCGCGTTCAGCGCGTGGACGACGGCGGACCGCGACCGGATGGCCAACTGCCACGCGTGCGAGCTCAACGCCCAGGGCTCGTACTGGGTGAGGCAGGGCCGGGACGACAAGGCGTTGCGCACCTGGCAGCCGGTCCTCGACGGTAGCTCCACGTGCATGGAGGAGCCGCACCGTGTACTCGCCAAGTCGCTGCTGCCGCTGGTGCGGTCGGGCAGCCCGGACCAGGCACGCGCGAACCACTTGCGCGGATACCGCATGGTGCGCGGCAGTGAGAGCATGCTGCCGTCGGTCGGCCGGCACATCGAGTTCTGCGCCCTGACCGGAAACGAGAGCAGGGGACTGGAGCTGCTCTCCGAACACGCCACGCACCTCGCGTCCGACGGCGACCCGGGATCGCGGCTGGACTTCCTGGGCGGCACCCTGGTCCTGCTCCGCCGACTGCTGGACCTGGGCGTCGGGGACCGGCCCGCGGCCACCCACGGAGGACGGCGGCGTACGGTGCGGGAGCTGCACGACACCCTCGACGCGGAGGCATGGGTGATCGCGGCCCGCTTCGACGAGCGCAACGGCAACGACGTCGTGTCCAGCCGGCTGAGGCACCGACTGGAGCAGGAACCGCTGGTGGACGGCCTCCCGCTGGGCGTACGGGCGGTACGGCTCGGCGCCGGTGCCGTCCCCTCGGCCGGCGCGCCCCCGGTCACCGCCGTCGAGACGCGCAAGGCCCCGGACGCCGCCGCCCTGCCCGAGCTGGTCGCCGAAGCGCGGGAGCTGCGCGCCCAGGGGCACCCGCGCGCGTCCACCGTCTGGGACCGGGTCGCGGCCCTCGTCACGGAGACCGGCCAGGCCCCGGACGCACTGCTGGCCGCCGACCTGCTGGACCACCGGGCCCTCCGTGCCGGACGCGCCGGAGAGGACGCCGCCCGGGGCCTGTTCGAGCAGGTCGTCGTCGCGTACCGGAACGCCGGCGAACCGGGCCGGGCTGCCCTGGCCGAGCTGCGCGTGGCGTCCGCGGCGGCACAGGCGGGCGCGGAGGCGGACGAGATCCGGGACCTGCTCGGGACGGCCGCCGCCTCGGCGGAGGCCCTCGATGCGGCCGACCCGGCCCGAACACGCCGGATCGCGACGGTCGCCCTGATGCGGGCCAAGTTCGAGGCGATCCTCCGGGACGGTGAAGGCGGCGAGGGCTCCGGAGCCGGGCAAGGCTCCGGGACCGGGACGGGTGATGGCGGCGCCCGCTTCGACGCCGATCTGACCGCATTCGTCTCGGAGTTCTCAAAGCTCTCGGAGTCCTCGGAGCTTTCGGAGTTCTCGAAGCTCTCGGCGGGACCCGGCGGCATCGACGTCGAGGACCTGCTCGCCGAGGCGGAAGGGCTCCGGGCCGACCTCGCCTGGCGCACCGGCGCGGCCGAGCGGGCGGAGGCGCTGCTTGCCTCCGCCGCGCGGCGGTGGGTCGGCGCCGGCCGCCCGTGGGGTGCGGCCGAACCCCTCGCGCGGCGGGCACGGCTGCTGATGGCGATGGGCCGCCCGGAGGACGCCGAGGACACGGCACGCTCGGCGCTCGCCCACAGCACCGAGATCGTGGCGGCGGACGAGCTCGGCCGGATACGGCTGACGTTGGCGGAGGTCCTCTACCAGCAGGACGGCAAGGAGGCGGAGGCGGCCGACCACGCCCTGGAGGCGGCGCACTGGTTCGACGCCGCCGGGGACTCGGCGGGCGCGGGGGCGTACGCCCGGCTGGTCCTGGCCCAGGCCCTCGGCGAGGCGGGACGTGCCGCCGAGGCGGCCGAAGTGCTGGAGTCGGCGCTACCGGACCTGCTGGAGCACGGTGAGGAGCAGGCGGTACGGGCCCGCGACGCCCTCGCCCGGAGCCTGCGGGCGCTCGGCGACCACCGGGCGGCCGCCGAGCAGTATCTGCTCGCCGCGGAGGTGGCCAAGGGCTGGGACCACGCGGGGTCACAGGCCCATTTCGCGTCGCTCGGCGCCGAGTGCCTGTCGGCGTCGGGCATGCGGGACGAGGCCGTCGCCGCCTACCACCGGGCCGTCGAGCTCTGGCAGGGCGTCGACGAGCCGGTCTCGCTCGCGCGGGCGCTGCGTGCGCTGGCGTGGCTGGAGGCAGAGGGCGGGGACTCGGACGCGGCGAAGGAGCTGATGTCACGGGCCCTGACGGTCGTCGACGGGGACGGTCCCGAGCTGCTGGTGGAACGCGCGCGTACCTGGGCGCAGACGGCCGAGTTGCTGCTCGACGAACTGTACGAGGAGGACGAGGACGAGGACGAGGACGAGGACGAGGAGGAGGACGAGGGGGAGGAGGACGGAGGCCAGGGCGACGGGGAGGTGGTCGCGGCTGTCCGGCGCCAGGCGGTGGACCTCCTGGAACGGGCGGACGCGGCGTTCGCCGAGCTGGGCCCGGACGCCCTGGAGGAGCGGGTGCGGTGCGTCGTGCGCATGGCCTGGACGGAGCAGGCGCTGGACCGCACCGATGAGGCCGCCGCGCGGATGCGGGCGCTGATGACCGAAGTCGGCGCACTGGACACGGACCACGCGCGCTCGGTCCTCCCCCGCCTGGAGCACATGCTCGACCAGCTCACCCAGGCCGGCTGACCCCTTCGGCCGTTCGGCGACCAGCCGTTCGGCGACCAGCCGTTCGACCACCGGGCCGTTCCGCGACCGGCTTCACTCGACCCGTGCAGTGCCCCCCGAGGGGGCGGTGCACGGGTCGTGCCGTACCGGCGCCCGGTGTCAGTCCAGGTGGAACACCTCGGTAAGCGGCCGCATCGCCTCGTCCGGGCCCCGGGCGTCCAGGTCTTCGAAGAAGCCCGCCATGACCGTCTGCCAGCGGGCGTTGACGTCGGTGGCGGCCATCGCGGCGCGGGCGGCGGCGAAGTCGGGGGTCTCCAGATAGCCGACGAGGAGGCCGTCGTCGCGGAGGAAGAGCGAGTAGTTGTGCCAGCCGGCGGCGCGGAGCGCGTCGAGCATCTCCGGCCACACGGCCGTGTGCCGGGCGCGGTACTCGGTGAGCCGGTCCGGGCGGACCTTCAGCAGGAAGCAGACGCGCTGCATGGCGTACCTGGTCCTCTCCGCCGACCGGCAGGGGTTATGAAAGGTTTCAGACGAGCTAAGACCACACCGACTCCTGGCGTCAACCCCCTTTCGGTACAAGGGTTTACGAGGAGCCGCACTCCGGTGAGAGCCCTTGACCCCGCACCGCACCACGCCCCATCTTTAATACGTTTCAATCCCGCCGTGACCCCAAGGACGACCACCCCCGAGGAGAGTCATGTCCCCGCACCGAGCCCGGGCCGCCGCCAAGGCCGTGCTGAAGGCCCAGGCGATCGAGACGCCGTCCTGGGCGTACGGCAACTCCGGTACCCGCTTCAAGGTGTTCGCCCAGCCGGGAGTGCCGCGCACCCCGTGGGAGAAGCTGGACGACGCGGCCCGCGTGCACGAGTTCACCGGCGTCACGCCCACCGTCGCCCTGCACATCCCGTGGGACCGCGTCGACGACTACGGCGAGCTGGCCTCGTACGCGAAGGAGCGCGGGCTCGCGCTCGGCGCCGTCAACTCCAACGTCTTCCAGGACGACGACTACAAGCTGGGCAGCGTGTGCCACCCGGACCCGGCCGTCCGCCGGAAGGCGCTGCGGCACCTGCTGGAGTGCGTCGACATCATGGACGCGACCGGCTCCCGGGACCTGAAGCTGTGGTTCTCGGACGGCACCAACTACCCCGGCCAGGACGACATCCGGGCCCGTCAGGACCGGCTCGCTGAGGCGCTCGCCGCCGTGTACGAGCGGCTGGGCGACGGCCAGCGGATGGTACTGGAGTACAAGTTCTTCGAGCCCGCCTTCTACACCACCGACGTGCCGGACTGGGGCACGTCCTACGCCCACTGCCGCGCACTCGGCCCGAAGGCCCGGGTGTGCGTGGACACCGGGCACCACGCGCCCGGCACGAACATCGAGTTCATCGTCGCGTTCCTGCTGCGCGAGGGGAAGCTCGGCGCGTTCGACCTCAACTCCCGTTTCTACGCCGACGACGACCTGATGGCCGGCGCGGCCGACCCCTTCCAGCTCTTCCGCATCATGTACGAGGTGCGGCGCGGTGGCGGTCTGGAGCCGGCGGCGGGCATCGCGTTCATGCTCGACCAGTGCCACAACATCGAGCCGAAGGTCCCGGCCGTCATCCGCTCGGTGATGAACGTGCAGGAGGCCACCGCCAAGGCGCTCCTGGTGGACCGGGACGCGCTGACGAGCGCGCAGCTCGCCGGGGACGTCCTGGCCGCGAACGCCGTGCTGATGGACGCGTACGCCACCGACGTACGCCCCCTGCTCGCCGAGGTCCGCGAGGAGCTCGGCCTCGACCCCGACCCGATGGCCGCCTTCCGCCGCTCCGGCTGGGCCGAGCGCACCGCCACCGAGCGGGTCGGCGGCGACCAGGCCGGCTGGGGCGCGTGACCACCGCGCCGGAAGCCCACCACCCACACCCCGTGAGGACCACCGACATGGCATCCGCCACCCCCGCCCAGCACCCCGAGGCCGCCGCGCTCCTGGCCCGGTCGCACCGGCTCGGCGCCGATCCGCGCAACACCAACCACGCCGGCGGCAACGCCTCCGCCAAGGGCACCGCTCCCGACCCCGTGACCGGCACGGACACCGAGCTGATGTGGGTGAAGGGCTCCGGCGGTGACCTCGGCACGCTCACCGGGGCCGGGCTGGCCGTGCTGCGGCTGGACCGGCTGCGCGCCCTCAAGGACGTGTACCCGGGCGTGGCGCGGGAGGACGAGATGGTCGCCGCGTTCGACTACTGCCTGCACGGCAAGGGCGGGGCCGCGCCGTCCATCGACACCGCCATGCACGGGCTCGTCGACGCCGCGCACGTCGACCACCTCCACCCCGACTCGGGCCTCGCGCTCGCGTGCGCGGCGGACGGCGAGAAGCTGACCGCCGAGTGCTTCGGCGACACGGTGGCGTGGGTGCCGTGGCGCCGCCCCGGTTTCCAGCTCGGCCTGGACATCGCGGCCGTCAAGGCGGCCGGCCCCCGGGCCATCGGCTGCGTCCTGGGCGGCCACGGCATCACCGCGTGGGGCGACACCAGCGAGGAGTGCGAGGCCAACTCGCTGCACATCATCCGGACCGCCGAGGCGTTCCTGGCCGAGCGCGGGAAGCCCGAGCCGTTCGGGCCCGTACGGGAGGGGTACGAGCCGCTCCCGGAGGCCGGGCGACGGGCGCGGGCGGCCGCGCTGGCCCCCGTCGTGCGGGGCCTGGCCTCCCAGGACCAGCCGCGGGTGGGCCACTTCACCGACGCGGCCGTGGTGCTGGACTTCCTGTCCCGCGCCGGGCACCCGCGCCTCGCGGCCCTCGGCACCTCCTGCCCGGACCACTTCCTCCGCACCAAGGTGCGGCCCCTGGTGCTGGACCTGCCGCCGTCCGCGCCCCTGGAGGACACCGTCGCGCGGCTGCGGGAGCTGCACGCGGCCTACCGGGAGGAGTACGCCGCCTACTACGCGCGGCACGCCACGGACGACTCGCCCGCGATGCGCGGCGCCGATCCGGCGATCGTGCTGGTGCCCGGCGTGGGGATGTTCTCGTTCGGCAGGGACAAGCAGACCGCGCGCGTGGCGGGCGAGTTCTACGTGAACGCGATCAACGTGATGCGGGGCGCCGAGGCGGTGTCCTCGTACGCGCCGATCGAGGAGGCGGAGAAGTTCCGCATCGAGTACTGGGCGCTGGAGGAGGCCAAGCTGCGGCGGATGCCCGAGCCGAAGGCACTGGCCACACGGGTGGCGCTGGTGACGGGCGCGGGCAGCGGCATCGGGCGGGCCATCGCGCACCGGCTGGCCGCCGAGGGCGCGTGCGTGGTGGTCGCCGACCTGGACGGCGAGAGCGCGGCGGCGGTCGCCGAGGAGCTGGGCGGCGCGGACCGGGCGGTAGCGGTGACCGTCGACGTGACGGACGAGGAGCGCGTCGCGGAGGCGTTCCGGGCGGCGGTCCTGGCGTTCGGCGGGGTGGACCTGGTGGTCAACAACGCGGGGATCTCCATTTCCAAGCCGCTGTTGGAGACGACCGCCGAGGACTGGGACCGCCAGCACGACATCATGGCCCGTGGTTCGTTCCTGGTGTCGCGTGAGGCGGCCCGGGTGATGACCGCACAGGGCATGGGCGGCGACATCGTCTACATCGCGTCGAAGAACGCCGTGTTGGCGGGGCCCGACAACATCGCGTACGCGGCGGCCAAGGCCGACCAGGCGCACCAGGTGCGGTTGCTCGCCGCCGAGCTGGGCGGGCACGGCATCCGTGTCAACGGCGTCAATCCCGACGGGGTGGTGCGCGGTTCGGGCATTTTCGCGGGCGGGTGGGGGGCGCGGCGGGCGGCGGTGTACGGGGTGCCGGAGGAGAGGCTCGGCGAGTTCTACGCGCAGCGGACGCTGCTGAAGCGGGAGGTGCTGCCCGAGCACGTGGCGAACGCGGTCTTCGTGCTGACGGGTGGCGAGCTGTCGCACACGACGGGCCTGCACATCCCGGTGGACGCGGGCGTCGCGGCCGCGTTCCCGCGGTAGGGGGCGCCGCATGGCCGAGCGTTCGTTCGCCGCCGTGGACCTGGGCGCCACCAGCGGCCGGGTGGTGCTCGGCCGGGTCGGGCCCGGGAGCCTCACGCTCACGGAGGCGCACCGGTTCGCCAACGACCCGGTTTGCCTGCCCGACGGGCTGCGCTGGGACGTCCTGGCCCTGTTCCAGGGCGTGCTGGACGGGCTGCGGGGGGTGGCCCGCGCGGCCGGTGCGGTGGCGAGCGTCGGCGTCGACACGTGGGCGGTGGACTACGGGCTGCTCGACGCCGACGGGGGGCTGCTGGGGCACCCGTACCACTACCGGGACGCCCGCACTGACGGCGTACCGGAGCGGGTGTGGGAGAAGGTGGGGCCCGCCGAGCTGTACGGGATCACGGGGCTCCAGCACCTGCCGTTCACCACCGTCCACCAGCTCGCGGCGGCGGCGGGGACCGCCCAACTCGCCGCCGCCCGGACCTTGTTGCTGATGCCGGACCTGTTCGTGCACTGGCTGACCGGCTCGGTCGGGGCGGAGGAGACGAACGCCTCGACGACCGGGCTGTTCGACGCCCGTACCGGTACCTGGTCGCGCGAGCTGCTCGACCGGCTCGGCATCGACCCCGGGCTGCTGCCCCCGCTGCGCTCCCCCGGCACCCCGGCCGGGACCCTGCTGCCGCACGTCGCCGCGTACACGGGCCTGCCGCCCGCCACCCCGGTGGTCACCGTCGCCTCGCACGACACGGCGTCGGCGGTGGTGGCGGTGCCCGCCACCGAGCCGGGGTTCGGGTACGTGTCGTGCGGCACCTGGTCGCTGGCCGGTGTGGAGCTGGACGCCCCGGTGCTCGGCGAGGCGTCCCGCGTGGCCGGGTTCACCAACGAGCGCGGGCTGGACGGCACCGTCCGGTACCTGCGCAACATCATGGGCCTGTGGCTCCTGGAGGAGTGCCGCCGTACCTGGGCCGCCCAGGGGCTGCCCACCGGCCTGCCGGGCCTGCTCGCCGACGCGGCCCGGGCGCGTCCGTTCGCCTCCCTCGTCGCCGCCGACGCCCCGGAGTTCCTGGCGCCCGGGGACATGCCGGCCCGGATACGCGGCTTCTGCGTCCGTACGGGGCAGCCGGCGCCCGACAGTCCGGGCGCCTTCGTCCGCTGCGTCCTGGAGAGCCTGGCGCTCGCCCACCGCCAGGCCCTGCGGCGGGCGGCCCGGCTGTCCGGCCGCGACCTCACCCGGGTCCATCTGGTCGGCGGCGGGTCCCGCAGCGCGCTGCTGTGCCAACTGACCGCCGACGCGACCGGGCTGCCGGTGACGGCGGGCCCGGCCGAGGCCACCGCGCTGGGCAATATCCTCGTCCAGGCCAGGGCCGCCGGCCTGGCCGGCCCCGACCTCGCCGGCATGCGCCGCCTGGTCGCGTCGACGCAGCCGCTGCGCCACTACGCGCCGCGTCACGAGGACGCCACGGCGTGGGACGAGGCGGCCGCCCGGCTCGGCCCCGGCCGGGCATGAACGAAGGAAGGAGCCGCGATGCGCGTCGCGCTGTTCGTCACCTGCGTCAACGACGCGGTGTATCCCGCGACCGGGATCGCCACGGTGAGACTCCTCGAACGCCTCGGCGTGGAGGTGGATTTCCCGGCGGCCCAGACGTGCTGCGGCCAGCCCCAGTTCAACACCGGCTACCGGCGCGAGGCCGAGCGCCTGGTGCGCCGCACGGCACGGGCCTTCGAGGGGTACGAGTACGTCGTCACCCCGTCGGGTTCGTGCGCGGCGATGGTGCGCGACCACTACGCGGGGTTCGGCGAGCCGGGGCTCGGGCCCCGGACGTACGAGCTGACGGAGTTCCTGGTCGACGTGCTGGGCGTGAGCGACGTGGGGGCGTACTACCCGCACCGGGTGACGTACCACCCGTCCTGTCACGGGCTGCGGCTGCTGGGCCTCGGCGACCGGCCGCGCCGACTGCTGGCGGCGGTCAAGGGGCTGGAGCTGGTGGAACTGCCCGGCGCGGAGGAGTGCTGCGGTTTCGGCGGCACGTTCGCGGTGAAGAACCCGGCGGTGTCGGTGGCGATGGGGCGGGACAAGGTCCGCAACGCGGCCGGGACGGGCGCCGACGTACTGTGCGGGGCGGACAACTCCTGTCTGATGCACATCGGCGGGATCCTGCGGCGGGAGGGCGAGCGGATGCGGGCGGTGCACATCGCCGAGATCCTGGCGAGTACGGAAGAGGAGCCGCCGCGATGAGTGGAACGTACCTGGGCATGCCGGCCTTCCCGGAGGCCGCCGGGGAGGCGGTGGCCGACCCGGTGCTGCGGGCCAATCTGCGGCACGCCACGCACACGATCCGCGACAAGCGCGCCCGTGCGGTCGCGGAGCTGGACGACTGGGCGCTGCTGCGGGAGGCGGGCAGGCGGATCAAGGACCGTACGCTGCGCCACCTGGACACCTACCTGGTGCGGTTGGAGGAGGCCGTCACGGCGGCCGGGGGCACGGTCCACTGGGCGGCGGACGCGGCCGAGGCCAACCGGATCGTGGCGGACCTGGTGAAGGCGACCGGTGAGCGGGAGGTCGTGAAGGTCAAGTCGATGGCCACGCAGGAGATCGGCCTGAACGAGGCCCTGGAGGCGGAGGGCATCGCCGCGTACGAGACGGATCTCGCCGAGCTGATCGTGCAGTTGGGCGAGGACCGGCCTTCCCACATCCTGGTTCCGGCGATCCACCGCAACCGGGGCGAGATCCGGGACATCTTCCGTGCCCGGATGGCGGACTGGGGCCGTCCGGCGCCCGAGGACCTGACCGACACGCCGGCCGACCTGGCGGAGGCGGCCCGGCTGCACCTGCGGGAGAAGTTCCTGCGCGCGAAGGTGGGGATCTCGGGGGCGAACTTCATGGTCGCCGAGACGGGCACGCTGGTCGTGGTCGAGTCCGAGGGGAACGGGCGGATGTGTCTGACCCTGCCGGAGACCCTGATCTCGGTCGTCGGGATCGAGAAGGTGGTGCCGACGTGGCGGGATCTGGATGTGTTCCTCCAGACGTTGCCGCGGTCGTCCACGGCCGAGCGCATGAACCCGTACACCAGCACGTGGACCGGGACGGCGGACGCCGACGGCCCGAGCGCCTTCCACCTGGTCCTGCTGGACAACGGCCGTACCGCCACGCTCGCCGACGAAGTCGGCCGCCAGGCGCTGCGCTGCATCCGCTGCTCGGCGTGCCTGAACGTCTGCCCGGTGTACGAGCGGGCCGGCGGGCACGCGTACGGTTCGGTCTACCCGGGCCCGATCGGGGCGATCCTCACCCCGCAACTGCGCGGCACGGCGAGCGACATCGACGCCTCGCTGCCGTACGCGTCGTCGCTGTGCGGGGCGTGCTACGAGGTGTGCCCGGTCGCCATCGACATCCCCGAGGTCCTCGTCCACCTCCGTGGGAAGGTCGCCGAGCGGGGCGGGAAGGGCCACCGGCTGGAGCGGGCGGCGGTCAGGGCGGCCACCTGGCTGCTGGACCACCCCACCGCCCTCGCGGCCGGGGAGCGCGTGGCGTCCGCGACCCGGAAGGCGCACCCGGCCAGGCCGCCGGGCACCGGGGCGTGGACCGACGGCCGTGACCTGCCCGAGCTGCCGGAACGGTCGTTCCGCGACTGGTGGAGGAAGAACCGCACATGAGTGAACCGCCCATGAGTGAACGGCACACGAGTGAACCGCACATGGCCGAACCGCCCCCGGGCCGACCGCGCGTGAGCCGACCCCGCACCAGCTCCCGCGAGCAGATCCTCGCCCGTATCCGCGCGGCGAACGCCGGCGCGCCCGACGCCCCCGAGCCGGCCCGTGACTACCGCACGAGCCACTCCCCCGACGACCCGGCCACCCTCCTGGACCTGCTGCACCACAACCTGGCCGACTACCGTGCCCATGTGCACCGCGCGACCGAGGACGAACTGCCGTCGCTGATCGCCCGGTTGCTCGCCGAGCGCGGGGCGGCATCGGTCGCCGTGCCGCCCGGCCTGCCGGCGGACTGGCTGGTCGGCACCGGCGCCGAACTGCGCCACGACACGGCCGGGCGCCCGCTGAGCGCGTACGAACTCGACTCCACCGATGCCGTGGTCACCACGTGCGCCCTGGCGATCGCCGAGACCGGCACGATCGTGCTGGACGCGACACGGGGCCAGGGGCGCCGCGCTCTGACCCTCGTACCGGATCTGCACGTCTGTGTCGTGCGTGCCCCCGGCCAGGTCGTCGCCTCGCTGCCGCACGCGCTGCCACGGCTCGACCCGGCGCGTCCGCTGACCTGGATCTCGGGGCCGTCGGCCACCAGCGACATCGAACTGGACCGGGTGGAAGGGGTGCACGGCCCCCGCACCCTCGACGTGGTGCTGGTGACCGGGTAGGCGGTCCGGATACCGGTCACGGCCGCGGGGGCGCGGGCGACGGGGGCGTGCGTCCGTATGCACCGCGACTGAACGTTTCACCTTCCACGTGCGGGTGACCGGGGGTCGGCCTGCGGCGGGGAACGTGCCACCGTGCGGTGCGGCGCGACACGCGCACGTGTACGCCAATCCCCCATCACTAAGCGTTACGCATATTCACTACGCGTGATGGCGCCTGGAGCGGGGCCTCGTCCGTCCGAGACCGCACGTCCGCCAGGTGGATCACCATACGAAAGGGAAAGCAGCCCATGGCAGTCCAGACCCGTCCGGCCCCCGCCGAGCCGCAGATCCAGACCCAGGAGCAGATCCAGCTCAGCCTCAGCACACGGGCCGCGCGGAACCTCGCGACGACCACCAAGTCCCAGCCCCAGATGCAGGAGATCAGCTCGCGCTGGCTGCTGCGGAAGCTGCCGTGGGTCCATGTGCCCGGTGGCACCTACCGGGTCAACCGCCGGCTGTCCTACGCCGTCGGCGACGGCCGGGTGACCTTCGTACAGACAGGCTCCAAGGTCCAGGTCGTGCCGGCCGAGCTGTGCGAACTGCCGCTGCTGCGCGGGTTCGCCGACCCCACCGCGCTGGCGGCGCTGGCCGACAAGTTCGTCCAGAAGGAGTTCGAGCCCGGCCAGGTCCTCGCCGAGCGCGGCAAGAAGGCCGACCAGGTCTTCCTGATCGCGCACGGCAAGGTCGAGAAGCTCGGCAAGGCCAAGTACGACGACGCCGACACCAGGCTGGGCATGCTCGCCGACGGCGACTCGTTCGGCGGCCGGATGCTGGCGGGCGACAACGGCGCCAAGTGGGAGTTCTCCGTCCGCGCCACCACGAAGACCACGGCGCTGGTGCTCACGCAGGCGGCGTACAAGCAGGTGGCCGGCCAGTACGGGACGCTGCGCGAGCACGTCCAGTCGCTCGCCTCCAACGGGCACAAGCCGACGAACAAGTACGGCGAGGTCGAGATCAGCTTCCTCTCCGGACACGACGGCGAGCCGGACCTGCCCACCACCTTCGTCGACTACGAACTCGAACCGCGCGAGTACGAGCTGAGCGTGGCGCAGACGATCCTGAAGGTGCACAGCCGGGTCGCCGACCTCTACAACAAGCCGATGAACCAGACCGAGCAGCAGCTCAGGCTCACCATCCAGGCGCTGCGCGAGCGCCAGGAGCACGAGCTGGTCAACAACCCCGACTTCGGGCTGCTGAACAACACGGACTACGACCAGCGCATCCAGGCCCACGCCGGCGCGCCCACCCCGGACGACCTCGACGACCTGATCAGCATGCGGCGCAACACGCAGTACCTGTTCGCGCACCCGCGCACCATCGCCGCGTTCGGCAAGGAGTGCAACAAGCGGGGTCTGTACATGGGCAGCGTGGACGTCAGCGGCCACCAGATCCCCGCGTGGCGCGGCATCCCGATCCTCCCGTGCGGCAAGATCCCGATCACCGAGCACCACACGTCATCGATCATCGCGATGCGTACCGGCGAGGACAACGAGGGCGTCATCGGTCTGTTCCAGACCGGCCTGCCCGACGAGTACGAGCCCGGTCTCAACGTCCGTTTCATGGGCATCGACGAGAAGGCGATCATCTCGTACCTGGTCAGCACCTACTACTCGGCCGCGATCCTGGTCCCGGACGCGATCGGCATCCTCGAGAACGTCGAGGTACGTCCGCGTGCCGAATAGCCGGCTCGCCACGCACCACCGCACGGCCGCGCCCCCAGCCGTCCATGAGCTCGCGGGTCCGGTGGGCACCCTGCTCGCCGGGCCCGCGGGCCCCGCGAAGCCGCCCGCCCCGGCGGCCTCCCCGCGCTGATCGCGGCCGAGGAGGAGTGCTAGGGGCACGCGGCAGCGCCCGCGACGACGCGGACGCCGCCCGGCCCCGGACCCCTCCCTCCCCCCACACATCGCAAGGAGTCACCCCCGCATGACCATGACCACCTCCTCCGACGAGGTGCTGCGCACCGACTTCCAGAGGTCCGTCGCCGAGTACTGGAACACCAACCAGCAGGACCCCGTCAACCTGCGGCTGGGTGAGGTCGACGGTCTCTACCACCACCACTACGGGCTGGGCGAGTACGACCCGGCCGTGCTCCAGGGCCCCGAGGACACCCGCCAGGAGCGGATCACCAGGGAGCTGCACCGGCTGGAGACCGCGCAGGCGGAGGTGCTGCTGGACCACCTGGGTCCCGTCACCGCCGAGGACCGGCTGCTCGACGCCGGCTCGGGGCGCGGCGGCACCAGCTTCATGGCCAACCAGCGCTTCGGCTGCTACGTCGACGGGGTGTCGATCTCGGAGTACCAGGTCGGGTTCGCCAACACGCAGGCCGAGGAGCGCGGGGTCTCCGACCGCGTGAAGTTCCACTTCCGGAACATGCTGGACACCCGTCTGGAGACCGGCTCCCGGCGGGCCGCCTGGACCAACGAGACGACCATGTACGTGGACCTCTTCGAGCTGTACGCCGAGATGTCCCGCGTACTGCGGCACGGGGGGCGCTACGTCTGCGTCACCGGCTGTTACAACGACCTCACCGGTGGTCGTTCCAAGGCCGTCAGCCGCATCGACGAGCACTACACCTGCAACATCCACCCGCGCAGCGAGTACTTCAAGGCCATGGCGGCCAACGGCCTGGTGCCGATCAACGTGGTGGACCTGACGGCCCGGACGATCCCGTACTGGGAGCTGCGCGCCAGGTCCGCCCTGGCCACGGGCATCGAGGAGCCCTTCCTCACCGCCTACAAGGAGGGCAGCTTCCACTACCTGCTGATCGCGGCGGACCGGGTCTGACGGGGCGGGGAGGTTCCCACGGGTGTGGGAGCGCGCCGAGGCGTACCGTGGGCTGGTAGGCAGCCTGCCGCCCGCGCGTTTGGAAGGGGTGCCTCCCATGCCCGACAAATCGCTGTTGCAGGGACGAGCCGCAGGTGCGCACGCCCACGGCTCCTGCCGGGGGGACATCGGCCGGCGTGTGGCCGCGCGCCGGGAGCAGCTCGGTCTGAGCCGCGAGGAGGTGGCCGTGCGGGCCGGGTCGGCGCCCGGGTACATCCAGTACCTGGAGGAGCAGCCCGCCACGCCCGGGATCGGGTTCCTGCTGCGGCTGGCGGACGCGCTGGAGACCAGCGTGGTGGAGCTCACCGGCGGTACCGCGGACCTGCCGCCCGGCACCGGCCACGCCCCGCTCCACCCGGAGCTGGTGGACCTCGGCCTCGACGAGTGCCGCACGCTGCTCGGCACGCACGGGGTGGGGCACGTGGCCGTGACGACGCGCGAGGGTCCCGCCATCCTGCCGGTGAACTACCTGGTCGACGAGGGCGAGGTCGCCTTCCGGGTGGCGCCGGACGCGCTGCCGCCCCTGTCGGAGGGCGGCGGCCGGATGGCGTTCGAGGTGGACCACATCGACGACGTGCTGGGCCGGGGCTGGAGCGTCCTGGTCGTCGGCACCCCGCACACCGTCACCGATCCCGAGGCCGTGCACCGGCTGGACGACCAGGCGTACGGCACGCCGTGGGCGGAGGGTGAGCAGGCGTGCTGGGTGGCCGTCACGCCCGACCGGGTCAGCGGCCGGCGGATCGACGTGCCGTACACGCACGCGTGACTCCCGCGCGTGGGGTCACGGGGGCAGTGGCAGCACGCAGACCTCACCCG
The DNA here is from genome assembly GCF_055570965.1 of Streptomyces sp. NPDC031064. Taxonomy (NCBI): domain Bacteria; kingdom Bacillati; phylum Actinomycetota; class Actinomycetes; order Kitasatosporales; family Streptomycetaceae; genus Streptomyces; species Streptomyces sp. NPDC031064. The sequence goes on from NZ_JBVIGF010000001.1 coordinate 644,761, forward strand.
GCTCGACCGTGACGGTGGCGCCGTCGGCCAGCTCGACGCCGATCGGCTCGCTGCCCGAGCCCGGCACGGCGATGTGCAGGTGGCCCGGCGTCATGCGCAGCCGTACGCCCCAGTGGCCCCGGTAGCGGAGGGTGAAGTCGTACTCGGACAGCTCGGGCAGCGGCACCGGGTCGAGCCGCAGCACGCCGCCGCGCGTCTCCAGGCCGGTCAGGCCGCGCTGTACGAGGTCGAGGGTGCCCGCCATCGCGCCCAGGTGGATGCCCTCGCCGGTGGTGCCGCCCTGGACGTCGGCGATGTCCCCTTCGAGGGCTTCCTGGCAGAACCGCCACGCCTCCGAGCGCCGTACCCGGGCCAGCACCCAGCCGTGCACCAGGCCGCTCAGGGTCGATCCGTGGCTGGTGCGGTTGAGGTAGTAGTCCACGGTCCGGCGCCAGGTGGCGTCGTCCAGGGAGTAGCCGAGGCGGCTCATCAGGGCCGCCAGCTCGGCGGGCGAGAAGAGGTAGCCGAGCATCAGCACGTCGGCCTGCTTGGACGCCTGGTAGCGGTTGACGGAGTCGCCCTCGGCCTCCAGTATCCGGTCGAGCCGGCGGATGTCGCCGAAGCGGTCGCGCCAGCCCTCCCAGTCGAGTTCGGCCAGGTCGCCGAAGCCCTCGAACTGGCTGATGACGCCCTTGTGGAACGGCACGTGCAGCCCGCGTGAGACGTCCTCCCACAGCTCCAGCTCACTGTGGTCCAGCTCCGTGCGCTCGACGAGTTCCCGCCGGCGCGGCTCGGGCAGGTCGCACAGGAGGTCCAGGGTGCGGGCGAGCACCCAGGCGGCGGTGACGTTGGTGTACGCGTTGTCGTCGAGCCCCGGGGTGACGGCGTCCGGGTAGGCGTCGTGGTACTCGTCGGGGCCGAGGACGCCCCGGATGCGGTAGCGGGCCAGGTCGCGGTCCCAGGTGGCGCGGCAGGCCCAGAAGCGGGCGATCTGGAGCAGCATCTCCGCGCCCTTGGTGTGCAGGAACTCGGTGTCGCCGCTCGCCTCGCAGTACGTCCACACGTTGTACGCGATGGCCGAGCCGACGTGGTGCTGGAGGTGGGAGTGGTCGGGCAGCCAGCGCCCCGAACGCGGGTTGAGGTGGAGCCGCTGGGTCTCCTCGCGGCCGTCGCTGCCGCTCTGCCAGGGGTACATGGCGCCGGTGCAGCCCGCGTCACGGGCGGTGAAGCGGGCGCGTTCCAGCCGCCGGTGGCGGTAGGCGAGCAGGGCCCGGGACACCTCGGGGAAGTGCAGGTTGAGGTAGGGCAGGACGAAGAGTTCGTCCCAGAAGATGTGGCCGCGGTAGGCCTCGCCGTGCAGGCCCCGGGCGGGGACGCCCACGTCGAGGTCGGCGGTGTGCGGGGAGAGGGTCTGCAGGACGTGGAACAGGTGCAGGCGCAGGATGCGGCCCGCCTGCTCGGGCACCTCCAGCGCGGCCCGGCGCCAGAGCTGCCGCCAGGCGGCGCGGTGGGAGACCAGCAGTGCCTCGAAGCCGGGCGCGCGGCGCACCCGGTCGACGGCGGCGTGCAGGGGGTCGCTGATCGCCGCGTCGCGGGAGGTGTGCAGGGCGACGGTCTTGTCGACGACGACGGGGCTGCCCGGCCGGACGGTGAACCGGAAGCACTGGGTGACGCGGCACTCGCCGTGGTGGACCGCGAGTTCGGTGTCCTCGGCGCCGGCGGTGGTCGTGCGGGCGGCCATGCCGATCCGGATGTCGGAGGTGCTCGTGCGGCAGCGCAGCCACACGGTGTCGGCGGCGGCGTCGCCGGTGTGGACGTGGGTGAGGTGGCGGGAGGCGAGCTGCCGGTAGCGGGCGACTCCGCCGTTGGTGACGTCGCCGTCGAGACCGGCTTCGACGTCCAGGGTCCCCGCCCAGTTCTCTGCCGTGAGCTCGGTGCGCAGCACGGCGAGATGCGGGTCGGCCATGTGCACGACCCGGGTCTGCCGCACGGCCAGCCGCCGGCCGTCGTCGTCCTCGTAGCGGATCAGGCGCTCCAGGGTGCCGGCGCGCAGGTCGAGGGTCTGGCGGTGGTCGATGAGCTCCTCGCTGTCGGGTCCGAGCCACGCGGCGGGCGTCTCGGCTTCCGTGTCGTCGACGCGGTAGCGCAGCGGCAGCCAGTTGGGCAGGTTGACCATGTCCTCGTTCTCGACCGTGCGGCCCGCCACGTCGGAGGTGAGCCGGTTGTAGCAGCCCGCCACGTACGTGCCCGGGTAGTGGACGCCGTCGGCGGCGCACTCGGTGGCGGCGCCACGGGTGGCGAAGTAGCCGTTGCCGAGGGTGCACAGGGACTCGCGGAGGCTCTCCTTGGCGGGCGTGTACCCCTCGTACTCCCAGGTCCAGTCCGTCACGGCGGCACTCCTTCGCGGGGAGCGTCGAGCAGCTCCCCGAGGTCGTGTACGACGATGTCGGCGCCCGCGCGCCGCAGCCCGCCGGCCGCCCCGGGGCCTCCCGTGCGGTTCACGCCGACGACCAGCCCGAAGCCGCCGCGCCGGCCGGCTTCGGCGCCGGCGATGGCGTCCTCGACGACCGCACAGTCGGCGGGCGGTACGGCGAGCCTCCGGGCTGCCTCCAGGAAGAGGGCGGGGCCGGGCTTGCCGGGGAGCCCGAGGCGGGCCGCCTCGACGCCGTCGACCAGCGCGTCGAAGAGGTCGAGGAGCCGCGCGGAGGCGAGGACCTCGCGGGCGTGGCGGGAGGCGGAGGCGGCGGCGAGCGGGGTGCCGGCGCGCCGGAGGGCGTGCAGCAGCCGCACGGCGTCGGGGAAGGCGTCGACGCCCCGTTCCCGGAGCCGCTGGGTGAACAGCCGTTCCTTCTGGGCGGCGACCGCCTCGACGGTGGCGGGCGAGGGGCGCGGCCCCCGGGAGGCGAGGAAGGCGGCCGCGCCGTCGAGTCGGGACTTCCCGTCGACGTACCGGAGGTAGTCCTCGGTGGCGTCGAACGGCCGGCGCTGTGCCGGGTCCTCGGGCGGGTGGGCGCGCAGCCGGGCGTCGAAGGCCGCCTTCCAGGCCATGGCGTGCGCCCGGGCCGAGTCGGTGAGCACGCCGTCGGTGTCGAACACGACGGCACGCACCGCCCGCAGCCGGTCGGCGGCCTGTGCGGTCATGGCCGGGTCCTCCCGGGTCGTCCTCGTGAGCCGTCCTGACTCCTCGCGGGTTCCCGGCTACGGCCGGCGTACGCCGCGAGCCGTCACCCTCCGTCCATCTCCACTCGAACCTTGACTCGGACCTTGACTCGAACGTTCACCTGAAAGTGGAACCTCGTCCGTCTCTTGATCCTCTTCCATCCCGAAGCGCGCGCAGTCGGCTCGGGAGACGAGCCCAGGAGAACGAGCGAGGAGGGGGCGCCGTGTGATGGCCCAGACGCTGCCGTACGGTCCGCGGCCGCCCCTCGGGGAAAGGCACTCATGTTCAGCAAGGCTCTCGCGCCGGAGTACCAGGGCGCACTCAGCGCGCTGTCGGTCAACGCGTCCCTCACGGACGTGCTCGCCGCGGCGACCGATCAGATGACCGCCGCCCGGCGTGCGGGGGACGCGCACGAGGTGGCACGCGCCGGGCTCGCGGTGGCGGAGGCGCACCGCCGGCTCGGCCACGTCGAGGCGGCCGACCGGGCGTGGAAGGCGAGCTACCGCACGGCCCGCTCGGCCGGGGACCTGCCCGCCATGGCGTGGGCGCTGTGGAGCGGCGGCACGCTGGCCCGGCAGCGCGGCGCCCTGGCGCTCGCCTTCCGGCTGCTGCGGTACGCGGCCGACCTGGGCAAACGCGGCGGTGACGTGGTGGCCCACGGGTACTCGCTGGCCGGGCTCGCGGAGACCGGCCGCATCCAGGGCGACTACGAGGCGGTCGGCGCCCTGCACGACGAGCTGCTCGCCGAGGCGCGCAAGCGGGGCGAGGCCCGGCACACCGTGTGGGCGCTGGAGGGCATCGCCCAGATGCACCGCAACAGCGGCCGGTACGACACGGCGTACGAGCTGTTCGAGGAGGCCGCCGGCATAGCGGCCGCCGCCGACGACCGGCGCGGTCACGCCTGGGCGCTGCGCGGGCTGGCCGACATCGTCTCCGTACGCGACGGTGACGCCGACCGCGCGCTGGAGCTGCTCGGCCGGGCGGAGGCGGACTGCCGCGCGATGGACCTGTCGAGCGCGCTGGCCTACAACCACAAGATGCGCGGCAACGTGCTGTACCGGGCGGGGCGGTACGCGGAGGCGCTGGAGACCTACGAGGGGGCGCTGGCCGAGTTCCGCGAGATGGACGAGCCCCGGGGTGAGGCCCTGTCCCGCCTCGGCGCCGTCAAGGCACACGCCCGCCTCGGGGCGGACCCGGAGCGCACCGCCGCCGAACTCGCCGACCTGCGGGGCGTGCTGGACCGCATGGGTCTGCGCCACGCCCGCGCCATGGTCGACAAGGCCCACGCCGAGCTCGGCCTGCCCGTCGCGTCGGTCGAACCCGTCGAGCCCGCCGAGCCCGTCGCCTCCGTCGCCTCCGTCGCGTCCGTCGAGGGGCCCCGCCGATGACGCCGCCGCCGACCACCCCGCACCACGCGCCCGAGCGGGGCCTCGACGCGGAGGCCGTGCTGGCGCGGTGCCGGGGCATGGTGGAGCCGGTGCTGCGGGCGCGGGTCGCGGGGATGCACGCGTGGCCGGCCGAGATGGCCGGGTACGCCTTCGGGTGGTGCGAGGCCGGTGGCGCGCCCCGGGCCGGGTCGTCGGGCAAGGGGGTGCGGCAGGCGCTGGCGGTGCTGTGCGCCGAGGCGGCGGGCGCGCGGGCGGAGACCGCCGTCGAGGGAGCCGTGGCCGTGGAGCTGATCCACACGTTCTCCCTGCTCCACGACGACATCATGGACGGCGACGAGACCCGCAGGCAGCGCCCGGCGGCGTGGAAGGCGTACGGAACCGGGCCCGCCGTGCTGGCCGGGGACGCGCTGTTCGCGCTGGCCTTCGAGGTCCTCGCGGGCTCGCCCGGCCCGCACAGCGCGGCGGCGGTGCGCCGCCTGTCGGGGGACCTGGCGGACCTGGTGGACGGGCAGGCGGAGGACCTGCTGTTCGAGGGGCGGCCGTGGACCGGGCCGGGTGCCGTCCCGGTCGGCGCGTACCTCCGCATGGCCGAGCACAAGACAGGGGCGCTGCTGGGCTGCGCGGCGGCGCTGGGTGCCCTGCTGGCGGGCGCGCCGGCGGTGACGGTGGACGCCCTGTCGTCGGCGGGGCGGGAGCTGGGCGTCGCCTTCCAGGCGGTCGACGACGTGCTGGGGCTGTGGGGCGACCCCGCGACGACGGGCAAGCCGGTCCACGGTGACCTGCGGCGCCGCAAGAAGACCCTGCCGGTACTGGCCGCCCTGGCGTCGGGCACGCCCGCGTCCGGGCGGCTCGCCGCGCTGCTGTCCGCACCGGGACCGCTGGACGGGGCCGGGCTGCGGCGGGCGGCCGGACTGGTGGAGGAGGCGGGCGGCCGGGAGACGGCCATGGCCGAGGCCCGGGAGCGCCTGGACCGGGCGAGGGCCGCCCTGCTGGGGGTGCCGCTGGTGCCGGGGCCCGCCGCCGAGCTGCTGGCGCTGCTGCCGTACGTGGTGGGCCGCGCCGTGTGAACGCCGGGGCGTCGGCTCGCGTGAGCCCGGGGCGGCGCCTCGCGTGAGCTCCGGGGCGGCGCCTCGCGTGAACCCCGGGGCGTCGCCTCGCACCGGGCCCGAGGTGTGGACAGGCTCCGACAAAGTCGGTCAACGCCAGGAAAACGTCCAATTCCCCACCTGGCACGCACATCCGTTATGACGCAATGTCAGCGAATCTGCACACCGAATGTACAGGCGTCACACCGCCTCCCACAGGCGCTCATGAACCGGGCGGACCACCCCGGGCCTTGATGCCGGAATGTCCCGTTCCGAAACACCCGGAGGGCGGCCCTCCGAAAAGGCACCCGGCGGGCATGTGAAGAACCCGGCACCATGCCATGGAGGTCCCTGCACATCGGCGTAATTCCGTGGTGGGGAAGCATGGTTGCGGACGCCCACAGGATTGGCTGAGCAACGCACCCCCGTGCTTTGATCCTTCGCACTGCGGCGGCCCGCACAAAGGCTCGCTCCGTAGTCATTTCGAGTTATTCGCGCGAAGGGAACAACATGAACCCGCAGATCCAGACCCAGGAGATCTCCGACGCCGACCTGGACGCCGTGTCCGGTGGCCTGCACAGCGCCGTTGCCAGCAGCGTCGTCGGCAGCGCGACGGCCACCCTCGACTCGGTCGCGCCGGTCTCCACCGTCGCCACCTCGGGCGTCGCCGCCGTCGAGTCCTTCGCCGGCCTGAACTCCTCGGCGCTCACCGGCTTCGTCGCCGGCCTCTGAGACGGCATGCGTGAGCCCCGGAACGTTGCCTGTTCCGGGGCTCGCCTCGCTGTTCGCTTCCTGAACCGGACATTTGCAGTCGAGGGAAGAGTTACGTGCAGTTCCGCCAAAAGGCCCTTTCCAAGCTGCAATCCCCCGAGGAAATAGACCTGCCGGTGCGTTTCGCCCGGCCCCAGGGCCTTCTCGTCCTGACCGTCACCGTCCTCGCCATGGCCGCCGCCACGGTCTGGGCCGTCACCGGATCGGTGTCGTCCACGCTCACCGCGCCCGGAATCCTCAACCACGGCAAGGGCAGTTACATCCTCCAGAGCCCCGTCGCGGGACAGGTCACCGGTGTGCTCGCCGAAGAGGGCGACCACCTGCCGGCGGACGCGCCCCTGCTCAAGGTCCGTACCGCCGCGGGCAGTTCCGTCGTGCGGACCATGGCCGCGGGCCGGGTGACCACCCTCGTCGCGACGATCGGTTCCGTGGTCACGACCGGCGCGGACGTGGCCGCCGTCGAGCGCGTCGACAGCGAGGACGCGCCCCTGATGGCCGTGGTCTACGTGCCGGCCGACCGCGGCGCGACCGTACCCGTCGGCGCCTCCGTCGACCTCACCGTCCAGTCCGTGCCGACGCAGCAGTACGGCGTCCTGCGAGGCCGGGTGAAGGTCGTCGGGCGGACCGCGCAGACCCGCCAGCGCATCACCGCCTTCCTCGGCAGCAGCCAGCTCGGCGAGCAGTTCTCGCGCTCCGGCCAGCCGGTCGCGGTCCTCGTGGAGCTGAAGCGGTCGTCCGCGACGAAGACGGGCTACGCCTGGTCGACGTCCGACGGCCCCGCGTACGCCCTGGACTCCATGACCCTGGTGAGCGCCTCCGTGCACCTGGCCTCCCAGCGCCCGGTCGATTGGCTGCTGCCGTGAGCGCGCCGGGCGGCCGTCGCCGCGCCCCCGCGCGATCCGCGCCCCAGAGGCCCAAGGGGAAGCGGCCCAGGGTCGTCCGCACGCCCACCGTGCTCCAGATGGAGGCCGTGGAGTGCGGCGCCGCCTGCCTCGCCATGGTGCTCGCCCACCACGGGCGCCACGTGCCGCTGGAGGAGCTGCGCATCGCGTGCGGCGTCTCCCGCGACGGTTCACGCGCCAGCAACGTCCTGAAGGCCGCGCGCAGTTACGGCCTCCAGGCCAAGGGCATGCAGATGGAGCCGACCGCGCTCGCCGAGGTGCAGGGCCCGGCCATCCTGTTCTGGGAGTTCAACCACTACGTCGTCTACGACGGGACGGGGCGCCGCTTCGGCCGCCGGGGCGTGCACATCAACGACCCCGACAAGGGCCGCCGTTTCGTCTCCCCGGAGGAGTTCGACACCAGCTTCACCGGTGTCGCCCTGGTCTTCGAACCCGGCCCGGACTTCCGCCGGGGCGGCCGCAGACCGGGGGTGCTGAGCGCCGTCCCCGCGCGGCTGCGCGGCACGACGGGCACCCTGCTGGCGGCGCTGCTCGCGAGCCTCCTGCTGGTCGCGGTGGGCGCGGCGCTGCCCGCGCTGAGCCGTACGTACATCGACATGTTCCTGATCGGCGACCAGACCTCGGTGCTGGGCCCGCTGTTCGCGGCGATGGCGGCGCTGGTCGTCCTGACCGCCGTGCTGACCGGGCTGCAACAGGCGAACCTGCTGCGCGGGCGGATCATCTCCTCCACGCTCACCAGCGCCCGCTTCCTCAGACACCTGATGCGGCTGCCGGTCACGTTCTTCGCCCAGCGCAGCCCGGCCGACCTGGTGCAGCGGCTCCAGTCCAACGACGCGGTCGCCGAGACGCTGGCACGCGACCTGGCCGCCGCCGGAGTCGACGGCATCGTCGTCATCCTCTACGCGCTGCTGCTGTGGACGTACGACCCCCAACTGACGGTGGTGGGAGTGCTGATAGCGCTCCTCAACATCGTCGCCATGCGGATAGTGATCCGGTTGCGGGCGACGCACACGCAGAAGCTGCGGGCCGACAGCGCACGGCTGACGAACACCTCCTACACCGGTCTCCAGCTCATCGAGACCATGAAGGCGACGGGCGGCGAGAACGGCTACTTCCGCCGCTGGGCGGGCCAGCACGCGACGACCCTGGAGGTGCAGCAGCGCCTCGGTGTGCCGACCGCGGCCCTGGCCGTCGTCGCGCCCACCCTCGCCACGCTCAACAGCGCGCTGATCCTGTGGATCGGCGGCCTGCGGGCGGTGGAGGGCCACATCTCCATCGGCCTGCTCGTCGCCTTCCAGGCCCTGGTGACGCGCTTCACCGCACCCATCACCCGGCTGAACGGGGTGGCGGGCCGCATCCAGGACTTCGCCGCCGACGTGGCCCGGCTGAAGGACGTCGAGAGCTTCCCCGTCGACGCCCTCTACGCGCGCGTGGAACCGGAGACGAGCACCCGCCGCCTCAAGGGCCATGTGGAGCTGGAGAACATCACCTTCGGCTACAGCCCGCTCGACAAGCCGCTTCTGAGCGGGTTCTCACTGACCGTCGGCCCCGGGCAGCAGGTGGCGCTGGTCGGCGGCTCCGGCAGCGGCAAGTCGACCGTCTCGCGGCTGATCTCGGGCCTGTACGCCCCCTGGGAGGGGACGATCCGCATCGACGGGCAGCGCCTGGAGGACATCCCGCGCGGCGCGCTGGCCGCCTCCGTGTCGTTCGTCGACCAGGACGTGTTCCTGTTCGAGGGGACCGTCCGGGACAACGTGGCCCTGTGGGACCCCTCCATCCCTGACGACGCCGTCGTCGCCGCGCTCAGGGACGCCGCCGTGTACGACGACGTCATCGCGCGCCGCCCCGGCGGCATCCACAGCCGTGTCGAGCAGGACGGCCGCAACTTCTCCGGCGGGCAGCGCCAGCGCCTGGAGATCGCCCGGGCGCTGGTGCGACGGCCGAGCATCCTCGTGCTGGACGAGGTGACCAGCGCCCTCGACGCCCGCACCGAGCAGGTCATCATCGACAACCTGCGGCGGCGCGGCTGCGCGTGCGTGGTCATCGCCCACCGGCTGTCCACGGTCCGCGACAGCGACGAGATCGTGGTCCTGGACCACGGCACGGTCGTCGAACGGGGCCGCCACGAGGAACTGCTCGCCGCCTCCGGCGCGTACGCCGAGCTGGTCAAGGAGCGCTGACATGTCCGTCCACCCGGAGGCCCACCCCGCGGTGGCCGCCGCCGATCCGGTGATCCACGCCCTCGGCGCCCTGGGCTACCCCGTCGACTCCGCGGGGCTGCGCAACGTCCCCCTGGAAGGGCCGCACGTGCTGTGGCTGGTGATGGCGGGCGGGCTGGACCTGTTCGCGGTCGACGCCGCCCAGCAGGGCCACTGGCACTTCCTGGGCCGCCTGGAGGCCGGCAGCCTGCTCCTCGGCCCCGTCGAGGGCCCGCAGCACACCCTGGTCGGCCGGCCGACGCAGGACTGCGCGCTGCGCCGCATCGCGCTGCGGGAGCTGTACCCGGGGCACGGCGCCCCGTACGCCGGGCACGACCCGTACGCGGGGTACGACCCGCACGCCGGGTACGACCCGCACGCCGGGTACGACCCGTACACGGGGTACGACCCGCACGCCGGGTACGCCTCGCCCCTGGAGCAGGCGTTCGCGCTGGGCACCGCCCGCAGCCTGGGCGTGCTGTTCGAGGCGCCGCTCGACGGGCGGCCCGCGGACGAGGCGGTGGCCGACGACGACATGCTGTGGATGCCGGTACCGCCCGGCAGCGTCCAGTACGGCGCCGCGGAGGCAGCCGCCGACCTGCTGGTCGACGGCGCGCTGTGGCAGCGGATGGTCAACCAGCAGTACCGGCTGCTGTCCGCCGTGGACCGCTGGATCGAGCAGTTGGAGCGCGCCCACGAGGACCGGGCGGCGGCCGGCATGAAGGCGGGCGAGGCCGTCCGCGCCCGGGCGGACCAGGCGCTGCTCGCGTCCATCGGCCGGACCGACCGGGCGGGCCGGAAGCGGAGTTCGACGGCGGACGACGACGCCACGTACGCGGTGTGCCGGCAGGTCGCCCGGGCGGCCGGGATCACGCTGGCCGAGCCGTCGGCGAGCGGCGTGGCCGACGAGCGGACCGGCGCGGTGGAGCGCATCGCGGTCGCCTCGCGCGTGCGCACCCGCGCGGTGCGGCTGGAGGGGCGTTGGTGGCGCACGGACTCCGGGCCCCTGGTGGGCCACTGGGCGAAGTCGGGTGCCCCGGTGGCGCTGCTGTGGCGGCGCGGCCGGTACGAGGCGGTGAACCCGGCGTCGGGGCTGCGGATGCGGATCGGCGAGGAGAAGGCCGCCGAGCTGGAGCCGCGCGCGGTGATGTTCTACCGCCCGCTGCCCGAGCGCCCCATGACACCGCTGCGGCTGCTGGCCTTCAGTCTGCGCGGTGCCGGGAGCGACGTACGGAACCTGGCCCTGGCCGGGCTGGTGACGGTCGGTCTGGGCGCGCTGGTGCCGATCGCGACCGGCCGCATCCTCGGCGTGTACGTGCCGACCGCGCAGACGAGCCTGATCACCCAGGTGGCCATGGCCGTGATGATCGCGGGCGTGGTGTCGGCGGCGTTCATGCTGATGCAGAACCTGACGGTGCTGCGGATGGAGGGGCGCATCGAGAGCGTCCTCCAGCCGGCCGTGTGGGACCGGCTGCTGCGGCTGCCGACGCGGTTCTTCGCCGAGCGCTCCACCGGGGAGCTGGCCGGCGCGGCCATGGGGATCAGCGCGATCCGCCGCGTCCTGACCGGTGTCGGCCCGGTGGCCGTCCAGGCGAGCACCGTCGGTGCGGTGAACCTGGTGCTGCTGCTGTGCTACAGCGTGCCGCTGGCGCTGGCGGCGATGGCGATGCTCCTGGTCATCGCGGTCGTCTTCCTCGGGCTCGGGCTGTGGCAGGTGCGCTGGCAGCGGCGGCTGGTGGAGCTGAACAACAAGCTCAACAACCAGGCGTTCCAGACCCTGCGCGGGCTGCCGAAGCTGCGGGTCGCGGCGGCGGAGAGCTTCGCGTACGCGGCGTGGGCGCGGGAGTTCGCCCGTTCCCGGGAGCTCCAGCAGCGCGCGGGCCGCATCCGCAACGTGACCACCGTGCTGGACGCGGTGTACCTCCCGCTCTGCTCGCTCATCATGTTCATGCTCCTGGCGGGCCCGGCGCGGGGCAGCATGACGGCCGGTGAGTTCCTGACGTTCAGTACGTCGGTGACGATGCTGCTGACGTCGGTCACCCAGATCACCGGGGCGCTGGTCTCGGCCGCCGCGGCGCTGCCGATGTACGAGCAGATCAAGCCGGTCCTGGACGAGGCCCCCGAGGTCCGGGGCTCCACCACCCAGCCCGGCGTCCTGTCCGGTGCCATCGAGGCCCGCAACCTGTCCTTCCGGTACTCCGACGACGCGCCCCTCGTCCTCGACGACGTGTCGCTCGACATCCGGCCGGGCGAGTTCGTGGCGGTGGTGGGCCCGAGCGGCTGCGGCAAGTCGACCCTGCTGCGCCTGCTCATCGGCTTCGACCGGCCGGTGTCGGGCAGTGTCCTGTACGACGGCCAGGACCTGACCGCCCTCGACCAGGCGGCGGTGCGCCGCCAGTGCGGGGTCGTCCTCCAGAACGCCCAGCCGCTCACCGGCTCGATCCTGGACTGCATCAGCGGTGCCGAGTCCTTCTCCCAGGAAGAGGTGTGGGCGGCCGCGGAGATGGCGGGCCTGGCGGAGGACATCAAGCGCATGCCGATGGGCCTGCACACCATGATCGCGGGCGGCGGGGCCATCTCCGGCGGCCAGCGCCAGCGTCTGATGATCGCCCAGGCCCTGATCCGCCGCCCCCGCATCCTCTTCTTGGACGAGGCGACGAGCGCGCTCGACAACGAGGCCCAGCGGATCGTGATCGACTCCACGCGCCGCCTCAACGCCACCCGACTGGTGATCGCCCACCGCCTGTCGACGGTGATGGACGCCGACCGGGTGATCGTCATGTCGGCCGGCCGCGTCGTCGAACAAGGCTCCCCGGCCGCGCTCCTCGCCGACCCGAACGGTCATCTGTACGAACTGGTACGCCGCCAAATGCGCTGACCGGGTACCCCTCGAAAGGGTGGGATCGGCCCTCCGGGGCGCGCCGGTACCCGCGAACCCGGGAACCTCTCCCTCCGAACCCCGCCCGGACGGACCGGGCGGCGCGTCCACGGAGGAACAGATGCTCAGGAAGGCCTTTGCGTGCACGGCCCTCGTCGCCGCCGCCATGGCGGTCGGCGCCGCCCCGGCCGCCGCTCACGGAGACAAGGACAGGGACGACCACGGCAGCTTCCACGCCGCCGAGTGGAACAAGGGCAAGTTCGCCGCGCTGGAATCGGCCGGCGGTTCGAAGATCTCCGCCGGCGGGTTCCACCAGGGTGGGGCGATGCACGCCGAGTGGTAACGGCCGCCCCGTCGCCATCGACGGCCGCCGGGACGACGACCGTCGCCCGGCGGCCGCCGCCTTGCGTCCCGGCCACCGAGTACACGCCCGCGACCGGGGTCCGGGGAATCCGCGCCCGGGCGACGAGAACCCAGCGTGCTACCGGGCGCCGGCTCCGGAGCCGCTAGGTGCGCGGCGACGCCTCGCCCCCTACCGGTGGGCCTTTTCGGGACCTTGAGCGGCAGATGAGCGGCCGCACGCGACAGTGGAGGCGATCATGGCGTTCGACGAAGGACTGGCCGAACGTATCCGGGCGCGGCTGGGCACGGAGGCGGCCGTCATCGAGAAGCGGATGTTCGGGGGACTGGCGTTTCTGTACGAGGGGAACATGGCGGTGGGCGTGATCGGCGACGAGCTGATGGTCCGGGTCGGCGCGGACGCCACCGAGGCCGCCCTGGCACGGCCCGGGACCCGGCCCTTCGACTTCACCGGACGCCCGATGCGCGGCTGGGTCGTCGTGGCCGCCTCCGCCGTGACCGAGGACGAGGTCCTGGCCGACTGGATCGACCAGGGCCGCGCCTTCGCCGCGAGCCTGCCGCCGAAGTAGGGCTGTCGGGGGCGGCCCTCTCCCCGGGCGGCCTGTCTTTCCCACCCCGTTGTGCGCTCGGCAGAAACGTCCACGCAGAGCAGCCCCGGGTCAGGTCGCGTGGCGGGTGGAGGCGTGCTCCCCTGGAAGTATCCCGTAGGAGGACACCTCGTATGCGCCACCGCCGGACCTCCGCCGTCGCATCCGCCCGGACCCCCGCGCCGACGGGGGCGGGCGGAGGGTTGCTGCCGGCGCGAGAGCTCGCGACGGCCTGGTTCCTGGTGATCCTGATCGCGGTGCCCGCCTGGGTACTGACGGTCGGACAGGCTCGGGACATGGGGGTCGAGCCCGGCACGATGGGGATGGCGCTGCCGCTGTTCCTGGTGCTGTGGGTGACGATGATGGCGGCCATGATGCTGCCGTCCATGGCGCCGGTGGCCATCACGTGGGTACGGGGTATCGGCCGGCAGTCCTCCGGGTGGACGCGGACCTTGCGCACCGCCGAGTTCGTGGGCGGGTATCTGGTGGTGTGGACGGCCTTCGGGCTGCTCGCCTACGCCGCCCTGGCCTTCACCGGCGGCCTGGTGGACGACCACCCGGCCGCCGGACGCTGGATCGGCTCGGTGGCCTTCCTGCTCGCGGGCCTGTACCAGCTCGGGCCCCTCAAGTACGTGTGCCTGCGGCACTGCCGCGATCCCATGAGCCATCTGATGCACTACGCCGGTTTCCGGCCGCCGGCCCGCGACCTGCGGGTGGGCGTCCACCACGGCGCCTACTGCGTCGGCTGCTGCGCCGGGCTGATGGCGGTCTTCGTTCCGCTCGGCGTGATGAACGTGGCGGCGATGGCCGGACTGGCCGTGGTGATCTTCGTGGAGAAGCTGTGGTCCCGCGGCCCGCTGCTCGCCCGGGTCGTGGGCGTCGCCTTCCTCGTCCTGGCGGTGCTCGCGCCGTTCCAGGACTGGCTGTTGCCGGGGCTGCACGGCTCGATGCCGCCGATGGGCGACATGTGACTCAGCTGTTCACCGGGAGCGGGCGGCCCGCCAGGCAGCCCGTCGGCAACTGAAGAAGCCGGCACTGGACACGCAGAAGGGCACCAGGTAGTTGAACAGCACACGCAACCAGGTCATGGCCGTCGCGTCACCTGACGCGATCACCGCGCCCTGGTTGACCAGCGAGAGCAAGGTGCCCACCAGGAGGGCGATCGGCACGCACCTCGACAACGAGGCCGTGGAGAACACCGTCGCCAGAAGTCGCGGGGCCGCGTCGACGCTCATGCGCGTGCCCGCTCAGATGCGCCCGTGGGCCGCCCCTTCGAGGTCCTCGCTGCTGAAGACGTAGTCGGCCGTCTCGCCGTACGACGCCTCGTAACTCAGCCCGAAGGCGTCGGAACGCCCCGTGGCCCTGCCCACCTCGAACTCGGGCGCGAACCCGAACATGGCGTTCTTGATCTTCGTAGAGCTGCCGTCGGGGCCGGTCAGCGGCTCGTACGAGAGTTCCGTCCTGCCCTCGACCGTGCAGCCGGGCCGGTCCCCGTCCGTGAGGGAGACGCCCGCCCGCTCCATGCCCAGGTACTCGCCGTAGAACTGCGAGAGCTGACCGAACGGCCCGCCTTCCCGGCCGGACAGGATGCGCTCCAGGGCACCGGCCTGCTCGTCACTGGCCGCCTTGTCCACGACGAGCCCGACCTTCCAGTTGCCGGAGGACAGGTTGGACGGGAAGTGGTTGTAGAACGCGAAGTCCACACCGGACAGGTCCACGCCGTCCAGATTGCCCTCGGCCACGTGGAACACCGCGGTGCCCAGGCACTCCGTACCGCCCTTGGTGTCCCGAGGCTGGCCGTCGTACGGACAGCTGCACAGCACCGCGCAAGAGCAACCGGCCACGTACGTGCCGGATATCGTCCATGACATAACTGCACCCCTTCTCCCATGGTGACGCGGCGAACGTCGTCCCCTCTTCGCCCTGCACTTTCACGCTAAACCTGTCAAAACGACATGTAAACGACACTTCGGACCCACGAAGCGATCGTTCACGCACCGCCCGCGGCGCGGCGGATCCCGGCTGCTGCTCCGGCGGGGACGCGCGGTCCGGCGCGCCGGGGAGATGGACCCGGTCGGGCGCCCGCGCCGGGTCAGTCGTCCGTCACGAGGGGCGGCGTCGCGTGGTGCAGCACCTCGCCGCGGAAGAACGCGGGGCTGTGGCGCCGCATGAGCAGCATGATCACGGCGCCGAGGACCAGCAGGCCCACGCCGATGACGAAGACGCTGCCGATGCCCGCGACCGAGCTGCCGCTGCCGTAGGACGGCTCCCAGGTGTCCCTCAGGGTTCTGAGGAAGACGCCGGTCAGCAGGAGGCCGCCGAGGCCCGGGAGGAGGCCCTTGGTCAGCAGGTTGCCCCATGAGTGCCGGAACTGGCGGCGGAAGAACCAGACGCAGGCGAATGCCGTGATCCCGTAGTAGAAGCTGATCATGAGGCCGAGGGCGAAGACGGTGTCCAGCAGGACGTTCTCGCTGACGAGGGTCATCAGCGTGTAGAAGGAGCCGGTGACGACGGCCGCCGCGACGGTGGCGCGGGCGGGCGTCCTGTAGCGCGGATGGACGGCGGCGAAGGTCGCCGGCAGGGCCTTGTAGGCACTCATGGCCAGAGCGGTGCGGGCCGCCGGGATGAAGGTGGTCTGGAGGCTGGCGGCCGCGCTGGTCAGGACCGCGACGAAGAGCAGGACCCCGAGGCCGGAGCCCATGACCGGATCGGCGAGCGCGGCGAAGACGTTGTCGGCGGTGTCCGGGTTGCCGAGGCCGGTGCCCTTGGTGCCGACGCCGGCGTACATCTGGGCGGCGACGGCGACGAGCAGGTACGTGCAGACGATGACGGCGATGGAGAGCAGTGCTGCTCGGCCGGGCGTCCGCTCGCTGCCGGTGCTCTCCTCGTTGACCGTCAGGCAGGTGTCCCAGCCCCAGTAGATGAAGATCGACAGGGTGACGCCGGCGGTGAAGGCCGTGAAGGAGTCGACGCCGAACGGGTCCAGCCAGGACCAGGAGAAGTCGAGCGCGCCCACGGCCTCGCCGGACGTGGCGATCGCCATGACGATGAACAGGGCGAGTACCACCAGTTGCAGGCCGACCAGTACGGACTGGAGCCATTCGGTGAGGGTGATCCCGCGGTAGCTGATCCACGTGGCGGCGGCGATGAAGGCCAGGGTGGTCGGGATGTGCACGGCCTTGTTGTCGTTGAGTTCGGTGACATCCGGGCTGCCGGTCGCCTCCCCCAGGAAGAGGTAGAAGAACTCCGTGGCCACCCCGGCCAGGTTGGAGAGCACCACGATGGACGCCATGAGCAGGCCCCAGCCGCACATCCAGCCGGTCCTGGGGCCGAACGCCTTGGCCGACCAGGCGAAGGACGTTCCGCAGTCGGGCATCACCCTGTTCAGCTCGCGGTAGGCGAAGGCCACCAGCAGTATCGGCACGAATCCGGCCAGGAAGATGCCGGGCATCCGCAGCCCGGCCTCCCCGACGGTCGGTCCGAGGGTGGCGGTGAGGCTGTAGGCGGGGGCGACGGTGGAGATACCGATCACCGTGCCACCGAGGAGGCCGACGGTGTCCTGGCTCAGCCCCTTGGCCTTGAGATCTTCGCGGTCTTCTCCCTGTGGAGCGCCTTTCTTCATCCCGGCAGTCTGGTTGCTTCGGCGCGGAGAATCCCGAACGTTACGGGCTCGCTCGGTACGTGCCGCTCCGGCCGGCGCGGTGACCCTCCGGGTGTCGATGCGCCGGGCGAACGGCGTGGGATGCGGGTAGCGCTCGTGCTTGGGCAGGCCGGTGGGGGCGATGGCGGCGACCTTGGTGCGCAGCCGGATGCAGCCGCTCGTGCACGTACGTGGTCGTCGAAGACGCCGCTCGCCATGTCCTGTCCGATCGGGAACATCCCCGTCACGCAAGGGTGCCGTTCCCATCCTGAACAGAGTGGTTTCGGCGCAGGGAGAGAAGGATCAGCAGCGCGAAGGCAACGAACGCTGCGCCCGTGCGTGCGTAGTTGAACGCCTCCCAGCGCGCCAGGATCTCGGCGTGATCGGCGGGTGCCGAGGTGGCTGCCCACTGCTTGATACGGCCGTTGATGGGGACGTTGCCAAGACGGGTGACCAGGAAGGATACGACGGCGAGGAGGCCGGCCCCTCCGGCCAGCCACCGTGAGACGCCGCGCGTCATGACGGCAAGCGCGAGGGCACTGAGCGCCGACACGCCCATGGCACCTTGCATGGTGATGCCGTTCATCTGCATCAACTGGGCATGGAAGGACAACCTCATCTCCAGCGGTACGGCGTGGAACGTGGGGACGAGGTTGGCGGCTCCGTAGCCGAATGCGCCGGCGAGGACGCCGGTGGACAGCAGGGCGAGGCCCTGAACGAGCCGGATGCGCATGCGCATCACTCCCCCGTCTCCGGTTCGGCGGAGGTGACGGACATCGTGAGCTGCTCAGCCCGTCGCAGCAGGCCGCCAGGCGTGAACTCGGCGAACATGTGGACTCGCGTGGACACCGGTCCCCCCTTGCGCATCTGAGCGTGGATCGTGAAACGGGTCGCGATCCGGCCGCCGTCCGCGACCGCCTCGTGCACCTCGAAGCAGAACTCCCGCAGGTTCTTGCGGACCGGTCGGAGGTGAGCGAGGAGGCGGTCCCAGTCGAGTCGTATGCCGTTGGCGACTTGAACGACGTCACGGGTGTAGTACCTGGACATCAGCTCGGAGACGTCGTCCGATCCACGGATCACGGCGTCGGTGAAGGTGGTGAAGAAGTCGGCGATGAACTGCTCGGGAGGTTTCGCGTACAGGGGGGTCACCATGCTCCCGCCAGTCGGGGTTCACACCGCGCAGACATCTCTTACACGGTGTAAGATATAGCGACCGATTCAATTCTGACAAGGTGTAAGAGTTGACTGCATTCCAGACCCCGGGCGACTCGCCACGGGCGCGGCCGCGCCGTCGCGCCGACGCCGAGCGCAGCAGGGCCGCGGTGCTGGACGCCGCGGTCCGACTGCTCGCCGAGCGGCCCGACGCCGGAATGGCCACCATCGCCGCCGCGGCCGGGGTGACCCGCCAGACCGTGTACGCCCACTTCGGCACCCGCGACGCGCTGCTGGACGCTGTCGCCGACCGGATCACGGACGAGGCCATGGCCGCGATGGACGAGGCGGAAAAGAACGGCGGTCACGCCCTGGACCAACTACTGCAGCTCCAGGACATCGGCTGGCGGCTGTTCGAACGTAACCCGGTGCTCCTCCAGCTCGTAAGCACCCGCGCCGACGCCACCGACGCCGACCGTGCTCGGCATGAGCCCGTCGCAGCCCGACTCACCCGGCTGATCGAGAAGGGCCAGGCGTCAGGCGAGTTCGACCCCGCCCCTCCAGCCACCTGGCTGGTGGCCGCAGTCACCGCTCTCGGCCACGCGGCAGGCGACGAAGTCAGGGCGCACCGCATGTCAGCGAAAGAGGCGGCAACGCGGCTGCGGACCGCCACACTCGCCCTCCTAGGGGTCAGGCCCCAGCACCAGCGCCCAGAGAGCTCGTAACAAGATCTTGGAGGTGGTCGTCGGCGGGCGGCCGGTCGGCCCGTCGCTCGCCGTCGGCGGGCCGTGCCAGGGACCACGAACGACAAGCCGGGCTGGGAGCACACTCCACATCGGCATGAATTCCTGCCGCCGTCCGCACGAAGCACGACCGTTCCGGTGATGTGGGGCTGGAAGATGGCCGGTCTTGACCGGGACACCCGAGGCGTACGACTCCTACCATCACCGGATGGGGGGGATGGCGCATGGTGGTATCCATGGGGCGGTGCGTCCGGCGCCCGACGGGGATGCTCGCAGTCCTGCTGGTACTCGTGGCCTGTGGCCACGTGGACAGGAGCGCGTCGGAGCACACCCCAGGACCCTCCGGCACCCTGCACGCCCCACCGCCGTCGAGCGGCGCCCCGGATGCGGTCGGGGGTACCCGGCCGGATGAGCACTCCGGCACGAGCGACGACTCCGGTACGGGGCAGGGCGCGACGTCGTCCGGCTCCCTCGGCGGGGGCTCCAGCAGCGGCTCTGGCGGACGGGCGGAGGACCGGCCCGGCGCATCCTCGGCAAGCGGAGGGACGGGCGGCCCGTCGTACGGCGGCGACCCCGTGCCTCCCGTCCCGCTGCCCCCGACTGTCGGCGGGCAACGGCCCGATCCGGTTGGCGGCATCGACCCCACCGGCGGCGGGGACGGTGGTGGCGGTGACATGGGAGGCGCGAGCGAGGGTGGCGACGCCGACTCGCCGCCACCCAGTTGTCCTCCCGGCACCGGCGCGTCGCCCGGACCCTCCGGTCCGGGCAGCCACACCCCCTCGCCCTCGGGAGCCTCACCGGGCTCACCGTCACCGGACCCGTCCAACCCACCCTGCCCCGGCCCCGGCGACACCTCGAGCCCGAACGTCACGGGCGGCCGATGACCGGTCGCCCGACGGCCCGTTCCACCCCCGCCGGTGCCCACGGTCCCCGCCTGGAACGCCTTCAGCGCGCCCGTGTCACCGTGGCCCGCCGAACTGTCCTTCGTCGCCCCGCCGGGTCCCGTCCCACGGACACCCCCGCACCGGCCGACCGCTCCACGACCGGGCTCGTCGGAGCGGTGGCCGCGCAGGCGTCCGTCGTCACCGCCGGCATGTTCTACATCGGCGCGGTCTACCTCACGGCCTTCTACCACTACTTCCGGCTCGACGCCTTCACCCTCGGCATCGGCTTCCCCGAACTGGCCATCCAGGCATTGAACCTGGTGCGCAGGCCCGTCGTCATCGCCGTCAGCGTCACGGTGTACGCAGCCCTCCACCCGGGGCTCCTGACCGGACTCTCATGGCCCGCGCCCGTCTCCCGGCTACTGCGCCGCGCCGGTGTGTGGGCCCGCCGCGCCGATCTGCTGCTGATGCCCGCCGGCGTTCTCGCCCTCGTCCTTTGGCGGTGGACCCACCCCTACGGCTGGGCGGCGGCACTCGCACTGGCACTCGGCGTCACCCTCGCGCACCGGCGCTCCGCGGGCCGCCCGGACGGCCGTGCCGCCAGTGCCGTATGCAGGGCCGCGGCCGCGTCGGTGACCGGTCTCCTGATCATGTGGGCAGTGACGTTGGCCGCGCATGACCTGGGAGTGGCCGAAGCACGCCTGACGGCGCGGAACGTCGTCAGCCGTACAGCCGTCGTCGTACTGACCACCGAGCGACTCAGCCTGGCGGGCCCTGGGATACGCGTCGAAGACCTCGGCAAGGAAGCGCGCTTCCGCTACCGGTACACCGGCTTGCGGCGGCTCATCGAAAGGGGTGGCCGGTACTACCTGCTGCCGCTGGGGTGGACCCCCGCCACTGGTACGACGTACGTGATCGACGTCCGCGACGGCGTCCGGGTGGAGCTCATGCCCGGCACCCGGTGAACGCGGATGCGTGCCGTTGGTGCCACACCTTCCTGCCGCGGTTGCCGAAGGGGTCGCACCGGCCGGCGACCTCGCCAAGGGGCACTTGCCGGCATCCGGGTGGGGCCGTCCGCTGCCGGACCCCAGGAGCCTCGCGTGGAAGCTTCACGCGTCCGTCACTTCGATCGCCTGAGCATGTTGTGGATGCCGACGAGGAGCACGGTGCCGAGGATCCATCCGGCGACGGTGTAGGCGGTGGAGCACCACAGGCCGGCGCTGTGGGCGATGACGTGGTCCCGCTGCCTCAGGTTCACCACCGGAAGCAGCAGATCAAGGGTGTAGAGCCACGGTTGGTACGGAGCCGTGGTGCTGCCCTTCTTGACGGGTTCCAGGTCGTCGCGGAGAAAGCTGAAGAGCGTCCCTCCGGCGGCCCACAGCACGACGAGCCAGATCACGATGCGCAGGGGCTTGAATCCGTATCCCACGGTCACCCAAAAGAGCCAGCCGCGCAGCTTGTCCCACCAGGTCTTCCGGCGGATCCTCTCCTCGGCCATCAGCACTCTCTCGGCGTGGTGGACGCGGCCCTCGGAGGAGTACACGGAGGCGAGATGGCGGTAGATCTGGGGTACGTATTCGGGGTTGCGCTGCAACCATTCGATGCGCTTGTCCACCGTGCGTTTGTCGGGCTGTGTGGGGTGGGACAGCGAGTCGTAGACGAACCAGCGCAGCAGTACACGTTCGGGCCAGGCGAACCCGTCGTCCGAGAGTTCACCGGCCGTACAGCGCCGGATGTCGATTCCTCCGTGGACCACGCTCTGCGCGTCAAATCTCAGGCTGCGGGTGATGCGGCATCCGGGTGCGGTGATGGCGAAGCGCCCTTCGCCGCTGTTCGAGAATCGGCCGCCGGAGCAGTTGAGCTCCCCGTTGATGGAAGCGTCAATGAACGAGACTTCGCCGTCGGCGACGAATCCCTTGGCGACGTTGCGGACGCCGAAGACCCGGCTGCTCAGGGCCACGTCACCCCCCACCTCGATGTTGTTGGCCAGGAGGGCGCCGTCCGTCCGGCTTCGGAAGTGGCCGCCTTCGCACCAGAGACTTCCGCCGACCGTGGCTCCGTGGAGCAGGACCTGGCCATCGGCGAGGAACCCGTCCCGGAACACCGCGTTCTGTCGGATGGTGGCACGGACCAGATCGAGGGCCGTTTTCCCTTGGTAGACGAAATGGCCGCCGGTGCAGTCCAGGGAGCCGCTGATGTCGGCACCGGTGAGGTTCACCGTGCCTTCCGAGAGGAACTCGTGGCGGAAGTAGACGCCCTGTTCCACCTTCATGGTCTCCCCGGAGAGCGCGTAGTCCATGGGGGCCAGGAATTTCGCGCCGTCACAGTCGAACCGCCCCATGATGTGGCTGCCGTCGAGGCAGACCTCGCCCTCGGCGCGGAAACCCTGTCCGAAGGTCATGTGATCCGTAACGCGCAGACTGGACGCGTCCAGAGCCAGCCTGCCGGGGTTGATGAACTGACCACCTCGCGCTTTGAACTGGCCCTTGATCAGCCCGCCCACCACGGTCGACTCGCCCTGGGCACGGAATCCGTTACCACATTTGAAGTCCTCGCCCACCTCGATGCCGTCCGCGACCAGCGCCTGATGGTTGGACTTGGTGATCGACGTGGCATCCAGGTCGAGTGTCCCGTCGATGCGCGCGCCCACGAGGTTCACCCGGCCTCGGACGGTCGAGTCGTACAGGCTCAAGCTGTGTTTGACGCGGAGCTGTGTCGCCTCCAGGTTGCCGAGCTCACACCTTCTCAGGTAAATGGCCGGCACCTCGGCCTGTCTGAGGTCGACCTGCTCGAGCTCACACTCCGTGAGTTCCAGTGGGCAGAGCATCTGTGCGGAACGGAGATCGAGGTCGCCGACGATCTGCGCCCGTGCGAGCCGAAGCCGGTAGGGCGGGCCCTCGAGTCCCTTTCCCAGGACGAGTTCCCGGACCAGGTCCGCCTTCACCCGGCCCTGCCCCGCGTCCACCGGTCTGCCCGATACGACGCACTCCCGCAGACGGCGCTCAAGGCCACCGGTACCGGACACACGGGGGATGGAAACCATGACGCTCTCCAAAATGCTGACCCCCGCGTGTCGGGCGAAGGCAGATCGTGAACCGTATGTGCACCAGGAACGATCTTGCGTCCGCTCGGAGGGCTCTGCCACCCGGCAGGCCCTGCCTGTAACCGCACAGAGCAGCCCCGAGAGAGACCCCAGACGCCCCCGAATCGTCATCGGCAAGATGCGGCGGCGGGTAGCGGCGAGCATGACGGCTTCGTCGAACCGTTCGCGGCCTCCCGGGAGGGCGGCTATGACAGCGGACCCGTCGAGCCGTGTCGGAGGCGTCGCGGCGATCGTGCGCGTGAGGCGACCCAGATGGGTGTCGATGTCGTCCGTACGGGGCGCGGTGTCGAGTGTCTGAGACTCACCATCGCTGCTGCGATGACGGCGCGCGTGAGGTCCCGGCTGGTGGCGGCGTGTGCCGCGGCCGTACTGCTGGGGCGGGCAGCACGGCGTCCGGCGCCGCCGCCGGGGGCAGCGCGTTGAACGGTGGCTTTGCGCTGCACAGCCACTTCGGCTTCGCGCGCTTCCAGGCCGGCATGGGCTACTGGTTCGCCTGCCCGGCGCTGCTGGTGGACGCGCCCGAGCACTGGAGGCCGGCGGGGGCACCGATGCGCATCGAGCCCGGTGAGCGCAACCCCGTCTCGTGCCTGGTGCGTGCCGAGCCGGTCTCGGCGTCCGCGGCGGGCCGGGCGGAAGGCTGTCGTCTCGCCTACCGCTCGGCCCACCGGGTGTACGTCCAGGCCCTCTCGTCCCACTGCTTCCTCGGGCCCCGCGGATGGCTGAGGAGCGGCCGGGCCCCGCGTCACAGCGGGCGCAGCACCTCCAGACCGATCGCGGGCGCGGCCTTGTCGAGGTCGGCCAGGCACCCTTCGCGGGTGTCGCCGACGACGGTGACCAGGGCGTAGCGGCCGGCGACGTGGCCGTGCGGCGGGAGCCGCAGCTCCTGGCCGGGGAGGGCGACCGCGAGGGCGGAGTCCACCCCGGCGGGAAGCGCCGCGTGGTCGATGGACACGTGGCGGGCGATGCAGTCCGCCTCCGGGTAGTGGAAGCGGACGGCGGCCACGCGGTGCCGGTCGGGGCGGATGTCGGGCTCGTCGCCGCAGGCCACGCGGGCGGCGACCAGCGCTGCGTCGACACCGAGGGCGAGCCGGCCGATGTCCGGGATGCGGTCGCCGCCGATCCGGGCGTTGATCTCCACGACCTTGGGGCCTGCGGCGGTGAGCCGCAGTTCGGTGTGGGTCCAGCCGGTGGTGAAGCCGACGGCCCGGTGCGCACCGGTGACCACGTCCCGGACGCGCGGGTCGTCCATCAGCGGGTCGCGGCCGTCGACGAGGTGGCCGACCTCCTCGAAGTACGGCGGGTACCCGCAGTCCTTGCGGGCCACGAAGGCCAGGGACACGCGGCCCTCGTACCAGGCGGCGTCGACGCTGATCTCGGGGCCGTCGAGGTACTCCTCGACCAGGACGTCCCCGGGGGCCACTTCCACGGCGCCGGGTGCGGTGGCCGCGCGGGCCAGCCGGAACCGGCCGGCCAGCAGGTGGGCGGACTCCACCTTCACCACGCCCGTACTGGCGTTCAGCGCCCGGGGTTTGAGGACCAGCGGGTAGCCGACCCGGGCGGCGGCGGCGCGGGCCTGCGGGAGCGAGGTGACGGGCACCGACTCGGCCTGCGGCACCCCGGCGGCATGGAGCGCCTCGCGGGTGGCCCGCTTGTCGCGGCACCGCAGCACGGCCTCCGGCGGGCTGCCGGGCAGGCCCAGCAGCCGGGCCAGTTCGGCGGTCTGCACGACCCGGGTGTCGTCCCAGGTGATGACCCCGGCGCAGGCCAGGCCGCGGGCGGCGGCGGCCAGCGCGGCCGGGTCGGCGGTGTCCAGGACGGTGTGCCCGGCGAGGTACGGCGCCTCCCAGGTGGGCGCGCGGTCGGCGAGCAGGTGGACGTCGTACTCCCCGGCCACCGAGCGCAGCAGGTACTCGCGGTAGATCTGCGAGCCGGCGCCGACGAGGGCGAGTGTTCTTCTCATGCGCGTGCCTCCGCCCCGGACAGGTGGGCCGCCAGAGTCCGTACCGTGCGGTGCAGGTAGAGCTGCGGCAGGGGGAAGACGGGCATCGCGGCCTCGCGGAGCGCGGCCAGCAGCCGTACGGCGAGCAGCGAGTTGCCGCCGAGGGTGAAGAAGTCGTCGTCCAGCCCGACGCGGAAGCCGAAGACCTTCTCCCACACGCGGCGCAGCCGGGTCTCCAGGTCGCCGGCCTCCTCGTCCGCCCCGTCCGGTGTGCTCCGCCCGCCGGCGAGCGGCTCCGGCAGCCGGGCCGTGTCGATCTTGCCGTTGGGGGTGAGCGGGAGGGCGGGCAGCGCGGTGAGGGTCGACGGCACCATGTGCTCGGGCAGGAACCGTGCCGCGTGGCGCCGCACATCCTCGGTGCCGGCCGCGGGCGCGGCGCCCCCGTCCTCTCCGCGGAGCACCACGTAGGCGTCCAGCCGCGCGCCGGCCGCGTCGCCCGGCTTCTGCCGCAGCACCACGGCGGCCGCCGCGACGCCGGGCGCTTCCAGCAGCCGGGCCCGGATCTCGTCCAGCTCGATGCGGAAGCCGCGCAGCTTCACCTGGTTGTCGAGACGCCCCAGGTGCTCCAGCCTGCCGTCGGGCAGGAGCCGGCCACGGTCGCCGCTGCGGTACATGGGGCCGGGGGCGTGCGGGTCGGGGACGAAGCGCTGCGCGGTGAGTTCGGGCCGGTTCAGGTACTGTCCGGCCACTCCGGCCCCGCCGACGTGGATCTCGCCGGCGACGCCCGGGGGCAGCTCGCGGCCCTCGGGGTCGAGGACGTAGAGGTGCCAGCCGGGCAGCGGGTGCCCGACGGACCGCGAACCGGTCAGCGCCTCGCGGCGGGTGACGGTCTGGGCGGTGACGTGCACGGTGGTCTCGGTGATGCCGAACATGTTGACCAGCCGGCAGCGCGACGCCGGGTGCCGGTCCAGCCAGGACCGCAGCGGGCGGGTGTCCAGCGGTTCGCCGCCGAAGACGACCAGGCGCAGCGAGTCGGTCACCGGCTCGGCCCGGTCGGCCTCCATGAGCTGGGCGAAGGCGCTCGGGGTCTGGCTGAGGACGGTCACGCGTTCCTCGCCCAGCAGCCGGGCGAACCGCTCGGGGTCCCGGGACGCCCAGTAGGGCACGACGACGAGCCGGCCACCGGTCGTCAGGCAGCCCCAGATCTCCCAGACGGAGAAGTCGAAGGCACTGGAGTGGAAGAGGGTCCACACGTCCCGGCCGCCGAGCCCGAAGTCCGCGCGGGTGGCGTCCATGAGGGCCGCCACGTTGCGGTGCGGGACGACGACGCCCTTGGGGCGGCCGGTGGAGCCGGAGGTGTAGATCACGTAGGCGGCGCCCTCGGCGGACAGTGGTCCGGGCTCCGGTGCCTCTCCGGCCGGGTCCGCCGCGGCGAGGGAGCCGGGGTGGACGGTCCGCACGCCCTTCACGGCGGGGAAGGCGTCGGACTCGGTGACGACCAGGGACAGTTCGGCGTCCTCGGTCATGTACGCGAGCCGGTCGGCCGGGTAGGCGGGGTCCATCGGGACGTACGCGGCGCCCGTCTTGAGCACCCCGAGCAGGATCACCACGAGGTCGGCCGTGCGGTCCAGGCAGACGCCCACCCGGTCCGCCGGTGCAACGCCGAGCGCCCGCAGCGCGCGGGCGATCCGCTCGGCCCGCTCGTCGAGCTGACGGTAGGTCAGTTCGACGCCCTCGTAGGTGAGGGCCGTCGCGTCCGGGGTCCGTTCGGCCCAGGACCGTACGGTCTGCTCGATGCGTTCACCGGCCGCCGCGGGCGCGGCGGGGGTGCGGCCCAGGCCGCCCAGGACGGCCAGGCGGTGCCGCTGGTCGTCGTCGAAGAGCGGGATGTCGGCCAGCGGCGTCTTTGGCAGGGCGGTGACCAGGGCCCGGTGGGCGGTGACCAGCATGCCGGTGAGCCATTCGACGGCACCGTCACCGAAGGCGGAGCGCCGGTGGTGGCACACACCGGACAGGACGGTGGAGCCGTCGTCCGCCACGCGCACCGACAGCGGGTGGAGCGGGGCGAGGAACGGCCGGTCCGCGGTGACCTCGGCCTTGAGGCCCTCCCCGGTGAGCACCTCGGCGGGCTCGGTGACGTACAGGCCGGCCGCGGGGGCGCGGGACGGCTCGGGTTCGGCGTGCCGTACCCGCTCCAGGTACTCCCCCACCGTGGCGGTGGCGTCGGCGGTGAACGTGAGGCTGTGCCCGGGGCCGACGCCCAGTTCGACGTCGGGGCCGCCGGTGCAGCGCGCCAGGACCAGGCCGAGCGCCGCCGCGGCGGTGACGGCCGCCGGTGCGTCGCCGTGGACCGGCAGGGTGAAGGGGCGGCTGCCCGCGCCGGGTTCGCCGAGGCCCCAGTCGGGGGCGGGCGCCCGGTCGAGCCGGGCCACCTGCTCGCCGAGCCGCCCGGCGGCCTCGCGCTCCACCGTGACCGGGGCGGTGGGCCGGGCGGCCGGGTCCAGCAGGGCGCGGGCCAGCTCGTACGGGTCCGCCGGCACCGCCCGGTGGGCGACGACGACGAGGTCGGCGCCCCCGTCGGCGTACCGCAGCAGGACGGCCCGCAGGCCGGGTCCCGTGGCCGGGTCGGCCGGGCGGGACAGCTCGCGTTCGCGCGCCCGGGCGGCGGCGGGGGACTCCGCCCCGTCGGGGACGTCCTCGACCCACAGGCGGGCTCCGGCGGCGCCGGTGAGCAGCGCGAGGCCGTGGCCCAGCCGCTCGGGGTCGGCGCCGGTGTGGACGCGCAGGGCGACGGCGCGGCACAGCCGCCCCGCGGCGGACGGATCGTGGAGGTGGTCGTCGGTCATCGGCTGGTGAACCCTCCGTCCACGGTGACCGTCGAACCGGTCACCTGCCGGGACTCGTCGGACGCGAGCCAGAGCGCCGCTCCCGCCACGTCGTCCGGCTCGATGAGCCGGTTCATCGGCTGGGCGGCCACGAAGGTCTGCTCGTGCTCCTCGACGGGGACGTCGAGGGACCGGGCGATCTCACTGAGCATGCGGCCCTCGGCCGCCTCGTCGTCGCGCACCGAGCCGGGGCACAGGGCGTTCACCCGGACGCCGAACGGCGCGAGGTCCAGGGCGGCGGCCTTGGTGAGGCCGACCAGCGCGTGCTTGGCGGTGACGTACCCCGCGAAGTGGCGGTAGCCGACGAGGCCGGCGGTCGAGGCGACGTTGACGATGCTGCCCGAGCGCTGCCGGGTCATGGCGCCGCCGACGGCCCGGATCATCCGCCAGGCGCCGGAGACGTCGACGTCGAGCATCAGGTCCCACTCGTCGGGCGTGATGTCGTGGACGGTCTTGCCCGAGGGGGCGGCGATCCCGGCGTTGTTGAGCAGGACGTCGATCCTGCCGAACCGGTCGAGGGCCGCCTCCACCACGGCGCGGACGTCCTCGGTGTCGCGGACGTCGGCGGGCGCGGTGACGACGGAGCCGGCGCCCTGCTCGCGGCAGAGGAGCGCGGTGTGGGCCAGTTGGTCGGCCGTGCCCAGCGGGTAGGGCACCCCGGGCAGGTCGCGGCCGATGTCGGTGAGGAGCAGGTCGGCGCCGGCCCGGGCGTACGCCACCGCGCACGCCCGGCCGATTCCGCGCGCGGCGCCGGTGACCAGGGCGGTCCTCCCGGCGAGCCGGCCGGGCGGGCGCCCGGCCGGTGCGGTCGGCACGTCGTGTGCCGTGGGGGCGGGCGCGGTCACCGTCGCACCGCCAGTCCGGCCAGCTCCGCGTCGAGCAGGCGCATCAGGCCGTCGGGCGACTCCACCACGTACATGTGCCCGCCGGGCAGTTCGGCGTGGTGGTACGCGGCCGTGGTGGCCGCCTCCCACTCCCCCGCCTCGTCGCGCGAGACGAGTTCGTCGTGGTCGCCCCGTACGGAGACGACCGGGACCGGCAGGGGCTTGCCGGCGGGGGCCCGGTAGTTCTCGTGCATCTCCACGTCGGCGCGGAGCGGCGGCAGGAGCATCTCGCGCAGGTCGGGGTGTTCCAGTGCCGGGTGGGTGTACCCGGCGAACTCCCGCACCTGCGCCAGGAACGCCTCGTCGGTGAGGCCGGTGGCCCTGGTCCGGCGCTGCGTCCAGGGGCCGGGTGAGCCGCTGACGATGAGCTTCACCACCTCGGGCCGGCCCAGGGCGCACAGCCGGTGGGCCATCTCGTAGGCCAGGACGGCGCCGAGGCTGTGACCGAAGAGGGCGACGGCCGGGCTGCCGGCGACGCGGTCGAGCACGGACGGCAGCAGGTCGTCGACGGCGGCGACGACGTCGGTGTGCAGCGGCTCGCCGAAGCGCTCCTCACGGCCGGGGAGCTGGACGGGGGTGATGAGGACGGTGTCGCTGCCGTACTCCTGGCAGCGGCGGTACACCGAGGCGCCGGCGCCGGCGAACGGGAAGCACAGGACGGGTATCTGCGGCATGTGTCAGCCCTCCATCTCGGTCGTGGTGGCCCACGCCCGCTCGATCAGTTCGCCGGTGCCGGCGGGGTTTCCTCGTACGAAGTAGTGGCCGCCGGACGCCAGTCGCCGAAAGCGCACGTCCTCGGCGAGCAGCTCCCAGGAGCGGTGGGCCTCGGCGGCGTGGGTGAGGCCCTGGTCGTCGTCGGCGACGACGACTGTGAACGGTGCTTCGATGCGCCGCCCGGACGGCTGCTCGGTGCGCCCGATGAAGTAGCGGTAGCCGCCGCAGACGTCGTGGCGGAACGAGTCGCCGAGGAAGGAGATGTAGCGGTGGTCGAGGCCGTCCAGTTCGCTGTAGCCGGTCTCCTCGACCATGTACCTGATGATCTCCTCGTCGCTCCAGCCGTCGATCATGGCGATGGACTCGCGCATGTCGGAGACGGGCGGCAGCAGCTTGGACCCGATGAAGACGTGCCGGAGGTCGAAGCCGCGCTCCTCCAGGACGCGGGCCAGCTCGACGGTCACGGCGGCGCCGCCGCAGTGGCCCCAGAGGATCAGCGGCAGGTCGGCGCGCTGCTCGATCTCGTCGACGATCCGCACCGCCGTCTCGGTGACGTCGGTGAACTCGCCCCGGCGCTCGGGGCTGTGCCCCGGCTGTTCGACGCCGTACACGACGAGGTCGGGGGTGAGCTTCTCGATGGCCTCGGCGAGCGGTTTGAAGTTGACCGGGTGGCCGCAGGGGTACGGGACGCAGATCACCGCTCCGAGGGCGGCCTCGCCGGGGGCGCTGGTCAGCCGCTGGAGCAGTTCGCCGTCCTCCTGGCCGGTGCCCTCCTCGCGCGCGGAGCGCTCGTCCACCAGGGCGGCCAGTTCATCGAGGCGTGAGGTGCGGGTGAGGTCGGAGAGGGTGACCAGGCCGTCCAGTTCCAGCACGACGCGGAGCGCCGACAGGGAGTTGCCGCCGAGGGCGAAGAAGTCGCCGTCGCGGGCGATGGCGGAGGACGGGGTGCCGAGGACGTTCGCCCAGGCGTCCCGGATGCGGGTGACGGTGGCCTCGGACGCGCTGCCGGCGGTGGCGGTGGCCGGGTCCGCCGCCCGGGTGGCGGACGTGGGCGTGCGGCCCAGCAGGGCCAGGTCCTCGTCCACGAGCAGGGCGTGGGCGTCGTGCGGCGCGTCGGGCTCCGCGGCCATCAGCTCCAGTACCCGGACGAAGTAGCCGCCGATGCGGTCGATCTGCGCCTCGTCGTACAGGTGGGTGTGAAAGTGCAGGCAGAGCTGGAGCTCGTCGTCGAAGAAGTGCCGGGAGAACTCGGTGCGGAACGGGAACTCCGTCTCGGAGTCGACCCGCATGTCCAGCATGGAGAACTCCGGCAGTTGCTTGAGGTTTTGCAGCAGGTAGAAGTGGGTGAAGTTGAAGGTGGTGCTGAACAGGACGCGCTGGGTGGCGAGGTCCTGCTTCATCCGGGCCATGGGGTAGCGCCGGTGCGGCAGCAGGTCGACCTCGGCGCGGTACACGCGGCGGATCAGGTCGGCCCAGCTCCCGCCGGCGAGGTCGACCTGGAAGGGCACGGTGTTGAGGTGCAGGCCGAGGGTGGTCTCCGCGCCCGGCAGCTCGGGCCGGCCGCTGTGCTCGTAGCCGGTCATCACCGTGTCCTGTCCGGACACCAGGGCGAGGACCTTCATGTGGGCGGCGAGCAGCACGTCCTTGAAGGGCACCGACAGGGCGTCGGCGGTCGCCTCGATCCGCTGGGTGAGCCCGCTCGGCAGGGGCACGTCCCGCAGGACGACGCGGAAGTCGTCGGTGGGCTCGGCACCGGGCCGGGGCGGCACGTCGGCGGGGTGCGGGTCCCGCAGCACCTTCAGCCAGAAGTCCCGGGACTGCGGGGAGCGCAGTGCCTCGGTCTCCAGGCCGACGAAGTTGCGCAGGTGGTTGTCGACGGGCGGGCGGGAGGTGTCCCGGCCTTCGCGCAGTTGGTGGTACAGCTCGAAGAGCTGGGTGTGCAGCAGCGAGATGGACCAGCCGTCGAGTGCCGAGTTGTGCTGGCTGACGGTGTAGCGGAACAGGTCGTCGCCGAGCACCTGGACGTGCAGGGTGACCAGCCCGCCCTCCTCCCACACGAAGCGGCGGGCCTTCTCCTTCGCCAGCCACTCCTGGTGCCAGGCCTCCTGCCCGGCCGCGTCGAGGTGGCGCAGGTCGGCGACGGTCAGCGGCGGGTCGACCTCCCGGTGCACGATCTGGAGGAACTCGCTGTAGCCGGTGAGGTGGTAGGTGGTGCGCAGGATCGGGTGGCGCGACGTGAGCAGGCGTACGGCCTCGGTGAAGGCCTCGGTGTCGAAGGTGCCGGTGATCGAGTAGCTCAGCACGTCGTGGTACTGGCCGAGCCCGCCGGTGATCTCGGTCTGGAAGATCAGCCCGGCCTGGAGCATGGAGAGCGGGTACGCGTCCTCGGCGTCCTTCGGGAGCAGGGCCCGGTCGGCGTCGCCGATCAGCTCGAAGGGCCGGAACGCGCCCCGGGCGGCGACGTCCGCCTCGGCGGTCGCGGACTCGTTCGCGTCCTCGATGCAGCGGGCCAGCCGGGCGATGGTCTGGTGCTTGAAGAGCTGCTGGAAGGTGAACTCCAGCCCCGCCTCGCGGGCCTTGGCGAGGACCGATACGAAGTGGATCGAGTTCCCGCCGAGGGCGAAGAAGTTGTCGTTCACGCCGATCCGGTCGCGGCCGAGGACCGCACGCCAGATCTCCGCGAGGGTCTTCTCGTGCTCGGTGCGCGGGGCGACGTGGCCGGCGGGCTTCGGGCGCAGCGCGTCGGGGCCGCGCAGGGCCGCGCGGTCCAGCTTGCCGTTGGGGGTGAGCGGCAGTTCGTCGAGGGCGAGGATGCGGCCGGGCACCATGTAGGCGGGCAGCGTCTCGCGCAGGTGGTCCTTGAGCGCGCTCTCGGCCGGCGCTTCCCCGGCCGGTACGACGAAGCCCCGCAGGGAGGCGGTCAGACCGTCGTCCACGGCGACCACCGCGGCGTCCCGGACGTCCGGGTGGGCCCGCAGCCGTTCCTCGATCTCGCCCGGTTCGACGCGGAAGCCGCGGACCTTGACCTGGAGGTCGACGCGCCCCAGGTAGTCGAGGGTGCCGTCGGGCAGCCACCGGGCGCGGTCGCCGGTGCGGTAGAGCCGTTCCTCGCCGACCGCGGCGCCGCCGGTGAACTTCTCGGCGGTCAGCTCCGGTCTGTCCAGGTAGCCACGGGCCAGGCCGACGCCGGCCACGTGGAGTTCACCGGGCATGCCCACGGGGCACGGGTGACCCTGGTCGTCGAGGACGTGCATCCGGATGTTGTCGATCGGCCGGCCGATGGGCAGCCGGGCGCGGCGGTCCGCCCGGTCGAGGCCGGTGACGGGCTGGTGGGTGACGTCGACGGTCGCCTCGGTGGGGCCGTACAGGTTGATCAGGCGGGCCTCGGGAAGCAGTTCGGCGAACTGCGCGGCCTGGGCGGGGGTGAGGGCCTCGCCGCTGGCGAAGACCTGCCGCACGCTCCGGGCCCGGGAGGCGTCGCCGAACCGGTCGAGGTGGCCGAGGAACATGCTGAGCATCGACGGCACGAAGTGCAGGGTCGTCACGGAGTGCCGGTCGAGCGCGGCGAGCAGTTCGGCGGGGTCCTTCTCGGCGCCGGGCGCGGGCAGGGCGAGGGCGGCACCGGCGAGGGACCACCAGAACAGCTCCCAGACGGAGACGTCGAAGGAGACGGAGGTCTTCTGGAGGATGACGTCGCCGGCCCCGAGGGGGTAGGCGTTCTGCATCCAGGCGAGCCGGTTGACGGCGCTGCGGTGCTCCACCTGCACGCCCTTGGGGCGG
The DNA here is from genome assembly GCF_055570965.1 of Streptomyces sp. NPDC031064. Lineage (NCBI taxonomy): Bacteria > Bacillati > Actinomycetota > Actinomycetes > Kitasatosporales > Streptomycetaceae > Streptomyces > Streptomyces sp. NPDC031064. Next base: position 677,793 of record NZ_JBVIGF010000001.1, read on the forward strand.
CCGGTCGAGCCGGAGGTGTAGATGACGTACGCGACGTCGCCGGCGTCGCCCGCCGGCTCGGCCGGCCCGTCGGTGCCGGCGTACGCGGCGGGGTCCTCCAGGTCGAGCGCCGGGGTGTCGCCGAGGAGCGCGGTGAACCGGGCCTGGGTGAGCGCCAGGCGCGCACCGCTGTCGGCGAGGAGGAAGTCGATGCGGGCCTGCGGGTAGGAGGGGTCGACGGGCAGGTAGGCGCCGCCCGCCTTCAGCACGGCGAGCAGGCCCGTCATCATCTCGGGCGAGCGCTCCGCGACCAGGGCGACGACGGTGCCGGGGCCGATGCCACGTCCGCGCAGGGTGTGCGCGAGCCGGTCGGAGCGGGCGTCGAGTTCGCCGTACGTCACGGTGCCGGTGTCGGTGAGGAGCGCGGGCGCTTCGGGGGTGCGGGCCGCCTGCGCGGTGAACAGGCCGTGCAGGGTGGCCTGGTCGTCGAAGGGCCGGTCGGTGGCGTTGCTCGCCTCGATGACTGCCGCGTCCTCGTCCGTCCACAGCCGCAGGTCGGTGACCTGCCGGTCGGGCTCCGAGGTGGCGAGGTCCAGCAGCAGGGCGTAGTGGCCGGCGATGCGGTGGACGGAGTCCTCGGCGAGGCGGTCGGTGTCGTACGTGACGGTGACGACGAGTCCGTCGTCCTCGCGGGAGATGTCCTCGCGGGAGATGGTGAAGCGGGTGGCGGCGGGGGTGGCGTACCCGGCGTCGTGGAAGCCGGTGAGCTCGATGGCGGTGTCGAAGGCGTCGAGGCGGCCCAGTTCGGCGGCGACGGCGGCGACGTCGCAGTCCTGGTGGCGCTCGGCGTCCCGGACGGCGGCGGCGACCCGGGCCAGCAGTTCGCGGAGGGTGCCGGTGGGGGCGGTGCGCAGCAGGAGCGGTCCGCCGGCGTGGGCGGGGGCGGCGCCGCGGGTCGGCTGGGCGACGACGACGTCCTCCTGGCCGGTGCAGCGGCCGACGAGGGCGATCAGGGCGGCGGTCAGGACGACGTGCAGTTGCTCCGGCCGGTCGCGGCTGACGCGGTCGAGGCGGGCGGTCAGTTCGGGTCCGAGGCGTACCGCGTGGGTGGCGGTGGGCACCCGCTCCCGGTCCGCCGCCGGGCGGAAGTCGGACAGGAAGCCGGAGGTCTCCGTGAGCGCGGCCAGCTGGGATCGCCAGTGGGCGGCCTGCGCGGAGGGTGCTGCCTCGGGGTGGTGCGACGGCATAGGTGTCTCCTGGATCGAGCTGCGAGTGAGTGCGTGACGGGCTGTGTTGTGCGCGTGGTGCCGTGAGCAGTCAGAGATCGAAGTCGAGGTCGAAGCCGGAGGGGGCGGGCAGGAGGGCGCCCAGGGAGGTGGTCGGGTCGGTGGTCGCCGTGTCGAGCACCGAGGTGAAGGTGTCGCGCCAGGACTCGACCGTGTCGCGGCGCAGCAGTCCCGCGGCGTACTGCCAGGCGACGCTCAGGCCGCCGGGGGCCTCGTGGATCTGCATGTTGAGGTCGAAGACGGCCTGCCCGGTCTGCTCCAGGCGCAGCGGTACGCGGGTGCCCTGGAAGTCGACGGAGAGGTAGCGCGCGCTGTGCAGGGCGAGGAGCGCGTCGAACAGCGGGGTGCGGCTGTAGTCCCGCGCGGGGCCGGTCCGGGCCACGACCTCCTCGAACGGGAAGTCCTGGTGTGCGGAGGCCTCCTGAGCGGCCTCGCCGGTACGCCGCAGGAAGGCGTCGTACGGCAGGGCGGGGTCGGCGTCGAGGCGCAGGACGACGGTGTTGGCGAACATGCCCACGGTGCGGTGCAGCCCGGGGACGGTGCGGCCGGACACCGGGGTGCCGATCGTGATGTCGGCCGTGCGCTTGAGCCCGGACAGCAGCAGGGCGTACGCCGACGCCAGCACCGCGAACGGTGTGACGTCGTGCGCGCGTGCCACGGCGCGGATCCGGTCGGTCCGTTCGCGGCCGAGGTCGAAGGCGAGGACGTCGCCGTCGAGGGCGCGCAGCGCCGGGCGGGGGTGGTCGGTGGGCAGGTCCGCCGGGTCGACCGGTTGGGCGAACACCTTCTCCCAGTGCGGGGCCTGGGCCTCGCGGGCCGCGGTGGCGTCGCGCCCGCGGAGCCATACCGCGTAGTCCCGGTACGTGCGGGAGGGCGGGGTGGGTTCGCCGCCCGCGTACAACAGCGCCAGGTCCTCCAGGAGCGGGGTCAGGGAGAAGCCGTCCACGATGATGTGGTGGAGGTCCAGCCGCAGCCGGACGCCTTCGCCCGCGCGGTGCACCTCGGCGCGCCACAGTGGTGCCCGCGCCAGGTCGAAGGGGCGGACGAACGCGCCGGGCGGGGTGGCGTCGCGCGGGTCGTCGACGACCCGTACCGAGGGCTCGGCGTGGGCGTCGACGCACTGGCGGACCTCGCCGCCCTCGATGGTGAAGCGGGTGCGCAGCGCCTCGTGGTACTCCGGGAGCCGCCGCAGGGCGTCGCCGAGGCGCGCCGGGTCGGTTCCGGCGGGCAGGTCGAGGGTGACGGGCACGTTGTAGTGCACGGCCCGCTCGTCCTTGATCTGCTCCAGGTAGACCTGCCGCTGCTGCGGGGTCACCGGGTAGGTGCCGGCGTCGGGAGCGGCCGGGATGCGCGCCGCGGCGGTGGCGGTGGCGTCCCGCAGCAGGGCGGCGAGGCGGGCGGGCGTACCGCTGCTCAGCACCGCGCCCGCCGGGCAGTGGCGGCCCAGCCGCTCCTGCGCCCCGGCGGCGATCAGGGTCGCGGTGAGCGAGTCGGCGCCCAGGTCGCGCAGGTCGTGGCCGGTGCCGATACCGGTCAGGCCGAGTGCCGCCTCGGCCAGTTCGACGAGCGTGCGCTCGATGTCGTCGGCCGGCGCGGTGTACGGGGTCGCGGCGAGCAGGGGCGAGCCGTCCGGGCCGGGGAGCCGGTCCCGGTCCACCTTGCCGGTGTGGGCGAGCGGCAGCCGCTCCAGGGGCACCAGGTGGGTGGGGACCATGTGGCCGGGCAACCTGCGGGCGAGGTGGTCGCGCAGTTCCTCCGGCGCGGGCGGCCGGGGGCCCGCGTAGTAGCCGCACAGCCGCAGGTCGCCGCGGCCCGGCATGGGCCGTGCCGTCACGACGGCCTCGGCGACCCGGGGGTGGCCGAGCATCGCCTTCTCGACCTCGGCGGGTTCGATGCGGAACCCGCGGATCTTGACCTGGTGGTCGCGGCGCCCGAGGAAGTCGATCACACCGTCGGGCCGCAGCCGCGCCAGGTCGCCGCTGCGGTACATCCGGCCGCCGGGGACGAAGGGGTCCTCGGTGAACCGCTCGGCGGTGAGGTCCGGCCGGCCCAGGTAGCCGAGGGTGACGCCCGCCCCGCCCAGGCACAGTTCGCCCGGCACGCCGACGGGGCACAGGCGCCCCGCCTCGTCGAGGACGTACGCGGTGGAGTTGGCGATCGGCCGGCCGATGGGAATGCGGCGGCCGTCCAGATCGTCACGGGTGACGCGGTGGGTGAGGGAGAACGTGGTGTTCTCCGTCGGCCCGTACCCATTGACCACCGTCAATTCCGGGCAGGCGTCGAGGGCTTTCGCCACGTGCGGGGAGGAAAGCGCGTCGCCGCCGACGACGAGTTCCCTCAGGGGGCGGAACGCTTTCGCGTCCTGCTCCACCAGTTGGTTGAAGAGCGGGGAGGTCAGCCACATGGTGGTGATCCGCCGTGTGCTCAGTTCCCGGCCCAATTCGAGGGCGTTGAGAATGACGTCGCGGTCGGCCATGTGGAGACTTCCGCCATTCAGCAGCGGGCCCCATATCTCGAAGGTGCTCGCGTCGAAAGCGACCGAACCGGTGGGCAGCATTCTGGTGTCCGGCCCGAACGGTACGTAGTGCGTCCCCTTCACCAGCCGGACCACATTGCGGTGCGTGACCTGGACGCCTTTCGGCGTACCCGTGGTGCCGGAGGTGTAGCAGATGTACGCCAGGTCGCCGGCGGACACGGACTCGGCGGTGGCGGGGGGCTCGGCGGTGGCGGGAGGCGCGGCGGTGGCGGCGTCGTTCCGGTGGTTCTGGGCGTCCACGGTCAGGACCGTGCCGTCGAAGGGCGGCTCGGCCGGGAGGCCGGGGCCGGTGACCAGCACCCGCGCCGAGGAGTCGGCCAGCAGCCAGGCGGTGCGCTCGGCCGGGTGGCCGGGTTCCAGCGCGACATAGGCGGCTCCGGTGCGGAGGATGCCCAGCGCCGCGACGACCAGTTCCGGGCCGTGCGCCGCGCGGAGCCCCACCCGGTCGCCGGTGCGAACCCCGCAGGTGCGCAGCGCGGCGGCCAGGTCGGCCGACCGTCCGTCGAGCTCGCGGTAGTCCATCCGCCCGCCGGCCCAGGTGACGGCGGTCGCCTCCGGGGTGCGCCGGGCCTGCTCGGCGAAGAGCCCGTGGACCGTGGCCGTGTCCGGCCAGTCGGTGGCCGTGTCGTTGAGGGAGCCGAGGATCAGCTCCTGTTCGCCCTCCGCGAGGAGGTCCGCCTCGCCGACGGTCGCGTCGGGCCGGCGGGCGAGGAACTCCCGTACGCGCAGCAGGTGTTCGCCGAAACGTTCCATCGTGGCCGGTTCGAACAGGGAGGAGCGGTACGCGAGGCGGGCCCGGTCCCCCTCGCGGGTCAGGAGCAGCTCGGCCGCCTCGCCGGGCGCCGCCGCCTCCGTCGCCGTCGCGGTCGTCGGGGCACCGGGGGCCGTGCGGTCCGCGTACCGCACGGCGGTGCCGGCCGGGGGCCCGGCGGGCCGCGGCGTGGCGCACCCGGCCAGCAGGGCGGCGACCGTTCCGGCCGGGTCCACGGTGAGCGTCAGGGCCCCGTGGTCGGTGTCGACGAGGAGCCGGCGGCGGCCGGTGTACCGGTGCAGCAGCACGGCGTAGGCGGCGAGGAGCAGGGTGCCCTCCTCCGCGTCGGCGCCGTGGCGCGGCAGGGCCGGCAAGTCGAGGGTGAGGGTGCGGAAGTGCGCCGTGCCGCTGTCGAGGCCGCGCGGGTGGTCGGTGACGAGCAGGACGGGTTCGCCGGTGTCAGGAGCCGGAAGGGACGGTGTCGCTCTTGGTCTGCTGGTCATCGGCCGCGGTCACCCCCAATCTGAACGGGGTACGGCGGAAGAGGACGACCGTCAGGATGCCGGGCGCGGCGGCGAGCGCGGCGACGGCGATGATCAGCCCCTGGTAGTGGCTGTCGGTGAGTAGGAAGCCGCCGAGCGCGGAACCGGCGGGCAGGGCGCCCGCCATCACCGTGCGCATCAGCGTCATGGCGCGGCCACGCATCTCGTTGGGCACCCGGGTCATCCGCACCACGCCGCCGAGGACGGTCATGGGCGCCGACAGGATGCCGTTGAGCGCCAGTCCGAGCAGGATCCAGGGGAGCGCGGTCGGGATGAGGAAGAACAGGACGGCGCCGGAGAGCAGTTGGAAGACACCGATGCGGAGCATCTGCTTCTCGGAGGTCTGTACGGCGCCGGAGACCAGCGAGCCGATGAGTTCGCCCGCCGCCATCACGGCCAGCATGAGGCCGAGCACCCCGGGCCCGCTGCCGAACTCGAACTTCGCCAGCCACGGCAGCGCGACCACCAGGGCGCCGGCGGAGACGTTGAAGGCGCCGAACGAGAGCGTGAGCACGAGCAGGAACCGGTCGCGGACGATGAGCCGGAAGACGGGTGCCCAGCCGGGCCGCTGCGGTGCGTCGCCGGTGGTCCCCGCGGGCTCGGGGCGGCCCATCGGGTCCTTGATCCGGCTGATCAGGAAGGCGAAGAGCAGGTAGGTCGCGGCGTCCAGAAGCAGGACGTTGGGTGCGCCGAAGAGGGTGATGAGACCCGCGCCGATGGCCGGGCCGAGGACGTTGGCCGCGCCCATGGCGGTGGCTTCCAGGCCGGAGGCCGCCTGGAGCTTCTCGGCGGGCACCAGTTCGGGCAGCACGGCGGGCGTGCCGGCCAGCGGGATGATCTTCAGGAAGCCGTACACCAGCGCCACGACGTACAGGTGCCAGACGTGAAGGGAGTCCGCGAAGGCGAGGAGCGGGATCAGCGCGACGACCAGGCCCCGGAAGACCGAGTCGTAGATGAAGAGCTTGCGCCGGGAGAACCGGTCGAGAAGCGGGCCGACGACGGCCCCTCCGGCGATCACCGGGAGCGTGAGACAGACTCCCAGGATTCCCAGTCCGGCGGCGCCGGCCTCCTCCACAGTGATCCAGGCGAGAGCGGCGTAAGTGGCTCCGTCGCCGAGCAGGTTGAGGACCAGAGCCGACCAGAGCAACCGGTAGTCACCGATGCGCAGGATGGCCAGATATGCTTTCACGTTCCACACCGTTCAGTAGGCCGAGATAGGCAAGCGAAGTCAGCGGGTGGCATGAAATGCGCCAACACCGCCGTGGGTGTGCGAATGGGAGAGACGCCAGGGCGTGATGTGCCGCGCATGCACGCGGGCATGCGTCGGCGACCCCGGTGTTTTTATGTATGACCTGTCAGGCGTGCTCGTTTCCGGCCCTCGAGTCCGGAATCCCCCGTGCGAGTGTCCTCAAGAAGTGCCCCCACCCCCGTAATGCGGACTGCCGGAGCAGCGCGCAATTTCCGCCGTTCGTTCTAACAGTTCGCATGAAACGCGTCAACGATGGTAGAGCGCAGCGGAATGGCTTGTTCTGGAGCTTGAGTTCGGACGGCCGACCACATCGCCGCGCAGCGGGCCGGGCGATGCCTCGCGGGCTTCCTCCTCCGGCCGCCCTCCACGGCGGCCGGCCCGGACGGAACCCCGCACCGGGCGCACGCCGGGCGCACGCTCCTGAGCACGGTGAATGGCGACGGCGCGTGGGTCCGCCCCTGAGCCACGGGGCGCGCACGCCCGGCGCGCAGGGGCCGAGAGGCGGTCCCGGGGGCCCGCGGGAGGGGCGCGGCGAGCGGTTGGTCCGGCCGGCTGATCGCAGCCCTTCCGGACAACCGCGCTTTTCAGTCATGATCACGACACAATTTGCTCGCCTTACGGCCGATGAAGCGGCGGTTTTCCCGCCGTTCACCCGCCCCGGCCACCGGTCGGCGGCCCGCCCTCACCGCCCGTGCGGCGCCCTGCCGAGCGCCGGACCGAGCCACCGCCCGAGGCCGCGCAGCACCTCGACGCGTCCGGCCGCGCGGTCGAGGAGTGGCGCTGCCCGAGGAGGGCGACCATCTCCTCGGGCTCCAGGCTTCATGCAGCGCGGCAGGTCCTCGTACCACCGGGCGCTGTAGCGGGCCACGCTCCGGGAGGGGACGAGAGCGGCCCGGCGGCTCCCGCTCGTAGCGAAGCGGCGCGGGTGCGGTGCGCCGACGACACCGTCGTGGCGTCCGACGCAACGGTGTGGACGGCCGGGTTCGCGGTCCGCCCTGCGGCCCGCCGCGAGCGGGCTGGCGGCCACCAGGGACGGTGGATCGTGGTGGATGGCACCATGCGGCCGGTCTCGCACCGGAACGTCCACGCCGTCGGCGACAACGGCCGGCCACTGCCGATGCCCTGCGCTTCGGCCGGTTACCCCGACCGGCAGGCCGACCTCAGCCGACTCCCAGCGTTCAACAAGGTGAACCACCCCCGCAGCGTCTTCTTTCGTGAGATCGACGTCACGCCCCGACTCGACAGTGGATCTCCCTGCAGTTCGCCCCCGACCGGAAGCCGATGATCATCGAGCGGAGCCACCGACTCCGCAGCGTCGCCCGGTGGATCAACGAGACCGAAGCACGTCGCGCCGCCGCTGCCGCCCGGCGCCCCGACGCCCGGCCCTGGGCGCCCGAGCAGGGAGCCGGACGTACTCGACGTGGCGGGCATGCTTCGCAGCGCTGACGAAGGACAAGAAGGAGCGCCTCTGGCGCGCGCTCGGGCTGCGGCATGACCTGCCGGCCCGCACAACGCGAAATGCTGGCCGAGATCGCTCCCGACCAGCATTTCAGTGGTGTCCGAGGGGGGACTTGAACCATTTCCCAACCAACCGTGGACCAGCGGCGAAATCAACATCCTCTAGTCAACTAAACACCGTCAACGCACGTCGGCCGGGGGATCGCCGAGCGTGGCTCAGTGCGCCGGTTCGCCTCAGCTCACGCGGAGAGCACTGCCGCTGGTAACCCCCACCCGAACTCCGGATCACCTCCGCTCTCGCGGAGAGCACCCCCCGCCATCCTTGGCAGGTGTACCGATGACCGGATCACCTCCGCTCGCGCGGAGAGCACAGGACGAGGGCGGTCTGTTCCTCGCCCCACGCCGGATCACCTCTGCTCTCGCGGAGAGCACATCCCCGGGATGGACGGGCCCGTCGCCGAGATCGGATCACCTCCGCTCGCGTGGGAGAGCACCAGGAGCGTATCGACAGCCGCTGACAACTGGTCGGATCACCTACGCTCGCGCGGAGAGCACGGCGCGGACCTGGGAGGCGGCCTGCCGGTTGGCGGATCACCTCCGCTCGCGCGGAGAGCACCACGGCGACGTCCGTCAGCACGGCCCCGCGGACGGATCACCTCCGCTCGCGCGGAGAGCACGAGGATCGCCGCCCACAGCGTGAGCTGCGCCGCGGATCACCTCCGCTCGCGCGGAGAGCACGCCTTCTTCTCGTTGTTGCCGTACTTCTTGTCCGGATCACCTCCGCTCGCGCGGAGAGCACCGCAGCACCGGCAGGGTGTCCCGGGCCATGCCCGGATCACCTCCGCTCGCGCGGAGAGCACACTTCCTGACCTGGAGCGTTATGCAGGCTTTGCTGTTTCTTTGCCTGGGTGGAAGCTGATCAGTGTGAGGCCGTCGAAGTCCACGGTCTCTCGGCGGCGGGTCCCTGCGGTGCGTAGTGTGAAGCCTTGCTCGTTGTCACTGGGATAGGCGAGGACGGCCATGCCATCCTCGATCGTTTCCGTGATAGATGCCCAGAGTTCGTCGCGGACGCGTGCGGAGACGGTGCCGACGTAGAGCTCGGGAGTGACTTCCAGCAGCCAGCGGGTGAGGGCTCCGCGTAGGTGGTCGGGTACTGCGGTGAGCGAGATGACGGTCATGGAGGCCACGGCGTGTTGCCCTTTGTGGTCATGTGTTGGGTCCGTGGTTGGTGCCACCGGCGATTGATCCGCTGACGGGGTCCCAGAGGTTGACGAGTTGTTCTTCAGGGTCAGAGGGCTCGTGCTTTTGGTCGGGGGCCAGGAGGTTCTGGATGTCGGTGACGATGCGGGGCAGGAGCTTGAACAGGCGTAGGCCTTCTCGGAAGGAGCGGCGGGCGTCGGCTTCCGGGTTAGGGGATGCGTGCAGGGAGAAGGCCAGGGGAATGGTCAGCTCAGCTTTGTAGAGGTCGGCGATGTCGTAGATGAAGGCTTGTTGGTTGCCGCTGTGGACGTATCCCAGGGCTGGTGAGCAGCCCAGAGCGGTGATTGCGGCATGGACGATGCCGTAAAGGCAGGTGTTGGCGGAGGACAGGGCGAGGTTGACGGGATCCTGGGTGTCCCAGGCGGCGGGGTCGTAGGAGGGGCGGAACCGGCCGATTTTGTGTTGCTGTGCGAGGAGCCGGTAGTGGGCCTTGACGCGTTGGCCTTCCATGCCACGGAGTTTGTCGAGACTGGTGCCGGCCGGGACGGTGCCCATGCCGAAGCGTGTCTCGTACATCGCGGTCGCGACGGCGAGACGTTGGTGGTCGTCGGCCCAGAGGCGGACTTGGCGTTCGAGCCAGGTGGTGTTGAGGGAGTCGGGGACGGTGGCGGCGTAGCAGCGGACGCCGCCGGAGCCTGTGATGACGACGGTGGTGCCGTGGCGGGCGAAGGCGGCCATGGCCCGCGCGGTGATGGAGGTGCCGGGTCCGAGGAGGACGCAGCTGAGGGCGGCGGTCGGCAGGTAGACGGTCTCGGTGCCGCGGCGTTCGGTGGTGATCTCCGCGCAGACTCCGGTGTCGTCCTGCTGTACGCGGACGATGTCGAGGTAGAGGAAGGAAAGGGAGTCGGCGATGCGGGGGAGCATGGCGACGGTGGGAGCGGCCAGTTTGCGGCGGGCGTCGGCTGGTGTGCGGGCGCGCGGTGGTTGTGGTGGTGTCATGGCTGGGCTGTTCGGGTCGGGGCGATGGTGAATAGTCCGCAGCCGTAGGCCTTTCCGCGGCCGATTCCTTCGGTGATCTTTGTGCGGAGGAGGCTGGGGTCGATGATCGATGCGGTGCCGTCGAAGCGGGTGCGGGTGTGGTGGATGTGCTGCTTCTCTTTCTTGTTGTGGTGAGTGCGGGCGCCGCGGGCGGCGTCGAGCGGCGTTGAGTGGAGGCTGAGGACTTTCAGGCCGGCGTTGTCGGCCTGGCGTAGCCACCACTCGTCGGCGGCGGTGCCGGTGAGCGCGACGACGGGGGGCAGTTTGTAGGCGGCGCGGGTTGTGGCGCCGGGTTTGCGTACGGGGCTGGCGACGCAGCGGTAGCGGATGGTCAGGCCGGGGCGGAGGGCGTCGAGGAGAGCGTCGAGTCGGCGGGTGAGCGCGGTGCCGTAGGTGACCGGAAGGCGGGTGAGGTCTGGCTGGTGGGTGCTCTGGACCAAGAGGTGAGGCCCGGTTGGGGTGTCGTCGGTACGGTGCAGGACGCCGAAGTGGGCTCGGGGGTCGTGTCCGGTGTGGTCGGGGAAGAGCGACATCAGGCGGCGGTGGGTGTCGACGGAGCTGCGGGCGTCCCGGCGCGCATCGCTGGAGCGGAGGTCGGGGACGATGCGGGTGAGGTAGACGGTCAACTCGCGCTCCTTTCAGGGCGGTTCAGGTGCGCGGTGGTATAGGAGTCGAGGGTTTGAAGGTGCGGTGTTCCCAGGCCGGTGTACTGGGTGGCGGGTAGGTGGAGGGTGCGCTGGTAGGTGGGCCTTGAGCGGTAGGTGCGCCGGCGGGGGTGGAAGGTGGTGGGCTGGTCGTTGAGCTCGCCGCCCGGGGTATCGCCGTCGGTGGCGTCCGCGGTGTGCAGGGTGGTGGGTACGGGGAGCCGGTTGAGGGGGCGGTCGGAGGTGAAGGTGATTCCCGGGTCGTGGTCGGGGCGGGGCGGTGGGGCGGCGATGGGCAGGTGGATGAGGTGGTGCAGTGCATCGTCGCTCGCGCCGAGCAGGAGTGGGCCTTCGGGGGGGCAGGAGCGCCGGCCTAGATAGAGGGGCCAGCGGGGGTGGAGCAGGGCTTCGGCCAAGTGATCCAGGTGGTGCGGGGTGGTGTCGGTGGTGGTGAGGGCGATGGAGAAGGCGGCGTCTGCGAGGTAAGTGCGGTGGGTGAGCAGGGTGGTGGTGTCGCCGCTGCGTTTCTTGCCCTCGGCGGTGGTGACGGTGGCGCGTGCGGGCAGGCCGCCGCCGACGGTGTGCAGGTCGCGCAGCGGTACGCCGGGCCGGTCGATGCGCACGGTTACAGACAGGGTGGTCAGGTCGTCGATCGGCGCGTGCCGGTTGCGCCCGAGGGCGGCGGCGAGCAGTCCGATGATGCCGGAGCGGCTGGGGAAGGGGGCGGTGTCGCGTTCGTTGAAGTGACTGTGACGGCCCCAGGACTGCAGGGGGCCGGTGAGGCGCAGCAGCAGGCCGGGTTCGGGCGCGGGGGGGTGCATGCTGGTCATGCGGTGGTTCCGCTCTGGTGCGCCAGGGCGGCGTCGAGGGCGGCGGTGAGCAGGTCGTCGTAGGCGTCATGGCGGGTGCCCAGACCGTCGAGGGTCTTGGTTTCCAGGCTGGTCCAGCCTGCGGTGAGGATGTGGCGGGTGCCGAGCATGGTGTTGGCGGCGCGGGCGTAGGCAGCGAGGGCGTCGCGGGAGGGTACGGCGTATCCGCCTTCGCGGGCCGCGGTGACGGGGCGTTCGAAGGCGGCGGCGTAGGACAGGGGCCGGTCGGAGCGTACGGAGATGTGGACGAGGTCGGGGATGGTGTGGGGGGCGGTGGAGTTCTTCTTGGCTTGTGGCAGCGACATGATGAAGGCGTGGAGGAAGGCGTGGGCGAGTTCGCGGAGCTCGGAGGTGCTGCCCTCCAGGTTGGCGGCAAGGTCGCGCAGGTCAAGGGTGGCGTAGCGGTAGAAGGTTCCGGCGGTGAACTCGGCGTGTCCCATGTGGCCGCTGCCGGTGGAGTCGCCCCAGGCGGCGGTGACGTCGTCGACGGCGGAGAAGTAGTCGAGTTCGACGTCGGTGGCGTGGGTGGTCAGGGCGTGGGCTACCTGGACGGCGCCGTCGACGCCGGCGTCGTCGACCTCGGCGAGCATGCGGCCGAAGAGGTTGATCACACCGTTGCGGGATCGCAGGACCGTCTCGACGCGGTCCTTGGGCAGAACGCTCTTGTCGGTGTGCTTCTTGATGTCCTTCGCGATCTCCAGCGTGTGGCGGTGCTCTTCGGCGATGTCGGCGAGCTCGGCGACGGCGGACTCGGGCACATAGACCATTGCGTTGGTCAGGACGCGGTTCGGGACGAGCTGCTTGGCGTCCTTGGGGTCCTTGGCGAGCTCGAATTTGATGCTGGACGCGGCGGCGACGTGGCCGCCGGCGCGCTCGGCGAGGTCGGTGGGCCAGCCCCGGTCCGCCAGGGAGCGCGTGACCCGCTCGCCGATCCGCCGCGTACGCAGGGCGGCATCACCGATGTGCTCCTCGAAGGCCGCGCGTACCGCTCGCTTCCAGGACTGGCTGCTTACGCGGGTGCGCAGCATGTTGCCGTACTGGACGGTTTTGACGGCGTTGGTGTCGTCGCGGTTGAGATTGGCGAATGGCACGGACTGCAGGACGTGGATGTCGATGAACCGAGCGGCTGCTGCAAGCATGGGTGATCTCTTTTCTCTGAGGGCGTGGTGGAACGGTGCGGCCTGCATGGGCTGCTCGCGGTGCTAGTTGGTGGTGGGTTCGAGGGTTTCTTCCTCGTCGAGCCGGTCGGCGTTGTCCCGGTCTGCCTGGGCCCGCTTGCGGTAGTAGTCCTGCAGCCACCGGCGTGCGATGCGTCCTGAGTGGCGGCGCCAGTGGGCGAGGTCGGACAGCATCTGCGCGAAGTCGACCGGCACGTCAAGCGCCTGCAGGTACGCGATCGACGCGGGCAGGTGGCGGTGCAAGCCGGGCAGACTCTGCCGGGTCAGCAGGTTCAGGCGGGCCTCAGCCGTGCCCTCCCGCATCTGGCTGTCCCGGCCACTGCCGACGGCGATGGCGAACGCCGCACCCAGGCTCGTGCCGGACAGCCGCGCCACAGTGTCCGGCTCCCCCTCCTTCGCGGGCGCGCTGAGGGCGTACTGGTCCGGCGCCTCTGCTGGGACGTGTCCCTCGCCGTCGGGTTCGGCTCGCGCGGGCGCGATGGAAGCCCGCGGCTGGGCAGCGATCATCGCGGCGACCGCGTAGTACGCCCGCTGTACATCCTCCGAGGTGCGGTCCTGTGGCAGCCAGGGAGCCACGAACCGGTGCATCCGCTGCACGGCGTCCAGGTCCTTGCGCAGACCACTGCGTAGTGCCGTCCGCGCGCCCGCGTCCTTGGCACACAGGGCCTCCACCCAGACGACGAACGCCTGCTCGCGCCGTACGGGCTGCGCCGACCGCTGCCGGCGCACCGTCGGCTCCGGCTGGCCTGGGCTGCTGCCGGTCTCCTGTGGTGTCGTGGTCGTCATCCCATCTCTCCCCACATCCTGGTTGTGCCGCGCTGTGTCATGCCGCGTCGGCGCAAGTGCTCAGTCGGTCTACTTCTTCTTTCGGGCGCCGCCGTACAGTTCGATCCGGGCGTCGGAAACCGCCTTGGCGCCCCGCTGTGTGCGGATCACGGTCGCGGTGACCGCCTCGTACGCTTCCTCCGCCACCCGTAGGAAAGCCTTGCGCGCAGCGGCCGCGTCGAGGCCGCCGTCGGGTACGGCGTCGGCCCGGCTCAGCTCGCGGAACCTTCGCCAGAACTCCGCCTCGGCCCGCGGCCAGTACCGTGCTGCCGCTTCGGCGACCCAGGTATCCGGTTTCGCCTTGGCGTCGGTGACGTACGTAGTCCACGCACGCTTGACCGCTCGCTCCAGGCGCCAGCCGAACATCTCCCCGAGCTGCCGGAGCCGGCCGACCGCAGGGGCCGTGTGTGGTGCGTGCTCTTCGACCAGGTGGAACACCGTCGGGGTCGAGGCGTCCACGAACTGGGTGTCCTTCGCCTGGCCCTCCTGATCGAACCCCAGCGCCCGAACACGCAGATGGTCGGACACATCGTGAGCCGTGTGGAACACCTTGGGCCGCTGTGGCTGCGCCGTACCGGAGGGCCGGAGGAGCAGCAGAGCGTCCAGGTCGCGCCACAGTGCCCTGTTCGCATCGGCAGGGCGCGGGTAACGGTTGTTCTGCTGACTGGTCTGCCAGATCAGGAAGTCGTCATCACGGGGAATGCGGCCGCTGCGGTATGCCCAGGTGATGTACGCATCCCGCACCAGTGCACCGTCGCCTTCCGGGACGAGGAGCAACGCGTGCTGGGAACAGGCCGTCAGCCGTGAACACGGACCGGACGGCACCGGCGGCGCGTCATCCGGGTCAGGCAGCCCCTCCCACTCCCAGGGACACTGGTCGGTCTCGCGCCGCACCGTACGCGGCGGGGGTACGAGCCCCGCCAGCAACGTTTCGAACAGGCTCTCCCCCTCCGGGTGGTACGACAGAGCGGTCCGCAGCGGCCCCGCCGTGGCGCTCGCGCTCTTCACCTCACGCACCTCACGGGACGAACATCTTCCCGACGGCCCGAAGTAGTGCCACACCAGCAGATTCAGCACCGCCTCCGGGGCAGTCGGCAGGTCCGGTGCCGCGTCCGTGCCGTGCCGGAACCAGGCGTGGTTGTTGCCCGCCGGCCTGGTCACGATCAGCTTGTTCACCCCGGCGGTGTTGCCCGCATCGCACTGCTCGGCCAGACGCGCATCCTGCATCCACGGGCGGCCGCCCATCGGGTCGTACAGGAAGAACCGCTCCCTGTACTCGTCGAAGTACGCCTTGATCCCCTTCGCAGGAAGCTGTTCCTCCTCCAGGACGTCGATGCGCCGTTCCGCCCAGTCGCCCATCCCGGCCTCGTCCAGGCTGGTCACGCGCGCCGTCAGTGCGTACAGGATCCGCAGCAGCGCCGTGTGCGCCGGCGGGTCGGCGACCGCAAGACCCGCGATGTCCTCGGCCCGCAGCAGAACGTCGCGTAGCCCAAGCCGCTCCGGCAGAGCTTCAGATGCGGCCTGTGCGTCTGGGCGCCAGCGCACCGGGATCCACGGCTCGTCGATGAGACTGTAGGTGCCATCGGGCATGGGAACGTCCGATTCAGTAGGCAACAATGAAGATGAGGGGCCCCGCCGGAGCGGGGGTGAGCCGTTTGGTGCTTGCGGGCTATCGACGGCCGGACCCCCGTGCCCGCGCAAGCGGGTGAGCATGGCCATGGGCATCGCAGTCATGACCAACTCTGCTGCTTTTGGCCCTAGTTGAACGGTAGCGAAGTTTGGTGCTTGAGAAAGTGAGAACGCCCGAGAAGGGGTTCACTTCGCTTCCAACCCCACCTCGGACACGGTGATCGTGTGGTCACCGTGACGGCAGCTCCAGACACCATCGCCTCCAGGCGTCATAGGCAGCAGCACCAAGTCCCGCAGCACGGAGTGCTTGTCCCACCCCTTCGGCGGAGGATGGCCCTCCGCGCCATCACGTAGCCACCGGCCCGGCACGGGCGCCACATGCTCCATGACTTCCTGCAGAGCCTCACGCGACAACACGCCCTCCGGCAACGGCACCCCTCCGGCCTCGTCCAGGGCCACCGTGCCGTCACCCTGCTTGTACACGCACAGCACCCGTCCCGAGTCCGCACCTAGCCGCGTCGTCAGCAGCTCCTCCGTAACTCCGCTCTCCCGGCGGCTCAACCGGTGCAGGTCCCCTTCGACGTCCCCCGGTGCGCAGATCCCGACCAGATCCGCCATATACGCCTCCGCCGACTCCTCGGCCTGCCGCTCGGCGTCCAGACGCTCCAGCTCCCGGCGCGTCGACTCGTGCAGACCGTCAACGAAGTCCTCCGCGTACACCTCGTCAACCAGCCGCTGCACGTCAGCCGGTACGGCGACGCCGCCGCCTTCCCGGGACAGCAGCAGCGACGTACGCTTCAGCAGCCCCGCGTCGTATACCCGACCCCAGGTCACCGGCACCCGGCCACCGGGTCCGGCCAGGGGGTCCAGCACGACCAGCCGCGGTTTGTCCTCGGCCGCCGCCCACGCCGGCCGCCCCGAGGTTCCCCGCTCGTGCCGGCGGCACCGTCCCGCGCGCTGCAGCAACTGAGCCAGTGGCGCAAGGTCACTGATCACCACGTCGAAGTCAAGATCGAGTGACTGCTCCACCACTTGGGTCGCCACCAGGACCGACGTGGGCCGCGGCCATACCGCTTCCCCCTGACCACGAGGTTTTCCGTATGCCGCCTCGCACGCTGCGGTGATCCGCTGCCGCATCCGGGCCTCATACCGCGAGTGCAACAGTCGCAGACCGCCCTCCTGCCCTGCCAGCTCCGGAAAGGCGCGGACCAGGTCACGGAACGTCTGCTGCGCCTCCGCCACCGTCGTACAGCACACCAACGCCGTACCACCTTCCTCCACGACCGACCGAAGCTCCTCACGCAGCGCCTTCCGCCGGCCTCCGCCCCGCACCGGTGCTCCCACACCATCGGCGACGTCCCACGCCACGGGCCGCATCACTACGTCCAGCGTCCGCGCTCGCTCGCTGGCCACCTCACGGGGCACCGACACTTCACCCGTCTCCGCGCTCACGAACAACCAGCCCGGATAACGGGGCTCCACGCCCGCCAAACCGTCAAAACCGGCTCCGCGGCGGTAGGCGTCCACCAGCGAGCCAGCCGTTCGCCCAGTCAACGTGGCCGACAGAAGGACCACTGGAACACCCAGCGCCCCCAGCCACTCCAGCAGCCTCACCAGCAGCTGATGCATCCACGGCCCATACGCGTGCGCCTCGTCGACGACGAAAACCTTCTCCATCAGCCCAAACAGCCGCAACGCGCTGTATCTCAGCGGCAGCACACCCGCCAGCACCTGGTCAATCGTCCCCACACCCAGCGGCGCCAGCAGTCCCCGGTGCCGTCCCCGCAACCAAGCCTCCGCCTCAACCCCCGTCAGCGACCCAGCACTCACCACCCCCTCCCCCACCGCATCAGGTACCGCCACAGCAGGACGCAGCCACGCCATCGAGTGCAGCAGCGTCAACGCCCGATCTCCTTCAAGGGAATGCCCCGCAAAACGCTGAACCCGCGGGAACATCGCATCCGCCGTCGCCATGGTCGGCAGCGCCACATACAGCCCCCGGCACCCTGCGGCCTTCCCCAGCACGGACGCCGCGAATAGCGCTGCCTCGGTCTTCCCGTCCCCCGTCGGCGCCGTCACGAGCAGTAACCCCGGACCGCCGCGCTCGACCAGGCCAGGCAACCGCTCCACCAGGTCAGCCTGCAGCGAATTGGCAGCGAAGGGGAACATCTCCTCGAAAGCGTCCACAGCAAAGCGCGCACGCCCTACTCCCGCTGCAGCCACCACGCCTCTAGCCGCCGTACATGCCCGCCGCCAGTGCGCGTCGACCTCCCCGACCGTCCCCCGCCATCGCGGCGGCGGCATCAACGACTCCACTACCTTCGACTGACTCACCAGCCAGTCCGCCACCACAACCAGCCCCGCCACCACAACCGCCAGCTCCGCCGGCAGTCCCCGCTCAGGCACAGCAGCCGCACCCGTCACCCGCCGCACCTCAGCAAGATGCACACGCCGCTGCTCCGCCCACCCGGCACCACCCAACCCCGGCTGATACGCCTCGGCCTGCACCAACTCCCGCTCGCGCAGTACCTCACCGAAGCACCCGTGATGCCCACCAAGCATTTGCGCCACCTGGTGACCAACAGCCCCTCGTAGCAACTGGCGCCCGTCCTTCAGCCGACGCCCCTCCGGATAACCCGCCTTTGCCAGCAGGTTCGCCAACGACCAATGCGTCGCCATCTCATGACGCAACCCGCTCTCCCGCTCCGCACCCGGCCCCGACTGATAACCAGGCTCGCCCCGCACCACGGCGAACGCTTCCGTGACCTGCGCCTGGAACACTGGCGTGATTTTGCCCAGATCGTGCAGCCCCGCCCAGAACGACACCACCGCCCGCGCCTCCGCCCCCGACAGGCCCAGGGCGTCTGCAACACGAGCCCGCAGCCTCTCGCCCAGCACGCAGTCCCACAACGCCTGGCACACGGCAGCGGTGTCCAGCAAATGACACATCACCGGGTAACGCCGAGACAGTCCCTTGTCCTTGCCCCACAGCCGAGCATCCGGACGGACATCGCTCAGTACGATGTGCTCATGCTTCATCACACCGACAGGCTTAGCACCCGCCACTGACAATGAGGCCCGGACGAGCATGAACCCTTCACCAGACTGCCGCACGGCGAATAGCAAAGAAACGGCAAAGCTCCTCTAGACTCGCAGGTCAGGAAGAGGGTTCTCCGCGCGAGCGGAGGTGGTCCGGAACTTCACCAGGTCGGTCATGGGGTCATCCTGGGTTCTCCGCGCGAGCGGAGGTGGTCCGGTCACGGATGCGGAGGTCGTGGACGCGGCTCAGGGTTCTCCGCGCGAGCGGAGGTGGTCCGGCGAGCGTGAAAATACCCGTGGCCTGAGTGAAGGGTTCTCCGCGCGAGCGGAGGTGGTCCGGTCACAGCAGGTTGGCCCAGTTGCTCTACCTGGGGTTCTCCGCGCGAGCGGAGGTGGTCCGAAGATCGCCTGGCCGCATCCGCGTAGCGCCAGGGGTTCTCCGCGCGAGCGGTGGTGGTCCGCCGCCGACCAAGCCGCAGCCCGCGGCATCTAAGGGTTCTCCGCGCGAGCGGAGGTGGTCCGCGGCCCTCGAGGACGGTGTCCGTCGGCGTGCTGGGTTCTCCGCGCGAGCGGAGGTGGTCCGCGCTACGGCTGCCCGGACTGCGGCGAGCGCTAGGGTTCTCCGCGCGAGCGGAGGTGGTCCGCCCTACTTGCTGCTGCCTCCTGGCCCCATACGGGGTTCTCCGCGCGAGCGGAGGTGGTCCGCCGCCGACACCACCGCAGCCCGCGGCATCTAAGGGTTCTCCGCGCGAGCGGAGGTGGTCCGGTCACGCTCGACGAGGCCGCGGCCGCGCTGATGGGTTCTCCGCGCGAGCGGAGGTGGTCCGAGGCCAAGCTGACGGACACGTCGTCGCGGCGCGGGTTCTCCGGGCGAGCGGAGGTGGTCCGACGGCGGCGACGGGCGACCCGCACCGTGAGTCGGGTTCTCCGCGCGAGCGGAGGTGGTCCGCTGATGACGATCTCGTCGTCGCGAGTGTGGAAGGGTTCTCCGCGCGAGCGGAGGTGGTCCGATCTATGGCTCGTCGCTGGTGACCAGCAGCGGGGGTTCTCCGCGCGAGCGGAGGTGGTCCGGCGGGCGACCGACAGCCACCTATCCCAACGAAGGGTTCTCCGCGCGAGCGGAGGTGGTCCGGCTTCGGGGTCGAACCGTTCGCGGTGCTTGTCGGGTTCTCCGCGCGAGCGGAGGTGGTCCGATCTATGGCTCGTCGCTGGTGACCAGCAGCGGGGGTTCTCCGCGCGAGCGGAGGTGGTCCGGCGGGCGACCGACAGCCACCTATCCCAACGAAGGGTTCTCCGCGCGAGCGGAGGTGGTCCGTTCCGGTTGGCGCCTTCGAGGATCCGGTCGAGGGTTCTCCGCGCGAGCGGAGGTGGTCCGCGGGCGTGTTCCTTCGGGCTCTCTTCTGAGTGGGGTTCTCCGCGCGAGCGGAGGTGGTCCGCTCATCGCGGTCGCCCAGCAGATGGGGCTGAAGGGTTCTCCGCGCGAGCGGAGGTGGTCCGCCCGCCGTCTAACCGGCGGCCGGGACGAGACAGGGTTTTCCGCGCGAGCGGAGGTGGTCCGATCGGCGCCCCGTGGATTCCGGTCGAGACGTAGGGTTCTCCGCGCGAGCGGAGGTGGTCCGGTGTACCCGGCCTTGTACTCTCCTTGACCTTGGGTTCTCCGCGCGAGCGCAGGTGGTCCGTACGGCAGTGAGGTCGGCTTCCCGCACACCACGGGTTCTCCGCGCGAGCGGAGGTGGTCCGCCGGGATGCACCGCAACACGGTCAAGCAGATCGGGTTCTCCGCGCGAGCGGAGGTGGTCCGACCTAGCTGCGCTTGCCTAGGCCGGGCAGCCCGGGTTCTCCGCGCGAGCGGAGTGGTCCGTCAGCGGGTAGCGAGACGCCGTCCGTGCGTGGGGGTTCTCCGCGCGAGCGGAGGTGGTCCGTCGGTGGAACGGTCCGCAGTCATGTCCCTCGCGGGTTCTCCGCGCGAGCGGAGGTGGTCCGTTCGACGGCTACCGGTGCTTGCTGTTCACCCCGGGTTCTCCGCGCGAGCGGAGGTGGTCTCTATGTTCGATTCGCATTGCTCCGTTGGCGGCATCCCTCCAGGCCATCTGTGGGGAGCCAGCGGCGGGCCATCGCACGTGCCGGACCAGTGGGCCGGCACGTCACACGGGGCTGGTGTGCGGGTGGGCTGATGGCGCGGGGGCTTGGGAGGTGTGGCAGCGGGACTTGTCCACACCGTCACGGGAGATGCATCATGCACCACCGTCACCAAGCCCACCGACCCGCTGCCACCCGTTCGCACGGCGCTCTTCGTTCCCCGCTCGGGGAGCTGGAGCAGGCATTCCTCTCTCTCGCCAACAGCGCGAAGCCGCTCACGTTCCCCGCTCACCTGGTGTGTGACGAGCCGGACCGGGCGGCCTGGCCGGTCGACCGGGTTCGCACCCACCTCGCGCACCCGTCCACTCGCGCCGAACTGCGCACAGACATGGCCTGAGATCGTGCATCGCGCCCAGACGCTAGGGGGACCGTGGGCCATGGTCGCCGTGGCCATGACGTTCCTGTGCTGCGACGGATGCTCGCCCGGCTGGTCCGCCCCGCCCACATGGAGCGTGCCGAGGTCGAGCACGAGGCCTTGGCGGCTGTCGCCGCGGCCGGATGGGTTCGGCCCATTCCCCTGCCGCCCGGCGCCCCGACGCCCGGCCCTGGGCGCCCGAGCAGGAAGCCGGACGTACTCGACGTGGCGGGCATGCTTCGCAGCGCTGACGAAGGACGAGAAGGAGCGCCTCTGGCGCGCGCTCGGGCTGCGGCATGACGTGCCGGCCCGCACAACGCGAAATGCTGGCCGAGATCGCTCCCGACCAGCATTTCAGTGGTGTCCGAGGGGGGACTTGAACCCCCACGCCCGATAAAGGGCACTAGCACCTCAAGCTAGCGCGTCTGCCATTCCGCCACCCGGACAAGGTGTCTGCCGTTCGCGGGGTGTTCCCCGCGGCGACATGGATAACTCTACCAGGGGTTCGAGGTGCCCTTCACCCGCATATCCCGTGGTCAGGCGGCCGGGGCGGGCCGTCGGCGGGTCCGCGCCCGCGACACACACGCAGCGTCTCCATGCCCGAACGCAGCGTGAGGATAGCGTGCGGGCGTGAGTTTTGTGCCGGAACACCGCAGGCCCCGGGTGCTGTCCCCGCTGCGGGAGCACCTGCGGGACACCTTCTGGTTCGCGCCGACCGCCGGGCTGGTGTGCGTGATCGTGCTGTGGGGGGCGGCCGCGAGTATCGATGCCGCGATCGTCGACCACCTGAGGGAGCGGCGGGCGTACGACGAGATCGGCGATCTCACCGCGATCGCCGAGGACGCCAAGACCATCGTGACGACGGTCAGCCAGGCGATGATGACGTTCATCGGTGTCGTCTTCAGCATCTCGCTGGTGGCGGTGCAGATGGCCAGCGGGCAGCTCACCCCGCGGGTGGTGCGGATCTTCGTGCGGAGCCGGATCAGCAAGCTGACGTTGACGGTGTTCCTGTCGACGTTCCTGTTCTCGCTGCTGGTGATGACGTCGTACGAGAGCGAGACGGACCCGGAGCGGATCACGGCCGTACCCCTGGTGCAGTCGGTGGTCACGCTGGTGCTGGTGGGGCTGAGCCTGCTGCTGTTCATCGCGTACGTGACGACCACGCTGCGGCTGATGCAGGTCGGGCCGGTCGTGGACCGGATCACCCGGGAGGCGTTGACGGTGCTGCTGCGGCAGTCGGCCGGTGAGCCCGAGGCGGCGGCGCTGCCGCCCGAGACGGGGCGGGTGGTGCACCGGGGCCGGGCCGGGGTGCTGCGCGATGTGGACGTGGCGCGGCTGGTTCGGCTGGCGCGGCGGCAGGACGTGGTGCTCCGGCTGATGCCGCGCATCGGGGACTACGTGGTGCCGGGTACGCCGGTGCTGGCCGTGCACGGCGGTCGGGCGCCGGGATCGGGCGGGGTGTGGTCGGCGATGTCGGCTTCGGTTTCGGTGGGGGTGGACCGGACGTTCCACCAGGACGTGGCGCTCGGGCTGCGGCAGTTGGTGGACATCGCGCTGCGCGCCATGTCGACGGCGGTGAACGATCCGACGACGGCGGTGCAGTGCCTCGACCGGATCGTGCAGTTCCTGGCGGCCGTGGCGCCGCGGCCCCTGGGTACCGTGCTCCACCGCGACCGGCGGGGCGCGGTGCGGCTGGTCCAGGACGTGCCGGGCTGGGACGACCTGGTCGATCTGGGGTTCGCCGAACTGAGGGCGTACGCGGTGGGCAGCGCCCAGGTCACGCGGCGGATGCTGGCCGGCATCGACGACCTGCTGCTGCTCGCGCCCGAGGGGCGGCGCGAGTCGCTGCTGCGCCACCGCGCGCTTCTCGAACAGGCCGTGGAGCGTGCGGTGGCGCAGCCCGCCGACCGGGTGTTCGCGCTGGAGCCCGACCGGCAGGGCATCGGCCGGTCGGGGACTCAGGGCATCAGGCGGTAGTCGGGGAAGTTGCCGGGCAGGCGTTCACCGGGCGGGCCCTGGGTGACGGCCTTGACGAGGAGTTCACCGCCGACGAAGGCACCGCGCCAGGAGGCGCCGAAGCCGCCGAACAGTTCATCGCGGTCGCCACGGGAGCGGGGGACGCCGTGGCCGGTCTTGAAGGCGCGGATCTGGGGGGCCAGCCGGGCGTAGGTGGCGTCGTCGTCGGTGGAGAGGGTGGCGACGAGGGCGCCGTTGGAGGCGTTCATCGCGGCGAGCAGTTCGGCCTCCGTGTCGACGAGGACGATCGTGTCGACCGGGCCGAAGGGCTCGGCGTGGTGGAGCGGGGAGGGCGGGGGCGGGTTCAGGAGGGTGACCGGGGGGAGGTACGCGGAGGTGTCCTGGCCCGGGAGGAAGCGGCCGTCCGCGAGGGAGCCCCGGTGGAGCGGGACGGCGCCCCGGTCGATGGCCTCGGCCACCTGGTCGGCGAGCTCCTTGGCCTTGGCCACGTTGATGAGCGGGCCGAAGTCCAGGGCGGGGAGCGGGTCGTCGGGGTGCTCGACGGCGAGGGGGTGGCCGATGCGGAGGGAGCGGACGGCGGGCAGGTAGACGGCGAGGAAGTCGGCGAACAGGTCCCGCTGGACGACGAAGCGCGGGTAGGCGGTGCAGCGTTGCTTGCCGTAGTCGAAGAGCTTGGGAATGACGGCGGCGAGCGCCGGCCAGTCCGTGTGGTTCCAGACGCCCCAAGTGTTGAGGCCCTCCTGTTCGAGGATGTGCCGTTTGCCGAGATCGGCCATGGCGGTGGCGATCCGGGCTCCGGTGTCGCGGCCGCCGACGAAGGAGACGCAGCCGATCTCGGGGGCACGGACGAGCGGGTCGGAGAGCTCGCCGCCGCTGCCGCTGAGGAGGGTGATCGGGATGCCTTCGCGGGCGGCGAGCGCCGAGGCGAGGGTCAGGCAGGCGAGTCCGCCGTCGGTGGGGGTCTTGGCGATCACCGCGTTGCCGGCCAGTGCCTGGACGAGCATGGCGTGGACCAGGACGGACATCGGGTAGTTCCAGCTCGCGATGTTGGAGACGGGGCCGTCCAGCGGGGCGCGGCCCTCCAGCATGGGTTCGATGCCGTCCACGTACCACCTGATGCCGTCGATGGCCCGGTCGACGTCGGCCCGGGCGAGCCGCCAGGGCTTGCCGATCTCCCAGACGAGGAGGAGGGCGAGCAGGTCCCGGTGCTCGGTGAGGGCGTCGAGCGTGGCGCTGACCCGGGCCCGGCGCTCGGGCAGCGGAATGTGCCGCCAGGCCCGGTGCTCGTCGAGGGCCGCCCGGACGGCCCGGTGCGCGGTGGCCGCGTCGAGGCGCGGCGGGCCGGCGATGGGGCTGCCGTCGACCGGACTGGTGGCGGGAAGGGCGCGGCCGTCGGGCCGCCAGGCCCCGTTCCAGTGGTTGAGGACGCGGTCGTCGTCCCGGAAGGCCTCGGGGGCGGTGGTGAGGCAGCGCCGCCACGCGTCGGACCAGGCGGTGCCGGGTTTGAGCGTGAGGGTGGTGGGGTGAGTGGGGTTGGTGGGGGCGTCGGTGGGGTTGGTGACGTCGTTGGTGGGGTCGGTGAGGTGGGTGGGGTCGTTGGGGGTAGCGGGAGTGGCTGGGGTGGTGGGTGCCATGGAGAGTCTCCGCTCTGGGGGATCGCTGCGCGGGGAGGGGGCGCCGGCACGCGCGCGTAGGACAGGAGGCGCGTAGGACCGGAGGCGCTACGCGGCGGGAGGCGCCCGCACGCGCGCGTGGGCCCTGGCCGGGGGGGTGCAGCGGGGGGGTGTGGCGGGGCGCTTCGGCGGCGGGCGGCCGGGTCAGCCGGGCAGGTGCTTGAGGACCAGGCGGGCCGTTTCGGTCGGAGTGGCACCGACGTGGACGCCGGCGGCTTCGAGGGCCTGCTTCTTCGCCTGGGCGGTGCCGGTGGAGCCGGAGACGATGGCGCCCGCGTGGCCCATGGTCTTGCCTTCCGGGGCGGTGAAGCCGGCGATGTAGGCGATGACGGGTTTGGTGATGTGCGCGGCGATGTGGGCCGCGGCGCGCTCCTCGGCGTCGCCACCGATCTCACCGATGAGGACGATGAGTTCGGTGTCGGGGTCCGCCTCGTACGCGGTGAGGCAGTCGATGTGGGTCGTGCCGATCACCGGGTCGCCGCCGATGCCGACGGCCGAGGAGAAGCCGGTGTCCCGCAGCTCGTGCATGAGCTGGTAGGTGAGCGTGCCGGACTTGGAGACCAGGCCGATGGGTCCGGGTTTGGGGGCGATGTCGGCCGGGATGATGCCGGCGTTGGACTGGCCGGGGCTGATGAGGCCGGGGCAGTTGGGGCCGATGACGCGGGTGCCGCGCCGGTTCGCGTATGCCTGGAAGACGACCGCGTCGTGGACGGGGATGCCCTCGGTGATGACGACCGCGAGGCCGATCCCGGCGTCGGCGGCTTCGGTGACGGCCGCCTTGGCGAACGGGGGCGGTACGAAGACGACGGTGACGTCGGCGCCGGTGGTGGCCATGGCCTCGCGTACGGAGCCGAAGACGGGGACCGTACGGGCGCCGAGGTCGACGGACCGGCCCGCTTTGCGTGGGTTGACGCCGCCGACGATGTCGGTGCCGGCGGCGAGCATGCGGCGGGTGTGCTTCATGCCCTCGGCGCCGGTCATGCCCTGGACGAGGACCTTGCTCTCCTTGGTGAGGAAGACGGCCATGTCGGGTCCCTTCAGGTGGTGGCCAGTTCGGCGGCCCGGCGGGCGGCGGCGTCCATGGTGGTGGCCTGTTCGACGAGGGGGTGGGCCCGGGCGTCGAGGATGGCGCGGCCTCGGGTGGCGTTGTTGCCGTCGAGGCGGACGACGAGCGGTCTGGTGAGGCGGACGCTTTCGAGGGCCTGGACGATGCCGTCGGCGACGGCGTCGCATGCGGTGATGCCGCCGAAGACGTTGACGAGGACGCTGCGTACGTCCGTGTCGGCCAGGATGAGGTTCAGGCCGTCGGCCATGACCTGGGCGGACGCTCCGCCGCCGATGTCGAGGAAGTTGGCGGGGCGGGCGCCGCAGCCGGCGACGACGTCGAGGGTCGACATGACGAGGCCGGCGCCGTTGCCGATGACGCCCACCTGCCCGTCGAGCTTGACGTAGTTGAGGCCCTTGGCGGCCGCGGCCTCCTCCAGGGGGTCGGTGGCCGGGTCGGCCGGGGCGTCGCCCCAGCGGCTCCGGCGGAACCGGGCGTTGTCGTCGAGGGTGACCTTGCCGTCGAGGGCGAGGAGCCGGCCGTCGGTGGTGCGGACGAGCGGGTTGACTTCGACGAGCAGGGCGTCCTCGCCGACGAGGACCTGCCAGAGTCCCTGGAGGATGCCGGCGGCCTCGGCGGGGAGGCGGGCCGAGGCGGCGATCTCGGCGGCCTTGGTGTGGGTGACGCCTTCGGCCGGGTCGACGGGGATGCGGACGACGGCCTCGGGGCGGGTGGCGGCGACCTCCTCGATGTCCATGCCCCCTTCGGCGGAGGCGATGGCGAGGAAGCGGCCGGCGGCGCGGTCGAGGACGTAGCCGATGTAGAACTCGGCGGCGATGTCCACGGGCCGGGCGAGCATGACGCTGCGTACGGTGTGGCCCTTGATGTCCATGCCGAGGATCTGGCGTGTGGTCAGTTCCGCTGCCGCGGGGTCCGCGGCGGGCTTGACCCCGCCCGCCTTGCCGCGGCCGCCGGTCTTCACCTGGGCCTTCACGACCACGCGCCCGCCGAGGAGTTCGGCGGCGCGGCGGGCCTCGCGCGGGTGGTCGACGACGGCCGCGTCGGGCACGGGGATGCCGTGGTCCTTGAAGAGTTCCCTTGCCTGGTGCTCGTACAGGTCCATTGCGGACTCCTGTCGATCGCGTCGATGAAAGTGCCGTACGCCCCCTGGACACCTCCCACCGGATGCGGGATAACAAGGTTCATACAGTATTCGTCGACTGTATGCAATCTGCCTCCCCAGCCCTCAATCCCCTACGAAGGGACAGGACTTCGCCATGCCCGACGACAGCCAGGACCGCAGCCAGGACCGCATCTCCGGTGGACATCTGGTCGCCAAGGCCCTCAAGGCGGAGGGGGTCGACGTCATCTACACGCTCTGCGGCGGCCACATCATCGACATCTACGACGGTTGCGTCGACGAGGGCATCGAGGTCGTCGACGTACGCCACGAGCAGGTGGCCGCCCACGCCGCCGACGGGTACGCCCGCATCACGGGGAAGCCGGGGTGCGCCGTGGTCACCGCCGGGCCCGGCACGACCGACGCGGTGACCGGGGTCGCCAACGCCTTCCGCGCCGAGTCGCCCATGCTGCTGATCGGCGGCCAGGGCGCGCACACCCAGCACAAGATGGGCTCGCTGCAGGACCTGCCGCACGTCGACATGATGACGCCCATCACCAAGTTCGCCGCGACCGTACCGGACACGGCGCGGGCCGCCGACATGGTGTCGATGGCCTTCCGCGAGTGCTACCACGGGGCGCCCGGGCCGTCGTTCCTGGAGATCCCGCGCGATGTGCTGGACGCGACCGTCCCGGTGGACAAGGCGCGCGTGCCCAAGCCCGGCCACTACCGGGCCTCCACGCGAAGCGCCGGCGACCCGGAGGCGGTCGAGAAACTGGCCGACCTGCTGGTGCACGCCGAGAAGCCGGCGATCCTGCTGGGCAGCCAGGTGTGGACGACCCGCGCGACGGACGCGGCCATCGAACTCGTCCGCGCCCTGAACATCCCCGCGTACATGAACGGCGCCGGGCGCGGCACGCTGCCGCCCGGCGACCCGCACCACTTCCAGCTCTCGCGGCGTTACGCCTTCTCCAACGCCGACGTCATCGTCATCGTGGGAACGCCGTTCGACTTCCGGATGGGATACGGCAAGCGGCTTTCGCCGGACGCGACGGTGGTGCAGATCGACCTGGACTACCGGACGGTGGGCAAGAACCGGGACATCGACCTGGGGATCGTCGGCGACCCCGGGCTGATCCTCGCCGCCGCCGGCCAGGCGGCGTCCGGCCGGCTCAACGGCGGCGCCGTGCGGCGCAAGGCCTGGCTGGAGGAGCTGCGGGCCGCCGAGCAGACCGCCCTGGAGAAGCGGCTGCCGCAGCTCAGGTCCGACGCCTCCCCCATCCACCCGTACCGGCTGGTCAGCGAGATCAACGACTTCCTCACCGAGGACTCCGTATACATCGGTGACGGCGGCGACATCGTCACCTTCTCCGGACAGGTGGTGCAGCCCAAGTCCCCCGGGCACTGGATGGACCCGGGACCGCTGGGCACGCTCGGCGTCGGCATCCCCTTCGTCCTGGCCGCCAAGCAGGCACGGCCCGACAAGGAGGTCGTGGCGCTCTTCGGCGACGGCGCGTTCTCGCTCACCGGATGGGACTTCGAAACGCTCGTCCGCTACAACCTCCCCTTCGTCGGCATCGTCGGCAACAACTCCTCCATGAACCAGATCCGCTACGGCCAGGCCCAGAAGTACGGCCAGGAGCGCGAGCGGGTCGGCAACACCCTCGGCGACGTCCACTACGACAAGTTCGCCCGGATGCTGGGCGGTTACGGCGAGGAGGTGCGCGACCCCGCCGACATCGCCCCGGCGCTGCGGCGCGCCCGCGAGTCCGGGAAGCCCTCGCTCATCAACGTCTGGGTCGACCCGGACGCGTACGCCCCCGGAACCATGAACCAGACCATGTACAAGTGAGGAGCGAGCCGGTCATGACCAAGGCTCTTGAGGGCATCCGCGTCCTCGACATGACGCATGTGCAGTCCGGCCCGTCCGCCACACAGTTGCTGGCGTGGCTGGGTGCGGACGTGGTGAAGCTGGAGGCACCGAGCGGTGACATCACGCGCAAGCAACTGCGTGACATCCCGGACGTCGACTCGCTCTACTTCACCATGCTCAACTGCAACAAGCGGAGCATCACCCTCAACACCAAGACCGAGCGCGGCAAGGAGCTGCTCACCGAGCTGATCCGCCGGTCCGATGTGATGGTGGAGAACTTCGGCCCGGGCGCGGTGGACCGCATGGGCTTCACCTGGGACCGCATCCAGGAGATCAATCCGCGTATCGTCTATGCCTCCATCAAGGGGTTCGGCGAGGGCCCGTACACCAACTTCAAGGCGTACGAGGTCGTCGCACAGGCCATGGGTGGCTCGATGTCCACCACCGGTTTCGAGGACGGCCCGCCGCTGGCGACGGGCGCCCAGATCGGGGACTCGGGAACGGGTGTCCACGCGGTGGCGGGCATCCTCGCCGCGTTGTTCCAGCGCGAGAACACGGGGCGCGGGCAGCGTGTGCAGGTGGCGATGCAGCACGCCGTGCTGAATCTGTGCCGGGTGAAGCTGCGGGACCAGCAGCGCCTGGCGCACGGCCCGCTGGCTGAATATCCCAACGAGGACTTCGGCGAGGAAGTTCCCCGGTCGGGAAACGCTTCCGGTGGCGGCCAGCCCGGCTGGGCGGTCAAGTGCGCGCCCGGCGGGCCCAACGACTACGTGTACGTCATCGTCCAGCCGGTCGGGTGGGCCCCGATCTGCGGGCTGATCGGCCGGCCGGAGCTGGCCGAGGACCCCGAGTGGGCGACGCCCGAGGCCCGGCTGCCGAAGCTGGGCAAGATGTTCCAGTTGATCGAGGAGTGGTCCGCCTCGCTGCCCAAGTGGGAGGTGCTGGAGAAGCTCAACGCCCACAACATCCCGTGCGGGCCCATCCTTTCCACCAGGGAGATCATCGAGGACGCCTCGCTGGTCGCCAACGAGATGGTCGTCGAGGTCCCGCACCCGCAGCGCGGCACGTTCACCACGGTCGGCTCGCCGCTCAAGCTCTCCGACTCCCCGGTCGAGGTGGTCACCTCGCCGCTGCTCGGTGAGCACAACGAAGAGGTGTACGTCGGTGAGCTCGGTCTCGGCGACGAGGAGCTGCGGCTGCTGAAGACGACCGGGGTGATCTGAGTGACTGATGTCTTCGACAAGGATGCCGTACGGGCGGTGCTGGACACCGTGCGGGCCGAGGGGCGCACCGCGCTGACCGCGCCCGAGGGCAAGGCGGTGGCCGACGCGTACGGGATCGCCGTGCCCGGTGAGGTGCTGGCGCGGGATGTGGAGGCGGCGGTGGCCGCCGCCGGCCGGCTCGGCGGCAAGGTCGTCCTCAAGATTGTTTCCCCCGACATCCTCCACAAAACCGATGCGGGCGGGGTGATCGTCGGGGTCGAGGGCGCTGCGGAGGTCCGGTCGGCGTTCCGCCGGATCGTCGGGAACGCGAAGGCGTACGCGCCGGACGCCCGCGTCGACGGCGTCCAGGTGCAGCAGATGCTGCCGCCGGGCCAGGAGGTCATCGTCGGGGCGGTGACGGACCCGACGTTCGGGAAGGTCGTCGCCTTCGGGCTGGGCGGGGTGTTGGTCGAGGTGCTCAAGGACGTGACCTTCCGGCTGGCGCCGGTGGACGCGGACGAGGCGGCCTCGATGCTCGACTCGATCCGCGCGGCGGAGGTGCTGCGGGGGGTGCGGGGCGCCGCGCCGGTGGACCGGTGGGCGGTCGCCGAGCAGATCCGCCGGGTGTCCCGCCTGGTGACGGACTTCCCCGAGGTCGCCGAGGTGGACCTGAACCCGGTGATCGTCACACCGGAGGGGGCGGTGGCGGCGGACATCCGGGTCATCCTCGCCGAGGGCGGCGCGCCGGAGCCGCGGCGCCGGTACGGCCGGGAGGAGATCCTCCGTTCGATGCGGCGGCTGATGCAGCCGCGTGCGGTGGCCGTGATCGGTGCGTCCAACGAGCAGGGGAAGATCGGCAATTCGGTGATGCGCAACCTCATCGACGGCGGCTTCCCGGGCGAGATCCATCCGGTGAACCCCAAGGCCGATGACATTCTGGGCCGCAAGGCGTACAAGAGTGTCACGGACGTTCCCGGTGAGGTGGATGTGGCGGTCTTCGCGATCCCCGCACGTTTTGTCGCCGCGGCGCTGGAGGAGGTGGGGCGCAAGGGCGTGCCCAACGCCGTACTGATCCCCTCGGGGTTCGCCGAGACCGGTGAACACGCGTTGCAGGCCGAGATCGTGGCGATCGCGCAGCGCCACGGCATCCGGCTGCTGGGGCCGAACATCTACGGCTACTACTCGACCTGGCAGGACCTGTGCGCCACGTTCTGCACGCCGTACGACGTGAAGGGCGGCGTGGCGCTGACCTCCCAGTCCGGTGGCATCGGGATGGCGATCCTCGGGTTCGCCCGCACCACGCGCACGGGCGTGTCGGCGATCGTCGGGCTGGGCAACAAGTCGGACATCGACGAGGACGACCTGCTCACCTGGTTCGGCGAGGACCCCAACACCGAGTGCATCGCCATGCATTTGGAGGACCTCAAGGACGGCCGCGCCTTTGTGGAGGCCGCCCGGGAAACCGTGCCCAGGAAGCCGGTGGTGGTGCTGAAGGCGGGCCGTACGAGCGCGGGCGCCAAGGCGGCCGGCTCGCACACCGGCGCCCTGGCGGGCGACGACGCGGTGTACGACGACATCCTGCGGCAGGCGGGTGTCATCCGGGCGCCGGGGCTGAACGAGATGCTGGAGTACGCCCGGGCGCTGCCCGTCCTGCCGGCGCCCAAGGGCGACAACGTCGTCGTCATCACCGGGGCGGGCGGTTCAGGGGTGCTGCTGTCCGACGCCATCGTCGACAACGGGCTGTCCCTGATGGAGATCCCGGACGACCTCGACGCCGCCTTCAAGGCGTTCATCCCGCCCTTCGGGGCGGCCGGCAACCCGATCGACATCACGGGAGGCGAGCCCCCTTCGACGTACGAGGCGACGATCCGGCTGGGCCTGGAGGACCCGCGCATCCACGCGCTGGTTCTGGGTTACTGGCACACCATCGTCACTCCCCCCATGGTGTTCGCGGAGCTCACCGCGCGCGTGGTGGCGGATTTCCGGGCGAAGGGCGTCGAGAAACCGGTCGTGGCGTCGCTCGCGGGCGATGTCGAGGTCGAGGAGGCGTGCCAGTACCTCTTCGAGCGGGGTGTCGTGGCGTACCCCTACACCACGGAGAAGCCCGTCGCGGTCCTGGGTGCCAAGTACCGCTGGGCCCGTGCCGCGGGGCTGCTGTGACGGCCGGGATCGCGGGCCGGGCCGCCCGTGCGGGCACCGTGCGGCGGGCGGGGCGGTGGTCGATGGGCTGAGTGACGGCTCGACCCGACGGGGCCCGCGGACACCGCTCGTTGCGGGCCCCCGCACGAGAAGTACGGACAGGGGGCGCTGGCCTGGCTTCTTCGACGCAAGGGGTTCGATCGACATGGCGACAACACACATCTCCACGCCCGTCCCCTACAGGGAGGTGACGGACGCCAACGGCCGCGTGTACCGCATCGGCGAGTCCGATGTCGACATCATGGGCCGCAAGCGCAAATGGATGGTCATCCTGCCGTGGGTCGGCATGATGGGCATCAGCTCGGCGGAGTACGCGTTCGCGTCCGCCGAGGAGACCCTGCACACGGCGCACAGTTGGAGCAGTCAGCACATCTTCTGGATGCTCGGGGTGTGGGTCTTCTTCCAGGCCGCGGTGGCGTTCCCGGCGGGCAAGCTGCGCGAGAGCGGGAGGCTGCCGGCGCGGTGGGCGATGATGCTGGGCGCGCTGGGCACCCTGCTCGGCTACCTCTCGCTCGCGTTCGCGCCGCACGTCATCGTGGCGTACGTCGGTTTCGGCATGTTCAGCGGCATGGGCGCGGGCATGGTCTACGCGACCTGTGTGAACATGGTCGGCAAGTGGTATCCGGAGCGCAAGGGCGGCAAGACGGGCTTCGTCAACGGTGGCTTCGCCTATGGTTCGGTGCCCTTCGTCTTCATCTTCACCGGGTACATGGACCTGACCAACTTCCGTTGGGTCCTGGTGTCGGTCGGGCTGTTCCTGGCGGCGACGGTGGCGGTCGCCGGGCACTTCTTCCAGGACCCGCCGAAGAACTGGTGGCCGGCCGAGGTCGACCCGCTGAAGAAGCCCGACGACCCACGGGCGCGGCGCGCGCTGGAGAAGAACCCGCCGGCCGTGAAGCAGTACACGCCCAAGGAGGCCTGGCAGACGGGCCGGGTGGCCCTGATGTGGTTCTGCCTGTTGTGTACGTCCGGGGTGAACATCTTCGGTATCGCCTTCCAGGTGCCGTTCGGTGACGAGGCCGGGTTCGCCGGGGGCATCGTGGCGACGGCGATGTCCCTGAAGGCGATCGTGAACGGCACGGGGCGCGGGGTCATCGGCTGGTTGTCGGACCGGTACGGGCGCAAGCAGTGCCTGATCTTCGTCTGCGTCGTGCTGGGTCTGTCGCAGTACGGGATCCTGCTCGCCGGCAACATCGGCAACCTGCCGCTGTTCCTGCTGTTCTCCAGCATCTCCGGGTTCGGCGGCGGTGCGATATTCCCGATGTTCGCGGCGATGACGGCGGACTACTTCGGGGAGAACAACAACGCCTCCAACTACGGGCTGGTCTACAGCTCGAAGCTGGTGTCGGGACTCCTCGGCTCCGGCATGGGCGCCGTGGTGGTGGGCGCCTGGGGCTACGGCGGCGCCTTCGTCCTGGCGGGTTCGATCTCGCTGTTCGCCGGCTGCGTGGCGCTGTTCCTGCACCCGCCGGGGCGGCCGCGGGCCCGCCACATCAAGGCGAACCCGCGACCGATCAGCCGGGATGGCTAGGTCCTAGCAGTCCTTGTCGCGCAGCGAGTGCAGGTGTGCGCTGGACTTGCGCGCGAAGGTGAAGGACTCGGCCGGGTTGTCGTGTTCGGCCTGCCAGTGGTGGTCGCGCCGACCGCCGTGGGTCCGGGTGACCGCCGAGATGAAACGCTGGTAGTCGATGTCTCCGTCCCCGACGTCCACCATCCGGTAGCCGTCGCGGGCGGAGTCGTCGCGTTCGCCGTCCTTGACGTGGAAGAGCGGGTAGCGGTCGGGCTGCTTCAGTACGTAGGCCAGGGGGTCGAAGGGCGCGGGCGTACCGTCGGCGCGCTTGCCGAACCGGAACTGCCCGGCGTACGCCCAGTAGATGTCCATCTCCAGGTAGACGAGGTCGGGGTCGGTCTCGGCGAGGAGCACGTCGTAGAGGCGGACGTCGGGCCGGTCGGTGGCGAAGGAGAACTCCTCGGCGTGGTTGTGCTGGTAGAACTTCATGCCGCGCTTCTTCGCCTCGGCGCCGTAGTGGTTGAACTCCTCGGCGCAGCGCTTCCAGCCGTCGACGGTGGCGCCGTAGCGCCAGGGGCCGGAGGCGGTGCCGATGTGCTTCAGGCCGAGGGCCTGGGCGTCGTCGAGGACTTTCGTCAGGTTCTGGGCGAAGGTGTACGCCTTGGGGTCGGAGGAGTAGTAGCCGACGTGGCTGCCGATGGCGCGCAGGCCGTGGTCGCGGGTGAGCCGCCGGAGCTGGGCGAGGGTGATGGGGCCGGCGGAGCCCTGGGAGTATCCGGCGTACTCGACCTCGTCGTAGCCGAAGCGCCGCAGTTCCTCGAAGACCTTGGCGAAGCCGAGGGTGGAGACCTTGTCGCGCAGCGAGTAGAGCTGGATGCCCAGGCGTCCGGGGGGCAGGACGGGGCGGCCGTGGCCGCTGCTCGGGGCGGTGGCCTCGGCGGCCGAGGCGGCTGTCGTGGTGCCGCCGAGGAGGGCGGCGGCGGTGGCACCGGCGGCGACACCGAGCATGTCGCGTCTGCTGAGCTTGTGCGCGAGCTCGGGGTCGGTGGTCCTGGTCGTGCGCGGCATGTGGATAACTCCTCGTTGTCGGTGCGTCTGCTTCACTGAAGTCAGGTCAGTGGAGACCGGCGAGTTGAAGCAGCAGGGACTTCACATCGGTGGCCGCGACGCGGCCCGGTAGCGCGCGGGGGGTGGAGCACAGGATGAGTGGCCCGGTGTCACTGTCGTCGCTCGTGGGGAGGCGGCCATGGCTGCCCCGAATAGGTGAGGGGTCGAGGGGCACGACCCGCATGCGGTAGCGCATGCCCAGCTTCTTGCGGGCGATCGCCGTGGCCGCCTTGAGCCGTACGTAGGGGTCGAGGGGATCCATGAACAGCTCGACGGGGTCGTAGCCGGGTTTGCGGTGGATTTCGACGAGCTGGGCGAAGTCGGGCGCGCGTGCGTCGTCGAGCCAGTAGTAGTACGTGAACCAGGCGTCGGGCCCGGCGATGGCGACGAGCTCGCCCGAGCGGGGGTGGTCCAGTCCGTGGGCCTTCTTGCCCTCGTCGTCGAGGAGCGTCTCGATGCCGGGTACTCCGGCGAGGGCCTCGCGGGCGGCGGCCAGATTCTCGGGGTTCTCGGGGTGTCGTACGTAGACGTGGGCGATCTGGTGGTCGGCGACGGCGAACGCCCGGGAGGCCATGGGGTCGAGGTACTCCATGCCGTCCTGGGTGTGGACTTCGAGCAGGCCGGCGCGGCGCAGGGCGCGGTTGATGTCGACGTGCCGGTTCACCCGGGTGATGCCGTATTCGGAGAGGGCGACGACGGTGCGGCCCTCGGCCCTCGCGTCGTCGAGGAGGGGGGCCATCACCGCGTCGAGGTCGGCGGCGGCGCGGTGGGAGCGCGGGTCGTCGGGGCCGTAGCGCTGGAGGTCGTAGTCGAGATGCGGGAGGTAGCACAGGGCGAGGTCGGGGGTGCGGGTGCGAAGGATGTGGCGGGTGGCGTCGGTGATCCACTGGCTGGAGACGATGTCGGCGCCGGGGCCCCAGAAGTGGAAGAGGGGGAAGGTGCCGAGTCTGTCGGTGAGTTCGTCGTGCAGGGCCGGGGGCCGGGTGTAGCAGTCGGGTTCCTTGCGGCCGTCGGCGTAGTACACGGGACGGGGGGTGACGGTGATGTCGGTGTCGGCGCCCATGGCGTACCACCAGCAGATGTTGGCGACGGTGTAGCCGGGGTGGGCGCGGCGTGCGGCGTCCCAGAGTTTGTCGCCCGAGACGAGTCCGTTGTGCTGCCGCCACAGCAGGACGTCGCCGAGTTCGCGGAAATACCAGCCGTTGCCGACGATGCCGTGTTCGGAGGGGAGGGTGCCGGTGAGGAACGTGGACTGGGCGGCGCAGGTGACGGCGGGCAGGACGGTGCCGAGCGGGGCGTGGGAGCCGGACTGGGCGAGCCGCTTGAGGTGGGGCATGTGGTCGAGGAGCTGCGGGGTGAGGCCGACGACGTCCAGGACCAGGAGGGGGGTGGGCCGGTTCATGGCAGTTCCTTGAGGCCGAGGTCGGTGAGGAGGTCGCGGGCGAGACTGAGTTCGGCGGCGATGCCGTCGGCGAGCCGGCCTCGGGTGCGGGGGCGGAGGTCGGGCGGGAGGGCTTGCCAGGTGTAGGTCTCGACTTCGAGGTGGCGGGTGTGCGGGACGGGACCGCCGACGAGCCGGGCCAGGGTGTCCTGGAGCACGGGAAGGGTGGAGGTGAGGGGCACGGCCGGGGGGCTGTGCAGGGGGACGTGGAAGTGGGCGCGCCATGGGGCGCCGTCGGGGAGGGTTTCGCCGCCGAGGGCCTCGGCGAGGTCATCGGTGCCGCGCAGGCCGGCGGCGGATGGGGTCTCCCCTGCTCGAAGAGCTCGGGGAAGGGTGCGGGTCTGGTGGAGGAAGCGGGGTTCGTCGAAGGCGGCGAGGGCTTCGCGTACGTCGGGGCGGTGAGGGTGTTCGGCGTGGAGGGCCGCGGAGAGCTGGGTCTTGGGGATGGGGACGCGGGCCGCGAGGAGGGCGTCCAGGGCGGTGTGGGGATTTTCGAAGGAGGTGGCGAGATGACAGGTGTCGATACAGATGCCGATGCGCGGGCTTGATACGTCGGTGAGCGGGCCGATCGCGTCGGCGGTGGTCTCGATCACGCAACCGGGCTCGGGTTCGAGGCCGATGCGGATGGACCTGCCGGTGAGGTCTTCCAGGGCGTCCAGGCGCTCGGCGAGGGTGATCAGCGCGGTGCGGGCGGTGTCGGCGGCGGCGGTGCCGAAGGAGGTGCGCCAGGCGAGGGGCAGGGTGGAGATGGAGCCTTCGGTGACGTCGTCGGGCAGGAGCGCGGCGAGGAGGCGGGCCAGGTCGGTGGTGTGGGCCAGGCGCTCGGGGCGGGTCCAGTCGGGTTGGTAGACGCGGTACTTGACCTGGTCGGAGCCGAAGCCTTCGTAGGGGAAGCCGTTGAGGGTGACGACTTCCAGGCCGCGGCGGTCGAGTTCGGCGCGGAGGCCGCGCAGGGCGGCCGGGTCGGTGGTGAGGGCGTGGGCGGCGTTCTTGGCGAGCCAGAGGCCGATGCCGAGGCGGTCGCGTCCGAGGCGCTTGCGGACCGGTTCGCAGTGGTCGCGCAGTTGCGCGAGGACCCCGTCGAGGGTCTCGGCGGGGTGGACGTTGGTGCAGTAGGCGAGGTGGATGGTGGAGCCGTCCGGGTGGCGGAAGCGCATGGCCGGCTCCTCTCATTCCCCGCCGCGGAGGATGGAGTTGCCCTCGTGGAGGGCGCCCGGTGAGGGGAGGTCGAGGTGGAGGCGGCCGCTGAGGCCGTAGAAGGCGACGGGGTTGCGCCACAGGACCTGGTCGACGTCGTCGTCGGTGAAACCGGAGGCGAGCATGGCGTCGCCGACCTTGCGGGTCTTGAGCGGGTCGCTCCTGCCCCAGTCGGCGGCCGAGTTCACCAGTACGCGCTCTGTGCCGTACTCCTTGAGGACGGCGACCATGCGCTCCTCGTCCATCTTGGTGTCGGGGTAGATGGAGAAGCCGAGCCAGGCGCCGCTGTCAGAGGCCTCCTTTACGGTTGTCTCATTGAGGTGGTCGAGCAGGACCCGCTCCGGGGGGAGGTGGGATTCGCGGACGACGTCCAGGGTGCGGCGCAGCCCGGCGAGCTTGTCGCGGTGCGGGGTGTGGACGAGGGCGGGCAGGCCGTGGTCGGCGGCGAGCTGGAGCTGGGCGGCCAGCGCGGTGTCCTCGGCGGGGGTCATGGAGTCGTAGCCGATCTCGCCGACGGCGACGACGGAGTCCTTGACGAGATAGCGGGGCAGGGCGTCGAGGACGGGGGTGCAGCGGGGGTCGTTGGCCTCCTTGGGGTTGAGGGCGAGGGTGCAGTGGTGGGCGATGCCGTACTGGGCGGCGCGGAAGGGTTCCCAGCCGAGGAGGGAGTCGAAGTAGTCGAAGAAGCTGGCGGGCGAGGTGCGGGGCTGGCCGAGCCAGAAGGAGGGCTCGACGAGAGCGCGGACCCCGGCGTCGTACATCGCCTGGTAGTCGTCCGTGGTGCGGGAGGTCATGTGAATGTGCGGGTCGAAGATGCGCATCAGGACTCCTCCGGGGGGACGGTCAGGGCGAGGACGCGGTGGAGGCCGGCGGGGACGGGGCGGCCGGCGGCGGTGCGTTCGGCGGCGTAGTCGGCGAGCATCCGGGCCAGTTCGGCGTCGCCGCGGGCTCGCCGGGGCAGGTCGGCGACGGCGTCGACCGGGACGCCGGTGAACAGGCACTTGAGGACGGCGTGCCGCCAGGAGTGCGGGTCGAGGTGGGCGGCGGCGTAGGGGCCGACGGCGGCGGCGATCAGCCGGGTGTCGTTGGTGCGCAGGGCGTCCTCGACCAGAGGCAGGGCCTCGGGGCCCGGTACGAGGGAGGGCAGGGCGAGCAGGACGGCGCGGCGCTCGGCGGCGGTGCCGTGGTGGTAGAGGCGGGTGAGGGTGTCGGTGTCGGCGCGGGCCTCGTGGAGGAGGAGGGTGCGTACGGAGTCGGCGTGTTCCTGGCCGCAGTGGCGGCCCGCGGAGGCGAACCGCAGCTCCCAGGAGGCGGACACATAGGGGCTCGGTGGTCCGGGTGGGGCGCAGGCGGCATGGGCGGCCTCGGCGAGGGCCTCGTCCAGCCAGGCGCGGGCGGCGCCGCCGAGCCGGTCGTCCAGTTCCGTGCGCAGGTCCGTGGGCTGGTCCGTGCGCTGGTCCGTGCGCGGTTGCTCGCGCGGTTCTTCGCGGGACGTCGTCACGGTGCCGGTTCTCCCTTCGTGCCGGTCCGGCCGCGGAGGAACTCGATGGAGGAGCGGGCGAGTTCGGGGCCCGCGTGGGAGTGGCGGGGCAGCTCGACGACCGTCAGGCCCTGGTAGCCGGTGGCGGCCAGGGCTTCCAGGACGGGTGGGAAGTCGATCTCTCCGTCGCCGAACGGGAGGTGTTCGTGGACGCCGCGCCGCATGTCCTCGATCTGGACGTGGCACAGCCAGGGCGCGGCGTCGCGTACGCAGTCGGCCGGGGGTGCCGGCTCCAGGCACTGGCAGTGGCCGATGTCGAGGGTGAGGCCGAGGAGGTGGGGGTCGGGGTCGCCGAGGAGGCGGCGGAGGTGGTGGAAGTCGGCGAGGGTGGCGAGGAGGTGGCCTGGTTCGGGTTCGATGGCGAGTGGGACGCGGGCCGTGGCCGCGGCGTCCAGGACGGGGGTGAGTGACTCTTCGAGCCGCTTCCAGGCGGTGGTGGTGTCGGTGGTGGGCAGGTCGCCGGGGGTGGTGCCGCTGAAGCAGTGCACGGCGTGCGCGCCCAGGTCGGCGGCGACCTGGACGGCGCGGATGAGGAGCCGGGTGCGGGCGGCGCGGCCGTCGGGGTCCGGGTCGAGGAGGGAGGGGCCGTGTTTGCGGCGGGGGTCGAGCACGTAGCGGGCGCCGGTCTCGACGGTGACGTCCAGACCCAAGTCGCCCAGGCGGCGGGCGACGCGGGCCGTGCGGGCGGCCAGGTCGGGGGCGAGGGGGTCGAGGTGCATGTGGTCCAGCGTCAGGCCGACGCCGTCGTACCCGAGGTCGGCGAGGAGGGCGAGGGCGTCGTCGAGGCGGAGGTCGGTGAGGCCGTTGGTGCCGTAGCCGAAGCGGAGGGAGGTGGTGGGGCCCGTGGTGCGGGCCTGGTCGCGGGCAGAGGGGCGATTGGGGGCGCTCATGTGGGGCTCACCTTCCGTGCGAGTGCGCGGGCGAGGGGGACGAGCCCCATGAGGGCGAGCCCGGTGCCGGTGGCTCCGCCTCGGGCGGCGAGTGCGGCCTGGAGCGGGATCATGGCGCGGATGCCGCCGCCGACGGCGCGTTGGGTGAGGGGTGGTGAGGGGTTGAGCGCGGCGTGCAGGAAGGGCACGGCGGCGGTGCGGAGGTAGGCCGCCGCGGTGAGGGCGGTGACGGGCTGCCGACCCGGCAGGGTGAGGGGCGTGGGCCGCGGGCCGGCGGCGGCGTTCCGGGCGGGGGCTGCGAGGTTCTTCCCGGCGCTTCTCTCCGCGCCCAGGGGCATCGGGCGACCTCCGCGTCCCGAAGCCGGGGGCGCGCCCCTGGAGGCCCGAGGGGTGGGCCGCGCGGCTGCCCGGCCGTGGCGCTCGCCCGGCGGCGCGTGGCCGCCGCGGCCCAGCAGGGCGGCCAGGGTCGCGGCGGCCGCGAGGGCCGCGAGCGGGGCGGCCGTCGAGCCGCCGTGGGCTTCGTGACGGGAGATCGCGGTCACCGCGTAGGTGTGTGCCCCGAGCGCGGCGGCGGACGGCAGGGCGGCCACCACCGCTCGCGCGGCCGACCGGACGGCCCCGCCCGGCGCCACGGCGCCCAGTACGGCGGCGCCCGGTGCCACGGCGCCCGGTGCCACGGCGCCCGGGGTCGCGGCGCCCGGCACGGCGGCGCCCAGCACGGCCGCGCCCGGTGCCGCATGGCCTGCCGCGCGGCGCGTGCCGTGGCCGACGCGCTCACGCCGCGCGCGCCGCGCCCGCGAGGGCGGCGCGCCCGGGGTCGCCCCGGTCGCCGTGGCCGTGGCCGTCGCCGTGGCTGTGGCCGTGGCTGTGGCGCCGAGGAGGAGGTCCAGGGCGCGGGCGGTGGCCATGGCGGCGGGGGCCGCGCGGGTGTGCTTCAGGCGGAGGTCGTACGCCCAGACCGTCGCCGCCAGGGCGGTCGCCACCGTCAAGGGCGCACGGCCCGCGCGGGCGGCGAGCGCGAGGCCGGTGGCCGTCAGTGCGGCGGAGGCGGCCAGGGCGGCGGGCGGTGCGACGCGGCCCGACGGAATGGGGCGGTGCGGGCGGTCGACGGCGTCCTCGGCGCGGTCCGACCAGTCGTTGAGCGCCATGCCCGCCTCGTACAGGCAGAGGGAGGAACCGATGGCCAGCACGGTGCGCCGGTTGGGGCGCGCCCCCACAGCCGCCGCGCCTGCGAGGGCGTCGCCCGGCACGGAGAACAGCGCGGAGACGCGGAGGAGTTCCGCCCATGCGCCAAGGCGCGCCGTCATGCGGCGTCCCGCAGGCGGGCGGCGAAGGAGAGGAGCGTGGCGTACTGGTCGGAGAGCGCCGCCGGGCCGCCGGGGTCGGGGTCCTTGAAGTAGAAGGCCAGCTCGGGCAGGGGCCCCGACAGGCCGGCCTGGTGGGCGCGGGAGACGAGGCGGGCGAGGTCCAGCACCAAGGGGGCGGCGAGCGCCGAGTCGCAGCCCTGCCAGATGGTCTGGAGGATCATCCGGGAGCCGAGGAAGCCGTCGAAGGCGATGTGGTCCCAGGCGGTCTTCCAGTCGCCGAGGGCCGGTACGTCGTCGATGTGGACCTCGCCCTCCGGGGCGCCACCGAGCACATCGGCGAGGACGCGTTCCTTGCCGGCGTTCTTCGCGGCCGCCGCGGCGGGGTCGGCCAGCGCCGCCCCGTCCCCGCCGCCCAGGAGATTGGTGCCGGACCACGCCCGTACGGACAGGGCGCGTTGCACGAACATCGGGGCGAGCACGGAGCGGAGCAGCGTCTGGCCGGTCTTGCCGTCGCGGCCCGCGTGGGGAAGTCCGGAGGCGGCGACGGCGTCGGCGAGGGCCGCGGTGCGCAGCCCGGTGGAGGGGGTGAAGTTGACGTAGGGGCAGCCGGCCCGGAGTGCGGCGGCCGCGTAGAGGGAGCTGGGAGCGAGGCGCGGGTCGTCCGGGCCCGGCGCGGGTTCAGTGGAGGCGACGTTGATCACGACCGTACGGGCCAGGTGGTGGCGGCGGGTGAAGTCGGTGATGTCGGAGGTGAAGGACATGATGAGTTCGTCGTCGGTGCGGGTGTCACCGGGGACGGGGCCGCCGGGGCGGATCTCGGCGTCGGCCGCGGCGAGTTCACCGCGTACGGCGGCGGCCAGACCGTGCGGCAGGACGTCCGCCGCCGTCAGTTCCTCCGCCCGTTTGGGCAGCGGGCACGCCGCCGTGTCGTGCCCGCCGAAGACGAGCGAGGAGAGGGAGGGGAGGCCGGACGCGGCGAACGGCGGGGTCTCGGTGACCATGCCGGTCGGCGGGTGCAGCCCGGCGGCGACGGCAGCGCACCCCGCCACGGCGGTCGTGGCGACGGAGCCGCGCGCCCCGATGAACCAGACGCCGACGGCGCCGGCGCCGACGGCCTCGGAGACCTCGGAGGCCTGGGGGTCCCCGCCCGCCTCGGGGGCTCCGGCGGGCCCGGGGTCCCCGGTGCCCCCTGCGCTCCCGGCGTCTGCGACTCGGCGTTCATCGAACATGGCCAGCCTCCCTGGGTGCGGTGCGTTGGAGACGGCGGGCGGGGGGTACGGCGCCTCCCCGCCCGCCGCCGGCTTGTACGGGAGCGGCCCCCTACGGGGACGAGGGCAGCTCCTTGAGCTGGATGTTCCGGAAGGACACCTGGTCGTCGGCGCCGTGGTTCTGGATGCCGATGTAGCCGTCCTTCAGGCTGCGGACAGGGTCGGTGTTGGTGAAGTCGTTGATCTTCACGCCGTTGAGGAAGACCTGGAGGCGCTCCCCCTGGACCTTGATCTCGTAGCTGTTCCACTGGCCGGGCGGCCGGAGGACCTGGTCACGGACCTTGAGGTTCGCCGACTTGAAGCCGTACACGGCACCGGTGGTGCGCTCGGGGGCGTCGGTCGCGTCGATCTGGACCTCGTAGCCGTTGTTCACGGCCGACCAGGGGTCGTCGGAGGCCGGGAAGCCGACGAAGACACCGGAGTTGTCGTCGCCCGCCATCTTCCAGTCCAGCTTCAGCGAGTACGACGAGAACTCCTTCGCCTGGTACCAGAGCATCCCCATGCCGCCCTCGGTGCGCAGCTCACCGTCCACGACGGTGAACTTCCCCGGTCCGGCCTGCTTCCAGCCCTCCAGGGTCCGGCCGTTGAACAGGGAGCGGTAGCCGGTGCGTGGCTTGCAGTCGGCCTTCACCTGGCCGGTGGCGTAGCGGAGGCCGCCCAGCAGGTGCTGCCGGAACGCGGGCTCGGCGTAGGAGGCGACCGTGTGGCCGCCGCCGGTGTAGAAGGCCCGCCCGCCCTCGTAGGTCTGGCACCAGGCGATCGGGTGATCGCCCTTCATGGTGCCGCCCTGATAAGTGGTTTCGTCGAGGGTGGCGAGGATACGGGCCTGGCCGCGCGGGTTGGTGCGGTAGTTGTACCACTCGTCCGTGCGCTCCCAGCCCGCCGCCGGCAGGTGGGACGTGGCCGGGTGCTGGTGGTCCTCCACCCGGACCGTGGCGGGCTGGATGTGCGGGTGGGAGGCGAAGTGGGCGCCGACGAGTCCGCCGTAGAACTCCCAGTCGTACTCGGTGTCGGCGGCCGCGTGGACGCCGACGTAGCCGCCGCCCGTGGCGACGTAGTTCTCGAACGCCTTCTGCTGCTCGGCGTTCAGCACGTCCCCGGTGGTCGACAGGAAGACGACCGCGTCGTAGCGGGCGAGGTTGTTCGTGGTGAACTGCGCGGCGGTCTCCGTCGCGTCGACCGTGATGTTGCCGGCGGCGCCCAGTTCCTTCAGAGCGGCGATGCCGGCCGGGATGGAGTCGTGCCGGAAGCCGGCGGTCTTGGAGAAGACCAGCACCCGCTTGGCGGTCCGGTCGACCGGTGTGTTCGACAGTTCGAAGTCGTCCACGTCGTACAGGGCGCCCGCCCCGCCCTTGAACACCAGGAACAGTTGCGTGGTCCGCTTCGGTACGGATCGCAGCGGGACGTCGACGTCCTGGAAGGTCTCCCAGCCACCGGTCACCGGCACCGGGGTCGAGCCGAGCAGTGTGCCGGTCGCCGATCCGGTGCGTACCTCCAGGAAGCCGCCCGCGCCACCGGACGAGATCCGGGCCGTGAGCCTGGTGGCCCCGGTGAGGTTGTAGGGCGTGAAGGAGATCCAGTCACCGTCGTCGATGTCGCCGACGGTCTTGCCGCCGTGCGCGGTGGCCTTGTCGTACGTACGGATGCCGGACTGCGCCGAGAAGTGCTCGGCCTGCCGGTGGCGCGGCTGGAGCTGCGCCTGGTCGTGGCTGGTCAGCGCGGCCTGCCCGCCGCCCCCGCCGTCGGTGTACTCGGCGTCGAAGACCCCGAAGATGTTGGCGTTCGGGTCGTGGCCGCCGTCGGCCGACGTCTTGATGGTGCCGGTGCAGCCGTTCGCGGAGGTCACCGGGTGGCCGTGGCTGTCATGGCCGAGGATGTAGGTGACCTTGACCTTGGCGCAGTCGATCGTGCCGTCCTCCGGGTCGGTGACGGTCACCTTGAAGGGGATCTCGTCTCCGAAGCTGAACAGCGCGCCGTCCTTCGGCAGGTCGAGCGTCACCTTGGGCGCCGTGTTGCCGACCACGACGTGGACACTGGCCGAGCCGGTGCGGCCCGAGGGGTCGCGCGCGGTGACGGTCGCGGTGTAGGTGCCGTTCTTCCGGTAGGTGTACGTCGGGTTCGCGGCCGTCGACGTACCCGTGCCGTCACCGAAGTCCCAGTGGTACGTCAGGGCGTCGCCGTCGGCGTCCGTCGTGCCCGCCGACGAGAAGGCGACCCGCAGCGGCGCCTGGCCGGAGGTCTTGTTCGCCGACGCCTCGGCGACCGGCGAGAAGCCTCCGGTGGCGTTCTCGATCCGGTAGAGGCCGGAGTTCTCGTCGCCGCCGAACCAGGCGGTGCCGTAGTCGAGCACGTACAGCGCGCCGTCCGGGCCGAAGGCCATGTCCATCACCTGCGTGCCGGTCCATGGCACGGGGGTGATGGACTGCACCGCCCCGTCGGAGCCGTGTTCGACGCGCTTGATCCAGCGCCGCCCGAACTCGCCGGCGAAGAAGTCGCCGTCGTAGGCCTCGGGGAACTTGACGGGAGAGGGGTTGGCGGCGTCGTACCGGTACACCGGCCCGCCCATCGGCGACTCCGACCCGGAGCCGAACTCGGGAAGGGACCCGCCGTCGTACGGTATCCACGCGGGCTCGGCCGGCGGCAGGTCGACCAGGCCCGTGTTGTGCGGCGA
This sequence comes from Streptomyces sp. NPDC031064, assembly GCF_055570965.1. NCBI lineage: Bacteria > Bacillati > Actinomycetota > Actinomycetes > Kitasatosporales > Streptomycetaceae > Streptomyces > Streptomyces sp. NPDC031064. The sequence goes on from NZ_JBVIGF010000001.1 coordinate 722,530, forward strand.
GTCGTTCTTCGGCGCCGCGCAGTCGAAGGTGGCGCCGGAGGTCTTGGTGGCGAAGTCGTAGTCGACGTACGGGTCGTTGTCGCCGGTGCAGAACGGCCAGCCGAAGTTGCCCGGCTTGGTCACGCGGGCGAACTCGACCTGTCCGGCCGGGCCGCGCTTGGGGTCGGCCGCGCCCGCGTCGGGGCCGTAGTCGCCGACGTACAGCACGCCCGTCTTCTTGTCGACGCTGAAGCGGAACGGGTTGCGGAAGCCCATGGCGTAGATCTCGGGCCGGGTCTTGGCGGTGCCGGGCGCGAAGAGGTTGCCGTCGGGGACGGTGTACGAGCCGTCGTCGGCGACCTTGATGCGGAGGATCTTGCCGCGCAGGTCGTTGGTGTTGCCCGAGGTGCGGCGGGCGTCGTACGCGGGGTTGCGGGTGGGCCGCTCGTCGATGGGGGTGAAGCCGTCGGAGGCGAAGGGGTTGGAGTCGTCGCCCGTCGACAGGTACAGGTTGCCTTGCGCGTCGAAGTCGATGTCACCGCCGACGTGGCAGCAGATGCCGCGCGTCGCCGGGATGTCGATGACCTTCTTCTCGCTGGCGTTGTCGAGTGTGCCGTCGGCCTTCAGTACGAACCGGGAAAGGCGGTTGACGCCTTCGTACTTGGCGAAGTCGGCTGCCGTGCCGTCGTTGGGCGCGTCCCCGGCCGGGGTGTCGAACGGGGGCGCGTAGTAGAGGAATATCGCCCGGTTGCGTGCGAAGTCGGGGTCGAGGGCGACGCCCTGGAGGCCCTCCTCGTCGTGGGAGTAGACCGGGACGGAGCCGATGACCTTGGTGTTGCCGGCGGCGTCGGTACGCCGCAGTTCGCCGTTACGGGACGTGTGCAGCACGCTGCGGTCGGGCAGTACGGCCAGCGACATCGGTTCGCCGACCTCCTCGCCGCCCTTGGCGAGGGTGACCTGCTGGAACTGCTCCTCGGCCGCCGACGGCGCCGGGGCGTCGGCCGCGACGACCGGCGGGGCGCCGAGGGCGAACGACGTCACGGCGAGCAGGCCGCCGGTGAGGAGTGCGAGCGCGTTGCGCGCTCCGAGCCGTTTTCTGTGCACGAATGTCCTCCGGAGAAGGCCGGATACACGGGTACGGGCGTGTTGCCTCGATCGGGCGGCTCCCGGGTGGTGCTTCGAGCTGGTGCTGCCCCGGGGTGCCGCGCCGGGTTGTCCGGGGACCGGCGTGCGCCGTCACGCTGGTCGGGTTCAGGCCTGGGTGGTGTGCAAGGGGACGTTAGCCGGGTTGTTCCTGAGCCGAAAGCCCTTGTGCGGAACGTGAGTTGCACTTTTTCCCGGCGCTGGACAAAGCGGGGTGCGGGCAGGCCGGGGCGCCCGGTGGCGGTGACCACCACCGGGCCGGTGACCTGCCGGTCTGCCCTAGTCCGCGCCGCCGAACGCGGCGTCGAAGGAGGCGGCCGGCGGGTCGAAGTCGTACCGCTTCAGCGTGGCAAGCGCTTCCGGCGCGCCGGTCAGCCGGTCCATCCCGGCGTCCTCCCACTCCACCGACACCGGGCCGTCGTAACCGATCGAGCGCAGCATCCGGAAGACGTCCTCCCACGGCACGTCCCCGTGCCCGGCCGACACGAAGTCCCAGCCGCGCCGGGGGTCGCCCCACGGCAGGTGCGAGCCGAGCCGGCCGTTGCGGCCGTCCAGCCGGCGCCGCGCCTCCTTGCAGTCCACGTGGTAGATCCGGTCCCGGAAGTCGTAGAGGAACCCGACCGGGTCCAGGTCCTGCCACACGAAGTGGCTGGGGTCGAAGTTCAGCCCGAAGGCCGGGCGCCGGTCCACCGCCTCCAGGGCCCGCTGCGTGGTCCAGTAGTCGTAGGCGATCTCACTGGGGTGGACCTCGTGGGCGAACCGCACGCCCTCGGCGTCGAAGACGTCCAGGATCGGGTTCCAGCGCTCGGCGAAGTCCTCGTACCCGCGCTCGATCATCCGCTCCGGCACCGGCGGGAACATCGCCACCAGGTGCCAGATGGACGACCCCGTGAACCCGATGACGGTGCGCACGCCGAACGCGGCGGCCGCCCGCGCGGTGTCGGCCAGCTCCCGCGCGGCCCGCTGCCGCACGCCCTCGGGGTCGCCGTCGCCCCAGATCCGCCCCGGCACGATCGCCTGGTGGCGCTCGTCTATGGGGTGGTCGCAGACGGCCTGGCCGACCAGGTGGTTGGAGATGGCCCAGCACTTCAGCCCGTACTTGTCGAGCAGCGCCCGCCGCCCGTCCAGGTACGAGGGATCGGCCAGCGCCTTGTCGACCTCGAAGTGATCGCCCCAGCAGGCGAGTTCGAGGCCGTCGTAGCCGAAGTCACGGGCGAGGCGGCAGACCTCCTCCAGCGGCAGGTCGGCCCACTGGCCGGTGAAGAGGGTGAAGGGACGGGGCACGGCGGACCTCCTACAGCGGTACGGGGGTGTAGACGGCGTTCTTCTCCGCGCTCTCCTCCACGGCGGCCAGCACGCGCTGCACCCGCAGCCCGTCCGCGAAGGACGGCGCCGGGTCGGTGCCGGAGGCGATGGCGTGGACGAGATCGCGCGCCTGGTGGGCGAAGGTGTGCTCGTAGCCGAGGGCGTGGCCGGGCGGCCACCACGCCTCCAGGTAGGGGTGGCCCGGTTCGGTGACGAGGATGCGCCGGAAGCCGGCCGACTGCGCCGGGTCGCTCCCGTCGTAGAACGACAGCTCGTTCAGCCTCTCCAGGTCGAAGGCGAGTGATCCGCGCTCCCCGTTGATCTCCAGCCGCAGCGCGTTCTTGCGGCCCGCCGCCATCCGGGTCGCCTCGAACGACACCAGGGCCCCCGACGCCAGCCGCCCGGTGAACACCGCCGCGTCGTCCACCGTGACGGCCCCGCGCTCGGCGCCCCCCGACGCCGAGAGCCCGGCCGACGCGCCGGCGAGCAGCGGCCGCTCGCGGACGAAGGTCTCCGTGAGCGCCGACACCCCGACGAGCGGCTCCCCCGCCAGGTACTGCGCGAGGTCCACGATGTGGGCACCCAGGTCGCCGAGCGCCCCGGACCCGGCGTGTTTGCGCTCCAGCCGCCAGGTGAGCGGGAAGTCGGGGTCGACCAGCCAGTCCTGGAGGTAGGTCACCCGTACGTGGCGCAGCGCACCCAGCCGCCCGTCGGCCACGAGCTGCCGCGCGTACGCCATGGCGGGCACGCGGCGGTAGTTGAAGCCGACCATGGCGACCTGGCCGCGCGTCCGGGCCCGGTCGGCGGCGGCGGCCATGGCCTCGGCCTCGGCGACGGTGTTGGCCAGCGGCTTCTCGCACAGCACGTGCTTGCCCGCCTCCAGGGCGGCGACGGCGATCTCGGCGTGGCTGTCGCCCGGGGTGCAGATGTCCACGACGTCCACGTCGTCGCGTGCGACGAGGTCGCGCCAGTCGGTCTCGGCGGCGGCCCAGCCGTGCTTGTCCGCGGCAGCCCGCACGGCCGCGGCGTCACGGCCGCAGACGGCGGCGAGCACCGGCCGCAGGGGCAGGTCGAAGACGCGGCCCACGGTGCGCCAGCCCTGTGAGTGGGCGGCACCCATGAACGCGTACCCGACCATGCCGATGCCGATTGTCCGTTCCTGCTGCGCCGAACGTTCCTGCTGCGCCGAACGGTCCTGCCGCGCCGAACGGTCCTGCTGCGCCATACGGGTTCCTCCTCGTCGGTTGCTCGGTGGGGGCGGGCAGAGCCGGATCAACTGAAGCCCGTCGGCAGGTACTCGTCGACGTTGCCCTTGGTCACCACGGCCGAGTAGAGGGTGATCGAGGCCGGGATCTCCAGTTCCGACATGCCTCCGACGCCCTTCTTCTGGCCCAGCGCGCGGGCCAGGTCGATGGCGGAGGCGGCCATGGTCGGCGGATAGAGGACGGTCGCCTTCAGCACACTGTTGTCGGCCTTGATGGCGTCCATCGCCGACTTGGCGCCCGCCCCGCCGACCATCAGGAAGTCGTCCCGGCCGGCCTGCTGGATGGCGCGCAACGCGCCCACGCCCTGGTCGTCGTCGTGGTTCCACAGTGCGTCGAACTGCTGCTGAGCCTGGAGCAGTTGGGCCATCTTGGCCTGGCCGGACTCGACGGTGAACTCGGCGGCCTGCCGCGCCACCTTCTTGATGTTGGGGTAGTTCTTCAGGGCGTCGTCGAAGCCCTGGGTGCGCTGCTTGGTCAGTTCCAGGTTGTCGAGTCCGGCGAGCTCGACGACCTTGGCGTTCGGCTTGTCCTTGAGCTGTTCGCCGATGTAGCGACCGGCGTTGAGGCCCATGCCGTAGTTGTCGCCGCCGATCCAGCAGCGGTACGCCTGCGGGGAGGCGAAGATCCGGTCGAGGTTGATCACCGGGATGCCGGCCTTCATGGCCTGGAGGCCGACCTGGGTGAGGGCCTTGCCGTCGGCCGGCAGGATGACCAGGACGTCGACCTTCTTGTTGATGAGCGTCTGGATCTGGCCGATCTGGGTGGCGGTGTCGTTGGACCCCTCGGTGATCTCCAGGGTCACCTCGGAGTACTTCTCCGCCCGCTGCTTGGCGTTGACGTTGATGGCGTTGAGCCAGCCGTGGTCGGCCTGCGGGCCGGCGAAGCCGATGGTGACGGGCGTGCCGGGCTTGTCGTCGGCGGCCGGGACGTTGTTGGTGGCGGGGGCGGAGTTCTTGGGCTCGTTGCTGGTGCAGGCGGACAGCAGGGCACCGGCGGAGACGGCGGCGGTGCCGAACAGCAGTCCTCTGCGGCTGGTTTGTGGCATGGCGGGGGAACCCTTCCGGTCGGGACACACAGGCGGGGAACGCAAAGGGGGATCAGGCCTCGCCGGAGCCGCGTGCGGTGCGGCGCTGGACCAGGACGGCGGCGACGATGATCGCGCCCTTGGCGATCTGCTGGACGTCGCTCTGGAGGTTGTTGAGGGCGAAGATGTTGGTGATGGTGGTGAAGACGAGGACGCCGAGCACGGAGCCGGCGATGGTGCCGCGGCCGCCGCTGAGCAGGGTGCCGCCGATGATCGCGGCGGCGATGGCGTCGAGCTCGTACAGGTTGCCGTTGGTGTTCTGGCCGGAGCCCGCCAGGACGATCAGCAGGAAGGCCGCGATGCCGCAGCACAGCCCGGACAGCAGGTAGAGGTAGAGGCGCTGGCGGCGTACGTCGATGCCGGCGAGCCTGGCCGCCTCCGCGTTGCCGCCGACGGCGACGGTGCGCCGGCCGAAGGTGGTGCGGTTCAGCACCAGCCAGCCGATGACGGTGACGGCGGCGAAGACCAGGACCAGCGGCGGTATGCCGAGGATGTACGCGTCCGGGACGCCGAGGTCGAGGACCGACTGGACGGTGACGATCTGGGTCTTGCCGTCGGTGATCTGGAGGGCGAGTCCGCGCGCCGAGGCCAGCATGGCGAGTGTCGCGATGAAGGGGACCATCCCTCCGTACGCGATGAGCACGCCGTTCACCAGGCCGCAGCCGAGCCCGACCACCACCGCTGTGAAGAGGATGCCCGCGAAGCCGTACTCCTGGGTGGCGACGGTGGTCGCCCAGACGGACGCGAGGGCGACGATCGCGCCGACCGACAGGTCGATGCCGCCACTGGTGATGACGAACGTCATGCCGACGGTGACGACGCCGATGACGGACGCCTGGGTGAGCACGAGCTGGAGGTTGTTGGTGTCGAGGAACTGGTCGGGCTTGGTGATGCCGCCGACCGCGATCAGTACGGCGAGGACACCGAGCAGGGAGAGGTTGCGGACGTCGGCCCGCAGCCCCAGGGTCGGCCTGTCACCGGATTTGCCGACGGGTGGTTCGGCGGTCGTGACCGGCGCGGGCTGCGTCATGGCGTCGGGCTCCCTTCCATCACAGGGGCTTCCATCACAAGGTCGAGTACGCGGTGTTCGTCGAGCTCCCGGGCGGGTGCCGTGTGTACGACGTGGCCCTCCCGGAGCACCAGCACCCGGTCGGCGAGGCCCAGCACTTCGGGGACCTCGCTGGACACGAGCAGGACGGCGAGCCCGTCGTCGGCGAGGCGGCGGATCACGGCGTACAGCTCGGCGCGGGCGCCGACGTCGACGCCGCGGGTCGGCTCGTCGAGGAGGAGGACGCGGCAGCCGCGCAGCAGCCAGCGGGCGAGGACGGCCTTCTGCTGGTTGCCGCCGGACAGGGTGCGGACGCGGGCGTCGGGGTTGTCGGGGCGCAGCGACAGGTCGCGGGTGGCGGCGCGGGCGGCGGCTCGTTCGGCCGCGCGGTCGATCCAGCCACCGCGCGCGAAGCGGGGCAGGGACGACACGGAGACGTTGCGGGTGACGGATTCGAGCATGAGCAAGCCCTGCGCCTTGCGTTCCTCGGGGGCGAGGCCGAGTCCGGCACGGACGGCGGCGCGGACGCTGCCGGGGCGCAGGGGGCGGCCGTCGACGAGGACGCGTCCGGCGGTGGGGCGGCGGGCGCCGTAGACGGTCTCCAGGATCTCGGAGCGCCCGGAACCGACCAGCCCGGCGAGGCCGACGATCTCGCCGGGCCGCAGTTCCAGGTCAATCGGTGCGAACTCCCCCTCACGGGCGAGCCCTTCGACCTTCAGGACGGGCTCCCCGGTGAGCGGTGCGGCCGCGGGGCGTTCGGGGAAGACGTACTCGACATTCCGGCCGGTCATCATGGCAACGATGTCGCGCGTCGGCGTGTCCTTGGCCGCCAGTCCCCCGGCGACGGCCCGGCCGTCCTTGAGGACGGTCACGCGGTCGCCGATGCGACGGATCTCCTCCAGCCGGTGGGAGATGTAGACGACGGCGACCCCGTCGGCGGTGAGGCCGGCGACGATCCGGAAGAGGTTGGCGGTCTCGTCGGGGTCGAGGGCGGCGGACGGCTCGTCCATCACGATGAGGCGTACGTCGTGGGAGAGTGCGCGCGCCATGGAGACGATCTGCCGCTGGGCGGCGGACAGGTCGCCCACCGCCCGGGCGGGGTCGATCTCCGGGTGGCCGAGGCGGCGCAGCAGGGCGGCGGTGGTGGCCCGTGCGCTGCGGCCGCGCACGACGAACCCCGCGGTGGTGGGCTCGTGGCCCAGGAAGACGTTCTCGGCGACGGACAGGCCCTCCACCAGGTCGAGTTCCTGGTAGATGGTGGCGATGCCGAGGCGCATGGCGGCGATCGGCGACTTGAGCGTGACGTGCTCGCCGCGCCAGGTGATCGTGCCGTCGTCGGGCTGGTGGGCGCCGGCGAGGACCTTGATGAGGGTGGACTTGCCGGCGCCGTTCTGGCCGAGCAGGCAGTGGACTTCGCCTGCCCTGACCTCCAGGTCGACGCCGTCGAGGGCGCGTACGCCGGGGAACGACTTGGTGATGCCGGACATGGTGAGCAGGGGTGGTTCTGGTGTTGCCATGACAATCCCCTCGGCGGGCGCGGTGCGTGAGTGCGGTGCGGTGCAGTGCCGGTGAGCGGGCAGGGCGGGGTACCAGGTGTGCGTCGTGTGCGTACGAGGTGGTGCGGTGTTCCGGCCGGTGTTGGTTCAGGCCGGTGTTGGTTCAAGCCGGTGTGGTTCAGGCCGGTGTTGGTTCAGGCCGGTGTGGTTCAGGCCGATGTTGGTTCAGGCCGGTGAGAACAGGTGGTCGCTGATGAGGCGGGCGGCGCCGATGACCCCGGCGGTGGCGCCCAACTCCCCCAGCACGATCGGCAGGTTGCCGGTGGCCAGGGGCAGGGAGGTGCGGTAGACCTGGGTGCGGACTGCGGCGAGAAGGTTGTGGCCGAGGCCGGTCACCCCGCCGCCGATCACCACCAGGCCCGGGTTGAAGAAGCTGACGAGCCCCGCGATGACCTGGCCGACGCGGTTGCCGCCCTCCCGGATCAGGGCGAGCGAGGTGGCGTCACCGGCGGCCGCGCCCGCGGCGACGTCCACGGCGGTGAGCCGCCCCGCCGCCTCCAGGCGCCGGGCGAGCTCGTCGGACCGGCCGGCCCGCGCCGCGTCCTCGGCGTCCCGGGCGAGCGCGGCACCGCTGAAGTGGGCCTCCAGGCAGCCCCGGTTGCCGCACGCGCAGGCGCGGCCTTCCGGGACGACCTGAATGTGGCCGATGTCGCCGGCGCTGCCGGTCGTACCGCGGTAGACCTCGCCGCCGACGACGATGCCGCAGCCGATGCCCGTACCGATCTTGACGCAGAGAAAGTCGCCCACGGAGCGGGCGACGCCCGCGTGCTGCTCCCCCATCGCCATCAGGTTCACGTCGTTGTCCACCATGACCGGGCAGCCCAGCTCCTGGCTGAGCGCCTCCCGGACGGGGAACCCGTCCCAGCCGGGCATGATCGGCGGCGCGACCGGGACGCCCTCGGGGAAACGGACCGGGCCGGGTACGCCGATCCCGGCACCGTCGAAGCCCTCGGCGAGGCCGGACGCCTTGAGCTTGGCCGCCATGGCGAGCACCTGCTCGAACACGGCGACCGGTCCGTCGCGTACGTCCATGGGGTGGTTGAGGTGGCCCAGCACCTCCAACTCGGCGTTGGTGACGGCGACATCGATGGAGGTGGCGCCGATGTCGACGCCGAGGAAGCGCAGTTCGGGCGCCAGGCGGATGTTGTGCGAACGCCGTCCGCCGCGCGACGCGGCGAGCCCGTCCGCCACCACGAGCCCGGTCTCCAGGAGCCGGTCGACCTCGACGGCCAGCTTGGAGCGGGACAGGTCGACCTGGTCGCCCAACTGGGCACGGGAGTTGGGGCCGCCGTCGCGCAGCAGCCGCAGCAGTCGTGCCTGGTGCGCGTTGGCGGGTCGAGCCGTCATACGTCTCACGCGCCCCTCCCCGCCGTCGTGTCCGGCCTTGGTGTGCTGCTTTCGAGGGGGAACGTAGCAGCGCTTTCCCGTAGGGGGAAGAAGTTGCGCGGCAATCCGTACCAACTTTCTCCACAGCCAGGACAAAGCCCCGGGCACACCCAACCGCCGTACGGCGGGCGGGTCTCGGCGCGGTCAGGCCGTGTCGCGGTGGTGGTACGTGGTGCGGGTGTGCTCGGTGTGGGCGCGCATGACTTCCGTGGCGCGCTGCTCGTCACGGGCGGCGATCGCGGCGATCAGTTCGCGGTGCTCGATCCAGGACTGCTTGCCCCGCTGCCGGGCGACCGGCGTGTAGTACCAGCGCACCCGGCGGTCCACCTGGGCGGCCAGTTCGGCGAGGACGACATTGCCCGCGAGCTCCATCACCTTGGCGTGGAACGCGGCGTTCGTGGCCACCGCCTGATCCACGTCGTCGTCCGCCACCGCCCGCTCGCCCTGTGCGCACAGCTCCTCCAGGGCGGCGATGCCGGCCGTGCCGGAGTTGGCGGCGGCCAGCCGCGCGGCCTCCGCTTCCAGGAGGGTGCGCACCGAGAGGAGCTGGTCCGCCTCCTCCTCCGTCGGTTCGTGGACGAACGCGCCCTGGGCGGGGCGCAGATCGACCCACCCCTCGGTGTTGAGCCGCTGGAGCGCCTCGCGCACCGGCTGGCGGGAGACCCCGAGGTGGCCGGCGAGCTCGCTCTCGACGAGGTGCTGGCCGGGCCGCAGGGCGCGGGTGGTGATCAGTTCGAGCAGCGCCTCGTAGACGCGCTCGCGCAGCGGGCCGGGCCTCTCCAGCCTCGGTACGGCACCTTGCGGCAGTCCTGCGGACAACATCCGGCCCCCTCGTCTGCAACGGCTGTCTATTGTCTACAGTCTACCGATCGCCACCGCCCCGTCACGGAACGCGGACGACCTGGCCCGCGTACGACAGGTTGCCGCCGAAGCCGAAGAGCAGGGCGGGCGCGCCGGAGGCGACCTCGCCACGCTCGACCAGCTTGCTGAGCGCCATCGGGACGGAGGCGGCCGAGGTGTTGCCGGACTCGGTGACATCGCGGGCGATCACGGCGTTGACCGCGCCGATCTTCTGCGCGACCGGCTCGATGATGCGCAGGTTCGCCTGGTGCAGCACGACCGCCGCCAGCTCCTCGGGCGCGACGCCCGCCCGCTCGCACACCTTCCGCGCGATGGGCGGCAGTTGGGTGGTGGCCCAGCGGTAGACGGCCTGGCCCTCCTGGGCGAAGCGCGGCGGGGTGCCCTCGATGCGGACGGCGTGGCCCATCTCCGGGACGGAACCCCACAGCACCGGGCCGATGCCGGCCTCGCCGGGCGCCGCCTCGACGACCGCGGCGCCCGCGCCGTCGCCGACCAGGACGCAGGTGGTCCGGTCGGTCCAGTCGGTGACCTCGGTCATCTTGTCGGCGCCGATCACCAGGGCGCGGGTCGCCGAGCCCGCCCGTACGGCGTGGTCGGCGGTCGCCAGCGCGTGGGTGAAGCCGGCGCACACCACGTTGAGGTCCAGCGTCGCGGGCGAGCCCATGCCGAGCCGGGCCGCGACCCGGGCCGCGGTGTTCGGGGAGCGGTCGATCGCCGTGGAGGTGGCGACCAGGACCAGGTCGACGTCGGCGGGGGTGAGCCCGGCGGCGGCCAGCGCCTTGGCGCCCGCGTGGGCCGCCATCTCGTCGACCGGCTCGTCGGGGCCCGCGACATGGCGGGTCCTGATGCCGACCCGGCTGGTGATCCACTCGTCGCTGGTGTCGACCAGCGCCGTCAGGTCGGCGTTGGTCAGGACCTTGGCGGGCTGGTAGTGCCCGAGCGCGGCGATACGAGTGCCCGTCATGCCCGGGACCCCCTTGGTGTGCGGTGTGCGCGAACGTGGTGTGCGGCGTGTGGCGTGTGCGTGCGGTGTGTCGTGTGCGTGCGGTGTGTGGCGTGCGGTGCGCGCGAACGCGCGCGGTGTGCTCCGTGCGGGTGCAGGAGCCACCCAGTTTCGTCAGCGACTGATGAGTAACCGGTCGGGTGAACCAACAGGATTCACGCCCGCCTGTTGGAGAGTCCGCAACATCGCCGGTCCTGGCGGGCGTCCCGTGGAAGTCGGGACCCTTGTCGACCGTCCTTCCATACTGTAGACAATATTTCGTCGACAACACACCTTTCCGGTCCCTTGCCTCGGTCCCTCAACCGAACGGAGACCCCCACGTGAAAGTCGCAGTCCTCGGCGCCGGAGCGATCGGCGCCTACGTCGGAGCCGCGCTGGACCGCGCGGGCGCCGACGTCCACCTGATCGCCCGTGGACCGCACCTGGCGGCCATGAGGCAGCACGGCGTGCGGGTCCACAGCCCGCGCGGTGACTTCACCGCCCACGTCCACGCCACCGACGACCCGGCGGACGTCGGCCCGGCCGACTATGTGTTCCTGGGGCTCAAGGCCAACTCGTACGCGGCGTGCGGGCCGCTGATCCGGCCACTGCTCCACGACACCACCGCGGTGATCGCCGCCCAGAACGGCATCCCCTGGTGGTACTTCCACCGGCACGGCGGCCCCCATGACGGGCGGCGCGTCGAGAGCGTCGACCCGGGCGGGTCGGTCAGCGCGGTGCTCGCTCCGGAACGAGCCGTCGGATGCGTCGTCTACGCCGCGACCGAGCTGGCCGGCCCCGGCGTCGTACGGCACCTGGAGGGCACCCGCTTCTCGATCGGCGAGCCGGACCGGTCGGTGTCCCAGCGGTGCGTGCGGTTCAGCGAGGCCATGCGGGCCGGTGGCCTGAAGTGCCCGGTGGAGCCGGAGCTGCGCGAGGACATCTGGATCAAGCTGCTCGGCAACATCTCCTTCAACCCGATCAGCGCCCTCGCCCGGGCCACCATGCGCCAGATGTGCCTGCACGGCGGTACGCGGCGGGTCATCGAGCTGATGATGACCGAGACCCTGGCCGTCGCCGCCGGCCTCGGCTGCCGCCCCGGCATCTCCGTGGAACGCCGCATCGCCGGCGCCGAACGGGTCGGCGACCACCGCACCTCCACGCTCCAGGACCTGGAGAAGGGCAAGCCGCTGGAGCTCGACGTGCTGCTCGCGGCGGTCGTCGAGCTGGCGGAGGTGGGGGACGTCCCGGTACCGACGCTGCGCACGGTGCACGCGCTGTCGGACCTGCTGGCCACGCGGATACGGACGACGAGGAACGCGGCATGAAGAAGAACTACACCCGCCTGACCCATCCGCTCGTACGCGACGTCAAGGGCGGGCCGCTGCGGCGGGCCACGTGGGACGAGGCGCTGGACCGGGCGGCGGCCGGGTTCCGGGCCGCCCGGGGCGCCTTCGGGATGTTCTCCTGTGCCCGCGCCACCAACGAGATGAACTACGTGGCGCAGAAGTTCGCCCGCGTGGTCATGGGCACCAACGACGTCGACTCCTGCAACCGCACCTGTCACGCGCCGAGCGTCGCGGGCCTGTCGGCCGTCTTCGGTTCCGGCGGCGGGACGTCGTCGTACGAGGAGGTCGAGCACACCGACGTCATCGTGATGTGGGGCTCCAACGCCCGCTTCGCGCACCCGATCTTCTTCCAGCACGTCCTGAAGGGGATACGGAACGGGGCCCGGATGTACGCCGTCGATCCGCGCCGCACCTCCACGGCCGAGTGGGCGGAGGGCTGGCTGGGCCTCAACGTGGGCACCGACATCCCGCTCGCCCACGCCGTCGGGCGCGAGATCATCCACGCGGGCCTGCACAACCGCGCGTTCATCGAGCGGGCGACGACCGGCTTCGAGGAGTACGCCGAGCTGGTCGAGCCGTGGACCCCGGTCCTGGCCGAGAAGGTCACCGGCGTGCCGGCCGCCGCGATACGGGAGCTGGCCCACGCGTACGCCCGGGCCGAACGGGCGCAACTGTGCTGGACCCTGGGCATCACCGAGCACCACAACGGCACCGACAACGTCCGGGCGCTGATCAACCTGGCGCTGCTGACCGGTCATGTCGGGCGGTACGGCTGCGGCGTGCAGCCGCTGCGCGGGCAGAACAACGTGCAGGGCGGCGGCGACATGGGGGCCATCCCCAACCGGCTGCCCGGCTTCCAGGACATCCTCGACGACGGCGTACGGCGGAAGTTCGAGTCCTTCTGGGGCACGGAGATCCGGCCGTCCTACGGGCGCACGCTCACCGAGATGTTCGAGGCGATGGAGACCGGCGAGCTGCGGGCGGTGTACTGCATCGGGGAGAACCCGGCGCAGTCCGAGGCCGACAGCGAGCAGGCGATGCGGCGGCTCGCCCGGCTCGACTGCCTGGTGGTGCAGGACATCTTCCTGACGAGGACCGCCGAGTTCGCGGACGTGGTGCTGCCCGCGACGGCCGCCTGGTGCGAGACGGAGGGCACCACGACCAACAGCGAGCGGCGTGTGCAGCGCGTACGCAAGGCGCTCGACCCGCCCGGTGAGGCGCGCGAGGACATCGACGTCATCTGCGACCTCGCCCGGCGGCTGGGCCACGACTGGAAGTACCAGGACGCCGAAACCGTCTGGAACGAGCTGCGGGCGCTGTCGCCGGACCACTGGGGCATGACGTACGAGCGCCTCGAAGCCCACCAGGGCATCCAGTGGCCGTGCCCGGACACCGAACGCCTGGAGCCGTCCTTCCTGCACGGCCGCCTGTGGGAGGCGGACCCGGCCCGGCGAGGCCGGCCGGCGCCCTTCGGAATCGTGCGGCACGACCCGCCCGTCGACCTGACGGACGACCACTACCCGATCCGGCTGACGACGGGACGGCGGCTCGACTCGTACAACACGGGCGTGCAGAGCGGGAGTTTCGCCTCGCCGCTGCGGCGCGGGGAGTACGTCGAGCTGTGCCCCGAGGACGCGGAGCGGTACGGGGTCGTGGTCGGCGAGCAGGTGCGGGTGACGTCCCGGCGGGGGTCGGTGACGGCGCCGGTGTGGGTGGACCCGGCGCTGCGGCCGGGGCTGGCGTTCATGACCATGCACTTTCCGGACGAGGTGGACACCAACCAGTTGACGATCGAGGCGAACTGCCCGATCGCGGGGACGGCGGAGTTCAAGGCGTCGGCCATCCGCATCGAACGCATCGATCACACCGACATCACTGATCACACCGATCACACCGATCACACCGATCACACCGATCGCATCGGGAAGGGCGTGTGAGATGGACCTGCGCTTCGGCGACAGCAAGCCGACCGACGAGGAGCGGGAGGCGGTCGACGCGCTGCTGGGCCCGCCCACCTCGGCCTGGGAGGGTGCCGACGACCGCACGGACGCGGACCTGCGCTGGGCGCGCGGCGGCCGCGGGGCCCGGGAGCGGCGGGACCAACTGTTGCCGGGACTGCACGCCCTGAACGACCGGGTGGGCTGGATCAGCGAGGGCGGCCTCGACTACCTGTGCCGGCGGCTGACGGTGCCGCCGGCGGAGGCGTACGGGGTGGCCACGTTCTACTCGCTGTTCTCGGTGCGGCCGCGCCCGGCGACGGTGCTCCACGTCTGCACGGACCTGGCGTGCGCGGCGCGCGGCTCGGGTGCCCTGACGGCGGGCGTCCAGGACCGGCTGGGCCCGCCGGGCACGCCCGCGGACGGCGCGGTATGGCAGCCGAGCCCGTGCCTGGGCCTGTGCGAACGGGCCCCGGCGGCCCTGCTGTCGCGGGCGGGTGCCCGGCCCGTGGCGGCGGTGGTCGCGCCCGCCTCGGCGGACGCGCTCCGGGAGGCCGTACGGGCGCCGGAGGGCGCTCCCGGCGAGCCGAGCGCGCTCATGGCCGTGCCGCAGGCGGGGCAGGAGGGCCTGTCGCTGCTGCGGCGCGTCGGGGTCGTCGACCCGTACAGCCTGGACGACTACCGGGCGCACGGCGGGTACGCCGCGCTGCGCCGGGCGTTCGCGCTGGGGCCCGCCGGGGTCATCCGGGAGGTGACGGAGGCGGGGCTCCTCGGGCGCGGTGGGGCGGCCTTCCCGACGGGCCGCAAGTGGCAGGCGACGGCCGCCCAGCCCGACCGGCCGCACTACCTGGTGTGCAACGCCGACGAGTCGGAGCCCGGCACCTTCAAGGACCGGGTGATCATGGAGGGCGACCCGTACGCGCTGATCGAGGCGATGACCATCGCCGGGTACGCGGTGGGCGCCCACCGGGGCTACCTGTACGTCCGCGGGGAGTACCCGAGGGCCACGGAGCGGCTGGAGAACGCCATCGCACGGGCCCGGGAGCGGGGGCTGCTCGGCGATGACGTGCTCGGACACGGCCACGCCTTCGACATCGAGGTCCGGCGGGGCGCCGGCGCGTACATCTGCGGCGAGGAGACCGCCCTGTTCAACTCCATCGAGGGCCACCGGGGCGAACCGCGCTCCAAGCCGCCGTTCCCCGTGGAGAAGGGCCTGTTCGGCAAGCCGACCGCCGCCAACAACGTCGAGACGCTCGTCAACGTCCTGCCGATCCTCACCGGCGGCCCGGAGTTCGCCGAGACCAAGCTGTTCTGCGTGTCGGGGAACGTGGCCCGGCCTGGCGTGTACGAGCTGCCGTTCGGGGCGACGCTCGGCGAGCTGCTGGACCTCGCGGGCAGGCCGGAGCGGATGCGGGCGATCCTGCTGGGCGGGGCGGCGGGCGGCTTCGTACGCCCCGACGAGCTGGACATCCCGCTCACCTTCGAGGGCACCCGCGCCGCCGGCGCCACCCTCGGCTCGGGCGTCGTCCTCGTCCTGGACGACACCGTGGACCTGCCGCGCGTCCTGCTCCGCATCGCGGAGTTCTTCCGCGACGAGTCGTGCGGCCAGTGCGTGCCCTGCCGGGTCGGCACCGTGCGGCAGGAGGAGGCGCTGCACCGGATCAAGGACCGTACCGGCGCCGCGGCCGCCGACGACATCGCCCTGCTGCGCGAGGTCGGCCAGGCCATGCGCGACGCCTCGATCTGCGGTCTCGGGCAGACCGCCTGGAACGCCGTCGAGTCCGCCATCGACCGCCTGGGGGCCTTCGAATGACCGCCGTACCGCTCCAGTTCCCGCGCCGCCTCGTCGAGTTCACCCTCGACGGCGAACCCGTCCGCGTCCCCGAGGGGGCGACGGTCCTGGACGCCTGCCGGGCCGCCGGGAAGGACGTCCCGACCCTCTGCCACGGTGACACGCTCACGCCCAAGAACGCCTGCCGCGTCTGCGTCGTCGAGGTCGAGGGCGCCCGCACGCTCGCCCCCGCCTGCTCGCGCCGCGCCGAGCCCGGCATGACCGTCCGCACGGACACCGAGCGGGCCCGGCACAGCCGGAAGGTCGTGCTGGAGCTGCTGGCCTCCTCCGTCGACCTGTCGACGACCCCGGCGGTGCCGGAGTGGCTCAAGGAGTACGAGGCGAAGCCGGACCGCTTCGGCCCGGACGCGGCCCGCGTCAACGAGGAGCCGAGGATCGACAACGACCTGTACGTCCGCGACTACGACAAGTGCGTCCTGTGCTACAAGTGCGTCGACGCGTGCGGCGAGCAGTGGCAGAACAGCTTCGCCATCTCCGTGGTGGGCCGTGGCTTCGACGCCCGGATCGCCGTCGAGTACGACGCGCCGCTCACCGACTCCGCGTGCGTGTACTGCGGCAACTGCGTCGAGGTGTGCCCGACCGGCGCGCTCAGTTTCCGCAGCGAGTTCGACATGCGGGCGGCCGGTACGTGGGACGAGTCGCGGCAGACCGAGACGACGACGGTCTGCGCGTACTGCGGAGTCGGCTGCAACCTCACCCTGCACGTGCAGGACAATGAGATCGTCAAGGTCACCTCGCCGCACGACAACCCGGTGACCCACGGCAACCTCTGCATCAAGGGCCGTTTCGGCTACCAACACGTTCAGAACCGGGACTGATCAGCATGGGACGGGTCACCGAGCGCCGCCGCGTCATCCGCATCCGGGACGGAGCCGTCTCGGCCCGTCCCGACACCCTGGTCGCCGAGGAGCCGATGGAGATCCGGCTGAACGGCAAGCCGCTCGCCATCACCATGCGCACGCCGGGCGACGACTTCGCGCTGGCGGCCGGCTTCCTCGTCAGCGAGGGCGTCCTCGGATCGGCGGCGGAGGTCCGGAACATCGTGTACTGCGCCGGCGCCAAGGACGACGGGACCAACACGTACAACGTGGTGGACGTCCAGCTCGCCCCCGGCGTGGCCGTCCCGGACATCACGCTGGAGCGGAACGTCTACACCACGTCCTCGTGCGGCCTGTGCGGCAAGGCCGGCCTGGATGCCGTCCGCACCACCGCCCGCTTCCCGATCGCCGACACTCCCCCGCTCCGCCTGGAGCCCGACCTGCTCGCCGCGCTCCCCGACCGGCTGCGGGAGGCGCAGCGGGTCTTCGACCGGACCGGCGGCCTGCACGCGGCGGCGCTGTTCTCGGAGGGCGGCGAGCTGCTCGACGTACGGGAGGACGTCGGCAGGCACAACGCGGTGGACAAGCTGGTCGGCCGCGCGCTGCGGGAGGACCTGCTGCCGCTGGACCGGGCGGTCCTGCTGGTGTCGGGGCGGGCGTCGTTCGAGCTGGCGCAGAAGGCGGTGATGGCGGGCATCCCGGTGATGGCGGCGGTGTCGGCGCCGTCGTCGCTCGCCGTGGACCTGGCCGCCGAGACGGGCCTGACCCTGGTCGGCTTCCTGCGCGGCCGGAACATGAACGTGTACGCGGGTGAGGACCGGATCGCCCTGGCGGAGACGGCCTCCCGGGGCTGACCCTCCCGGGGCCGGCGGTCCGCCCGCTGCACGGGCCGGCGCCGGCCGGCGGGGTGCGCCCCCTGCGCCGGCCGGTTCCGCGTCCCTACTTCCTCGGCGGGTCGATCATCTGGAGCGTGAGCGTGTCGGGGGGCTCCGCGATGCCCGGCCCGCCCGCCTCGACCCAGGTGAGGATGTCGTCCAGGCAGTCGTCGTCGAGGGCCCAGCCGATCCAGGCGGCGCGGGCGCCCCGCCGCCGGCCCTCGGTGGAGGGCTGGACGACCACCACGTTGGCCTGGCCGCACGGGCCGAGGCAGTCACTGGTGCGGACGGCGAGCCTGCCGCCGGAGGCCGCGGCGGCCGCGCGCAGCCTGGCGAGCTGGCCGGCGTGGTCGGTGCCGGGGCGTTTACGGGCGTCGCCGCAGCAGCAGCCGCGGCAGACGACCAGGGAGCAGGGGCGGGTGGCGCCGGGCCGTATCCAGGTGCGGTTCACCGGGCCGTTCCCCGGGCGTCGAATGAGGGCATGACCTCACGTTATCGATATACGTGATCATGACCGGGCGGCGGGGTGCGCGATCCGCTCCGCGAGCGGCTCCGGCGCGGTGGACGCCGGGTCGTTGGCGCGGCGCTTGGCGATGACCGCGCAGACCATCAACTGCATCTGGTGGAAGAGCATCAGCGGAAGGACGGCGAGTGAGGCGTGCGCACCGAACAGGACGCTCGCCATCGGCAGGCCCGCGGCCAGGCTCTTCTTCGACCCGGCGAACTGGATCGCGATCCGGTCCCCCCGGCCGAACCCGAGCCGCCCGGCCCCGTACCAGGTGAGCGCCAGCATCACGGCGAGCAGCACCGCCTCGACACCGAGCAGCGCCGCGAGCCGTACCGGGGTGACCTGGTGCCAGACGCCCTGGACCATGCCCTCGCTGAAGGCGGTGTAGACGACGAGCAGGATCGAGCCGCGGTCGACGTACCCCAGCACCTTCTTGTGCCGGGTCAGGAAGCCCGACACCCAGCGGCGCAGCGCCTGCCCCACCAGGAACGGCACCAGGAGCTGCGCGACGATCCGCAGCAGCGAGTCCGCCGAGAAGCCACCGCCGCTGCCGCCCAGCAGCAGGGCCGCCAGCAGGGGCGTGAGGACGATCCCGGCCAGTGACGAGAAGGAGCCCGCGCAGATCGCGGCGGGCACGTTGCCGCGCGCCATCGACGTGAAGGCGATCGACGACTGGATCGTGGACGGCACCAGGCACAGGAAGAGCAGCCCGCCGTACAGGGCGGGCGTCAGCACCGCCGGGACCAGGCCCCTGGCGGCCAGCCCCAGCAGCGGGAAGACCACGAAGGTCGCCGCCAGCACGGTCACGTGGAGGCGCCAGTGCCGCAGTCCGTCCAGCGCCTCGCGGGTGGACAGCCGGGCCCCGTACAGGAAGAACAGCAGCGCTATCGCGCCGGTCGAGACCCCGCCGACGGCGTCGGCCGCCGCGCCGGAGGCGGGGAGCAGCGCCGCGAGGGCCACCGTCGCGACCAGCGCCAGGATGTACGGGTCGATCGGCAGGCGGAGGCGCGGGGCCAGCGGTCGGCGGCGGGTCATGTGCTCCACGTGCTCTCGGTTCAGGTCGTGCCCTCTCCATCGTCCATGCGACCGGGCCGATCGGGAATCCCGTACACCGCTCTGACTGTCATCACGTTCCGCGATGACCCCGCTAGCCTGGAGGCGTGTACGAGCCCACGCAACTGCGCACCTTCCTGGCCGTGGCGCAGACCCTGGGCTTCACCCAGGCAGCCCGCCGCCTCGGGCTGCGCCAGTCGACGGTCAGCCAGCACGTGCGGAAGCTGGAGGAGGCGGCGGGGCGTGCGCTGTTCACCCGGGACACCCACAGCGTGGAGCTCACGGAGGACGGCGAGGCGATGCTCGGCTTCGCCCGGACGATCCTGGCGGCCCATGAGCGGGCGGCGGCGTTCTTCACCGGTACGCGGCTGCGCGGGCGGCTGCGTTTCGGGGTGTCGGAGGACTTCGTGCTGACCCGGCTGCCCGAGATCCTGGAGTCGTTCCGCCGCGAGCACCCCGAGGTGGACCTGGAGCTGACGGTGGGGCTGTCCGGCACGCTGCACGAGAAGCTGGCCGCCGGCCGGCTGGACCTGGTCCTCGCCAAGCGGCGCGGCGGCGACACGCACGGCCGGCTGGTCTGGCACTCCACGCTGACGTGGATCGGCGCGCCCCACCTGCGCCTGGACCCGGACCGCCCGGTTCCGCTGATCGTCTTCCCGCCGCCGGGCATCACCCGGGCGCGGGCCCTGGAGGCACTGGAGGCGCACGGCCGCCCGTGGCGGATCGTCTGCACGAGCACGAGCCTGAGCGGCCTGATCGCGGCCGCCCGCGCGGGCCTGGGCGTGATGGCCCACACCCGTGGCCTGATCCCGCCGGGCCTGGCCCCGCTCCCGGCCCGGGCGGGCCTGCCGGAACTGGGCGACGTGGACTTCGTGCTCCGGCACGGCCGCCCCAGGGGCACGGCCCAGGAGGCGGCGGACGCCCTGGCGGCGGCGATCCTCGCGGGCGGCGACCGGCTGCACCGGTAGCCGCCGTACGCGAGGGCGCGTGAGCGTGACGTGCCGCGTGAGCGTGACGTGCGTCGTGAGCGTGACGTACAGATTCCGTGGAGATTCCGGCACCCACTACTTACCCGGCGGTCAGTAGCGTGCGCATACCCACCCCCGTGGCCGGGCACTTAGCTCCTGACCTGTGGCGATGTCGTACGGACAGGGTTCACGAAGGACCTCCCGCGCGGGTCCGGCGTGGGGTACCGTCACCCTCCGCCGTGCGGAGCACCCCCCAAGGAGCAGGCCATTGCGCGAGTTCACTGTCCCACCCGTGGCGACGGCTCCCCTGGTCGGCGGACTGGCTGATTCCGTATTCGAGCACGCCATGGACGACCCGGACCGTGTCGCGCTGGGCCGCAAGACGGCGGACGGCCGCTGGGTCGACGTCACGTCCGCGCGGTTCCGGGACGAGGTGCTGGCGCTCGCCAAAGGGCTGCTCGCGGACGGCGTACGGTTCGGCGACCGGGTCGCCATCATGGCGCGGACGCGCTACGAGTGGACGCTGTTCGACTTCGCCTTGTGGACGGTCGGTGCGCAGTCTGTGCCCGTCTACCCGACCTCCTCCGCCGATCAGGTCCACTGGATGCTCCACGACGCCGAGGTGACCGCGTGCGTGGTGGAGCACGAGGACCACGCCATGACCGTCGGCTCGGTGATCGACCGGCTGCCCCGGCTGAAGCGACTGTGGCAGCTCGACGCCGGGGCGGTCGCCGAACTGGTGGAGGCGGGCGCACGCATCGACGAGGAAGTGGTGCAGCGCCACCGGCGGGCGGTGACGCCCGAGTCGATCGCCACGATCATCTACACGTCCGGGACCACCGGCCGCCCCAAGGGGTGCGTGCTGACGCACGCCAACTTCATGTTCGAGGCGGACACCCTGGTCAGCCGGTGGGAGCAGGTGTTCCACTCCAAGCCCGGCGACGAGGCGTCGACGCTGCTGTTCCTGCCCCTCGCGCACGTCTTCGGGCGGATGGTGGAGGTGGCGGCGGTCCGCAAGCGGGTGAAGTTCGGCCACCAGCCGCAGCTCGCGGCCGGGCCCCTGCTGGCGGATCTGGCGGCGTTCCGGCCCACGTTCGTGCTGGCCGTCCCGTACATCTTCGAGAAGGTCTACCAGGCGGCGCGGCGCCGGGCGGAGGCGGACGGGCGGCTGGGTCCCTTCGACAAGGCCGTCGAGGTGGCGGTGCGGTACGCGGAGGCCCTGGAGAACAAGGCGTTCGGGCTGGGGCCCGGGCCGTCGGCGGCGCTGCGGGTGCAGCACCAGTTCTTCGACAAGCTGGTGTACGGCAAGGTCCGTGACGCGCTGGGCGGCCGGGTGCGGCACGCGATGTCGGGCGGGTCGGGGATGGCCCGGCGGCTCGGGCTGTTCTTCGAGGGCGCGGGCGTGACCGTGTACGAGGGGTACGGGCTGACGGAGTCGGCGTCGGCGGCCACCGCGAACCCGCCCGAGCGCACCAAGTACGGCACGGTCGGCCCGCCCATCCCGGGGACGACGGTGCACATCGCGGAGGACGGCGAGGTGTGGCTGCGCGGCCCGCACGTCTTCTCGGGCTACCTGGGCGACCCGGCCGCGACCGCCGCCGTCCTCCGGGACGGCTGGCTGGCGACCGGTGACCTGGGGTCGCTCGACGAGGACGGCTATCTGACCATCACCGGGCGGAAGAAGGAGATCCTGGTGACGTCGGGCGGCAAGAGCGTGTCGCCGGCCGCACTGGAGGAGCGGGTGCGGTCCCATCCGCTGGTGGCGCAGTGCATCGTGGTCGGCAACGACCGCCCGTACATCGCCGCCCTGGTCACCATCGACCAGGAGGCCGTGGAGCACTGGCTCGCCATGCAGAACCGGGCGCCCCTGCCGCCCGCCGAACTGGTGCGGGACCCCGCCCTGGAGACGGAGATCCGGCGGGCGGTCGTGGCGGCGAACACGCTGGTGTCGCAGGCGGAGTCGATCCGCACCTTCCGCATCCTGGCGCATCCGTTCTCCGAGGAGCACGGCCTGCTGACGCCGTCGCTGAAGCTGAAGCGGAGGGCGATCGAGGCGGCGTACGCGGCGGAGGTCGACGCCCTGTACCGGTGAGGGGCCGGACGAGGGGCTAACCGATCGTCACCTTGAGGATCCGGTCCGAGCCCGCCGGCTGACCGCCGTTGCCGTCCGCGTTGGACGTGGACAGCCACAGGTCCCTGCCTCCGGGCACCGTGGTGACAGTGCGCAGCCTGCCGTAGGTGCCGACGTAGTACGCCGTCGCCGTGCCGACGTTCTCGTCACCGGCGTTGATGGGGATGCGCCAGAGCCGCTTGCCGCGCAGGGACGCCATGTAGACGGCGCCGTCGGCGACGGCGATGCCGCTGGGGGACGCCTCGGCGACGCCCCAGGTCTTCTTGGGGTTGGTCATGCCGGCCACATCGCAGGTGCCTTCGCAGGTGGACCAGCCGTAGTTGGCGCCGGGCTTGATGAGGTTGAGCTCGTCGCGGGAGCTCTGGCCGAGTTCGGCCTCCCACAGCCGCCCCCGCTCGTCGAAGGCGAGGCCCTGCGGGTTGCGGTGGCCCATGCTGTACACGAGGGTGCCGAAGGGGTTGCCGGGCGCGGGCTTGCCGTCCTTGGTCATGCGGAGGATCTTGCCGTTGAGGGAGCCGCGGTCCTGGGCGAGCGAGGTGACCTGGGCGTCGCCGGTGGAGGCGTACAGGTACCCGTCGGGGCCGAAGGCGAGCCGTCCGCCGTTGTGGTAGCGGGCCTTGCGGATGCCCTGCACGAGCGTGGTGTAGCCGGTGAGCGCGGTCCCGTCGTAGGTCATGCGGGCGATCCGGTTGCCCTCCGACGAGGTGTGCATGAAGTAGACGTGCCGGGTGGTGGCCCAGTCGGGGTCGACGGCCACGCCCATGAGGCCGCCCTCGCCGCCGGTGGTCTGGGAGTGGGGGACGGTGCCGATCCGGGTGCGGGTGCCGGAGGGGGTGACCTTCCAGACCGTGAAGGTGTCGCGTTCGGTGACGAGGGCGGCGGAGCCGTCCGGCAGCCAGTGGGTGCCCCAGGGGATGGTCCAGCCGGTGGACAGGGTGGTGACGCCGGTGGGTTGGCTCGCGGGGACGGTCGCGGCGGAGGACGGTGCTACGAGGCCGGCGAGCAGCGCGGCGGCGCCGAGGGCGGCCGCGAGCAGGGTGGGGCGCGTGGGGGTCATCGGGGTCCTTCCGTGCGGTAGGAGTATCCGGAGTCGGTGCTCACGCCGGCCGCGTCGACGAGGGCGGTGACCAGCCCGTGGTCGGGGGACTTGCGGCAGACGGGGTCGGTGCGGGTGGCGTCGCCGGTCAGGGCGTACGCCTGGCAGCGGCAGCCGCCGAAGTCGGTGGTGCGCAGCTCGCAGCTCCGGCACGGTTCGGTCATCCACTCCTCGCCCCGGTACGCGGTGAACGCCGGGGACTCGCGCCAGATCCAGTCCAGGGCGTGGTCCTTGACGTTCGGCGCGCCGAGCCCGGGGAGGGCCGCGGCGGCCGGGCAGGGCAGGACCGTGCCGTCGGGGTGGACGGTCAGGGACAGGGCGCCCCAGCCGCCCATGCAGGGCTTGGCGGTGCCGTCCACGTAGTCGGGCACGACCCACACCAGGTCCAGGCGCCCGGCCAGCCGCTCGCGCCACCGGGCGACGGCGTCCCGCGCCCGGGCCACCTGCGCCCGGTCGGGCAGCAGTGCCGCGCGGTTGCGCAGCGCCCAGCCGTAGAACTGGGTGTTGGCCAGCTCGACGCGCTCGGCGCCCCAGGCGAGGGCCAGCTCCACGAGGCCGTCCAGCGCGTCGAGGTTGGCCCGGTGCAGAACGACGTTGAGGCCCAGCGGGAGCCGTGCCTCGCGTACGAGCCGGGCGGCGCGCTCCTTGGCGGTGAACGCCCTGGCTCCGGCGATGCGTTCGGCGGCGCCCGCGTCCGTGTGCTGCACGGACAGTTGGACGCTGCGCAGCCCCGCCGCCACCAGGCCGCGCAGTCGTGTCGCGGTGAGCCCGACGCCGCTGGTGACGAGCTGGGTGTGGATGCCGGTGCCGTCGGCGCCGGCCACGATGGCGTCCAGGTCGCGGCGCAGCAGCGGCTCCCCACCCGACAGGTGGGTCTGGACGACGCCGAGCGCGGCGGCCTGCCGGAAGACGTCCGCCCACTGCTCCGCCGTCAACTCCGCCGAGCGGGCGACCAGTTCGAGCGGGTTGGAGCAGTACGCGCAGCGCAGCGGGCAGGCGTGGGTGAGCTCGGCGAGCAGGGCCCAGGGCGGCCCGGGCGGCCGTGTCATGTGAGCCAGCCCTCCGCCCGGAGCCGATCAAGGAAGGCGGGCACCTCCTCGGCGACGGGCGCGTCCGGGTGGCGGACCCGGAGTGCGGCGACGATGCCGTCGACGTCCCGTTCGCCGTCGCAGAGCCGTACGACGGACCCGGCGTTGCCGTGCAGGACGACCACCCGTTCGGGAAGCACCAGCAGATCGGTGCCGCGCACGTGGTCGTGCCGGAGCGTCACCGACCGGCGCAGTGCCGGTCGCCACGTACCGCTGTCGCTCCCGCTCATGCCTGCCCCGTTCATGCCCGCCCCCCGGCCTCGACGGCGTCGAGCAGCGACCACAGCACGTCGCATTTGAAGGCGAGCGCGGCCTCGGCCCGTTCCTGTTCCTCACGGGTGCGGGCCCAGTCGAGGACCAGGGCGAGCGCTTCGGCGCTGTCGCGGCCGCCCTGTCCGATCCGGTTCCGGAAATAGGCCAGCCCGTCCGCCTCGATCCACGGGTAGTGGGTCTCGAACGCCTGGATGCGGGTGCGCATGATGGTGGGCGCGGACAGTTCGGTGAGGGAGGCGGCGACGGCTTCGAGCCGGGGGCGCAGCCGGCAGAAGTTGACGTAGCCGTCGACGGCGAGCCGTACGCCGGGCAGGACCTCGTCGCCCGATTCGAGGCGGTCGCGGTCGATGCCGGCGGCCTCGCCGAGCCTCAGCCAGCGTTCGATGCCGCCCTGCCCGTCCTTCTCGCCGTCGTGGTCCTGGATGCGCCGCAGCCAGGCGCGGCGCAGGGCGGGTGTGTCGAGCTTGGCGAGGATGAGCGCGTCCTTGACGGGGATGTGGCGCTGGTAGTGGAAGCGGTTGACGATCCAGCGGCGCACCTCGGCGGGGGTGAGGGTGCCGTCGTGCATGCGGACGTTGAAGGGGTGGCGGTCGTGGTAGCGGTCGGCGGCGACGGCGCGCAGCCGGGCCGTGAACTCCTCGCGGGTCAGGGGCTGTCGGCTCACAGCTCGATCACCATCCGGTCGGCGGCGACGCCGATGCCCTGGTCCGCCAGCAGCGCGTGCTGCGGGGCGGCGGGGTCGACGAGGGGGTTGGTGTTGTTGAGGTGGGTGTAGAGGCAGCGGGTGCCGAGGGCGGCGAGCCGGCGTGCGGTGCCGTGCGGTCCGTCGATGGGCAGGTGTCCCATGCCGGTGGCGGTCCTGGTGGAGATGCCGGTGCGTACGGGTTCGTCGTCGTCCCAGAAGGTGCCGTCGACGATGACGCAGTCGGCGTCCTCGACGGCGTCCTGGAAGGCGTCGGTCCAGGCGGCGAGCGCGGGTGCGTAGAGGAGGGTCCGGCCGGTGACCGTGTCGCGCAGCCGGAGGGCGACGACCCAGGTGGGGTCGTCGGGCCCGGTGCCGCCGGCGGCGTACCGGGGGCGTTTGGCGCAGACGGGCACGGCGTCGATCTCGATCGTCCCGCCGGGGGTGAGCGGCTGCGGCTTGCCTCCGAGCTCGCGCCACTCGACGCGGGTGTAGGGGGCGAGGGTGTCGGCGAGGCGGAGGCGGTCGGTGAGCGCGGTGCGCACGGGCGGGGTGGCGAGGATCTCGAAGCCGTCGGCCTCGCGGAGGCGGGCGATGCCGAGGGTGTGGTCGAGTTCGGCGTCGGTGAGGACGACGCCCGTGAGGGGCGTGTCGCGGGGGCCGGGTCCCGGCCGCAGCCCGGGGCTGTCCTCGATCTGTTCGCCGAGGTCGGGGGTGGCGTTGACGAGGTACCAGGAGCCCTCGTCCGCGCGGAGGGCGAGCGAGGCGTGACGGCGGCGCCGCTCAGGGTGGGCGCGTGCCCCGGCGCAGCCGGGACACGCGCAGTTCCACTGGGGCAGCCCGCCGCCCGCCGCGGTGCCGAGCACCTGGAGCAGCATGGCGGTGGGTCTACCGGTCGGCGAGGAAATAGGCGGTGACTTCGAGGCCGGTCTCCACGACCGTGTACTCGGGGGTCTGCCAGGCGGCCGGGGTGGCGGCCGTCTCCTCGGCGTCCTCGTGGGGCGTGAACGATTCCTGCATGGCCGGACCTGCTTTCCTGAGAGGTGGGGGTTCAGGAGTGCCGAACGCGGCTATTCAACCGTTCAGATGGCTGCATCGTGTTCAGCGACGTGCAATAGAGTCGCGCGTTGACGGGACGCGGTCAATGGCGCGGTTCCAGGAACGCCCCGGGAGTACGACGGGAACACGTTCCAGGATGTGATCGTTGTCCCTGGGAGTACCGAACCTGGTAGTACCAACCGACGACGTTAGGATCGACCGCTCGTGACCAAGGTCCCCTCCATCACCCTCAACAACGGCGTCGCCATGCCGCAGCTCGGTTTCGGTGTCTGGCAGGTGCCCGACGACGAGGCGGCGAACGCGGTGGGCACGGCCCTCGAAGCCGGGTACCGCAGCATCGACACCGCAGCGATCTACGGGAACGAGAAGGGCACCGGCGAGGCCATCGCCGCCTCCGGCATCGCCCGCGACGAGCTCTTCGTCACCACCAAGGTCTGGAACAGCGAGCACGGCCACGACGCGACGCTGCGCGCGTTCGACGAGTCCCTGGCCAGGCTGGGGCTCGATTACATCGACCTGTACCTGATCCACTGGCCGGTGCCGTCGCGGGACGCGTACGTCGACACGTACAGGGCGCTCGAGAAGATTCACGCGGACGGCCGCGCCAAGGCGATCGGCGTCTCCAACTTCCTGCCCGGGCACCTGGAGCGCCTCCTCGACGAGACCTCCGTCGTACCGGTGCTCAACCAGATCGAGCTCCACCCCCGCCTCCAGCAGGGCGAGTCCCGGGCCTTCCACGCCCGCCACGACATCCGGACCGAGGCCTGGTCCCCGCTGGGCCAGGGCAGGGGCCTGCTGGAGGTCCCGACGATCGTGGCGGTCGCCCGCAAGCACGAGCGCACGCCCGCCCAGGTGGTGCTGCGCTGGCACCTCCAGCTCGGCAACATCGTGATCCCCAAGTCCGTGACCCCGTCCCGGATCCGGGAGAACATCGACGTCTTCGACTTCGAACTGGACGCCGACGACCTGGCGGCCTTCGCCGCACTCGACGAGGGCAAGCGGCTGGGCCCGGACCCGGCCACGTTCGGCCAGGGCTGAGCGCTGATCACCGGTCGCGGGGGGGGGGGGGGGGGGGGGGGGGGGGGGTGGGGGGGGGGGGGGGGGGGGGGGGGGGGGGGGGGGGGGGGGGGGGGGGGGGGGGGGGGGAAGGGGGGAG
>NZ_JBVIGF010000001.1:749992-784133 GCF_055570965.1 Streptomyces sp. NPDC031064
CTTTCCTCCGGGTTGTACCCCCCCCCCTTTTCCCCCCCCCCCCCCCCCCCCCTCTTCCCCCCCCCCCCCCCCCCTGGGGCCGGGGTCGCCGGTGGGGTCAGGTGGTCAGCAGGCGGTTGAAGAACGACCGGTACTGGCGCAGCGCCTTGCGGAGGTCCTCGGTGTCGACCTCCTCGCCGCGGTTCCACTGACCCTCCAGCTCCTTCTTGTGGTCGGCGAACGTCGAGGCCAGTTGCCGCATGACGTCCGCGACGAGCGCGTCGGCCTTGTGCACGGCCTCACGCGGGTCGTCGACGAACTGGGTCTGGATCTCCTGCCAGCGGTTCCGGAAGCCCTCCTCGTCCCCCTCGGCCAGGAGCTGCGGTGTCTCGTCCTCGCTCGGGACGGCCACGTCCGGGGTCGGGGACGGTTCCGCCCCGCCCTCCCCGGCCGGCTCGGCCGGCTCGGCGGTGCTTTCGAGCGGGTAGGCGGGGGCGTCCGGCGGCCCCTCGGTGGCTTCGCCCGCGCCGCCCGGCTGGGCGATGTCCTCGGTGGACAGGCCACTCTCGCCGGGTCCTGGTATGTCCTCGCGTTGCATCTCTCCTCCTCCGCTGAGTTCCCCTGGGGCTCGCCGGGTCAGGCCGGGGCCCGGTGGGACTGCCCCCCGTCGGACAGCAGCTCGTCGAAGAGGGCGCGGTAATGCACCATGGCCCCGCGCAACTGCTCGGTCGTGGCCTGGTGCTTCATGCTCAGCCTGTTGACCTCGTGCGCGGCCCGGTAGTGCTCGACCGTGCGGCCGTGCTCGACCGAGAGGTCCTTCAGCCGCTGCTCCAGGCCCTCGGTCGGGTAGCCGCGCTCCCTCATCAGGGAGGTCACCAGGAGGTCCGCGTCCTGCACGGCGTCCTCGGGACGGTCCACGAACTCGCCCTGGACGTCGGCCCAGTTGCGGCTGTAGCGGTCCCGGACGTCCCCCGGCAGCGGCTTGATGTCCAGCTCGTCGTGGCGTTTCTCGCGGGCGTTCAGATCGCGCTCGGCGGCGAGCCGGCTTCCGGTGTCCTCGACCGTCCGGTCGTACTCGGGTCCGAAGCGCTCGCGCAGGCGCCGGCTGCGGAAGCCGAGGAAGGCCACCACCGCCAGGGCGGCCAGGATCAGCGCGACGGGAATGACGATTGCCAGGAGGGTTCCTGTCGACATGGGACCGACCCCCTCACTCATGTCCGATTTGCCCCATTCAGGGTATCGCCGACGCCCCGCCGCCGAAACGACCCGAGGCGGGCACCGCTAAGACGAAACGATTGTCATTAGCCGCTACGGCTAAGGTGTCGCTCCATGAACCGAGCCGCCCCCGTGCGGGAGCGCCCGCCCGGCGCGATACCGCCGTCCGTCACCGTCACCGGAGCCGTATCGCTGCTGCTGATCGGCGCCCTCGCGCTGCCCGTGCTGAACCACCCCGGCTTCCGGGCGTGGCAGACCGTCTGCGTGGCGCTCACCGTGCAGGCGCTGCCCTTCCTGCTCTTCGGCACCATCGTCTCGGGCGCCGTCAACGCCTTCGTCCCGGCCCGGGTCTTCAGCAGGGCGCTCCCCCGCAACCCCGCACTCGCCGTGCCCGTCGCCGGTGCGGCCGGAGTGGTGCTGCCGGGGTGCGAGTGCGCCTCCGTGCCGGTCGCGGGGAGCCTGATCCGGCGTGGGGTCACCCCGGCGGCGGCGTTCGCGTTCCTGCTCTCCGCGCCCGCGGTCAACCCCGTCGTCCTCGTGTCGACGGCCGTCGCCTTCCCCGGCCAGCCGGGCATGGTCGCCGCCCGGCTCGTCGCCTCCCTGGCCACGGCGGCGACCATGGGCTGGCTGTGGCTGAAGTGGGGCCGGTCCGAGTGGCTGAGGATGCCGGCGCGGCACACCGGCCACCGGGCCGGGCACAGCCGCTGGGAAGAGTTCCGGGTGGGCTTCCAGCACGACTTCCTGCACGCGGGCGGCTTCCTCGTCGTCGGCGCGATGGCGGCGGCCACCTTCAACGTGCTCGTACCGCGCTCCGTGCTGGACGTCTTCGCCGGCTCCCCCTGGCTGTCGGTGCTGTTCCTCGCCGCGCTCGCGATCGTCCTCGCCGTGTGCTCGGAGGCCGACGCCTTCGTCGCCGCGTCGCTCACCGGCTTCTCCCCCACCGCACGGCTGACCTTCATGGTGGTGGGCCCCATGGTCGACGTGAAGCTGATCGCCCTTCAGGCCGGGACGTTCGGACGGGCCTTCGCGGTGCGCTTCTCGGCGGCGACCGCCGTGGTGGCCGTGGCGTGCGCCTGCCTGACCGGGTGGTGGCTCCTGTGAGACGGCACATCCAGGCGGCCCTGCTGCTGCTCACCGGCTCCGCCGTGCTGCACATCTCGCTGCTGAGCCAGGTCTACCTGCGGTACGTGAAGGAGAGCCTGCGGCCCTTCCTGATCGCGTCCGCCGTGCTGCTGCTCGTGCTGGGCGTCGTCAGCGCCGTACGCGACGGGCTGCCGTTCGCGGCCCGCCGCGAGACGGACGCGGAGGTGGACGACGAGCACGGGCACGGGCAAGGACAGGGGCACGGGCACGGGCATGACGGCGGGCCGCGTGTCGCCTGGGTGCTCTTCCTGCCCGTCCTGGCCCTGCTGCTGTACGCCCCACCCGCGCTCGGCTCCTACACGGCGGCGCGCGAGACGGACAACGTCATCGCCCCGGTGTCGGAGTTCGAACCGTTGCCGGCCGCCGACCCCGCCCCGCTCGCCCTGTCCGGGTTCATCGCGCGGGTCCAGCAGGACCGCGACCGGAGCCTGGCCGGCCGCACGGTCCTGATGACCGGGTTCGTCACGCCCGCCAAGGACGGCACCGGCACCTGGTACCTCACCCGGCTCGTGGTGAGCTGCTGCGCGGCCGACTCCCGGTCGCTGCGCGTCCGCGTCCACGGCAGGCCGGCGCCCCCCGCCGACACCTGGGTGACCGTGACCGGCACCTGGCACCCCGGTGGCGGCGGCGAGCTCGGCACGGCGGCCGCCGCGGTGGCGCTGGACGCCCGGACCGTGGAGCGGGTGCCCGAGCCGGTCGACCCGTACCAGGACACCGCGCCCCCGCCGCCCTGACGGTCAGCCGCGGCGGGCCGTGTGCACCGTGCGGGCGGTCAGCGTGAACAGGTCCGGCCGCTGGTGCAGGCCCAGCGGGTCCTCCGGGTCCAGCAGCCGGTCCAGCGTGGCCCGGTCCTCCGGCGCGAGCCGCTCGCCGAGCGCGTCACGGGTCCGGGTGAAGGTCGTCACGATCTGCTCCCGTACGGCGTCGGTGACCGGGGCCGGCAGGTCGTGCAGGAACGAGCGCGTACCGCTCGGCACCAGGCCCGCGTCCGCCAGGAGGGCCCGCCAGTCGTCGATGTCCTCCTTGGCGCCGGGCAGACCCGCCCGCATCTCGGCGAACCAGTCGGCGTGCACCGCGTCGATCCTGGCCTCCAGGCCCGGGCGCCCGATGCCGAAGCTGTGCGGCAGGCGCCGCGTCGGCAGCCCGCCCTCGACGACCGCCAGCAGCCCGCCGGGACGCAAGCGCCCGGCCAGCTCGGCGAGCGCGCCGCGCTGGTCACCCAGGTGGTGCAGCGAGTCGGCCGCCCAGATCAGGTCGGCGCCGCCCAGCCCGGCGATGCCGTCCGGGAGTTCGGCCTGGTGCGTGGTGACCCGCTCGCCGAGCGACGCGGCACGGGCGCGCTGCCGGGTGCGCTCCAGCAGCTCGGGCGTGCCGTCGACGGCGACGACCTCCGCGTACGGGAACGCCTCGGCGAGCAGGCACGACAGCACGCCCGGCCCGCTGCCGACGTCGAGGACCCTGCGCACGCCCGCGACCGGTGCCAGCTCGCCGAGCCAGGCCGCCGCCTGCCGGTACAGCGGGCTCTGGAGCTCCGCCCCGTGCTCCAGCAGCGGGAGCATCTCGCTCCAGTCCATGTGGGTGTCGTCGTGGTCGTGGTGGCCTTGGTGGTGGTGTTGGCTCATGCCGACAGGGTGGCGGCGGGGGTGCGGTTACGGCGAGCTCTGTTGCCGCTTCCGCAACGCCGGCGGCGGTACGCGGGGCGCGGCGGCGTACCGCTCGGCCAGCAGCCGGGCCGTTTCGGCGATCCGGGTGCGCAGCTCCGGCGGGGCGAGGACCTCCACGTCCGCGCCGAGTGCCAGGAACTGGTCGTGGGCGTGGTCCGGCGACTCGACGGGCACCCGGGCGCGCGTCCAGCCGTCCGGTTCGCGGGTGCCCGCCGTGGCGGCGGCCCGGGCGGCGGGGCCCGTGAGCCGGGTGAGGCCGCGCGGCGAGAGGCGGACGAGGGCCTCGTCCCGGTACAGCCGGGCGTGGAAGTCGCGCTGGTACGCCTGCCAGTACGCGGCCAGTCCGAAGTCGTCCGGTACGTCGAACGCCTCCTCCGTGACGGTGAGTTCCAGGATCCGGTCGACGCGGTAGGTGCGCGGCCCGGAGCCGCCCGGGCGCGCCGCCACGACGTACCACCGGCCCGCCTTCAGGACGAGCCCGTACGGCTCCAGGCGCCGTTCGACGTCGGTCGGCTCGGTCCAGCGGCGGTAGCGGACGTCGAGGGCCCGGCCGCGCCACACCGCGTCGGCGACGGCGGGCAGGAACGGCACGTCGTCGTCCTGCGTGTACCAGCCGGGCGCGTCCAGGTGGAACCTGCGGCTCATCCGGTCGGCCTGCTCCCGCAGCGCGGGCGGCAGGGCGGCGCGCAGCTTGAGCCGGGCGCCCGCGACGGCGGGGCCGAGCCCCAGCTCGGCGGCCGGGCCCGGCAGGGCGGTGAGGAACAGCGCCTCGGCCTCCCCGGCGGACAGGCCGGTCAGCCGGGTGCGGAAGCCGGCGAGCAGCTCGTAGCCGCCGCGGTGCCCGGCGTCCCCGTAGAGCGGGATGCCCGCCGTGTGCAGCGCCTCGACGTCCCGGTAGACGGTGCGGACCGAGACCTCCAGCTCGGCGGCGAGCTGGGCGGCGGTCATGCGGCCCCTGGTCTGGAGGAGGAGCAGGATCGACAGGAGCCGGCTGGACTT
Organism: Streptomyces sp. NPDC031064; assembly: GCF_055570965.1. NCBI lineage: Bacteria > Bacillati > Actinomycetota > Actinomycetes > Kitasatosporales > Streptomycetaceae > Streptomyces > Streptomyces sp. NPDC031064. The sequence continues at coordinate 754,993 of NZ_JBVIGF010000001.1, forward strand.
CACTGACACAGGGTGTCAGTGGACCGCCCATACCGTCCAGCCATGTCTTTCGCAGAGAAACTCCTGTTCACGGCGGCCCCGGTGGAGGTGGCCGGCCGTCGCGTCAAGCGCTACGAGGTCACCGCCGACCCGTCGGGCATCGCCCCGGACGTGGCGGAGGCGGCGTACGCGCTCCTGCCCGGCCTGCTGCCGGAGCCGGACGCCACCACTCCCCCGGCGTCGTTCACCGTGCTGCACCGGGGCGGTGACGACGGCGCCTACCTCAACGCCTATAGCTGGGTGTGGGACAACGTCCTGCACTGTTCCATCGCCGTGGCGGGCCAGCCGTCGCTGGGCTGCCCGGACCGGGACCCCACGCATTTCGTACGCCTGGAGAGGCCGTGGATCGGCTGCGTCTGGGAGCTGCCGCCGCTCGCGCACGAACGGGACGCGTGGGTACGGCACATGCTCGCGCCCGACCGCCCCGACCTCGACGCGTACGTGGCCGACGTGCTGCGTTCGCCCCGGACGGGAGGCACGCGCGCGTGAAGGACTTCGACTTCCTCGCCGGCCGCTGGAACGTCCACAACCGACGGCTCACCGACTTCCTCGACCCCGGCAGCGGGTGGGAGGAGTTCGACGGCCACACCACGGGTCACCTCTTCTGGGACGGCGCCGCTCACGTGGACGAGATCGTCTTCCCTTCGAAGGGTTTCCGCGGCCTCACCACGCGCCTGTACGAGCCGGGTACCGGTGAGTGGACGCTGAACTGGGCCAACAGCCGTACGGGCCGCCTGGAGCCGCCCGTACGCGGCCGCTTCGGCGCGGACGGTACGGGGCGGTTCCACGGCGACGACCACCACGCGGGGCGGGCCGTGCGGGTCCGCTTCCTGTGGTCGGACATCACGGCGGCCGGCGCGCGGTGGGAACAGGCCTTCTCGGTGGACGGCGGGGGAACCTGGGTGACGAACTGGGTGATGACCTTCACGCGCGCGTAGCGCGTCAGTGCGCGCCGTGGGAGGGCGCGATCTCCTCGACGCGGGCGGCCAGGGAGAAGTCCTTCTCCGTGATGGCGCCGCCCGCGTCGTGGGTGTTCACGGTGAGGTTGACCGTGTTGTAGCCGAGGGTGAGGTCGGAGTGGTGGTTGAGCTCCTCCTGGATCTGGGCGACGTGGACGACCATGGCGGTCGCGGCGAAGTGCGTGCCCAGGCGGTAGGTGCGGGCGATCCGGTCGCCCTCCTGGGACCAGCCGGGAAGTTCCCGCAGCCGGTCCTCGATCTCCTTCTGCGACAGCGGCTCCGTGGGCATGTCCGGGCTCCCTCCGGGTCGGTGCGGACGATGTCGGCGTGACCGTGACCTTACGGTCCGACGGCGGCCCTCCGTGGTCAACACGTGGGTTACCGTCTGCGGTATGACAACTGTCGCGTCCGGTACCGGAGTAGGGCCGCTGCTGCGCGGCTGGCGTGAGCGGCGACGGCTGAGCCAGCTCGAGCTGGCCCTGCGCGCCGACTCGTCGGCGCGTCATGTGTCCTTCATCGAGACGGGCCGGTCCCGTCCGAGCGAGGAGATGATCCTGCGCCTCGCCGAGCACCTGGACGTGCCGGTGCGGGAGCGCAACGCCCTGCTGCTGGCGGCGGGTTACGCCCCCCGGTACGCCGAGACGTCCCTGGACGACCCGTCGCTGGACACGCTGCGGGCGGGCATCGATCAGCTCCTCGCCGGGTACGACCCGTATCCGGCGCTCGTGGTGGACGGCTCGTACACGGTGGTGGCCGCCAACCAGGGCATCGCGCGGCTGCTGGACGGGCTGCCCGAGCACCTGCTGACGCCGCCGCTGAACGCCATGCGGATCACGCTGCACCCGGAGGGCCTGGCGCCGCGCATCCGGAACCTGCGCGAGTGGCGCGGGCACCTGCTGGCCCAGATGGAGCGGCAGATCGCGCTGGCGCGCTCGGAGCCGCTGCGCCGGGTGTACGAGGAGGTCGCGGCGTACCCGCTGCCGGAGTCGGCGGACGCCTGCCCGGAGGACCGGGAGGACCCCCATCCGTACCCGTACTTCGCGCTGCCGCTGCGGATCGAGCACGACGGGCACCTGCTGTCGTTCGTGTCGTCGATCTCGACGTTCAACACGCCGATGGACGTGACGGTCGCCGAGCTGGCCATCGAGACGCTCCTCCCGGCCGACCCGGCGACGGTCAAGTACCTCCGGTCGCTCTAGCGCCCCACCGCCCGGAGGGCGGAGAACTGGAGGGCGGCGAACCCGGCCACGGTCGCAGCCTGCATCGGGATCCACAGCGTTCCGGCGGTGGTGGGCGACAGCCAGGCGACGAGCGCCACGACACTGAGCACGGCCCAGAGCAGGTTGGCGTCCACCACCAGCTTGACCGGCGTGGCGGGGGGCTGCGGCCGGGAGGCGAGGTAGCCGACCCCGGCGGCGAACGCGGTGAGGAAGAGGCCGAGTCCGAGCAGGAGCGCCGCGTCGACGCCGAGGAGCCGCCCGAGAGGGGCGGAGGCGAGGGCGTACGCCAGCCCGTTGGCCCCGGTGACGACGGCGTCGAGGGCGAGGAAGCGGCGCAGCATGGTCTGCGGCTCGGTGGTGCGGGAGATGCCGGCGAGCAGGGCCTGGGACATGGCGGTCAGCCTCCGTCGAAGTCGTAGGGGCCCGGAGCCCGGCCGGAGTGCGAGACCGCCCGGGTTCCGGTACCGAGAACGATGCCGGGCGGCGGGGAGGGGGTCGATTACCGCTGGGGTAATGCGGGTGGCGGTGGGCGGTCCGTGAGGGCCGGGGTTGCGGAACCGGTCCGTTCTCCTGGGCGTCCCCCCAGTCACCACGTCTCAGGGAGCGTCTCAGGGAGCGGGAAGTGAATTCGGACAGCATTGCCGCGTGGTCGGGGCTCGCCGGAAACGTCATCGCCGTGACGGTGGCCGTTCTGAGCCTACGCAAGGCCGAGCGTGCCCTGGTCCAGTCCGAACGCCAGTCGGCACGCAGCCTCCAGAGGGCGGACGCGGCCCTGACACAGGCCCAGGTGATCGCGGAACGCACGCTGGACGCGCACTACCGGATCGACGGGGCACAGTCGGCCATCGCCTGGCGCGACCAGGTCATCGCGCTGCACGACCGGGGCCTGACACCTGCCCAGATCCGGCACATCATGCTGCTGGAGGACGGAGGCGCGGGGTACGAAGCCAGCAATGGCCGGATCGACGACATCGTGCGGAACCTGCCGCGGGCCTGACCGGGGCCCGGCCGGAGGCCGGCGGTGGTCTACGGTCGGCTCATGATCAGCTCCCGGACGCTGCGCTCGGTCCAGTGACCCGCCGCGCCCGGGCAGGAGGCGAGGTAGGCGGCGACGGTGTCCGCGTCCCAGGCGCCCGCCGCGAGGAGGCCGGCGGCGAGGTAGCGGAGGTAGTCGGCGGAGGGGGCGTTCCAGTCGACGTCGTGCATGCGCCAGGGGGCCGTGAAGGTGAGCATGGGCAGCCCGTCGAGGGTGCCGGGGCGGACCAGCGTCTCGTAGCGGCCGTCGCCGAGCACGGCCCTGCCGTCGCGGAGGACGCCCGTCAGGTCGAGGTCGGTGTCCGGGCCGGGCTCGCGGTACATCTCCTGGGCGGCGATGTCGGAGAACTGCTCGGCGGTGACGCGGTGCGCCCGCGCCAGGACGCGGCCCTCGGCGTGCGGGTCGTAGAACGCCCGGCCGCCGGTCCACACCGGGGACTCGGTGGCGAAGTAGAGGGCGCCCGCCAGCTCCACCGGCACGGAGGCGGTCGGCAGGCGGGGGTTGCGGCAGCCGGGGTAGGCGCGGGCCCCGCCCGGGGGCGTACCGCCGACGATGTAGTGGGCCAGGCGGTCGATGTGGGTGTTGGAGCCGTAGGACGTGTACCAGACCTCGGTCGTCATGCGCCGAACGTAGCGGGCGTGGCGCGTGAAGCTGCGCTGTTGACCCGCTTAAGAAAACCTCGATGGACGCGGCGGGCGCGGGTCGGCAGATTGGTGCGCGTTCACGATCTCCACCCGAACCTTCCCGCCTGGAGCCGCACCCATGAAGGCACTCGTCAAGCAGAAGGCCGAGCCCGGCCTCTGGCTCATGGACGTCCCCGAGCCCGAGACCGGGCCCGGTGACGTGCTGATCCGGGTGCTGCGCACCGGTATCTGCGGGACGGACCTGCACATCCGCTCCTGGGACGGCTGGGCGCGGCAGGCGGTGTCGACGCCGCTGGTGCTGGGGCACGAGTTCGTCGGCGAGGTGGCGCACGTCGGCGCCGACGTCACCGACATCGCGGTGGGCGACCTGGTCAGCGGCGAGGGCCACCTGGTGTGCGGCAAGTGCCGCAACTGCCTGGCGGGCCGCCGCCACCTGTGCCGGGCCACGGTCGGGCTGGGCGTCGGGCGGGACGGGGCGTTCGCCGAGTACGTGGCGCTGCCCGCGTCGAACGTGTGGGTGCACCGGACGAAGGTCGACCTGGACGTGGCCGCGATCTTCGACCCGTTCGGCAACGCGGTGCACACCGCGCTGTCCTTCCCGCTCGTCGGCGAGGACGTGCTGATCACCGGGGCGGGCCCGATCGGGATCATGGCGGCGGCGGTCGCCCGGCACGCCGGTGCGCGCAATGTGGTGATCACCGATGTGAGCGAGTCCCGGCTGGAGCTGGCCCGCAAGGTGGGCGCCACGCTCGCCGTGAACGTGGCCGAGAGCAGCATCGGCGAGGCGCAGCGGCGGCTCGGACTGCGCGAGGGCTTCGACATCGGCCTCGAGATGTCCGGGCGGCCCGAGGCCATGCGTGACATGGTCGCCAACATGACGCACGGCGGCCGGATCGCGATGCTGGGCCTGCCCGCCGAGGAGTTCGCCGTCGACTGGTCGAAGATCGTCACCTCGATGATCACGGTCAAGGGCATCTACGGCCGCGAGATGTTCGAGACGTGGTACGCGATGACCGTCCTGCTGGAGGGCGGTCTCGACCTCAGCCCGGTGATCACCGGCAGCTACGGCTACCGGGACTTCGACGCCGCCTTCGACGAGGCGGCCACCGCCCGCAGCGGCAAGATCATCCTCGACTGGACCGTCTGACCCTTTTCCTTAGGAGCCCTCTGATGTACGCGTCCGTCCGCGACGAGCTGCGCGCCACCCTCGACGAGATCCGCGACGCCGGTCTCTACAAGCCCGAGCGGGTCATCGGCACCCCGCAGAGCGCGAAGGTGTCCGTCCCCTCCGGCGAGGTGCTGAACTTCTGCGCCAACAACTACCTCGGCCTCGCCGACCACCCCGAGGTCATCGCCGCCGCCAAGGAGGCGCTGGACCGCTGGGGCTACGGCATGGCGTCCGTGCGCTTCATCTGCGGTACGCAGGACGTCCACAAGGAGCTGGAGCGGCGGCTGTCGGCGTTCCTCGGGCAGGAGGACACCATCCTGTACTCCTCCTGCTTCGACGCCAACGGCGGCGTCTTCGAGACCCTGCTCGGCCCCGAGGACGCGGTGATCTCCGACGCCCTCAACCACGCCTCCATCATCGACGGCATCCGGCTGTCCAAGGCGCGCCGCCACCGGTACGCCAACCGCGACATGGCCGACCTGGAGAAGCAGCTCAAGGAGACGCAGGACGCGCGGCGGCGCCTCATCGTCACCGACGGCGTGTTCTCGATGGACGGGTACGTGGCGCCGCTGCCGGAGATCTGCGACCTCGCCGACCGGTACGACGCCATGGTCATGGTCGACGACTCGCACGCCGTCGGGTTCGTCGGCCCCGGCGGGCGCGGCACGCCGGAGCTGCACGGCGTGATGGACCGCGTCGACATCATCACCGGCACGCTCGGCAAGGCGCTCGGCGGCGCGTCCGGCGGGTACGTGGCGGCGCGTGCGGAGATCGTCGCGCTGCTGCGCCAGCGTTCGCGCCCGTACCTCTTCTCCAACTCGCTCGCCCCGGTGATCGCGGCCGCGTCCCTGAAGGTCCTCGACCTGCTGGAGTCGGCCGGTGACCTGCGCGAGAAGCTGGAGGCCAACACCAAGCTGTTCCGTACGGCGATGACGGAGGCGGGCTTCGAGATCCTGCCCGGCGACCACGCGATCGCGCCCGTGATGATCGGCGACGCGGCGGAGGCGGCCCGGATGGCGGAGCTGCTGCTGGAGCGCGGCGTGTACGTGATCGGCTTCTCGTACCCGGTGGTGCCGATGGGCCAGGCGCGCATCCGGGTGCAGTTGTCGGCGGCGCACTCGACTGCGGACGTGGAGCGGGCCGTGGCGGCGTTCGTCGACGCCAGGTCCGCGATGGCCGGCTGACGACTGAGGGACAATGGCCGGGTGATCGACCCTCGGCGACTGCGCGTCCTGCGGGCCGCGGCGGACCACCGTACGGTGACCGCCGCGGCCGCGGCGCTGTACCTGACCCCGTCCGCCGTCTCGCAGCAGCTCGCCGCGCTGGAGCAGGAGACGGGGCACGTGCTGCTGACCCGCAGCGGCAAGGGCGTACGGCTCACGGCGGCCGGTGAGATCCTGCTGGAGCACGCCAACGAGGTGCTGGCGCAGTTGGAGCGGGCGGAGGCGGAGCTCGCGGCGTACGCGGGCGGCACGGCGGGCGAGGTGACGGTCGCCGCGTTCGCGACCGGGATCGCCGAGGTGCTCGCGCCCGCGATCGGGCGGCTCGCCGGGACGCACCCCGGCATCCGGGTGCGCGTGCGGGACGCGGAGGGCGACGAGTCGCTGCCGCTGGTCCTGGACGGCGAGGCGGACGTGGCGGTCGCGGTGGAGTACCGGGGCGCGCCGCGCGAGGGCGACCGGCGCCTGGCGCGCGTACCGCTGTACGCCGAGCCGTTCGACGCGGTGCTGCACGCGGGGCATCCGCTCGGGCAGGAACCGGAGGTCGCGCTGGCCTCGCTCGCGGACGCCGACTGGATCGCCCCCTACCCCGGCAACCCGTGCCACGACATGGTGCTCCTCGCCTGCGAGCTGGCCGGGTTCGACCCGCGGGTGGTCCACTCCTCGGACGACTTCCGCGCGGTGGTCGCCCTGGCGGGCGCGGGCGCGGGGGTGACGCTGGTGCCGCGCTCGGCCCTGCGGGGCATCGAGCTGAAGGACGTGGTGGTCCGGCCGGTCGCGGGTCCGGCGGCGTTCCGGCGCGTGTTCGCGGCGGTGCGGCGCGGGGCCGAGGACCACCCGCTGATCCGGCCGGTGCTGGACGCGCTGGCGGGGGCGGCGCGGGGAGTGTCGACACGGGAGCTGTGACGGGAGCCCCGCGGGTGACCGCGGCGGGGCCGCCGCACCGGTTGGGGTGCGGCGGCCGTCCGCTGTGCCGGGGCCGGTGGGAGACGGTTCAGGCGGGCAGCTTGGGCTGCATCGCCGCCGAGACGTTGTCGAATATGCCCCAGTAGCCTTCGACCCAACTGCTGTCCGGCAGGCCGGTCGCGGTGTTCACGTGGGTGAACGCCTCGACGCCGACCCATCCCTGGAACCGTCCGGAGTCGTCGATGACCTGGAGCATGGGGCGCGGGTGGGAGTTGTCCTCGTAGCACGGCCGGCCCTGGGCCAGGGACTGGCACCAGTACTCCTCGGTGTTCCGGCGTCCGCCGCCGATCTCCGCGATGTAGCGCACCCGGTCCTTGTCCGTGCCCGCGCAGCTCGTGTTGGGCTGGAGCCAGCCCATGCACGGGCTGCCGGCGCACAGCCTCCACGGATTGGCGGGGTCGCCGAACGTCCAGGCTCCGCCGGAACCTTCGCGGCCCACGATGCCGACGCGGGTCGCCGGGTCGGAGGACGACGCCTTGGCCACGACGAACGCGCCCTTGTAGGGCTGGGCGTTGTAGCGCGGATCGGTGACGAGCTGGTTCATGGCGGCCCGGCTCTCGCGGCCCAGCGACGCGTTGCTGCCGTAACCGATGCCGAAGTTGGCGGTGTAGTCGGAGAACTCGCCGGCGGCCGGGATCTCGACGTTGTTGCCGTAGGCACCGTAGAAGGTGGGACTGGTGATGCGGGCCGCCGCTCCGGCGGCCAGGCCGGTCTCCACGTTCCAGTACTCCGTGAGGGAGCGTGCGAGCGGGGTGCCGGCGGCGTCCTTGGACCAGGTGACGACGAGTCGGCCGTCGGGCGCGTACCCGAAGGTGCCCTGGAAGCCGCCTGTCGGGGAGCCGGCGAATCCCTCGACCGTGCGGACGGCGCACGTGGGGACGTTGCCGCCGCAGTCGGCGGTCACGGCGTTCACCCGCATCGGCTGGTCCCGCTGCGCCCAGTTCCAGTAGCTGGTGCTCACCGTGCCGTCGGCGTTGAAGGTGTAGTACCCCAGGCGCACCCAGTTGCGGTAGTTGTTGCGTGAGGCGACGTCCATGTGGCCCACGGACACGACCCAGTTCGTCTTGCCTCCGGGCAGAGGCGGAGCGGCCTGCGCGGGCGCCGCGGTCACCACCACCGTCGCGAGCAGGGCGAACACCGCGAGGACGGCTCCGGTCGCCCTCCTCATGGCTCTTCTCAGCGTGTGATTCAACAGAACTCCCCTTGCAGGTCGTGTACTTCCATGCGATACGCCGACGGCACCGATCAACGAGCCGGGACGATATCACCAAGGACCACGGATAGTCTGCCTGTTGACTGAGTTCACACATCATGCTGTCATGGGGCGTCGCCCGCCCGTTTCCCCATGTGCGCGTCCACGACCCGCGCGACGCGAAGCGGGTGGTCCTGGACCACCCGCTCGCCGTGGAAGTCGCCCGGCGGCTACTGCTCGGCGTCCTCGGGGGGCCGGGGGGCGGCGTCCGGGTGCGGGGTGTCAGCGGGGGGTGCCGGGTCCGGGTCGGCGCTGCGGGTGGCTTCGGCGCGGATGAGGGCGTTGAGGGCCGCGAAGGGGTCGACGGGCATGGTGGTGCTCCCTGTTCGTTTACGTGGTCGGACTGCGGTGAGCTGCGGGGCGTACCGCTCAGCAGCGCAGGACCACGCACCGGACGGTGCGGAGCGCCGGGATGACCGGGAGGAGGGACGGCGCGGCGGGAAGGGCCGCCGTCGTCAGGAGCCGGTGCGGGCGGGGCGGGCGGGGACGGACGGCGCGCCGGTGGCGGCCTGCGCGGTGCGGAGCGGCGGTCTCCGCCTCCGTCAGGTCCGGGTCGGGCGCGGCGGAGGCGGCCGGGCGCGGCTCGGTGCCCGTGGCCGGTCCCGTCCCGGCCGTGACGCCCAGCAGGGCGGCCAGCACGAGGAGGGTGACCAGCACGGCCCGGCGTGCGGCGACGGTGAGCCCGGTCATGCTGGTCATGGGCGTTCCTTTGCCCGTGACCGGACGTGTTGTGCCATTCCGGCGCGAGAACCGCTCGTTCAGCGGAGCCTGAACACCGGGCCCCGCGCGGTGAACGGCAGCGACGCGCCGTGCGGGATCAGGTAGGCGTGCTCGCGGCGGACGCGCAGCACGTCGCAGTACCCGTCCGTGATGATCAGGACGGGCGCCGTGGCCGGGAAGTCACCGGCGCGCTGGAGGAGGTCCACGCCCGGCTGGAGGACCGTGCCGCCACGGCCCCGGACCCGGACCCGCCCGGCGATCTCCGTCGGTGGCAGGTACCCGGCGTCGTGCGGGGCCGCGTCGCAGAACACCACGCGCGCCGCCGGGACGTCGCGGGCCTCGGCGTACGAGGCGATGGCGCCGAGCGCCTTGCCGAGCAGCCGGCGGTCCATGGAGCCCGACGTGTCGAGGACGACGCCGAAGGTGCACCGGGCGACCTCCTCGGGCGGGAAGTACCGTCCGGCGCGCGGGATGTCGCGCGTGGACGCCTGGCGGCGGGCCGGCCGGGCGTAGCTGCGCACCGGCTCGGGGCGGGGCACGAACTCGTCGAACCAGCGGGCCAGTCGGGCGTCCCAGGGCACCGGCGGGTGCGCCAGCGCCCGGATCTCCTCGACGAGCCCGGCGGGCAGCAGTCCGCGCTCCCCGCTCACGTGCAGGTCGAAACCCTGGACCAGGCCGCGCCGGTAGAACTCGTCGAGATCCACGTAGTCGTGGGGCCGCCCGCCGAGCGGCTCGCCGAGGATGTCGCCGGTGCCCTTGCCGCGCAGGGTGGCCAGGCGCCGCGTCCGTCGGGCGTCGGTGACGATCCGGTCGTACACCTCCTCCGCCGACAGGCCCTTGAGGTCGGGGTCGTGGAGCAGCCCCTCGGGCATGGTGCCGACGCCCATCTCGACGAGCCAGCCGTTGATGACGTAGTCGGCGGCGACGTTGAACAGGTACGGGTCGCGGGCACCGCGCCGGTCGCCGTGGCGCAGCGCGGCGTGCAGCATCTCGTGGGCGAGGACGAAGCGCCACTGCTCGTCGTCGTACCGGCGCAGCGGGTTGAGGTAGATCTCGCCGAGCGTGGCGTCGACGGCGGCGATGGAGATGCCGTGCGCGCGGGCGAGTTCGGCGTCGGCGACCAGGGTCATGCCGGCCGCGATGCCGCCGAGGAGCGGGTACGAGGAGATGAACCAGCTCAGCGCCCGGTCCCAGGGCTGCTTGGGCCGGACCTCGCCGGTGAGGGAGTCGCGCCGGCCGCCCGCGACGTCCATCGCGGCGGAGACGGTACGGGTCAGGGCGTGCGCGAAGGCGAGCTGCCAGTCGGGCGGGGTGTGCCAGGTCGCCCACGGGACGAGGAGCTGGTCGGGCTCGTCGCCCGCCGTCCCGCAGTGCGCGTACGGGGCGGGGATGCCGCTCTTGCGCCAGCGGTCGGCGAGCCGCTCCTCCTCGCCGTCGGGGTAGGTCGTGGGCACCTCCTCGGGTGCGCGGCCGACGTGGAGGGTGAGCAGGAAGCGGTTGACGACGGCGCAGCGGGCGGCGAGGTCGTAGCGGTCGGGCTGTTCGCGCCGGTGGGCCCGGTCGGCGGGCACGTGGCCGAAGCCGAGGTGGATGAGGCAGTGGGCGAGCGCCCAGGCCCAGTCGGCGGGTTCGGCGCGGCGGTCGGGGTGGACGTGGATCCGGCCGTTGGAGTCGATGGCGGCCAGCCCGTGGCGCGGGGTGCTCTCGCAGTCTCGGCTGCGGCAGACGCCGGCCTCCAGCGCGGCGAGGGCGGGATGGCGCTTGACGAGGGCGAGTCCGGCGAGGAAGGCCTCGGCGGCGGGGTCGCTTCGGGACTTCTTCGCGGCCGGCGTGCGGGTCACCGGCGGGCCTCGACCAGCCGCGGCAGGTCGCGCGCCGCCTCGACCAGGAACCAGGCGGGCAGCACGGGCTGTCCGTCGGCGTCGTCGGCGATGACGGTCTGGGCGACCTCGACGGAGATCTCGGCGAGCTGGACGAGCAGCGACTTGGCGCGGTGCGCGGCCTGCCGCACCGCGGGCGGGACGCGGTCCTTGGTGGCGGGCAGCTCCTTGATGAGCCGGCCTCGGAACGCGTCGGCGAGGTAGTAGAGCAGGTCGCGGTCCTCGACGCGGTGCGGCCAGGAGGCGTCGCCCTTGATGATGGCGTCGATGCCGTACGCGTGCCGCACGATCTTGGCGTACCCGCAGAAGGAGACGGCGTGGGAGGGCGTGAGGGTGCCGTGCGCCAGGATCTTCAGCGTCTCCTCGTCGAGCGTGGGCCCGAAGGAGTGCAGCGCGTCGGAGAGCATGTGCCAGGAGCGGGGCGTGGAGAACGGCTCCTCGGTCTTGGGCGGCTGGGACCAGAGGTGGTCGGGGCGGTCGGTGAGGTAGTCGGTGACCCAGGGGTGGATGCCGTGCTCGCCCGCCCACACCAGCCAGTCCGTGGCGGAGGCGCGCAGGTGGACGTGGGTGAGGCGGTTGACGAGCGCGGAGGCGATGGGGCGGGCGAGGGCGTTGTCGGTGGCGCGGTTGCCGGCGCCGATGACGATGGACCCGGCGGGCAGTTCGTAGCTGCCGATGCGCCGGTCGAGGATGAGGGAGTAGAACGCCTTCTGCACGTCGGGGGTGGCGGCGTTCAGCTCGTCGAGGAAGAGGCAGTACGGCTCGTCGCGGGCGATGGCCTCGGGCGGGCAGAACACGGACTTGCCGTCGCGGATTCGCGGTACGCCGATGAGGTCCTCGGGCGCGAGCTGGGTGCCGAGCAGGCTCACGCATTCGAGCCCGAGGGACTCGGCGAAGTTCCGTACGAGCGACGACTTCCCGATGCCGGGCGCGCCCCAGAGGAACACGGGGCGTACGGTCGCGAGGCCGAGCAGCAGCTCGGGGATACGGGCGGGCGTGACGGTGACGGCGGCCTGCAAGCGGGCTCACTCCTGACATCTGTTCGATGCCCGAACGGGCGGGCCAGCCCAGTGTGTGCGCGTCGCGCCGTGCGGCGCAGCCGAATATTCGGGCGGCGGTTCGCCGGCCGTTGTGGGCAGTCGTCCCGCGGGAGGCTACGCGCGGCGGGCCGACATCCAGGCGTAGACCAGGACGCCCGCGAAGAGGAACAGCACGCCCTGGTAGACCGCCGCGTAGCCGGAACCGGCGACGAGCCACATGGAGAAGGCGAAGGCGACCAGCGCGAGGACGGCGTCGCGGACGAGGCGGGGGCGGTGGACCCGGTCCGACCGGCCGGAGGCGAGGAAGTAGATCTGCGCGGCGGTCGACAGGAGGTAGGGCACCGTGGCGGTGAAGGTGGTGACCAGGACGAGGATCTCGAAGACGCCCTCGGAGCCGGCCGTGTAGTTGTAGACGGTCAGCAGGGAGGCGAGGACGACGGTGACGAGGACGCCGTACGTGGGGACGCCGCGCCGCTTGTGGGTGAACACCTTCGGGAAGAGGCCGTCCTTGGCCGCCGCGTAGGGGGTCTGGGCGCTCAGCAGGGTCCAGCCGTTGAGGGCGCCGACCATGGAGACGAGGGCCATGCAGGCGACGGCGGTGCCGCCCCAGGTGCCGCCGAACATGGTGTTGACGGCGGCGGAGAAGGGCGCGCTGGACTCGACGAGCCGGTCGTGGGCGACCAGGCCGAAGACGGAGAGGGTGCCCAGCAGGTAGATGGCGGCGGCGCCGAGCGTGCCGAGGATGGTGGCGCGGCCGACATTGCGCCGGGGGTCGCGGACCTCGCCGGCGCTGACGGCCGCCGACTCCACGCCCAGGTAGCTGAAGAGCAGGATGGCGGCGGAGGCGGAGACCGCGCCGATGGCGCCGGAGTCGCTCGCCTGGAAGGGGCCGAGGTTGGCCGGGTCGAAGAAGAACAGGCCGCCGACGGCCACCAGCAGCAGCGGTACGAACTTCAGGACCGTGGCGACGAGTTGGACGGCGCCGACGTACCGCGTGCCGGCGAGGTTGGCGAGGGCGGGCAGCCACTGGAGGGCCAGGGCCGCCGCGATGGTCGCCGCCTTGGACTCGTGGACCGGGACGAGGACGTCGAGGTAGCCGACGGCCGCGACGGCGAGCGCGGCGTTGGAGACCCAGGTGGTGATCCAGTACGACCAGGCGGCGAGGAACCCGGCGAAGTCGCCGAAGGCCTCACGGGCGTAGACGTAGGGGCCGCCGGTGAGGGGGTGCCGCTGGGCGAGGCGGCCGAAGACGAGCGCGAGGGCGATGGCGCCGGCGGTGAGGACGGCGAAGGCGACGAGGCTGATGGTGCCGTAGGGGGCGACGGAGGCGGGGAGGAGGAAGATCCCGCCGCCGATGATGTTGCCCATGACCAGGGCGGTGGCGATGGGCAGTCCGAAGCTGCGGGCGTGCTTGGACCGCTCGTCGGGGGTGGGGTCGGTGATCATGGGGGGTGGTGCGCCTTTCGCCGTACAAACCCGAACATGTTCGGGTACGGAGAACGCTGCACCAAATCAGTGGTGTTTGTCCGGCACGATGGGGTCGGCAACCGGAAATGCTTCTTCCGGTTGGGGGCGTGACGGGGATTCCTCCAGTGGCACCTGCGGGCCCCCGGCCTCGCGCAGCCAGCGCCGCAGCACCCGGTGGACCTCTTCGGCGCCCGTCAGGCGGCTGCCGTCGGCCACCGGCGCGGACAGGGTGCGCGGGGACAGCAGGAACGCCTCCGACTGCTCGCCACCGAGTCCGCCGTGCGAGCCGATCTGTTCCTCGAAGGCGTGCACGGTGCCGGTCTCCGGGTCGTACATGGAGTTGACCATGATGTCGGCGACGTGCGGGAAGGAGTCGGTGCGCCGGACGGCGTCGGCGGCGCCCGGGCCGTAGGGGGCGAGCGGGCCGTCGTCGGTGAGGTCGTCCACGGGGATCTCCCGCCCGGCGGGACCCAGCACCACCGAGCCGTGCTCCTCGCTGCGGACGAGCACGAAACCGATGCCCGGGTGGCCCGCGAGCGTGCGCAGCAGGGCGGGGTGACGGCGGTCGATCTCCTCGCGGGACATCCGGTGGGTCACGTCCGGGAAGGAGATCAGGCCCAGGTTGCCGGAGGCCAGCACGATCGGGTCGGAGGTGCGGGCCGGGCGCTCCTCGCGGCCCTCCTCGACCGGCAGGTGCACCGCGCTGCGCAGCGCGCCCCGCGCCTCGGCGCCGCTCGGGGTGTGCTGGGCGCGGCGCGGTACGGGCAGCCCGCAGCCGGCCCGGACCAGGTCGCGCAGCGTCAGCCCGTACGCGGACTCGAAGGTCTCGCCGGGGCTCTGGCCGTGGTCGGAGAGGAGCACGATGCGGTAGGGGCGGGGGGCGTGCTCGGCGACCTTGGCGATCAGGGCGATGGACCGGTCGAGCCGTTCGAGGACCTTGCGCGCGTCGCGGCTGTGCGGCCCCGAGTGGTGGGCCACCTCGTCGTAGGCGACGAGGTCGGCGTAGACGGCGGTGCGGCCGGCGAGCAGGTCGCCCATGACGGCGGCGACGACCACGTCCCGCTCGACGACGGTGGCGAAGGCGCGGATGAAGGGGTACAGCCCGCCCCGGCCGACCCTGGGGGTGTCCTTCCTGAGGCGGGACCGGGTGGACTGGCCGATCTCCCGGCACACTTCGGCGACGAAGGAGATGGCGGTGCGGACGGCGTTGGCGGGGTCGCGGAAGTAGGCGAAGTACCCGGCGCGGGAGCGGTTGCGCCGGCCCCGGCGGGCCGAGACCGACAGCACGAGGGCGAGCTGGTCGGCGCCGCCGCTGAAGAGGTTGCCGCGGCTGGCGCCGTCCAGGGTGAGCAGCCCGCCGTCACCGGTGCGCGTCATCGCGCGGCGCTGGAGTTCGACGGCGCTGGCGGGCCGGTTGCTGACCATGAGCCGGCCGGTGTCCTTCTCGTACCAGCGGAAGGCGGGCACGTCGTGGTTGGTGCCGTGCAGGATGGCGAGCTGGCTGGCGCCGGTCTGGCTGGACCAGTCGGTGCGCCAGGGCGTGAGGCGGTGGGTGGAGCCCAGCCAGGCGGCGACGGTCGGCATGACCCCCGCGGCGACGGCGTCGCGCAGCACCCGGTGCCCGACGCCGTCGAGCTGGAGGAACACCGTGCCGGGCGGGCTGTCGGGGCCTATGCCGGGCCGGCCGGACCGGCGGCGGCCGGCGAGGCGGTAGAGGCGGCGGCGGTAGGCGTTGTCGTCGCGGACGGCGAGGGCGGTGGAGGTGGCGGACGCGACGGCCGACATCACGGCGGCCACCACGACGGCGTTCTCGGGGTCGGCCTCGCCGCGCCCGTCGGGGATCAGCCAGAGCGCGACGAGCAGCAGGGAGCCGTTGAGGAAGAAGGCGAGGAGTCCGAGGACCAGGGCGGGCACGAGCAGCAGGGCGCGGACGGCCAGCGGCCACACCAGGGCGCTCAGCAGGCCGAACACCCCGGCGCCCCAGGCGGCGGTGACGGCGGTACGGGTGATGCTGTCGCCGTCGTCGGACTGGAGCTGGAAGTCGGGCAGGAGGCCGGCGAGCGCGAGCATGGTGAGGGTGGACACCGCCCACACCACGACGACCCGCAGCAGGGCGCCCCCCGCCGTACGCCAGCGTCCCTCGGCCACGCCGCTCGCTCCTCGGTCCGGCTCAGCAGCCGTCGTAGCCCGCCGTCGGCATGGAGAGCCGGCGGTGCACATGGGCCTTCATGGCCGCGTCGTACGCCGGTTCGTCGAGCCCGGCCGTCTCCAGCCGTACGCCCCGGCGCTCGCACTCGGCCGTGAAGTCCCGCGCGGAGGTCAGCGCCCGGTCGAGGACCCGCTGGTTGGGCACGACGAACAGGTCGACCGCGCCCGCCTCGACGTCGGCCCACAGCATCCGGTGGTCGGGCCGCATCCCGTAGAACAGCAACTGGCGGCTGACGACATAGCCCTTGTCGGCCGCCCACCGCTCGCACATGGCGTGCTGGCTGCGGGTGTCGACCAGGAAGGGGTCGCTGTCGAGCTCCTCGAGCGGCGTCAGGCTGGCGATCGCCGCCACGCGTACGTCGTCCATGCCGCCGACCCTACTCCGATCGCCTCCAGGCGAGGAGGAGCGCATTTACGCTCGTAGGAGCAGCACGGGAGCGAGGAGGGCGGGCGGTGCCGGTGGAGGTCACCTGGTGGGGTCATGCCACCTGTACGGTCCAGGACTCGGGAGTGCGGGTGCTGACCGACCCGCTGTTCGTGCGGCGGCTCGCGCATCTGCGGCGGCGGCGCGGTGAGCTGCCGCCGCCGGCGGCCGCGCGGGCGGAGGCGGTGCTGGTCTCGCACCTCCACTCCGACCACCTGCACCTGCCGTCGCTGGCCCGGCTCGCGCCCGGTACGCGGCTGATCGTGCCGATGGGCGCGACCCGGGCGGTGCGGGGGCTGCGGAGGCTGGGCGCGGCGGGCGGGCTGCGGATCACCGAGGTGGCCCCCGGTGACGAGGTGAAGGTGGCGGAGCTGGTCGTCCGGGCGGTGCCGGCGCGGCACGACGGGCGGCGGCTGCCGGTGGGGCCGCACCTGTCCCCCGCGCTCGGGTATGTGATCCGCGGGGCGGCGCGCACCTACTTCGCCGGGGACACCGGGCTGTTCGACGGGATGGCGGCGGCCGTGGGCGAGGTGGACGTGGCGCTGCTGCCGGTCGGCGGGTGGGGCCCGTTCCTGGGGCCCGGGCACCTGAACGCGACCCGGGCGGCGGAGGCGCTGGCGGCGCTGGCGCCCCGGGCGGCCGTTCCGGTGCACTACGGCACGTACTGGCCGATCGGGCTGGACGGGGTGCGGCCGCACGAGTTCCACGCGCCGGGCGACGAGTTCGCGCGCCACGCGGCGCGTCTGGCGCCGGACGTGGCGGTGCACCTGCTGGGGCACGGCGAGAGCGTGCGGCCGGAGGTGTCCGGGTGATCGCGGCGGTGGCCCAGCTCCCGCCCGAGTCGACCCAGCAGGCGCTCGGCTATCCGGCGCTGTTCCTGCTGGTGGCGCTGGGCGCCCTGGTGCCGGTGGTGCCGACGGGGGCGATCGTCAGCTCGGCCGCGGTGGTGGCGTTCCATCAGACGTCGCCGGTCGCACTGCTGGTGGTCTTCCTGCTGGCGGCGGGCGCGGCGTTCCTGGGTGATGTGACGCTGTACTGGCTGGGCCGGCGCGGGGTGCGGTCGAAGAACGGTTCGCGCTGGCTGGTGGCGCTGCGGGAGCGGGCGGCGCCGGACCGGCTGGAGCAGGCGCAGGCCAGGCTGCGGGAGCACCGGGTGTCGGTGCTGGTGCTGTCCCGGCTGGTCCCGGCGGGCCGCATCCCGGTGATGCTGGCGTGCCTGCTGGCCGGGATGCCGCTGCGCCGCTTCGTGCGCGGCAACATCCCGGCGTGCCTGGCGTGGGCGGTGACGTACCAGCTCATCGGCATCCTCGGCGGCTCCCTCTTCGCCCGCCCCTGGCAGGGGGTCCTGGCGGCGGTGGCCCTGACGGTGCTGATCAGCGCGGTGCCGTCGGTGTGGCGGCGGGTGCGGAGGGCGTGACCCTGCCGGGCGGCGAGTGAGCCGAAGGGGCGCGACTGTGTCGAAAGGGAGAACGCGCGGAGGTCGTGAGGAACGAGCGACCGAGCACGATCGACCGTCGACACAGGCTGCGGCGCCCCGGAGGGGAACCCAGCCCTAGAAGGACAGCACGCGTGAGGCGCCGACGGGCAGGTCCCAGAGGTGGTCGCGGGGCAGGCCGGCCTGTTCCCAGGCGGCGCGGACGCGGGTGAGGGGTTCCATGACCGGTTCGGAGGAGAGCACGAACGTGGCCCAGTGCATGGGGGCCATGACGCGGGCGCCGAGGTCCTGGTAGGCCTGGACGGCTTCCTCCGGGTCGGTGTGGACGTCGCGGAGCCACCAGCGGGGGGCGTAGGCGCCGATGGGCAGGAGGGCGAGGTCGATGCCGGGGTGGCGGCGGCCGATCTCCTTGAACCAGTGGCCGTAGCCGGTGTCGCCCGCGAAGTACACGCGGTGCCCGTGCGGGTCGCCGATGACCCAGCCGCCCCACAGGGAGCGGCAGGTGTCGGTGAGGGTGCGCTTGGACCAGTGGTGGGACGGTACGAAGTCGAAGCGGACGCCCCGCAGTTCGGCGTGCTCCCACCAGTCGAGTTCGGTGACGCGGGTGAAACGGCGGCGGCGGAACCAGCGGCCGAGACCGGCGGGGACGAAGACGGGGGTGTCGCGCGGCAGCCTTCTGACGGTGGGGGCGTCCAGGTGGTCGTAGTGGTTGTGGCTGATGACGACGGCGTCGACGGGCGGGAGGTCCTCCCAGCGGACGCCGACGGGGGTGATGCGGGCGGGCGTGCCGAGGATGCGGCGGGACCAGACGGGGTCGGTCAGGACGGTGAGGCCGCCGACGCGGATGATCCAGCTCGCGTGCCCGGCCCAGGTGACAGCGACGGAGCCGGGCTCCACGGCGGGCAGGGGCTCGGGCCGGAACGGCAGGTGCGGGATGTCCCGGAGCCCTTCGGCGCTGGGGCGCACGGCGCCCTCGCGGGCGAGCCTGGCCATGGCGCGCACACCGGGGAGGGGCGCGGTGAGCCGGTCGGTGAAGGATCTCGGCCAGGTGCGGATCTGGCCGAGGGGGCGGGGATGGCCGCCTTCGGGGTGGCCGGCCGGGGCCCGGTCCGCCGGGGGGTGCTCGGTGGGTGCCGTCTGTTCCGTCATCTGCCAGCTCCGTTCACCGTGGTTCTCCAAGCTCGTGGAAAGCAGAACCGAACCTGTTCAACGCTTCCGCCACGTGCGGCGATTCCAGCGGCTCCGCCGCCGTGAGGGACTCCGTGCGCTCCTCGGGGGTTGCTCCGAGCAGCGGCCAGGTGGGCAGGCGTACGCGCAGCGCGCCGAGCTCGTCGCCGAACCGGTGGCCGCCGGGCGCGGGCACGCCCAGGCGGTCCGTCAGGTACGCCTCCAGTTCCATGGAGTCGGTCACGCCGCGCTCGGCGAGCCGGCCGCGCAGCGGGCCCAGGTCCACGTACAGGTGCCGCCCCGCCCGGGGCGGGAGGGCGAGCGCCCCGGCGGTCAGCACGGCGTGGTGCGCGGCGGCGGCCACGCGCGCGTGCAGGGCGGCGGTGGCCGCCGCGCGGGTGGTGACCGGTTCGGGTTCGCCGAGCGCGTGGGCGGCGGCCGCGGCGACGGGGGCGGCGACCTGCGCGCCGAGCGCGGTGAGCCGGTCGAGGGTGCGGGCGCGGCGGGCCGGGCCCGGCCCGGTGTGCGGGAAGCGGGCGATGGCGGCGGGCCAGCCGGCCGGGGTGAGCGAGCCGGCCAGGTCGCACAGGACGGTGACGTCGTCGGGGCACATCTCGGCGGGGCTGACGAGCACGGTGTCGTGGGGGTCGTGCAGGGTGTCGCGCCAGGTCTCGTCGCTGATGATGTGCAGGCCCTCGGCGACGGCCGCCTCGCACGCCTCGCGCACCACCTCGGGCGGGGCGACGGTGGCGGTGGGGTCGTCGGCCACGGAGAGCAGCAGGACGGCCGGGTGGCCGCCTTCGGCGCGCACGCGCCGTACGGTCTCCAGGAGCGCGAACGGGTCGGGCACGCCACCGCACTCGGCGGGCGTCGGCACGTGGTAGGCGGGCCGCCCCAGGAGCCGGGCCTGCGGGGTCCACCAGGCGGGGCAGGGCCGGGGCAGCAGGATGTCGCCGCCGTGGGCGGCCATGAGCGCCGACAGCAGCGGCTGGGCGCCGGGCGCGGCGGCGAGGTCCTCGGGGTGGCAGCGCAGTCCGCGCCGCCACCAGTAGCCGGCGGCGGCGTCGCGCAGGACGACGCCGCCGCCCGGCGGTTCGGGTTCGGTGCGGCCGGCGGCGGCCGAGAGGACGGCGGCCAGCTCGGGCAGGACGGGCAGGCCGGGCTCGGGCGCGGGTGGCCCGTAGCGGACGGGGCCGCGCCCCCGCGTGTCCGGCTGCCGCATGTCCTTACCTCCGCCGCTGGGTCTCCGCCGCTGGTGGTCCGGGGACATGTGCCCAGCCCTACAGCCCTTTATACGGAGGTTCCTCGCAAATCGCCGCTCCGCGGCGTCCGGGTTCCCCGTCACCGGCGCGGGACGCCCGGTGCCAGGCGGGCCAGTTCCTTCTCCAGGCCGCGCCCCCGGGTGCGGACGACGCCCGCCGCGACGTCCGCGAGCTTGCGGTTGGTGAGCTGGGAGACGTGCCGCAGCACCCGGTACGCCTCGTCGGCGTCGCAGCCCAGGACGTACATGACGATGCCGCCGGCCTGGTCGATCACCGGCCGGGAGCGGAGGGCCGTGGAGAGCTGGCCGACCTCGGTCAGGGCGGCGCGGTAGCGCCGGTCGCGGGCGAGGCCCGCCGTGATCTCCTCGCCGAGTATGGCGGCGCAGCCGTGCGCGGCGTGTTCCAGGGAGCCGGGCCGGAAGCCGTACAGGTTGAGCGTGATGTCCATGCCGGCGCGGTGGAAGGGGAGCGTGACGCTGGCCCGTACGCCGGAGCCGAGCGCCATCGCGCGGTAGTCGGGCCAGCGTTCGTCCGTCAGGAGGTCCTCCGCGTCGACCGGTTCGCCGCTGTCGAGGGCGGCGCGTATGGGGCCGTCGCCGGAGTCGAGCTGGACGGCCACGAGGGCCGCGAGGTCGGGGTGGGTGGCGCTGGTGCGGCGTTCGCCGTCACCGCCGCCGTCGCTGAGGGTGGCGACGGCCCCGCAGCAGGCGGGTACGGAGCGTACGCAGTGTTCGGCGAGTTGCTGGAGTTTCCGTACGGTGGACGCCGGCTCCAGACCTTCGAACTCCTGCTCGGGAAACATGGCGCGCTCTCCTCTCAGGCTGCGGCTGCCCCGTGCCCGCGGCACGAAACGGCCCGTACCCGCCCGCTCCCCGGTCCGGCTACGGTGCTTCCATGACGCAGACGGACGAGTTCGGCGAGGACCTCGCGGATTTTGTACGACGGGTCGCCGAGCTGCGCTCCGCCCGCGCTCTTCCGCCCGGCGAACAGCAGGGTGTCCTGGACGCGGCGCTCTTCGAACTCCAGCATGCGGCAGAGTCGCTCTGGCCGCGCTACGAGCGGCTGGCGGCCCGTGCCCCGGACGGCACGTCGGCCGACCGCCAGGAGCGGCAGTTGCTGAAGACGCTGTTCCAGCGGCTGCCGCTGCCGGTCGCGCTGGTCGACCGGGACACGGTGGTGCGCCGGATGAACTTCGCCGCGACGGGTCTGACCGGGGTCCGCGCGGGCTATGCCACGGGCCGTCCGCTGGCCGGGCTGCTGGTCTCGGGCGACCGGGGCCCGCTGCGCACGCAGGCGGCGGCCACGGCGCGCGGCGAGGGCGCCCGCAGCCTGACCGTACGGCTCCAGCAGCGGCCGCACGAGCCGGTGCGGGCCTCCCTGGTCGCCCTGCCGCTGCCGGGCGAGCCGCAGCCCACCGTGCTGGTGGTGCTCCAGCCGGGCGTGTCGGGGCCGGCGGCGCCGGCGGCCGGCGGGGCGGCGGGGCGCCGGCTGCTGCCGCCCGATCTGGCGGAGGCCACGCAGCGCGCCGAGATGATGGACCTGGTGGACGCGATGGCGTGCGCGCTGCTGACCTGTCCGCCGGGGGACCCGGACGCGGTGCTGAGTGCGGCCGCACGGGTGCTGCACGGCCGGTTCGCGGACTGGGTGGTGGCCGACACGGCCGGGGCGCGGCCGCTGCGCCGGGCCGTGGCGCTGGGGCCGGCCCAGGAGGCGTACGCGCCGCTGGTGAGGGCGGTCGCGGCGCAGGACCCGGCGGGCTGCCCGCTGGTGGTGGAGGTGGCCCGGGGCGGCTCGGCCTCGTTGCAGGTGCGGCCCGAGGACGTCCTCGCGTTCGGCGAGGACGCCTCGGGCGCGTCGGTGCTTGTGCGGGCCGAGGTGAGCTCACTGCTGTGCCTGCCGCTGCCGCTGGAGGACGGCGGCGTGCTGGGCGTGCTGACCCTGTTCCGTACGGGTGCGAGACGGGCGTTCTCGATGGCCGAGGGGCAGGCCGCCGATGTGATGTCCCGCCACATCGCGCTCGCTATGCGGCGACGTCCCGCATGATGTCCTCCCGCATCTGGGTGCAGCAGCGGCTGATCAGCCGGGACACGTGCATCTGGGAGATGCCGAGGTCCTCGGCGATGCGGCTCTGGGTCATGTCGCGGAAGAACCGCATGTAGAGGATTTTCTGTTCGCGTTCGGGCAGGTTGCGCAGGCGCGGCTTGACCGATTCGCGGTCGATGACGACGTCGAGGGCCGGGTCGGGGCCGCCGAGCGCGTCGACGAGGGTGTATCCGTCCTCGGTGCCGGGCAGCTCCGCGTCCAGGGACAGGGCGGTGAAGCTGTCCAGGGCCTCCAGTCCGGCGACGGCCTCCTCCTCGGTCATGCCGGCCTTCTTGGCGATCTCGGACACGGTGGGAGCGCGGCCTCCGACCGAGTGCGAGAGCTCCTGGTAGGCGGTGCGGACCCGGCCCCGCAGGTCCTGGACGCGGCGCGGGACGTGGAGGGTCCACATGTGGTCGCGGAAGTGGCGCTTGATCTCGCCCGTGATGGTGGGTACGGCGAAACTCTCGAAGGCCGCGCCGCGTTCGGGGTCGTACCGGTCCACGGCCTTCACCAGGCCGAGGGCGGCGACCTGCTTGAGGTCCTCCAGCGACTCGCCGCGGTTGCGGAAGCGGCCGGCGAGCCGGTCCGCCATGGGGAGCCAGGCGCGGACGATGTCCTGCCGGACGGCTTCCCGTTCCTCGCCCTCTGGCAGGGTGGCCAGGCGCTGGAACGCCTCGGCGGTGTCGGGGGCGTCGTCGTGCGGATGCTTCGTCTGAGCGAGGGTAGGCATGATGCTTTTCAGCTCCCTGAACGGTGCTGACGGTTGGCTGTCACCCCGAGGAGAGCTCCTTTCTCCGGGCAGGCGACACGCCCGGAGCGGATCGCCGCTCCTACGGACGTGCCTCCGGTCCGAAGCACGAGATGCGCATGCCCGGGGCGGACCCAGGCAAACTCCTCTTTCCATGCTGGCCGCCTCCGGGCGTTTCCGCTCTTCGGGGCCCGGTACCCGGGCCTGTGCCGCTGCGGCGCAACGGCTGTTACCGATGAGTAAGAAGTGACCACGAGGCCAGGAGGAGCGCTGATGAGCAAGGATGTCGCCGACCTGATTCTCGCGCGGCTGCGCGACTGGGACGTCGAGTGCGTGTTCGGCTATCCGGGTGACGGGATCAACGGACTGATCGCCGCCTGGGGCCGCGCCGAGAACCAGCCCCGGTTCATCCAGGCCCGGCACGAGGAGATGGCCGCCTTCCAGGCGGTCGGGTACGCCAAGTTCGGGCACCGGCTCGGGGTGTGCGTGGCGACCTCCGGGCCGGGCGCGATCCACCTGCTGAACGGCCTGTACGACGCCAAGCTGGACCACGTGCCGGTGGTGGCGATCGTGGGCCAGACCGCCCGCAGCGCGATGGGCGGCTCGTACCAGCAGGAGGTCGACCTCCACTCCCTGTTCAAGGACGTCGCCTCCGACTTCATCGCCACGGTGAACGTCCCCGAACAGCTCCCGAACGTCCTGGACCGGGCGATCCGCACCGCGTACGCGCGCCGCTGCCCGACCGTGGTGATCGTGCCGGGCGACGTCCAGGAGCTCGAATACACCCCGCCCACCCACGAGTTCAAGATGGTGCCCTCCAGCCTGGACCGCAGCGCCTGGACGGCCGTACCCGCCGACGACGCCCTGGAGCGGGCCGCCGAGGTGCTGAACTCCGGCGAGAAGCCCGCCATCCTGATCGGCCAGGGCGCGGCGGCGGCCCGCGCGGAGGTCGAGGAGGTCGCCGACCTGCTGGGCGCGGGCGTCGCCAAGGCGCTGCTCGGCAAGGACGCGCTGTCCGACGAACTGCCCTACGTCACCGGGTCGATCGGGCTGCTGGGCACCCGGCCCTCCTGGGAGCTGATGCAGGGCTGCGACACGCTGCTGACAGTCGGCTCCAGCTTCCCCTACAGCCAGTTCCTGCCGGAGTTCGGGCAGGCGCGGGCGGTGCAGATCGACCTCGACCCGCACATGGCCGGGATGCGCTACCCGTACGAGGTGAACCTCATCGGCGACGCCCGCGCCACCCTGCGCCGCCTGATCCCGCTGCTGCGGCGGAACAGGAAGCGCGGCTGGCGGGAGAAGATCGAGAAGTCGGTCCGGCGCTGGGAGGAGGTCATGGAGCGCAGGGCCGGTCTGAGCACCGACCTTGTGAACCCCGAGTACGTGGCGCGGGCGCTGTCGCCGCTCCTGCCCGACCGTACGCTGCTGACCTCCGACTCCGGCTCGGTGGCGAACTGGTACGCGCGGCACATCACGATGCGCGGCGACATGCGCGGCTCGCTGTCCGGGACCCTCGCCACGATGGGGTGCGGTGTCCCGTACGCGATCGGGGCGAAGTTCGCGCACCCGGACCGGCCGGTGGTGGTGCTGGTCGGGGACGGCGCCATGCAGATGAACGGGCTGGCGGAGCTGATCACGGCGGCCAAGTACCGGCACCAGTGGGACGATCCGCGGCTGGTGATCGGCGTGTGGAACAACCGGGACCTCAACCAGGTGACGTGGGAGCTGCGCGCCATGGGCAACGCGCCGTCGTTCCTGCCGTCCCAGGAGCTGCCGGACGTGCCCTACGCGCTGTTCGCCGAGTCGATCGGGCTGACCGGTCTCAAGGTGGAGAAGCCGGACGAGGTGGAGAGCGCCTGGCGGATGGCGCTGGCGGCGGACGGCCCGGCGGTCGTCGAGTTCGTCACCGACCCGTCCGTACCGCCGATCCCGCCGCATGCGACGTGGCAGCAGCTCGAGTCGACCGTCGCGGCCCTCGTGAAGGGCGACGCCGAGCGTGGCGCGGTCGTGAGGCAGGGGCTGAAGGCGAAGATGCAGGAGTTCCTGCCGGGCGGGAAGGCGTGACCGTGCCGGCCTCCTCACCCGTGGTCGCCGGTTCCGGCCCCGGCCCCGGCCCCGGTTCCGGTTCCGGCAGCATGAGTTCCTCGTAACGCCCCATCGCCATGATCACGGCGAGCATCACGGGCGGCAGCAGCAGGGGAACCAGTACGGATAGCAGTCCCATGACCCGGTCCTTCCGTCAGGGGCCGGGTCTCCCCCGTGACGGAAGACAAACCCTCGGTGACGCAAGCGGGCGGAACACGGCAGGCGGCCGGACACGCGGGGGCCG
The DNA here is from genome assembly GCF_055570965.1 of Streptomyces sp. NPDC031064. Lineage (NCBI taxonomy): Bacteria > Bacillati > Actinomycetota > Actinomycetes > Kitasatosporales > Streptomycetaceae > Streptomyces > Streptomyces sp. NPDC031064. The sequence continues at coordinate 780,262 of NZ_JBVIGF010000001.1, forward strand.
GAACAGCCTTCGGGCGCGGACCGCCGTCCGCGCCCGAGACCTTTTCTTCCCTGTCACCCATTGGCCGCTCGGCCGCACCGGCGAGTCCCCCACTCCCCCGGCCCCAAACCCGGGTTTGCCTCCGCCGGGCCGGGTACCCGCCCGGCGACCGCACACGGAAGATCGTGGAGGGCGCCATGCAGCGAGGCAGCGACCGGCTCAGCCGCCGCCAGGACGATGAGATGAAACACCAGCTCAAGGGGCTGCTCCGGTCCGGGCACCCGACCAGGACCGAGGAGTGGCACGACCCGGAGCCGGTCGCCGAGGACGACCCGGAACTGGCACCGCCCCGGGTGCACACCGACCCGTTCGAGGCGCTGCGCCTGGAGCTGGGCCGGCATCTGGCACGTACGCCGTTCCCGGCGCACCGCGGCGACCTCCTGCGCATCCTGCGGGAGCGCCACGCGCCCGACCCGCTGATGGAGCGGGTGGCGTCGCTGCCCGGCGACCGCACCTACCGCAGCGTGCAGGACGTGGCCGTGGCACTGGTGAGGCCACCGCACCCCGCGTAACCGGGCATGAAGGGACCCGGGGCGGGTACCCCGGGCGGCGTCATCCGAAGGGAAAGAGGCGAGGGAAGAGGCAGGAGGGCGGACGGCCATGGCACAGCTCGTGAGGGACGTCATGACGCCCGGGGTGGCGGCAGTGCGCCCCGACGCGTCACTCGTCGAGGCGGCCCAGCTCATGCGCGCCCAGGACATCGGGGATGTGCTGGTGGCGGACGGCGACCGGCTCCTGGGCGTGGTCACCGACCGCGACATCGCGCTCCGCGCGGTCGCCGACGGCGCCGACCCCCTCACGGTGAACGCCGTGTCGGTGTGCACGCCGGACCCGGTGTGCGTCGCCCCCGACGACGAGGTGGCGTCCGCCGTGGACCTCATGCGGCGCCATGCCGTCCGCCGGCTGCCCGTCGTGGAGGACGGCCGCCCTCTCGGCATGGTCAGCATCGGGGACCTGGCCGTGTCGCAGGACCCGCACTCCGTCCTCGCCGACATCAGCCGGGCCGAGCCCAACACCGGCACCTGACAGAGCCAGAAAGGATCCACCGTGCAGATCGCGTTTCTCGTGGCGCCCGAAGGCGTCGAACAGGTAGAGCTCACCGACCCCTGGCAGGCGGTGAAGGACGCCGGAGACACGCCCGTCCTCGTCTCGACCAAGCCGGGCGAGATCCAGGCGTACAACCACCTCGACAAGGCGGACACCTTCCCCGTCGACCGGACCGTCGCCGACACCTCGGCGGGCGACTTCGGCGGCCTGGTGCTGCCCGGTGGCGTCGCCAACCCGGACTTCCTGCGGATGGACGAGAAGGCCGTCTCCTTCGTCCGGGAGTTCTTCGAGGCGGGCAAGCCGGTCGCGGCGATCTGTCACGGGCCGTGGACCCTGGTGGAGGCCGATGTGGTGCGCGGCCGGCGGCTCACGTCCTGGCCGAGCCTGCGGACCGACATCCGCAACGCCGGCGGTGAGTGGGTCGACGAGCGGGTCGAGGTCTGCGAGGCACAGCCCAGCACGCTGGTCACCAGTCGCAAGCCGGACGACCTCAAGGCGTTCTGCGAGGCGTTCACGGCCGAGTTCGCCAAGGCGGCCAAGGTCTCCGCGAGCGGCTGATCCCGGTCCCCACGCCAGACCGGCTCCTCGTCCCGCGCGGCGGACGAGGAGCCTCGTCGTGTCACGCCCCGGCCGGAGCGGGCCGCCCGTCCCCCGTCCCCCCGGCCCCCGTCCCCCTGGCCGCCCCTCTCCCCGGCCGCCCATCCCCCGGTGGTCGGCCCCGCCTCGCGCCGCGCACCGCGTGGGGGAAGAGTGGACGGGGTGATGCCGGTGACGTCGTACGGACCCACGGAGGTGCCCCCGGATGCCGAACCCCCATGTGCCCAGCTCGCTCCTCGCCCGGCACGGTGAGGCGCTCGACCTGTTCGGCGAACGGGTGCACGCCGTCCGCCCGGACCAGTGGGACGCCCCGACGCCCTGCACCGACTGGTCGGTCCGCGACCTGGTCAACCACCTGACCGCCGAGCAGTTGTGGGTGGTCCCCATGCTGCGGGAGCGGCGCACCGTCGCGGACGTCGGCGACGCCTTCGAGGGCGACGTCCTGGGCGACGACCCGGTCGCCGTCTGGGACCGGGCGGCGGCGGAGTCCCGCGCGGCGTTCCTGGAGAAGGGCGCCCTGGACCGGACGGTCCACCTCTCCTACGGGCCGACGCAGGCCACCGCGTACTGCTCGCAGATGACCTCGGACCTGGTCATCCACGCCTGGGACCTGTCCCGGGCGATCGGCGCCGACGAGCGGCTGCCGCACGAGCTGGTCGAGTTCACCGTACGGGAGGTGTCCCCGTACGCGGACGAGCTGGCCGGGAGCGGCCTGTTCGCCCCCCGGCTCAAGACGCCGCCGGACGCCGACGAGCAGACGAGGCTGCTGGCGATGGTCGGACGCGAAGCGTGACCTGTGTGGCCCGTGGTCTGTCGGGTACCCGTCCGGGACGCACATTCCGGCCTCCGGGAGGGAGCCATGCAACTCGCCTTTCTCACCCCCCTCTTCGACCGCCCCGGGCCGTGGGCCAGCGTGTATCTGGACACGTCCCGGATCGACGAGTCCACGCAGGAGCGGCGGGAACTGCAAGCCAGGGACGCCTGCCGGGCGCTCGCCGCCCAAGGGTGCGACCCGGCCACCGAGCGCGCCGTGTACGAGGCGCTGACGAGTGGGCCCCGCCCGCCGGGCGAGGCCGGGCGTGCGGTGTTCGCGGCCCACGGCGAGGTCGTCCTCGATCCGCCGCTGACGCGCCGCCCCCTCGCCCCCGCCGACGTGACGTGGGCCGCGCTGCCCCGGCTGACGCCGCTGCTGGACCTGGCGGCGCAGGAGCCGGTCTGCCTGGTCGCCTACATCGACCGCACCGGCGCGGACCTGGAGCTGCGCAGTCCGCTCGGCGGGCGCCCCGCCGGTCATGTGGAGGGCCGTGACTGGCCGATCCACCGCACCGGCTCGGCCGACTGGTCCGAGCGTCACTTCCAGCTCAGCGTGGAGAACACCTGGGACGAGAACGCGGAGCGGATCGCCGAGGCCGTGGCCGAGTGCGAGGAGGAGACCGGCGCCGATCTGATCGTGCTGGCCGGTGACGTCCGTGAGCGGCACTCCGTGCACGAGCGGCTGCCCGCGGAGTTCCGCCCGCTGGCCGTGGAGAGCGAGCACGGGAGCCGGGCGGCGGGCGCGGGCAAGAGCGTGCGGCTGCTGGACGAGGACGTGGAAGCGGCCCGGCAGGAGCACCTGCGGCGGCAGGCCGAGGAGGAGCTGGACCGCTTCCGGGCGGCGCGCTCCAGCGGCGGCGGCGCGCCGAGCGCGGCCGAGGGTGTGCCCGCGCTGGTCGAGGCGGCCCGCGAGCACCGGATCGCCGAGCTGCTCATCCGGCCCGAGGGGCCCGACGCGCACCGCGAGGTGTGGGTGGGCGCCGAGCCCGACCAGATCGCGGTGCGCCGCAGCGACACGCACTACCTGGGCGAACTGGAGCCGCTGCCCGCCCGCGCCGATGACGCGCTGCTGCGCTCGGCGATCATGACGGGCGCGGAGGTGCTGCGGGTCCGGCCCGAGGTCGAGGACGACGTCCCGGTCGGCGGCCTCGGCGCGCTGCTGCGCTGGCCGTACGCCGAGAAGGAACGCGAGCGGGAGGCGGCACCCGCCTGACGCGCGGGCCCATCCGCTTGACGCCTGCGCCCCCACCGCCCCTCACGCGTGAGCCCCTCGCGCATGGGCCCGTCCGCCCGACGCCTGGGGTCCACCTCACACGCGTGGGGCCGCCCCGCGCGTACCCCGTACCTCACGCGTGGGCGCGTGAGGTACGGGGTAC
>NZ_JBVIGF010000001.1:784143-1036313 GCF_055570965.1 Streptomyces sp. NPDC031064
AATCCCCCCCCCCCCCCCCCCCCCCCCCCCCCCCCCCACCGCGCCCCCCCCCCCCCCACCCCCCCCCCCCCCCCCCTTGTCCCCCCCCCCCCCCCCCCGGGGCATGTCCGATTCCCACGGCGTACAGCCGGCCGAGACCGTCCGTGACCGGGTGACCGCCCGGCTCAGCGCCTGGGACCGGGAGGTCTTCCACCGGGTCGCCACCCGCCACTGGCCGGGTGGCGACCGGGTGCTGCCCCGGTTGAGTCATGCGGCGAACCATGGGCTGCTGTGGTTCGGCGCCGCGGCCGGCATGGCCGTCGTCGGGCGCGACCCGCGCTCGCGGCGGGCCGCCGTGCGCGGCGTGGCGTCCCTGGCGCTGGCGTCCGCGGCCATCAACACGGTCGGCAAGCGGTCCGTGCGCCGCGCCCGGCCGGTGCTGGACGCGGTGCCGCTGGTGCGCCAACTGAAGAAGCAGCCGTTCACCACGTCGTTCCCGTCCGGGCACTCGGCCTCCGCGGCCGCCTTCGCGACGGGCGTCCTGCTGGAGTCCAGGGGCTGGGGCGCGGCCGTGGCGCCGGTCGCCGCCGCCGTGGCACTGTCCCGCGTCTACACGGGCGTCCACTACCCGAGTGACGTGCTCGTCGGCGCGGCGCTCGGTGTGGGAGCCGCGTTCGCCGTGCGCGGGATCGTGCCGACGCGGTCGCAGTTGCCCGCCCCGGGCCGCCCGCACGCCGACGCGCCCGCCCTGCCCGGCGGCGCCGAGCTGGTCGTCGTCGCCAACCGGGGCTCCGGCTCCGGGGACACGGCCTCGCTCGTACGGGACGCGCTGCCGCGCGCCGAGGTGCTGGAGTGCGACCCGGACGACCTGGCGCACGTGCTGGAGAAGGCCGCCGTGTCCGGGCGGTGCCGCGCCCTGGGCGTGCTCGGCGGCGACGGCACGGTCAACCGGGCCGCCGCGGTGGCCGTCCGGTACGGCCTGCCGCTCGCGGTGTTCCCGGGCGGCACCCTGAACCACTTCGCCCACGACCTGGGCGTCGAGTCGGTCCACGACACCTGTCGCGCGCTCGCCTCGGGGGACGCGGTCCGCGTCGACCTGGGCCGCTTCGCCCCGGGGCCGGACGGCGCGCCGTACGGGTACTTCCTCAACACCTTCAGCCTGGGCGTGTATCCGGAGCTGGTACGGCTTCGGGAGCGCTGGTCGCCCCGGATCGGCGGCTGGCCCGCCGGTGTCCTGGCGGCGTGGAACGTGCTGCGCGGCGAGCATCCGCTGGAGGTCGAGCTGCGCGGCCGCCGGCGCCCGCTGTGGCTGCTGTTCGCGGGGAACGGCGTCTACCGGCGCATGGGCCCGACACCGGGCCGCCGCCACGACCTGGCCGACGGCCTGCTGGACGTCCGGGTGGTGCACGCCGGCCGGCTGCCGGGGCTGCGGCTGCTGGCGGCGGCGCTCGCCGGGCCGCTCAGCCGGTCGCCGGTGCACGCGGCGGAGCAGGTGCGGCGGGTGCGGGTCTCGGGCCTGGCGCCGGGGACGCCGCTGGCGTACGACGGCGAAGTGACGAAGGCCCCGCCGGAGTTGTTTGTCGACAAGGCCGACGAGGTGCTGACGGTCTACCGGCCGCGTAAGGCCCTGTGACGGCGGGGCCCGGAAGGTCTTTGGGCACCCGGCGGTCACCGTCCGAGCGTTCCCGCGTCCCCCATCACGATCACCGGGTTCTTCGCCGGGTCCAGGGCGAGCAGCAACTGCCGCATGTCGTCCCGCTGGAGGGAGATGCACGCGCGCGTGGGCCCGCCGTGGTCGACGTGGATCCAGACGCCGCCGCCCTTGCCGAGTCCCAGGGGGCGGACCTTGTTGAGGGGGGACGTGCCGGGGACGCGGTTGTAGTCGATGGCCACGACGTGGTCGAAGGAGCCCTCCAGGGGTTCGCCCAGGAAGCCCGTGCCGGACAAGTTGAACTCCGGGTCCTGGTCGTAGGGCAGCAGGGTGCCCGGGTCGGGCAGGGCTCCCCCGGCGTCGCCCAGGGCGAACACCCCGATGGGCGTCCGCAGGTCTCCGGCCCGGTGGTTGGCCGTCCAGCCGCGCAGCGCGTTGTGCGCGGGCCACGGCTGGCTGACGGCCTTCCACCCGGTCGCCGGATCGCGCTCGTACAGCACGGCGGTCGACTGGTGGGAGTGCGGTCCGTCGCCCTTGACGACGAGCGCCTGGCTGCTGGTGGCGGGGATGTGCGAGCGGGTACCGGGGCCCAGGCCGGGGATCTCGGCGGGCGCGGGCCGCGTGGGCCGTACGGGCGCTCCGGGTGCCGGGGCCGCCGCCGTCTTCTTCACCGGGCCCTGGGGGCCGGTGGCTGTCCGTGGCTCTCCCGCGCATCCCACGAGCAGTCCGGCGCACACCGCGGCGGTGAGCACGAGACGTCCTGCGCTGTTGACGACGGGCATGTCGGAGCCTTTCCCTTCATCGCCGGCGGCCGGGCGGCGTGGACTGCGACCACCGGATGATGATCTGCTGATCCCGTTGCCGAGCGCGGTGGTGACGGGGCGACGCGCGTGAATTTCCCCCGGTCCACCTAGCGCGGGCCCGCACCGGGCCCGTTCCGTGTACGAGTTCGAATCCGGGGCACCCGGAGGGCGGAGGTGCAGATTATGGTTCCCATCCTGCTCGTTCTGCTGCTGGCGCTGGTGCTGTTCGGCTTCGGCTTCGCGGTGAAGGTGCTGTGGTGGATCGCCTTGGCGGTCCTGGTGATCTGGCTGCTCGGCTTCCTGATGCGCACGACGACGGACGCCGGACGGTCACGCTGGTACCGCTGGTAGCGGGTGAGAGAGGGTCAGGTCGCGGAAGCGGACAGGAGAAACGGATCAGAGCAGGGGCCCGAGCGGCCCCAGGTCGATGTTGAGGTCCTCCGGCGCGAGTCCGAAGCGCGTGCGGAGGACCTCCATCCGGTCCTCCAGCAGCATCAGCGTCAGCCCGATCCGCTCCTCCTGCTCCTCGGTGAGGTCCCCGCTCTCCACGCGCCGCAGCGCCTGGCGCTCCATGAGCTGTCGCAGCAGCTCCACGACCGTCAGGACGAGCGCGGCGAGGTCCCGTTCGACGGTGTCGGGGTCGAGCTCCACCGTGCGGCGGCGCGGCGCGGTCACGGGCCCACCTCCCAGGGGGACGGCACGTCCTCGCTCACCGAGCTGATGAGGGCCTTCAGGTCGACGCGTACGAGGTCGACGTCGGCGATCCGGAGGGTCAGGTCACCCGTGAGCACCACACCGCCCGCGAGCAGCCGGTCCAGCAGGTCGACCAGGGCGATGCGCCGCACGGCCAGCGGCTCCACCGCGCTCGACGAGCTCGTCGTGCCCACCGTGCTCATCGGCCGGCCTCCTGGCCCTCATGGGCCTCCTCGTCCGCCACGCCCGCGAACGAGTACGGCGCCCACGGCCCCGTGAGTTCGACACGTACGCCCGGCTCGGACGCCCCGTCGACCAGCTCGACGAACCGCTGGCTGCGCGCCCGGTCCACCAGGTAGGCGGCGTTGAGCACGTTCACCCCGGCGGCGCCGGAGAGCCGGGCGTCCTGGGGCCGGTGGACGGTGCCGGCCTCCGCGTACCGGGACAGCTCGGCGTGCAGCCGCCGGCACAGGGCGTCGGCCCGCTGCCAGTCGCCCTCGCGGCTGCGGCGGGCGTGCAGGCGGCGGCGCAGGTAGTCGCGGCCGCTCGCCCCGGTCGCGGGCTTCGCCGCTCCCGTCTCCGGCTCAGCCTCCGGTTCGACTCCGGCGCCTGGCTCCGCGTACACCTTGACGCCCCATTCGACCCGGCCGTCCAGCCGCTCAAGGGCCCGTACGAAGCGGTCGTGCCCGTCCTCCAGCAGGCGCCGCACGCCGCTGTCGTCGCGGCAGACGGTCGCGAGTCGCAGCGGGAGCGGGCAGGTCACGGTCGACAGGGCGGAGATCACCGCGTCGTGGGCGCGCGCGGTGCCGGCCAGCCAGTCGAGGTCCTCCAGGCGGGCGCGCAGCGGCGCCTCGTCGAACTCCTCGGCCGGGACGGCGCCGGTGACGGCGACCAGGTCGCCGTGGCGCAGCAGCCTGGGCGGTTCGCCGTCGATGCCGCGTGCCCCTTCGGGCAGGACGCCGTCGAAGGGTCGCGTGACGGCGTACACGTAACGCAGCCGGTCGGTGCTCATGCGGTGCGTCCCTCCAGTTCGGCGATGCGGCGCTGCAAGTCGGCGTTCTCGCGGGCCAGTTCGCTGTGGCGGGCGCGGGAGGAGAGCGCGGGGTCGCTCTCCCACCAGTCGATGCCCATCTCCTTGGCACGGTCGACGGAGGCGACGACGAGGCGCAGCTTGATGGTCAGCAGCTCGATGTCGAGCAGGTTGATCTTGATGTCACCGGCGATGACGACGCCCTTGTCGAGGACGCGCTCCAGGATGTCGGCGAGGTTGGCGCTGCTGCCGTCCGAGGCGTACGGGCTGGGCAGGCCGCCGCCGGGGCGTGCGGGGCGTGGGGTGGTCATGGCTGTCTCGGGCCCTTCTCCAGTCGGTCGAGGAGCTCGTCCTCGCGGCGGTCGAATTCCGCCTCGTCGATCTCGCCCGCCTCCAGCAGTTCGTTGAGGCGGGCGAGTTCGCGCTGTACGGCGGCGGGGTCGTAGTACTGCCGCTCGGCCTCGGCCACCACCTGGCGCAGCACCCAGGCGGTGCCGCGCACGGGGGCGGCCGGCAGGAGCAGCAGCTCGCCCAGCAGGCCCATGGCTCGGGTCCTTCCCTCTCACTCCACGAAGCTGTACGGCGGCAGCGGTCCGTTCACCTGGAGCACGAGGTGGTTGTGCGTCTGCCGGAGCTTGTCGATCGCGGTGATGAGGGCGCCGGCGCGGTCCCGCTCCACCAGGAACGAGATGTTGGCCAGCCAGCCGCCGCTCTCCGGGCCGGGGCGGACGTCGGCGGCCTCGGCCTCCAGCGCCTGCTGGATGAGGACCGCGTCGCTCGCCTCCCGCTGCTGGACGGCGGCCGCGACGCGTTCGCCGAGGGCCAGCTTCTGTTCGTACGTGCCGCCGCCGGCCGCGCGGTTGGCCTCGCTGAGCTCGCGCAGCTCGGGGTTGTCGGCGAGCACGCGGTGCAGGACGGCCTCTTCGTCGTGGCTGGCCTTGACGTTGTACTCGACCTTGTCGTCCAGGGCCCGCAGCCGTTCCAGGTAGTGCTCCTCGCGCTCGCCCAGGACGGCGACGACCGCGTCGTCGTCGGGTGAGATGCCGCCGAACCGCATCGGCAGGACGGCTCCGCCCGCGCCCGCCTCGGCCAGCACGTTCTGGTGGGCGAGCAGGTCACGCCGCTTGGGCCTGAGGTCCTCGGGCGCGTCGCTGACGAGCGCGGCGAGGGCGCCGTGGGTGAGGACGCGGACGGGCTGGGGCGGTTCGCCGATGCCGCCCATCTTCTCGGGCAGGCTCGGGTGTGAGCTGCGTGCGATTCCGTAGACGTACGTGCTCACTCCTGCTCCTCCTTCTTGCGGGTCGACGACGAGCGGCCGGACGAGCCGCTGGACGAGCCGCCGGACGAGCCCTTGAGGGCGTCCGAGATGGTTTCGGCGGCTCCGGAGAGCGCCCCCTTGGACTTGCCGCGGGCGCCGGACTCGGTCATCTCACCGACCAGGTCGGGCAGTCCGGGGTCCTTGCGGGGGCCCGCCTCCAGGTCGAGGCGGTTGCATGCCTCGGCGAAGCGGAGGTAGGTGTCGACGCTGGCGACGACGACCCGGACGTCGATCTTCAGGATCTCGATGCCGACCAGGGACACACGGACGAACGCGTCGATGACGAGTCCGCGGTCCAGGACGAGTTCGAGGACGTCGTACAGGCCGCTGGTGCCGCGGGCGCCGCCGCCTCCGCCTTGCTGTGCCGGGACAACGGTCATGGTGGGGTGCCTCCCTCCCTCAGGAACGGTCGGCCCTGCCGCGTTCGTAGCGGCGGACGCGCCGGTAGCCACTGAGCTCGCCGTGGGCGTCGAGTTCGACGTCGTACGAGGCGAGCAGGCTCATCGTGTCGGGGACACGGGCCAGTTCGAGGACCTCGACGGTCAGGCTCCAGCCGTCCTCGGTGCGTTCGAACGACGACACCGACTCGGCCTCCATGCCGGTCAATTCGGCGAGCTGGGCGCATGCGCCGCGCAGCACCTGCATGGGGCCGGGTGACTGTTCCCGGGGCTGTTGTTGTGCCCGGGCGCTCTTCGCCCGGGCGTTGGTGTGGTTCTGGGTGTTCTCGGGTTGGTTCGCCATGAATGCCTCGCTCTTCGGGTTGCCGTGACTCGGGCCCGCAAACCCTTGGCCCTGGCTCGTGCGCGGCTCAGCGCAGTGCGTCGAGGCGCCGGCGGGCCGGACCGAGGGCGCGGGGGCGGAGCGCCGAGCCGTCCCAGGGGGTACTGCGGGCCTGTTCGAGTGCGGTGGCGACGGTCCAGCGGCGGGCGTGGGTGGCCGGGTCGTCGAGCTGGTCCCAGCGCAGCGGCGTGGCGACGGGGGCGCCCGGCCGGGCGCGTACGGAGTAGGGCACGACGGCGGTCTGCGCGTAGCCGTTGCGCTGGACGTCCAGGTAGAGGCGGTCGCCGCGGGCCTGTTTGCGTGCGGCGGTGGTGAGTTCGCCGGGGTGGGCGGCGGCGAGGGTGTCGGCGACGTCGCGGGCGAAGCCGCGCACGTCGTCGAAGGCGCTGTGCCCGTCGAGCGGCACGATGACGTGCAGCCCCCTGGAGCCGGTGGTCATCAGGGCGGAGGGCAGCCTGAGCGCGTCGAGGAGTTCGCCGAGGAGGTGGGCCGCGCGGCGTACGGCGTCGAAGTCGTCCTCGGGAGGATCGAGGTCGAACACCATGCGGTCGGGCCGGTCGATCCGGTCGGCCTTCGACTGCCAGCGGTGCAGGGTGACGCACGCCTGGTCGGCGAGGTGGAGGAGCGTGGCGGTGTCGTCGCACACGGTGTGGGTGACGGTGCCGCCCTCCTTGGGGACCGTCACGCGGTGCACCCAGTCGGGGTAGTTGCCGGGCGTGTCCTTCTGCATGAAGCGGGGGCCGTCGATGCCGTCGGGGTGCCGTTCGAGCATCAGCGGCCGGCCGCGCAGGTGCGGCAGCATGAAGGGCGCGACGGAGTGGTAGTAGTCGGCGAGTCCGGCCTTGGTGATCCCGTCGCCGGGGAAGAGGACCTTGTCGGGGCGGTGGATGTCGACGGTTCGGCGGCCGGCGCGTACGGCCCTGGTGCTGCTCGTACTCATCGTGTGCGCGTACCCGGCCGGCCCCGGGCCACACCCGCAATCCCGTTGCGGGGCGGCGGTGCCGGGGCGGACGATCCGTTGCCATGAGTGTCTTCCTGGAAACGCCCCGGCTGGTGCTGCGTACGGTCACGGAGAACGACCTGGACCACGTGGTGGCGCTCGACAACGACCCCCGGGTCATGCGGTACCTCAACGGCGGCCGGCCCGTGTCGCGCGACGAGGTGCGGACGGGAGCGCTGCGGCGGCTGATGGGGCCGGGCTTCTGGGCCGCGGAGGCGCGCGGCACGGGCGAGTGGCTGGGCTGGTTCTCGCTGGAGCCACTGGCGGAGGAGGGCACGGTGGAGCTGGGCTACCGGCTGCGCCGGCCGGCATGGGGCCGGGGGTACGCGACCGAGGGCGCCCGGGCGCTGCTCGACAAGGGGTTCGGGGAGCTGGGCGTGCGGCGGGTGACCGCGCAGACGATGACGGTCAACGCGGGGTCGCGGCGCGTGCTGGAGAAGTGCGGGCTCCGTTACGTCCGGACGTTCTTCGAGGAGTGGCCCGACGTGATCGAGGGCTCCGAGCAGGGCGATGTGGAGTACGCCCTCACGCGCGAGGAGTGGCTGGCGGCGACCCGGCCCTGAAGGCCGGAGGGGCCAGGGCCGCAGGGCACGGGCCCGGGGGCTCGTCGGTCTTACGGCGCGGGGGCTCGGCCTTGGAAGGCGTACGGGTCCGGGGCCCCCGGCCCGAGTCGGTCTTACGGCGCGGGCGCTCGGCCACGGGGCCCCCGCGTGGCGGACCGGTGCGGGGGGCGGGCCGGGGTCGGCCGCCTCCCGCACCGGTCACGGTGCCACGACGCGCTCCACCAGCAGTTGTACGGCCGCCACGATGGCCTCGGCGTCGATGCCGGCCTTGTGGAGCTGCTCGTCCGGGGTCGCCGACGCGGGCATGTTCCGTACCGCGAGGCGGGCCATGCGCGGGGCGGGCCGGCCGTCGGAGAAGGCGTCCGCGACGGCGTCGCCGATGCCGCCCTCCGGGTGGTGGTCCTCCACGGTGAGGATGCACCCCGTGGCACCGGCCGCGTCGTCGAGCGTGTCGGCGTCGACGGGCTTGACGGAGTACAGGTCGATCACCCGCACCGGGATGCCGTGGTCGTCGAGCAGGTCGGCGGCCTTGAGCGCCTCGTGGACCGTGACCCCGGCGGCGACGATCGTCGCCCGGTCGTCGTCGCCGTGGGTGCGCAGCACCTTGGAGCCGCCGACGGGGAAGGTCTCGTCCGGCCCGTACAGCACGGGCAGGTCACCGCGAGAGGTGCGCAGGTACCGGACGCCCTTGAGGTCGGCCATCGTGGCCACGAGCCTCGCGGTCTGGTTGGCGTCGCACGGGTACAGCACGGTGCTGTCGTGCACCGAGCGGAACATGGCCAGGTCCTCCAGCCCCATCTGGGACGGTCCGTCCTGGCCGATGGCGACGCCCGCGTGGGAGCCGACGAGGTTGACCCCGGCGCGGCTGACGGCCGCCATCCGGACGAAGTCGTACGCCCGGGTCAGGAAGGCCGCGAAGGTCGACGCGTACGGCACGTAGCCGCGCGTCTGGAGCCCCACGGCGGCGGCGACGAGCTGCTGTTCGGCGATGTAGCACTCGAAGTACCGGTCGGGGTGGGCCTTGGCGAAGAACTCGGTACGGGTGGAGTCGCTGACCTCCGCGTCGAGCGCGACGACGTCGGCGCGTGCCGAGCCGAGGGCCTCCAGGGCGTGCCCGTAGGCGGTGCGGGTGGCGACCGAGTCGCCGACGTCGAAGCGCGGCAGCTCGGGCTCGGGCGGTTCGCCCTCGCCGCCGTTGGTGACGGTCTTGCGGCCGGTGGTCCGCGGGGGTTTCTGGACGTCCACGTGGACGGACCGGGGGCCGCCCAGCTCCGCGATGGCGGCCTCGGCGTCCTTGAGGGGCTTGCCGTGGAAGCCCTCCAGGTCCTCGACGGCGGCCACGCCCCGGCCCTTGTGGGTGGCGGCGAGGATCACGGTCGGCTGCCGGATGGTGGAGCGGGCCTCGGCGAACGCCCGGTCGAGGGCTTCCACGTCGTGGCCGTCGACCTCGATCGTGTGCCAGCCGAACGCGTGCAGCCGCCGCTCGTACGCGGCCAGGTTGTGCTCGTGCCGGGTCGGTCCGCGCTGCCCCAGCCGGTTGACGTCGACGATCAGGGTGAGGTTGTCGAGGTGGTTGTACGCGGCGTGTTCGACCGCCTCCCACACCGAGCCCTCCGCCATCTCGCTGTCGCCGGACAGGACGTAGACGCGGTACGGGATCTCGTCGAGGCGCTTGCCGGCCAGCGCGATCCCGACGCCGACCGGCAGGCCCTGCCCGAGTGAGCCGGTGGCGACGTCCACCCACGGCAGCCGGGGCGTTGGGTGCCCTTCGAGGCGGCTGCCGAGCTTGCGGAAGGTGAGCAGTTCGTCGTCGTCGACCGCGCCGGCCGCCTTGTACATGGCGTACAGCAGCGGTGAGGCGTGCCCCTTGGAGAGCACGAACCGGTCGTTGCCGGGGTGCTCGGGGTGGTCGAAGTCGAAGCGGAGGTGGTGGGCGAGGAGGACGGCCGCGATGTCGGCCGCCGACATGGACGAGGTGGGGTGCCCGGAGCCGGCGGCGTCGGCGGCGCGTACCGCGTCGACGCGCAACTGCTGTGCGAGGGTGGCCAGTTCTTCGTGGTGCATGTCACTCCTTGCCGGGTCCACCGGGGATCCGGGCCAGTTCGGGCGAGGCGGTGTCGAGGGGCACCTGCCAGGAGCGGAGCAGGCCGAGCTGGACGGCCTGGCGCGGCAGGGCGGCGTCGAGCAGCCAGTCGGCGGCGACCCGCACCCGGTTGCCGGGCATGGCGGCCAGGTGGTAGCCGCGGGTCACGGCGCCGGCGACCGGGCCGGACAGCTTCACGCCCATCGGGTTGGCGGCCGCCTTGACCCCGCCGAGGTCGACGGCGAAGCCCAGGTCGCTGTGCTTGTACGGGACGGCCTCGCCGTACCCGAGGGACGCGGCGACGTTGCGGGCGGCGACCTTGCCCTGCCGGGAGGCGTGCTGCGCGGTCATGGGCGTGAACTCGCCGGGCCGGGTCAGGTCCGGTACGGCGGCGGCGTCGCCGCACGCGAAGACGTCGGGGTGGCCGGGGACGCCCAGTTGCGGGGTGACGACGAGCCGGCCGCGCTCGACGGGCAGGCCAAGCTCGGAGACGAGCGGGTCGGGGCGTACACCGACGCACCAGATGAGCGAGCGGGTCTCGACGAACTCGCCGTCGTCCAGCAGGACCCCGTCCGTCCGGGACTCCTTGACCGACGTCTTGGTGCGCACGTCCACGCCCCGGCTGCGCAGCACCTCGTCGGCCGTGCGGGAGAGCTTCTCGTCGAGGCCGGGCAGGACGCGGTCGGCGACGTCGAGGAGCATCCAGCGGGGCCGTACGCCGGCGGGCCAGGCGGGCTGCTTGCGGACGAGGGCGTCGGTGAACATCTTGCCGTGCGCGGCCAGTTCCGTACCGGTGTAGCCGGCGCCGACGACCACGAAGGTGCAGCGGGAGGTGCATTCGGCGGGGTTCCCGGAGGCCGAGGCGAGCTCTATCTGCCGGGTGATGTGATCGCGCAGGTACAGCGCCTCGGGCAGGCCGCGGAAGCCGGTGGCGTTCTCGGCGACGCCCGGGATCGGCAGGAGTTTGCTGACGCTGCCGACGGCGAGCACGAGCCGGTCGTAGGTGAGGGTGCCCTCGGTGCCTTCCGGGTCGGTGTAGTGGACCGCGCGCCCGTCGAGGTCGACGTGGTCGGCCTGGCCGAGCACCAGCCGTACGTGGCGGAGGGTGCCGGGCAGGGACACGGTGATCCGGCGCGGTTCGAGGACACCGGCGGTGACCTGGGGCAGCAGCGGGAGGTAGAGGAAGTAGTCGGTCGGGTTCAGCAGCACGATCTCGGCGCTTCCGCGCAGGCTGCGGGAGAGGTGCCGGGCGGTCTGGTATCCGGCGAAGCCGGCTCCGACGATCACGACGCGCGGCAGGGCGCGGGCGCGGGTGCCGTCGGTGTGGCCGGGCCGGCCGGAGGGGCCGGGAAGCGGGCCGGACGGGCTGACGGACGGGGTCACAGGGCCTCCAGCGTCATGTCTGCGTGCACAGCTTCGTCAAGCGGACGGACCTTCCCGGTGCCCCGGAGCCTGCCTCCCAAACGCGGCATACCGGTCACCGGGCGGCCCCTCAGCGGCGTCGGCGCAGCGCCGTCACGGCCGCCGCGGCGCCCGCCAGGGCTCCGGCGGCCAGGGCGACGGGGTGGCGCAGCAGGACGGTGTCGGCGTAGAGGGCGTGGGAGGTGGCGTCGAACCGGCCGTGGGCGCCGAAGTCGCGGCCGAGGGGGCCGTCGACGGGTGCCCAGAGGTTGCTGGGGGCCGGTTCGTCGGCGTGCCCGGCGAGCGGCGCGCCGGGGTCCTGCTGGGCCTCGTACATGGTCCGGGCGAGGTAGCGGTCGAGGAGGCCGGGCGCGAGGGCGTTGGCGAGCAGGGTGGCGACGGTGGAGGCGCCGACCCGGTACTCGCGGCGGCCCGGGTGACCGGCGGCGTGGACGACGGCCCGGGCGGCGACCTCCGGCTGGTAGACGGGGGCGACGGGCCGGGCGCGGCCGGGCATCCGGGAGAGCACCCAGTCGAACTGCGGGGTGTTGACGGCCGGCAACTGCACCATGGTGGTGCGCACCTCGCTCCCGGCGTGCAGCAGCTCGCAGCGCACGGACTCGTTCCAGCCCTGGATGGCGTGTTTCGCGCCGCAGTACGCGGACTGGAGCGGGATGCCCCGGTAGGCGAGGGCGGAGCCGACCTGGACGACGGTTCCCCGGTCGCGGGGGACCATGCGGCGCAGGGCGGCCCTGGTGCCGTTCACGTACCCCAGGTAGGTGACCTCGGTGACGCGGCGGAACTCGTCGGGACCGATCTCGGTGAAGGGCGCGAACACGCCGGTGAAGGCGTTGTTGACCCAGACGTCGATGGGGCCGAGTTCCGTCTCGACCCGCTCGGCCGCCTCCTCGACGGCCTCGTGGTCGGCGACGTCGACCGGCACGGTGAGGGCCTCGCCGCCCGCCTCGCGCACCTCGGCGGCGGCACCCGCCAGGCCCTTCTCGCCGCGCCCGAGCAGGGCCACGCGGTCGCCGCGCGCGGCGAAGGCGCGGGCGGTCGCCCTGCCGACGCCTCCGCCGGCGCCGGTGATCACGACGGTGCGCGGCTGCGGCGGGTTCGCATCCATGCGGCGGCGGGTACCCCGGCCGGCCCGGGGCTTAACGGGCCACCACTCCGTATCAGAATGTGAGAAGCGCGTATCATCATGCGACACGGCAACGTACGGTGGCGGCACCAACCACCCGGCAGTCAAAGGGAGTACGGCGATGGCCGACGCTGTCTACACGCATGGGCACCACGAGTCGGTGCTGCGCTCGCACCGGTGGCGGACGGCCGCCAACTCGGCGGCGTACCTGCTCGGCGAGGTGCGGCCGGGACTGGACGTGCTGGACGTGGGCTGCGGCCCCGGCACCATCACGGCGGACCTGGCGGCGCTCGTCACCCCGGGCGGCAGCGTGACGGCGGTCGACGCGGCGGGCGGCGTCCTGGAGCAGGCCCGCGCCACGGTGGACGAACGCGGCCTGGACAACGTGGAGTTCGCCGTCGCCGACGTCCACGCGCTGGACTTCCCCGACGACTCCTTCGACATCGTCCACGCCCACCAGGTGCTCCAGCACGTGGGCGACCCCGTCCTCGCGCTGCGCGAGATGCGGCGGGTGTGCCGGCCCGGCGGTGTGGTCGCCGCACGCGACAGCGACTACGCGGCCTTCGCCTGGTACCCCGAACCGCCGGTGCTGGACGAGTGGCAGGAGCTGTACCAGCGGGTCGCCCGCGCCAACGGCGGTGAGCCGAACGCCGGCCGCCGGCTGCTGTCCTGGGCCCGGCAGGCCGGGTTCACCGACATCACCGCCACGGCCGGCACCTGGTGCTACGCCACACCCGAGGAGCGTGCCTGGTGGAGCGGGCTGTGGGCGGACCGCACGACCGCGTCGGCGTACGCGAGGCTCGCCGTCGACGGCGGTCACGCGACCGAGCCGGAGCTGGCCGCCATCGCCGAGGGCTGGCGCGAGTGGGGGCGCCAGGACGACGGCTGGTTCCTGGTGCCGCACGGCGAGGTGCTGTGCCGGGTGGCGTGAGGGCGAATCGATCTCACTGCCCCACTCGGTCAACTACCCTCGCCGGTATGGAGATCCTCGGCACCACGCTGCGCGTCTGCGTCGACGACCTGGAGACCTCGGTGGTCTTCTACGAACGGCTCACCAAAAGCCGCGCGCTCCGCTTCGAGCGCGGCGGCGTGTCCGTGGCGGCCATCGGCTGCTTCCTGTTGATGAGCGGCCCGGAGTCCGAGCTGGAGATCCTCCGCAAGGTGGCGGCCACCATCGCGGTCGAGGACGTGGACGCCGCCCACACCACGCTCACCGAGGCCGGCGCGAAGGTGCTGGCGGGGCCGGTGCCGACGCCCGTCGGGCGCAACCTGATCGCGGTCCACCCCGACGGTTCGGTCTTCGAGTACGTCGACCAGCGCCGCTGAGACCCGGGACCGCGACACCGGTCCTATATGATTAATTCAATGCTTTATGACACCTATGTCGGTTATGACAGCAGGTGACGAGAACGATGCCTTCGGAACGGCACAGCGACGGACAGCGGCGCGATTCCCGCGATGGCGGGGGCGGCCCGCCGCGGCGGATGTCGGCACCGAAGGCCATGCGCTCCGCTGCCCAGCAGTTGCAGGAGCTGCTGGGCAGGCCGCCGGAGTCGGTCTCCGCGCTCCGGCCCACCGATGACGGGTGGGAGGCAGAGGTGGAGGTGCTGGAGCTGGAGCGGATCCCCGAGACCACCAGTGTGCTGGCGAGCTACCGGGTGACGCTCGACACAGAGGGTGAGCTCATGGCGTACGAACGGATCCGCCGCTACACGCGCGGACAGATCGACCGGCGCACCTGAGCCCCGGCCCGGACCGCCCGAGCAGGCGGTCCGTGAAAGGAGGCACCATGACGGTGGTGCCGCAAGGAGGCGGAGGTCCTGTCGCCCGGGGCGGAGGCGGCGGCGGGTCCTCATCGCTGTACGACGTGCTGGAACTGATCCTGGACCGCGGCCTGGTCATCGACGTCTTCGTCCGCGTGTCACTGGTGGGCATCGAGATCCTCAAGGTCGACGCCCGCATCGTGGTGGCCAGTGTGGACACCTACCTGCGCTTCGCCGAGGCGTGCAACCGGCTCGACCTCGAAAGCGGGCGCAAGGCTCCCACGCAGCTCCCCGAGCTGGTGGGGGAAGTGACCGAGGGCGGGGCCCGGGGCAAGAGCAAAGGGGCGCTCACGGGAGCGGTGGAGGCCATCTCCGACTCGTTCACCGACTCGTTCCGCAAGGGACGCGACGACGAGCGCGACGAAGAGCCCGAACCGGTAGAGGAGCGGGAGAGGTCACGGCCACGCCGTCCTCCCCGGCGCCGGGAAGAGTGAGCCATGGCGGTCTACGTCTATGCGATCACGTGGGAGAGCCACCCCCTGCGCCTCGACGGCGTCTCGGGCGTGGGCGAGCCCGCCCAAGAGCTTCGTGTGGTGGCGGAGGGTGACCTCGCCGCCGTCGTCAGTGACGCGCCGGACGGCCTGCGGGCCAAGCGCCGTGACGTGCTCGCGCACCAGACCGTCCTCCAGGAGCTCCTGGGACAGGCCGGCGTGCTGCCGCTGCGCTTCGGTTCGCTGGCGCCCGACGACGACGCGGTGCGCGATGCGCTCAAGGAGCGCGCCGAGGGCTACCGGGAGCGGCTGGACGCCCTGGACGGCTGCGTGGAGCTGCACCTGAAGGCGTCGTGCGACGAGGAGGTCCTGCTGCGCGACGTGCTGCGGGAGTCGGAGCAGGCACGGCGCATGAACGAGGAGATCCGCGGCGGGCGCGGCGGCCAGGACCTGAAGATCTCCCTCGGTGAGCTGGTCGCGGCCGGGGTCGACGCCCGCCGCGAGTCCCTGGCGGCCGGCGTGGTGGAGGCGCTGCGCCCACTGGCGCGTGAGGTCCGGGAGTCGGACGCGGTCGGCGACGACTTCGTGAGCGTGTCCTTCCTCGTCGAACGCGAACGGCAGAGCGGCTTCCTGGAACGGGAGGCGGAACTCGCCGGGCAGTTCGGCGACGGCTTCGCGTTCCGGCTGCACGGGCCGCTGCCGCCCTACAGCTTCGTGTAGGGAAACCGCCGGTCATGGGCCTCTTCACCCAACTGATCACCCTTCCCCTGGCTCCCGTGCGAGGGGTCGGATGGGTGGTGCGGAGGGTCGCCGAGGCCGCGGAGCAGGAGTACTACGACGCTCGGCCGGTCGTACGCGCTCTCGCCGAACTGGAGCGGGAACTGACATCCGGCCGGATCGATCAGGAGACCTTCGACAGGCGCGAGGACGAGCTGCTGGACCGGCTCGAGGAGATCCAGCGCTTCTGGGAAGGCAGCGGACCATGACGTGCGAGGAGGACCTAGCGCGATGAACAACGCGACGACCGGTGCGGCGCTGCTGAGCGGTTACGTACTGGGACGGACCAAGAAGGGCAAGCTCGCCATCACCCTGGCGACGTGGATGCTGCGGAAGAAGATCAACCCCAAGAAGGCGGTGTCGACGGTCATGGATTCACCGGCCGTCGACGCGCTCAGCGAGCGGATACGCAACGACCTCGTCGCGGCAGGCAAGGAGGCCGCGGCCACGGCGGTCGCCGCCCGGGCGGACCGGCTGGCCGATTCCCTGCACGAGCGGACCGCCGGCCTTCGCAGCGGTCTGCCCTCCGTGCCCGGCGCGGAGGACGAGCGCGGGGACGAGTACGAGGGCGAGCACGAGGGCGACGGCGAGGAGGAGCGCGAGGACGAGCAGGGGGACGAGGCCGCCGAGGAGGAAGAGCGGCCCAAGCCGCGCAAGCGGGCGACGCGGGCCGGGTCCGACCGGCCACGCCGCGGTCCGGCGGGCAAGGCGGCCGGTGCGGCGGGCAAGGCGGCCGGTGCGGCACGCGAGAAGAAGACCACCGGCACGTCCACGTCGGCACGGAGCGAGGGACGTGACAGCGGCACGGCGAGGAGGTCCCGGTCATGAAGGGCGGAAAGGGCACGGACGTGGTTTCCGGTGCGGGTGACCGGCTGAAGGAGGAGCTGCGGAGCTACCTGGAGGCCCGAGCCGAGCGGGCGGTGAGCACCATGGGCGAACGCCTGGGCGAGGCCACGCGGCAGCTCGGCGACCCCGGCAATTCCCTCGGCAACGTCCTCGGCACCCTCTCCAAGGGCGGCGAAGCGTACGGCAAGGGCAAGTCACCCGGCGGTGTCGCGGCGTCCATGGCCTTGTCGCAGGTGGCCGGCGGGGTGAAGGACAAGGTGTCCGGTCTGGTGGGCGCCGTCACCGGCAAGGCGGGCAAGGGCGGCAAGGGTGAGACGCGGGGGAAGAGCGTCGTGATCATCGAGGACGTCGACATCGGGGTCCCCGTACGCCAGGCCTACGACCAGTGGTCGCAGTTCCAGCAGTTCGGCCGCTTCGCCAAGGGCGTCGTCAACGTCCAGCAGTCCGACGAGACCACCACCGACTGGCAGGTGAAGGTCGCCAAGGCCAACCGGAGCTGGCAGGCGAAGATCGTCGAGCAGGTCCCCGACGAGCGGATCGTCTGGACGTCCGAGGGACCCAAGGGCACCACGAAGGGAGCAGTGACCTTCCATCCCCTGGGCGACAACCTCACCAAGGTGCTGCTGGTCCTGGAGTACTTCCCGAAGGGGCTGGTCGAGAAGACCGGGAACATCGTCCGCGCGCAGGGCCGGCGGGCCCGCCTGGACCTCAAGCTCTTCCGCAAGTTCGTCACCCTCCAGGACGAGCCCGCGGAGGGCTGGCGCGGCGAGATCCGCGACGGCGAGGTGGTGCGCGACCACGAGGAGGCGGAGGACGGCCAGGAGCACGCCGAGGACGAGGAACGGGACGAGGACGAGGACCGGGACCTGGACGAGGACGAGGAACGGGACGAGGAACGGGTCTCCGCACGGGGCGGGCGCGGCCGCGAGGGGCGTCGCCGCACCGCGTACCAGGAGGAGGACGACGAACCGTACGGACAGTACGCGGAGGACGACGACGAGGACTGGGACGAGGAGCGGGGCCGGCCCGGGCGGAACGAGGAGGACTGGGAGGAGGAGGACGAGGACGACGAGGGGGCCTACGAAGAGGAACGCCCACGCCGCCGGGCCGGCGCCCGGGGCTGACCGACGCCGAATCGAGGTCGACCGGCCGTGACAGAACCTCTCTCCAACAGCCTGGGTTCGTTCCCGTCCCGGGCCGCGCCCCCGTACGGGCAGGGCTCGTCGGCGAACCTGGCGGACATCCTGGAACGCGTGCTCGACAAAGGGATCGTCATCGCGGGTGACATCCAGATCAACCTCCTCGACATCGAGCTCCTGACCATCAAGCTCCGGCTGCTGGTGGCCTCGGTGGACAAGGCGAAGGAGATGGGCATCGACTGGTGGGAGCACGATCCGTCGCTGTCGTCCCGGGCCGACCGCCGTGGACTCGCGGAGGAGAACCGGCGGCTGCGCGAGGAGATCGAGGCGTTGCGCGGCGAGCGTGCGCTCGGCCGGGCCGAGCCCACCGCCGACGAGGCGGCGGAAGGACGCGGGCGCAGGCCGTCCCGTGCGGCAACCGGCCGGCAGCGGCCCGTGGAGGAAGGCCGATGAGCGGGAGCGTCAGCTATCTGTACGCCGTCACCGAGGCGACGCCCGCGGTACGGGACGCGGTGGAGGGCCTTACGGGCGTCGCCGGTGCGCCCGTGCGTGTGGTGGCGGACGGGGAGCTCGCGGCGGTGGTGAGCGCGGTACCCGCCGCGGACTTCGAGGAGCGGCCGCTGGCGGCCCACTTGGAGGACCTGGCCTGGCTGGAGGCCGTCGCCCGCGCCCACCACGGGGTCGTCGACGCAGTGGCGGGCCGCGCCACCGTGCTCCCGCTGCGGCTGGCCACCATCTACCGCGACGACGAGCGCGTCCGGGCGCTGCTCCGGGCGGGCCGGGGCGCGTTCCTGGCCCGGCTGTCGAAGCTGGCCGGTCACGTCGAGTGGGGCGTGAAGGTCTACGCGGAGCCATCCATGGCGGCGGGCGCACCCGGCGGCGCGGTGCGCGGGGCCTCCGGGGGCGCCGGCCCGGAGGCGGGCGGCGCGGGGGCCGCGGAGGCGCCGGAGCTGAGCCCCGGGCGGGCCTATCTGCGCGGCCGCCGACAGGAGCGCACCGCCAGGGACGACGCCCACCGGGCGGCGGCGGAGGCCGTGGGGCGCATCCACGAGGCGGCGCGGGCCCATGCCGTCGAGCACGTGCGCCACCGAGTCCAGCAGGGTCCGCTGGTGCGCGGTACGGGGGAGAACATCAGCAACGACGCCTACCTGGTCCCCGCCCGGCTGTCGGACGCGTTCCTGGCGGCGGTCCGGGAGGCGGCCGGGAGCGGGGAGCCCGTACGGGCCGAGGTCACCGGACCGTGGGCGCCGTACTCCTTCGCCGCCGACGCCGCGACGGAACCGGCCCAGGAGGAGGCGACCCCTGGATGACCATGGACGCCCGGCCCGCCACGGCCGGCCCCGCCGGCCTGCCGCAGCGCCAGGTCGCCCTGATCGACCTGCTGGACCGGCTGCTGACCGGTGGCGTGGTCATCACGGGCGACGTCGTCCTGTCGATCGCCGACATCGACCTCGTACGGATCTCGCTGCGTGCGCTGATCGTGTCCATCAGCGCCGAGAACCCCCCTCCCTGGGACCGCGCCGTGACCGCCGCCCCTCCTGATCCCCATGCCGCCCGATCCTGACCCGGCCCGCTACCGGGAGGTCGCCGACGCGGCCGCCCGCGCGTTCCGGCTGCTCCCGGCCGCCCCGGGTGAGCTGCCCCGGCCCGGGCGCACGGCCTCGCCTCCGCGGCCGGCCCGCCGGATCAACACCGATCCGGACAGCGTCGAGCGCGACCTGATGAAACTGGTGCTGACGCTCGTCGAGCTCCTGCGGCAGCTCATGGAGCGGCAGGCGCTGCACCGGGTGGACGCCGGGGACCTCACGGAGGAGGAGGAAGAACGCCTGGGAGCGACCTTGATGGTCCTGCACGACCGGATGACCGGACTCTGCGCGCGGTACGGCCTCGCCATGGAGGAGCTCAACCTGGACCTCGGGCCGCTGGGAACCCTGCTCCCGCCCCCGGAGGACCATGAGTAGTATAAATCTCCAATATGGGGATCCGCGTGCTTGGTCCGCCACCCGGCGGGTAACTGCGCGTTGTAGGGGCGTGTTCCGCACGGCGCCCCGCCGGTGCGGGCGATCGCCCAGGAGGTGACACACATGGCCACGGGCAAGAAGGCCAAGAATGTGGCGCGGACCGCCAAGGGCAAGGCCAAGGAGGCCACCGGAAGGGCGGTCGGCAACGAGAGTCTCGAGGCGAAGGGACGGCTCGAGCAGATGAAGGGCGACGCCAAGCAGACGGTGGAGAAAGGCAAGGACACTCTCAAGCACTGACTCAGGTGTCATGGCCGGCGAGCGGCGGGGCCGCCCGCCGGCCGACGCCTGTGCGCCATCGGGCCCGTCCCCTCACGACCCGTCCGTCCTCCCGCGCCCCCTCACGACCCGTCCGTCCTCCTGGGCCCGGTCCGGAAGTCGTAGCGCGCCGGGAGCGGCTCGTCCGTCGCCGCCGACCACAGCTCGCCCAGCGTCTCGGCACCCTCCCGCAGGTCCGGCACGTCGAAACCCGCGTCGAACACCGCCCGCGCACCCGCCCGGTCGCCCTCGGCGAGCAGCACCCGCACCTCGGCCAACCGGAACGCTCCCCGCTGCCGCGTCCCCGGGGGCAGCCTGTCCAGCACGGCCCGGGCGGCACCGGGGCGGCCCGCCGCCAGCAGCGCGTCGAGCGCCTCGCGGGAGAGCGCGACCAGGACGGGGGTGTCATCCGTACCCAAGGAGGCGCACAGGCCGTCGAACGCCTCCGCGTACCGGTCGGCGGCCCGTTCGGGGTGGCCGCCCTCGCGGTCGGCGACGGCCAGGCAGCGCAGCAGCGGCCACCGGGCCGCCCCGGCGCCGCCCAGGCCGCGCTCCCAACTGCGGGCGGCCTGCGCGCGGTCGCCCGCGTGCCACTGGGCGACGCCCAAGTGGTACTCGGTGTGCCAGTCCGCCGGCGCCGTCTCCAGCATGTCCCGCCAGTGCGGCGCGACCAGTGACGGACCCGGCGGCGCCCCCGGCGGCGGCGCGGGCAGCGTGCCCGTGCGCAGCAACTCCCGCCACGGCTCCTGCTGTTCGCCGATGGCCGACTCGGCGAAGGGCGTGCCGGGCAGCGTGAAGTGCCCGCGCAGCACCTCCAGCGCGCCCCACCCCGACCCGGTGGCCAAGAGCGTGCCGGGCTCGGTGTCGGCGCACCGGCGCCAGGCCCGGTACGCGGCCTCGACGTCCGCCCGGGGCAGTTGTTCCTCCAGCCGCTTCGCGACCTCCTCGCGTGCCGCGCCCCAGTCAGCGCCGTGCACGGCGCGCGGGTCGGCGGCCAGCGGCCCGTACGCCTCCAGCCAGCTCAGCTCCCCGTCGGCGTCCAGCCGTAGGTGTTCGAGCTGGGTGCGGGCGAGCCCGGCCTGGATCTCGGCGTAACCGGGCGCTCCGGGCGTCCCTGGCCCGGTGAGCCACTCCTGCCAGCGCCGCCCGCCCCTGGCGTGCCCCCACACGAACAGCTTGCGCCCGCGCAGCAGGTCGGTGGAGGTGTGCACGAACCCCTCGCCGTCCGCGTCGAGCGCGGCGATCCACTTCCGGGAACCGTCCGGCACCTCGTAGAACCAGTCGCCCGAGTGGGCGCTGTTGAGCGGGTACGTACGGTCCTCGCCGTCCTGGTACGGCACCGGGACGCGGCGCAGGGCGTGGGCGTGGCCGTGGTGCCAGGCCTCGTCGGCGGGTGCCAGGACCCGACGGTCCTCGGGGACGGCGATGTTGGTCCACCAGTAGACGGGCGCGGCCCGCTCGTGCGGGTTGCGGAGGCGTACGCCCGCGTAGAGGAAGTCCGAGCCGGCCGGCAGCCACAGGTCGACCTGGAAGGGCAGGTCGCGCAGCCGCTCCCACTCCCACAGCCGCACCATGTCGCCGCCGTCGGGCGCCGGGACGACGGCGGCGTGCAGCGGGGCGCAGGTGAGGGTGGTGTGGCCGGTGGCGCCGATGTTCCACTCGATGCCGCCGGAGAACCAGGCGCCGTTGAGGGCGAAGGCGGCGGGCTGGAACACCGGGTTGCGGTGGAGGAGTTCACGGCCGGTGGGCTTGTGGTGGAGCGAGTGGACGCGGCCGCCGAGCCCGGGCAGCACGGTGACGCGCAGCCGGTCATTCTCGATCACGATGGCGTCGAACGCGGTGTCGGTGCGGTCGCGCCCGTACCCGTCGAGGACTCGGGTGGGCAGCGGCGTGCGCAGCGGCGCGTGGCCGGTCTGGCGGGCCATGTCGCGGGGCATGGCCCGCCGGGTGGCGTCGTCGACGGTGCGGGGCCGGTCGAGGAGGCGGAGTGCGGGAAGCGGGTTCTCCGGTCCCAACGCGGCGGCCGGCAGGGTCAGTACGGCACGGCGCACGGTCGTCCCGGCGTTCGTCGTCATGACGACCATGGAACACGGTGGACGCCCCCCGGGCCAGGGCGTCTCACCCCCGCCGGGGCGCGGCGGCAAGGGGCTGGTCGGCCGTGATCGCCCAGCGTTCGTGGTCGCGCCAGGCGCCGTCGATGAAGATGAACGCCGGGGAGAAGCCCTCCAGTCGGAACCCTGCGCGGCGCACGAGCGCGATCGACGCCTCGTTCAGTGGCTGGACGTTGGCCTCCAGCCGGTGCAGGCCGAGCGGCCCGAAGGCGTAACCGAGGACCAGGCCCAGCCCCTCGCTCATCAGGCCCCGGCCGGCCGCGTGGGCGAAGGCGCCGTAGCCAAGGGTGCCGCTGAGGAAGCCGCCCCGGACGATGTTGTTGATGTTGATGAACCCGGCGATGGCGCCGCCCGCCTCCCGCTCGCAGACCAGGAGCGGTTCGGCGGCCGCGCTCTCGATGCGGGCGCGCGCGTAATCGGCGTACGCCTCGGGGGTGTCCGGCGGGAAGAGCCACGGACGGTGCAGGTCCCTGCTCTCGCGGACCCGTGCGGTGAACTCCTCGGCGTCCTCGTGGGCGAAGTGCCGGATGCCGACGCGCGGGCCTTCGGCGAGGTAGCGGGCGTGGGGGCCGTTCGCGGACATCCGGTCAGGGTAACGGGGGCGTCAGCGGGGGCGCTTCGGGCGGGGCGCCGCCTTCCGGGGTGGGCACTTCTCGCCCTTCTTCATCACCTCGACGGAGAGGGTGCGGCCCCCGAGGTCCGTACCGGGGGCTGGGTGCTGGGAGCAGACCTTCCAGTTCGTCGGCCACAGCACCGTACGGTCGTAGCCGCTGGCGTCACGCACCTCGACCTTGGTGCGGTAGTCCATCGTGGTGAAGACGGTCATGAGCCCCTTGCCGGTGAAGTCGGGCAGCGGCGGGACGGCATTCGCGGCGGTCGCCGCCGCGCTCGCCGCGCTCGCCGGGCCCGTCGCCGTCAGGACGAGGGCCAGCCCCGCCGCCACCGTGACCGCACGCCGCACTGTCGCCTCCCGGGTGGAAAAACGCCGCCGCCCCCGGCAACCAGGATGTGCGGATCCTGGCCGCGCGGGGGCGGTGGAGCGGGCCGTACGGGTGATCAGTGGTGGGTGACGACGAGCTGCGGCTCGTCGGTGTCGGCGGTGTCGGCCGGGTCCGGGCGCTGGATGAGCAGCGCGGTGACGACGCCGATGCCGAGCAGGGCCAGCGCGGTGTACATGGCGTGCTGGTAGCCGGCCTCGGTGACGCCCTGGGCGTCGCTGCCCGCGCTGATCATGGCGGAGGCGAGGGCGATGCCGAGCGAGGCGCCGATGCCGAAGCAGGCCCCGTTGAGACCGGAGAGGGAGCCGGGCTTGTCTTTGGGGGCGGTGGTGACGGCAAGACCGTTGAGCCCGGTGAGCATGAAACCGCCGTACGTGACGCCGAGCGCGGCGAGCGCGGCGACCAGGATCCACTCGCTGTGCAGGAACAGCGTGGCGAAGATGAATATCGCGAAGTTGGCGACGGCACCGGTGACCACGACCGTGCGCCAGCCGATCTTCGGGCCGAGGCGGCCGGTCAGCGGGGCGGAGATCACGCCGATGAGCTGGATGGGGGTGAGGAAGAGGATCGCCGCGGTCACCGCGCTGAGGCCGAGGCCGACCCGGGCGTCCTGGGAGAAGAGGGGGATCGTCAGCGCGATGGCGCCGAACGCGCCGCCCAGGGTGCACACGGTGGTGAGCAGCAGCGGCCAGGCGCGGCGGGAGGCCAGGACATCGAGGTCGATGACCGGGTTGGGGGCGCTCTTCTGCGAGACGACGAAGAAGACGAGGGAGGCGACGCCGCCGAGCAGGAAGCCCAGGGTGAGCGCGGAGGTCCAGCCCCAGGCGCCGCCCTGGGCGAGGCCGACGAGGATGCCGGTGAGGCCGAGGGCGAGGGCGGCGATGCCCCGGGAGTCGAAGCGGGCGTCGGCGTCGGTGGTGGGCGGGACGTCGGGGACGTACCGGCGTACGCCGATCAGGCCGGCGACGGCGATCAGGGTCGAGCAGACGAAGATGCCGCGGAAGCCGATGGTGTCGGCGATCTGACCGCCGGCGATGGCGTCCACACCGGCGAGGCCGCCGTTGACGGCGGTGATGATGCCCGCGGCCTTGCCGAAGCCGGCCGGGGTGAGGAGCTGGTTCAGGGTGAGGAAGGCGAGGGTGAACATCGCGGCGGAGATGCCCTGGAGGACGCGGCCGGCGATGAAGATCTCGATGTTCGGCGCGAAGACGCACAGCAGGTTGCCGATGATCAGGACGAACGCGCAGACGATCATCATCGGCTTGCGGCCGCGCTGGTCGCTGAGGCGGGCGAGCGTGACCTGGCCGATGGCGGCCATCAGGAAGAACAGGGTCTGCGACAGGCCGGCGGCGGCCGTGGTGGTGCCGAGGCGCTCGATGACGTCGGGCAGCGCGGGGCTGAGCATGGTCGCGTTGATCTGGTAGCCGAGCACGGCCATGACCATCGCCAGCAGCATGGGGCCACGGCCCGCGAGGTCTGATTCGGCTCCGGAACGCGTCCGGCCGAGCGAGATGGACATGTCGGCCCCTTTGCCTTGGATGTCATGTCGGGATCGGTGAAACGGCACGCCGCTTGCCTTGTCAGACAAGTGCTGCTGAGCCAGATTGAGATCTACGCGCGTAAACGTCAATACCCTGCCGCCAACTTTTCGAATTGCCGCAGCTCAGTGCGGCTGAATCGAGACCGAACACCATTGCCGAGCCCGGCCGCCGCGGCATAACTTGCTGACAAGTGAGCCGAGGAGGGGCAGTGGTGGTCAGCAGCGCTGAGCAGCGGAGACCGGTGGTGGTGCTGTACGAGCGGATCGTGGACGCCATCCACGCCGGCACCTACCCGCCCGGCTCGACCCTCCCCTCCGAGCCCAAGCTCGCCGCCGAGCTGGGCGTCAGCCGCCCGGCCCTGCGCGAGGCGCTGCTGCTGCTCCAGGAGGACGGGCTGCTGTCGGTGCGCCGTGGAGTCGGCCGGACCGTCGCCGACCGGCCGCCCCGGCGCGGCTTCGAGCACATCCAGCCGCTGGAGGAGCTGATCGGCGCGGGCGCCCCCGTGCGCGTACGGGCCCTGTTGCGGGCGGTCGAGGAGCCGACCGACTTCACCGCCCAGCACCTGCTCGCGGCCGCCCGGGCCCGGCTGCGGTTCTGGGAGTCCCTGCTGGCCGCGGACGGTACGGCGGCGGCGCTCAGCCAGGAGTGGGCGGCCGCCGAGGACGTCCTGGAGGCGGCCCACCCGGGCTTCGCACGGACCCTGGAGGCCGTCGCCGGACAGCCGGACGCCGCCCGCACGTCGATGCTCGCCGTGCTCGTCTCGTCGTCACGGGGTGTGCCGCTGAGCGCCCACAGCAGCGTGACGGCCACGCTGGTCGGGCAGCGCCGCGGGGAGCAGCTCGGCCGGCCGGCCGACACCCCGGCCGTACTGATCACCCAGGTCGTCCGCACCGGCGACGTCCCCGTCCTGGCCGCGAAGCACATGCTGCCAACGGGCGCGGCGGCCCTTCCGGTCCTCCAGTCGAACTGACCCTGCCGCCGCTCCCCGGTCACCGGTTCCTGTCGCTGGCCCCTGTCGGGGGCCTGCCCCCTACCCCCGGGTCGCCGCCCACTGCCACCGCCGCCCCTGCCCCCTCCGCCGCCGCACCCCGGGTCCCCGCCCCCTCCGCCGCCGCACCCGGGTCCCCGCCCCCTGCCGATCGACCCCTGCCACCGGCCCCTGTCGGCTGCGTCACGGCGCCGGGGCGGGGCGTGCCGTACACTCGCGCCCCATGCACTTGTCTGACAACGTCCCCGCCGACGCTCCCGCCATCGCCGACTGGATCCGCCGCGCCCCCAAGGCGGTCCTCCATGACCACCTGGACGGTGGCCTGCGCCCCGCCACGATCATCGAGCTGGCCCGCGAGTGCGGTTACACCGGCCTGCCGACCGAGGACCCGGCCGAGCTCGCGGTCTGGTTCCGCGACGCCGCCGACTCCGGCTCACTGGAGCGCTACCTGGAGACGTTCGCCCACACCTGTGCGGTGATGCAGACCCGCGAGGCGCTGTTCCGCATCGCGGCCGAGTGCGCCGAGGACCTGGCGGCGGACGGTGTCGTCTACGCGGAGATCCGGTACGCCCCCGAGCAGCACCTGGCGGGTGGCCTGACCCTGGACGAGGTCGTGGAGGCCGTGAACGACGGCTTCCGCGAGGGTGAGCGCCGCACCGGCGGGCGGATCACCGTCGGCACGCTGCTGACCGGCATGCGTCACACGGACCGGTCGCTGGAGATAGCCGAGCTGACCGTCGCCCACCGTGAGCGGGGCGTGGCCGGGTTCGACATCGCGGGCGGCGAGATCGGCAACCCGCCCTCCCGGCACCTGCCGGCCTTCCAGCACCTGAAGCGGCACAACTGCCACTTCACCATCCACGCGGGCGAGGCCGTCGGCGCCGAGTCGATCCACGAGGCGGTGCAGGTCTGCGGCGCCGAGCGGATCGGCCACGGTGTGCGGATCACCGACGACATCCAGGTGCACGAGGACGGCACGGCCACGCTCGGCCACCTGGCCGCGTACGTCCGCGACAACCGCATCGCACTGGAGGTCTGCCCGACCTCCAACCTCCAGACGGGCGCCGCGAAGGACTACGCGACGCACCCGATCGACCAGCTCCGCCGCCTGGGCTTCCGCATCACGCTGAACACCGACAACCGCCTGGTGTCGGGCACCACCATGAGCCAGGAGTTCCAGCACATGGCGGACGCCTTCGGTTACGGCCCGGAGGTCTTCGAGGAGTTCACGGTCGCCGCCGTCGAGGCCGCGTTCCTGCCGCTGCCGGAGCGCCGCCGGATCATCGACGAGCTGATCCGCCCGGGTTACGCGGCGCTCTAGCCGCGCTCCAGCCGGCCCCCAACGGCCCTCCGGCGGCCATCCGGCGCCCATCCGACGGCCATCCGGTCGGCGGCCCTTCGGCCGGCGAGGTCCGTTCTCGGACGTGCCACCGGCCGGCTCCGGTCCGGCCCCCGCCCGGGCGAACGTTCGCCCGGGCGCGTGGCGCGGCCGCCTCCCGGTGGTACCTCGCTGGGCATGGAGCCCCAGGTGTCCCCGTTCCTCCGCCGGGCCGCGGCGCACGCCTGGCGGCTGCTGGTCGTCGGCGCGGTGGTGTACGCCGTGTTCGCCGTGCTGGGCCGGTTCCACGAGATCGGGGTGGCCCTCTTCCTGGGGCTGGTCATCACGGCGATGCTGCGGCCGGTCGCCGACGTCGTGGCCCGCGGCCTGCCCCGGGGGCTCGCCGTCGCCGTCACGCTGATCGGCGGGATCGCGCTGGTGCTGGGGGCGCTGGTACTGGTCGGGGAGGCCGTGGCGGGCGAGACGACGACGCTGGTCCGGGAGTTCCGGGATGGCGTGGACCGCATCGAGGAGTGGCTGGAGGACCCGCCGTTCCGGCTCAACCCGGACGTGCTGTCCGACCTGCACTCCCGGGTCGCCCAGTTCCTCTCCAGCCACCGCTCGGCGCTGCTCAGCAAAGCGGTCAGCGGCGCGACCGAAGCGGTGCACGTGCTCACCGCCGTCGCCCTCGGCCTGTTCGCCTCGGTGTTCTTCATCCACTCGGGCGACCGGCAGTGGGCGTGGTTCTGCGCGCAACTGCCGGAAGGGTCGCGGTCGCGGTGGGCTGTCGCGGGGCTGGCGGCCTGGCGCACGTTCACCGGCTACACGCGCGGGATCGTGCTCGTGGCCGCGACCAACGCGATCCTGGTCGGCCTGGCGCTGTACTTCCTCGGAGTGCCGCTGGCCGTACCGCTGGCGCTCCTGGAGTTCTTCGCCGCGTTCGTGCCCCTGATCGGCTCACCGGTCGCCCTGGCGGTGGCGGCGGTGGTCGCCCTGGCGGCGAAGGGACCGCTCACGGCGGCCATCGTGATCGCGCTGATCGTGATCATCGGTCAGATCGAGGGGCATCTGCTCCATCCGCTGGTCATGAGCTGGGCGGTCCGGCTCCACCCGCTGGTGGTGGCGGTCTCGGTGGTCGGGGGCGCCATCGCGGCGGGCGTGGTCGGAGCGGTGGTCTCGGTGCCGCTGGTGTCGGTGGTGTGGTCGGTGTACACGACGCTGCGCGAGGCCCACCGGTCACCGGCCGTGGGCGCCCCCTGAGGCCGGTACGCCGATGACGGGCAGCCGGAGCGCACCCGTGTCCCCGGGGGAACTGGTGATGGTCACCGGCTTGATGCCGCGGTTGCCGAGGTACGCGGTGTCGCTCGCGGCGATCACGAACCGGAGGCGGTGGCCCGCCTCGTACCGGTGCACGATGCCGGGCAGTTCCACGGTGAACGGCCGGGTGACGTCCGGTACGCGCACGGGCGCGACGAGCCGGTTGACCAGCGTCTGCGTGCCGTCGGGCGCCACGTCGTACACCTTGGCGAAGAGCACCAGCTTGTCGGCGGCGTCCCCGGAGTGCTGCACCCGCTCGGCCGCCGGGGAGCTGACGCGGAGGGCGGCCCTGGGGGCGCCGACCACGTCGAGGGGGGCCTTCAAGGGCTCGCTGGTCCAGCCGAGGAAGGTGCCGGGCGTGTCGTAGGGCTGGGGGTCGGCGAGGCCGATCAGCCCGGCGAGCGAGGACTCGGAGTGGCTGGTCGGGAGCGGCAGATTGCGGTAGTGGCGCGCGCCGCGCGCCACCTTGGCGCGGTTGTCGACGAGCTTGCCGTCGCCGGACAGGTACAGCGTGCGCGACAGCGGCGGCACGGCGCCGGCGGTGCCGTAGCCGGTCTGCCAGTCGCGGTAGTAGGCGAAGGCGGGACCGGTGTCCGTGCCCGTCCTCTTGTGCAGGTGGCGGTCGAACCAGGCGAGGACGCGCCGGCCGACGTAGCTCGTCTCCAGGTTGCCCCGGCCGAGGTCGAGTTCGCCGCTCGCGGGGTCGGTGAGCCCGCCGCTGTGGCCCCATGACTGCCAGATCATCTTGGTCTCGGTGCCCCGCGCCTTGAGCTGCTCGTAACTGGCCTGTGCCTCGTTGAGGTTGAACAGGCTGTCGGCCTGCCCCTGGATGAGGAGCGTCGGCGCCTTGACCTTGCCGAGGTACGAGACCGGGGACACGCTGCGGGCGAAGTCGAGCATCTCCCGCGTCTTCGCGGCCGGGTAGCGGCCGGAGTTGAGCAGCCGGACGGTTTCGCAGGCGCGGGTGACGAAGTGCAGACAGTCCAGGCGGTTGATCCGGGTGGGGTCGAGGCTCGGCACGAGCAGCGGCTGCCCCTCCCCGATCAGGTAGAAGCCGTTGGCCCACTGCCATTTGAACGCGCCGGGCACGTCGCGCGAGGCGTTGTTGGGGTCCAGCGAGTACGCCAGGTCGTGCCAGGTGATCATGGGTATGAGGGCGTCGACGCGGTGGTCGACGGCGGCCGTGGCGAGCTGGACGGCCCCGCCGTACGAGCCGCCGATCATGCCCACGCGCGGGTCGCCGTGGCCGTCGGTGGTGACGAAGTCGGCCTTGGTGCCGTCGTCGGCGGCCCGCTCGCCGCCGAGGAAGTCCAGCAGCCGGGACGCCGCCGTGCCGTCGATGCGCGGGTCGTCGAGGGAGATCAGGCAGCCCGACTTGCCGAACCCGAGCCCCGAGTAGACGAGGGTGACATAGCCGCGTTCGGCGAACGCCTTGCCGATGGCGGCGGTTGATCCGTCGGACTTGCTCCCGCCGAACCCGTTCGTGGCCAGCACGGCGGGCGCCGGGTGCCCGGAGTCGACCCCGGTGGGCCGGTACAGGTCGGCGTCCACGGCGCAGGTGCGTCCCCCCGCCTCGACCGTGAACGTCAGTGGCGTGACGGTGAACGGACCCTCCGCCCTGGTCGCCGCCGCCTCCACCGCCTCCGCCTCCGCCGCCGCCGACGTCGGCACGGCCACGGCGAGCGGCGCTGCCGTGGCGAGCGGCGCGACGAGCGCGGCACCGGCCGCGAGAACGAGGGACTTCCGAAGCCGGGGCAGGGCGCGCGACGACACGGGGACCTCCACGGTGAGGTGGCACATACCGACCGGTAAGTACCGGGCCGCGCTCATGGTGTGACACGTGTCAGATCCACGTCAACGGTTGTGCGGGGGTTTCTTGACGCGCATTCAACCAACAGGCGGGGCGCGCCGTCAGCGCAGTGCGGGCTCGTCCAGGGTGAGCGTGCCGGCGTCCGCGTCCAGGGTGGCGGGGACGCCGAGGGGCACCGTCAGGTTGGTCGGGCCGTGGCCGAAGCCCAGTTGCTCGACCACCGGTACGCCGAGGGGCGCCAACCGGTCCAGGAGAGTGGCCCGGACCTCGGGGTAGGGACCGCACTCCTCCCACGAGCCGAGCGCGATGCCCGAGACACCGTCCAGCCAGTCGGCGCGAAGGAGCTGGGTGAGGATGCGGTCCAGTCGGTACGCCTCCTCGCCGGTGTCCTCCAGCAGGAGCAGGCCGCCGCGCGCGGACGGGCGGCCGTGCGGCGTGGCGAGGTCGGCGGCGAGCAGGGCCAGGCAGCCGCCCAGGGTGACGCCCCGCGCCCGGCCGGGCACCATGGGCCGGGCGCTGTCCAGCCCCAGGGTGCGCACCGTCTCGGGGTCGAACAGCGTGGCCCGCAGCGACTCCTGGGTGGCCGCGTCCTTGAGGAACGTGAGCACCCCCGCCATCGGACCGTGCAGCGTGGCCAGCCCCATCCGTACGGCGAACGCCTCGTGCAGCGCCGTCACATCGCTGTAGCCGACGAACACCTTGGGCCCCGCCGCCCGCATCGCCGTCCAGTCGAGCAGATCGGCCATGCGGTGCGCGCCATAACCGCCCCGCGCGCAGAGCACCGCGGAGACGGACGGGTCGCACCACGCCGCCGTCAGGTCGCGGGCGCGGTCCTCGTCGTCGCCCGCGAGGTACGGCAACTCCGGGTGCACGTCCAGGGCGTGCGGCATCACCACGGCATCGAGTCCCCAGCCGCGCAGGATGTCCACGCCCGCCCGGAGGCGGTCCTCGGGCACCGGGCCGCTGGGGGACACGATGGCGACCCGGTCCCCCGGCCGCAGTCGCGAGGGCCGTTCCAGCGGCGTGGCCGTCACTTCTTCAGCTCCAGCAGCGGGACGTCGGAGCGGGTGATCCCGAAGACCTGTACGTACAGGGAGAGTTCCGCCTCCAGGGCGCGCACCACGCTGTCGGCCCGCCGGAATCCGTGCCCCTCCCCCTCGAAGGCGATGTACGCGTGCGGGATGCCGCGCCCGGCCATCGCCGCCAGGAACCGCTCGCTCTGGGCGGGCGGGCAGATCACGTCGTCGAGCCCCTGGAGCAGCAGGAACGGCGAGGCGATGCGCTCCACCTGGGAGATGGGCGCGCGCTCCCGGTAGCGGCCGGGGACGTCCGCGAGCGGCCCGATCAGGGACTCCAGGTAGCGCGACTCGAAGTCGTGCGTCTCGTCCGCCCATCCGGTCAGGTCGAGCACCGGATAGAGCAGCGTGCCGCAGGCGTAGACGTCGGTGGCGGCCAGCGACGCCGCGGCGGTCCAGCCACCCGCGCTGCCGCCCCGGATGGCGAGGCGGGCCGGGTCGGCGGTGCCCTCGGCGGCGAGCGCCTCCGCGACGGCGGCGCAGTCCTCGACGTCGACGACGCCCCACTGCTCCCGCAGCCGGTCGCGGTAGGAACGGCCGTACCCAGTGGAGCCGCCGTAGTTGACCTCCGCGACACCGATCCCGCGCGAGGTGAAGTAGGCGATCGCCAGGTCGAGGACGAGCGGGGCGTGCCCGGTGGGCCCGCCGTGCGCCCACACCACGTAGGGCGGCAGTTCATCGTCGGGGGCGATCCGGTCGGGGTTGTGCGGCGGGTAGATGTGGGCGTGGATCTCGCGGTTGTCCGGGCCGGTGAACGTGCGGATCTGCGGCTCCGGGTAGTACGCCGGGTCGACGGAGTCGGCGTGGGCGGAGCCGATGACCCGGGTGCGGCCGGTGCACGTGTCCAGTTCCACGACCTCGTAGCCGCTGCGCGGGCTGGCCGCCACACCGATGACGCGCGTGCCGTGCCCGGCGAGCGTGGAGGCCCATTCCGTCCACGGCCCGGGGGCGTCGACCACCTCACCGGTCTCGGGATCGAGTATGCCGAGGCTGGTGGCGCCCCTGCCGTGGATGACGGCGATCGTCCCGTCGCCCAGCGGCTGGAACCACTTCTGACCGATCTTCCACAGCGGCCCGCCGAACTCCTCGGCCCGCCCCGTGCACAGCCCGGCCTCCCCCGCGCCCGGCCTCATCCGCCGCAGCTCCCACCAGCCGCAGGCGTCGGAGACGAACAGCAGCGAGCCGTCCGGTGCCCAGTCGACCTGGCAGACCGACTCCTCGGTCCCCCCGGCGACCGCCCGCACGCCGGTGAACGGCCCGCCGTCCGTGACGTCGCCGGTCATCACCTCCGTGCCGTCCCACGGCATCCGCGGGTGGTCCCACGCGAGCCACGCGGCCCGTGTGCCGTCCGGTGAGAGCCGTGGCCCGGTGACGAACCGGTGCCGGCCGTCGGTCAGCTCCCGCACGGCGCCCCGGTCCTCGGCCGCCGACCCGTCGAGCGGTACGGCCGCGATGACCCGCCGTACGTCACCGGGTCCCGGGCCGGTGAACTCCTCCAGGACGCACCACACTTCGCCCTGGTCCAGGTGGATGACGGGGTCCACCCAGCGCAGTCCGCCGCCCACGCCGGACACCGGGGTGAGCGGCTGCGGGTCGCCGTCGCCGTCCGGCTCGTACGCGTACAGCCGCTGGTCGGGGAAGTGACTGAAGACGACGAGCGGTCCGGCGGCCCCCTGTCGTACCGCCCCGGCCCACGGCTGCCCGCCGTACTCGACGACCCTGCTGCGTACGTTCCACGGGGCGGGCAGCACCGGCGCCTCGGTGCCGTCCGGGTGCCTGCGCACCAGGGCGCGTCTGCCGCCCTCGGCGGGCCTCGGCTCGGTCCACCACACCTCGTCGCCCACCACGCCGACGTACTCGGGGCGCCCCTCGTGCGCGGCGGCGAGGTGCGCGTCGATCGGTGACGGCCAGGTTCCGTAAGCCCCCGTGGGTACCATGCCGGATGCTCCCCCTCTATGCGGTCTGGAGATAGTGGTCGAGGACGCGGACTCCGAAGTGCAGCGCCGCGATCGGGACGCGCTCGTCGACGCCGTGGAAGAGCGCCTGGTAGTCGAAGCCGACCGGCAGCCGCAGTGGCGCGAAGCCGTAGCCGACGATGCCGAGCCGGGCGAAGTGCTTGGCGTCGGTACCGCCGGACATGCAGAACGGCACCACGTGCGCGTCCGGCTCGAAGTGCTCCAGGGCCGCACGCAGCTTGGCGTACGTCGGTGAGTCGACCGGCGCCTGGAGGGGGATCTCCTGGTGCTGGAACTCCCACTCGACGTCCGGCCCGGTGAGCATGTCCATCGTCTCGGCGAACTCCAGGTCCCCGCCGGGCAGCACGCGTCCGTCGATGTGGGCGGTGGCGCTCCCCGGGATCACATTGACCTTGTAACCGGCGTGCAGCATGGTCGGGTTGGAGCTGTTGCGGATGGTCGGCTCGACCAGGGCGGCGGCGTGGCCGAGCTTCGCCAGCAGGATGTCGGCGTCGAAGTCGTCGGCGTCCAAGTCGGGGTGGAGGCCGTACAACGCGCAGAGTTCGGTGAGGGCGGCACGCACCGTCGGGGTGAGGCGCACCGGCCACTGGTGGTTGCCGATGCGGGCGACGGCCTCGGCGAGCCGGCTGACCGCGTTGGACCGGTTGACCTTGGAGCCGTGGCCCGCCCTGCCCTCCGCGGTGAGCTTGAGCCAGGCGGTGCCGCGCTCCCCCGCCCCGATCGGATAGATCTCCAGGTCGGGTCCGGCGTGGAAGGTGTAGGCCCCGGACTCGCCGATGCCCTCCGTGCAGCCGTCGAAGAGCTCCCGGTGGCGGCGTACGAGGAAGGCGGCGCCGTCGGCGGCGCTGGCCTCCTCGTCTGCCGTGTACGCGATGACGATGTCGCGCCGGGGCCGGATGCCGTGGCGGGCCCACTCCCGGACGACCGCCAGGACCATGGCGTCCATGTTCTTCATGTCGACGGCGCCCCGGCCCCAGACCAGCCCGTCGCGGACCTCACCGGAGAAGGGGTGCACGTCCCAGTCACCGGGGTCGGCCGGCACCACGTCCAGATGGCCGTGGACGAGGAGCGCTTCGGCGGACGGGTCGGTGCCCTCGATCCTCGCCACCACGTTGCTCCGGCCGGGGGTGCGCTCCAGGAGGGCCGGCTCCAGCCCGGCCTCGGCGAGCTTCTCGGCGACGTACTCGGCGGCGGGCCGCTCCCGGCAGTCGCCGTTGCCGCGGTTGGTGGTGTCGATCCGGATGAGCTCGGAGGTGAAGGTCACCACCTCGTCGAGAGCCTGGGAATCCGTGTCGAAGGGCGTCACGTCAGCCATACTGCTCCTCCACTGCGGCCGAGACGATCGTGGTGACCGCCTTGAAGGCGCGAATGGCCTCGTACATCGTCTCGCTGGTGTACGCGACGCGCCGTTCCCCGCTGATGGCCACGCCCGGGACGACGGTGGCGGCAGCCGCGAGGTGCTCCGCGTCGAACTCCAGCTCCACGGTGAACGGCCCGCCGCGCACCGGTTCGTACCGTACGGCGAGAGCGGTCGCGTCCTTGGCTGCGGCGCGGATGTCGGCGGCCGTCCGGGTGGGGGTGCGGCACACCGCCGCGTACCGCGACACGTGGTCCTTGACGGCGACCTTGCGGGCCTCCGGGGCGTACGCGAGGGCGTCCTCGCAGGTCAGGTCGTCGCCGGTGACGAGGATGACGGGGACGCCGTACTCGGCGACGACATGGGCGTTGAGCATGCCCTCGCTCGCCCTCACGCCGTTGAGCCAGACGCCGGTGATGGAGTTGGCGAGATAGGTGTGCGCGAGGACCCCTTCGCTGCCCGCGCCCGTGTGGTACCCGACGAACGCGATGCCGTCCACGTCGCCGTGCTGGACGCCTTCCACCATGGAGAGGGACTTGTGCCGGCCGGTGAGCATCTCGGCGCGCCCGTCCAGTTGTTCGAGCAGCAGATTGCGCATGCTCCAGTGCGCTTCATTGATGAGGACCTCATCGGCGCCGCCGTCGAAGAAGCCCAGCACTGCCGCGTTCACATCGGAGGTGAACATGGACCGGCACCGCTCCCACTGGGGGGTTCCGGGCAGCACGTCGGCCGGCCAGGTCACACCGGTGGCGCCTTCCATGTCGGCGCTGACAAGGATCTTCATGCCTCGAAACCGTACGCGGTCCCGCCCCGCCTGCCCAGGCCTGTGGATAACTGTCGGCCGGGCGCCGGACGGCCACGTGCGGACGGAGCGCCGGCCGGGTGCCGGACGCGGACCGCGGCCGGACGCCGGATGCGGAAGACGGCTCGCCACCCGAACATGGACGCATGGACGACGTGGCCAAGGAGAGGACCGCGGAGCACACCGCCCCGGTCGCCGCGGCCCGCCAGGCACTGGTGTCGGCGGGCGCGTACGTGATGTCACCGGCGGCCGTCTCGGAGTGCCTCGGGACCGACGAGCACGGCTGGGCCTGCTTCGCCACCCACTGGGAGGACCTGGCCCCGGACGAGTACGCGGCCGAGCGGGGAACGCGCCGGCTGCGCCGTTACGGGCACTTCTCCCTCACCCGCACCGGAGAACTGACGCCGCTGCCGCACGTCGCCTTCGTACAGCCCGAGCAGTCCAACCCGCTGTACGTCGACGTGGACCGGCACTTCGAGCCCCTGACCGACGCCTTCGTGGCCGATCCGCTCCTGACGCCGCTGCTGCGGATGCTGGGCGACGTGGCGGCCTGTCTGGACGACGCGGCCGAATGGAGCGTGAAGGTCCACCCGTTCCGGGTGGTCGCCTCGGCCGACAGCCAGGGCGCGCCCACCCCGGAGGGCAGGCACCGCGACGGCGTCACGCTGGTGACGTCGCTGCTGATCGGCAGGGAGAACGCCACCGGCGGCGAGAGCACGGTGTACGACCCCGACGGCCGTGAGCTGCTGACCTGCACGCTCAGCGAGCCGGGCACGCTGCTCCTGGGCGACGACCGCGCCACCCTGCACGGCGTGTCGCCGATCCACCCGCTCGACGCCGGCAGGCCCGCCCACCGGGACGTCCTGGTGACCACGCT
Organism: Streptomyces sp. NPDC031064; assembly: GCF_055570965.1. Lineage (NCBI taxonomy): Bacteria > Bacillati > Actinomycetota > Actinomycetes > Kitasatosporales > Streptomycetaceae > Streptomyces > Streptomyces sp. NPDC031064. Next base: position 820,052 of record NZ_JBVIGF010000001.1, read on the forward strand.
CAGGGCACGCTGACGCAGTCGGTGGCGCGCACCAGGGCGTCCACCACCCCGGCCGGGCCCGCCGCGCCCCGGGCCCAGGCGCGCTGCCGTTCCGCGCCGGTCCCCCGGGCCGCGAGCCGCCGCAGGAACGCCGACACCTCCCCCATGTCCCCGTACGCCTCCAGCACCGGCCGCACATGCCGCACGAGCCGCTCCGCCTGCTCGGGCGCGGGCAGGACGCGTCCGTTCAGGGCGTCCACGCCGCTGCCGGGCCAGCCGTCCCGGGCGGCCCGCCAGTACGCGGCGCGCAGCAGTTCGCCGCTGGTGCGCGGGCCCGGGTCGCCGCGTACGGCCTCGTTCGCCGCCGTGACGACGAGCGCCCTGATCAGTACCGTCAGGGCCACCGTGTCGTCGATGTCCGCCAGGACGTCCATGGAGCGGACCTCCAGCGTCGGCAGGCGCGGGTTGGGCCGGACGTCCCAGAACGGCATGCCGGGTTCCAGCATCGCCTCCGCCTCGGCCATGGCGGTGGCGAGCCGCTCGTGGTGGGCGAGCGACTCGGCGTACGGCGGCGGCCCCAGGCACGGGAAGCGGCTCCTGATCACGGACCGCCAGCTCGCGTAGCCGGTGTCGAGGCCCTCGTGGAACGGTGAGTTCGCGCTCATCGCCACCAGGAGCGGCAGCCAGGGCCGGAGGTGGTTGCCCACCAGGACGGCGAGTTCCCGGTCGGGCAGGTGCACATGGACGTGGAAGGCGCTGACGGCGAAGTCGTCGAGCATGGCGCGGTACTGGTCGGCCCCGGCGCGGTAGCGCGGGTGGTCGCCGATGTCCGCCCGGCGGGAAACGCCCAGGACCGGCGTGCCGGACGCGCACAGGCCAAGGCCCTCCGCCCGGGCCGCCGCCACGGCCGCCGCCCGCACCCGCGTCAGTTCCTTGCGCAGCTCTTCCGCGCCGGGGCACGGCGGCGTCTTCCCCTCGATCTGGTACTCGGTGAACTCACCGGAGACGCGGTCCCCGACCATCGAGGAGGCCCGTGCCACCACCCGGGCGCCGGCGGGTTCCACGGCGCGCGTCATGGGGTGGACGAGGAAGTACTCCTCCTCCACTCCGAGCGTGGGCGCGTGGGTCGCCCACGTGTTGTTCTCCCAACCGTTCACCGCTTCAGCATCACGCGTCGGGGCGGCTCTGTCTCGTTCAGCCCGCGAGCCGGTTCCCGAGCCGGTGGAGGAGCTGTTCCCGGTGCAGCTCCGCTATCGGGGCGAGCAGGTCCGGGTGGCGCAGCAGCGGGGCGGCCCGCCGGTCGTGCTCGTCGGGGTCGACCAGCCGCCGGAACTCCACCGGCGCCCCCTCCAGGTGCGGGGACCCGGCGAGGGCCTCCATGGCGGCCGAGGCGAGCCCGGGTGTACTGAGCAGGGACGCCGCCCAGCTCGCGACGACCTCGTCGACCCAGGTCCGCCACGCGTCCGGCTCCTCGGCACCGGCTTCGGTTGCGTCCGCGCCGGTGACCCCGTCGAGCCGGGCCGAACCGCCGGGCCCCGCCACGGCGACCAGGGCGGCGTCCATCGCGGTCGGGTAGCGCAGCCAGGCCGCGACCGTGACGGCCTGCCGCGCCTGTGCCTCGGCCCGGGCGTGGTCGAGCGCGCCGCCGCCCGGCGGGTAGGCGCGCGTCAGCCACTGCGCGGTCGCCGCTATGAGCGGGGAGAGCGAGAAGTCTGCGGGCACGGCTGATCCATCCGAATTCACGGGGGTGAGGGGACGGAAACCGTACCGCCGGAATTCCGGGGAGGAAATGACGCACCTCACGTGGAACGACACGCTGAGCCGACGGCAATACGCGGGGGACGGACCCGGCGGCGTTTCATTGGGGAAATCCGGAAATACCGCGCGAAGGAGCGTCGGCATGGCACACGGTGGAGACGTCGTCACAGAGTTGACCAATGACCACGAGGAGGTGGAGGAGCTCTTCACCACCATCGAGGAACTGCCGCCCGGTGACAGCCGGCGCAAGCAGTACGCCGACCAGGTCACCATCGAGCTGGTCCGCCACTCCGTCGCGGAGGAGGCCTACCTCTACCCGGCGGTGCGCCGGCACGTGCCGGGCGGTGACGCGCTCGCCGAGAAGGAGCTGGCCGATCATGCGGCCGCCGAGCGCGTCATGAAGGAGCTGGAGGGCTGCGAGGCGGGGCATCCGCAGTTCGACGTGCTGATGAACAAGCTGATGACGGAGATCCGGTCGCACATCACCGATGAGGAGAACAACCTCTTCCCGCGCCTGCGTGAGGCGTGCTCCGCCGAGATGCTCGACGACCTCGGGGAAAAGGTCCGCCAGGCGAAGCGGACGGCCCCGACCCGCCCGCACCCCTCCGCCCCCGACAAACCCCCGGCCAACAAGCTCCTCGCCCCCGGCACCGGCCTCGTCGACCGCCTTCGCGACGCGATGACGGGCCGCGGCAAGAGCTCCTGACGCGCTCCGCCCCAAGGACCGCCGGAGCTACGGGGCGGAGAGCGGCCGGGCCCCGATGGGGGCGAGCGGTGGGCGAGGGCGAGGCCCTCGGCAGGGCGGGGCCTCTGCGCTGGCTTCAGGCTCGCCGGGCGGGGCCTCTGCGGGGGCCGGAGAGGCCCGGCGAGGCGTGGGGCCTCGGCCTGAGTCCCGGGCCCGGCGGCGGAAGGTGACCCGGGTCGGGCCTCGCCGACCGGTGGCGGTGCCTCGGGTCGGATACGTCGCCGGGGGCGGCCGCCCGTGGCGGGGCGGGGGTGCCTCGCAGGGTCAGGGCATCGGCGTGTCAGGTGTCGCGGGCCACGACGAGCCAGAGGGACGGTAGGTCGATGGGGGTGCCGTCCGGAGTGTGTTCGGTTGTGGTCAGGGGCATCCGGCCCGAGGCGAGGACGTGGAGGCCGGCGGCACGGAAGTACTCCGGTACGTCGGCGTCCACGACGGTGGCCGGTGCGATCCCGTGGCGGAGTACCGGCTCCAGTTTCGGGGGCGGGCCCGCCGGGCCGCTGGCCAGGCCGTGGAGGGCCGTTCCAGCCGCCTCGGCGAGCTCCACGACGAACGCCCGGCCCCGCTCGCCCACGAGCGTCGCGATGGCGGTGGCCAGGGCCTGCCGGTCCTGCGGCTCGCTCTGGTGGAGCACCCCGCGCATGTAGACGTTGGCGTCGCCCAGCTCGGCGTGCAGCTCCCGCACGGCCGCCGGGTCGACGGCGTCGAGCACCCGGAACCGCGCGGCGGCGCCTGCCCGGCCGTCCCGCCGGCGGGCGTGCCCGATCGCCGCGGTGGCCACGTCGAGGCCCACCACGCGCGCGTACCGGCCCGCGAGGAAGAGGGTCTGGGTGCCGTTGCCGCACCCGAGGTCGACCAGGGGCAGGCCCGGCGCCGTCAGGTGGGGCTCGAAGAGCTCCAGGTGGCGGTCGGCCGCCAGCGCGGGGGCGGCGTCCCAGATGACGGCCCCCTCCTCGCCGGGCGCCTCCCTCCAGAAGCCCTCCCAGGCGTCCTTGTAGCGACGGGTCACGCTCACGGCCTCTTCCCCTCCCTCGGCAGCGGCAGCTCGAACCACACCGACGTCCCGTCGCCCGCCCTGCTCACACCCCACTCCCCGGCCAGGGCGCTCACCACCCGCAGACCGCGCCCGCTCTCGTCGGCGGGCCGCGCGCCGAACGGCGTCGGCAGGGTGTGCCCGTCGTCCGTGACCTCGCACAGCAGGACGTCCGTCCGGACCAGCCGCACCTCGATCCGGCGCGCGCCTTCCGCGTGCCGTACCGCGTTGGTGACGAGCTCGCTGACGAGCAGCCGCGCGGTGTCCGCCTGCTCGCCCAGGCCCCACCCGGCCAGCCGCTCCCCCACCAGCCGGCGTGCCCGCCCGACCTCGCAGGGCTCCGGGACCAGCTCCCAGCGGGCGACGTCCCCGGCGTCGATGCCGTTCAGCCGGGCCATCAGCAGGGCGACGTCGTCCTTGCGCCCGCCCCGGGCACCCAGCGCCCTGATGATGGCGTCACAGGCGTCGTCCATGGAGGCGGCCGGGTGGGCGGCCGACTCGCACAGCGCGGCGAGGCCCACGCCGATGTCCTCGCCCCGGACCTCGACCAGCCCGTCCGTGCACATCACGAGCCGGTCGCCGGGCGAGACCGGCACTCGTACGGTCTCGAACGGAACCCCTCCGACGCCGATCGGGGCGCCCGTCGGCAGGTCGAGCAGGTCGCTGCGCCCGTCCTCGGCGCGGACGATCACCGGCGGCACATGTCCCGCGTTCGCCATCAACAGCTCGCCGGGGACCGGGTCGTAGACGGCGTACAGGCAGGTCGCCAGGTAGTGCTCGCCGAGCCGCTGTGCCAGGTCGTCGAGGTTGCGCAGCAGTCGGGCGGGCGGCAGGTCGAGCCCGGCCATGGTCTGTACGGCCGTCCTCAACTGGCCCATCATGGCGGCCGTGTTCAAGCCGTGTCCCATGACGTCCCCGACGACGAGGGCCGTGCGCGAGCCGGGGAGCTCGACGGCGTCGAACCAGTCGCCGCCGACCCGGCCGAGCTGGGTGCCCGGCAGGTAGCGCGTGGCGGTGTCACAGCCGGCCATGCGCGGGGGGACCCGGGGCAGCATCGAGTCCTGGAGCAGCTCCGCGACGCTCTCCTGGTACCGGTACATACGGGCGTTGTCGAGGACGAGCCCGGCACGCGCGGCCAGCTCCGCGCCCGTCACCCGGTCCATGTCGTTGAACAGGGCCCGCCCGGGGTGACGCAGCAGGATCATGAACCCCAGCACCACGCTGCGCGCCTTCAGCGGCACGACCAGCATGGACCGCCCGATGACCAGCGGACGGATGTCACGCTTGTCGAACTGCGAGGCGATGGCCGTGCCCAGCTCCTCGCCGATCCTCGGTACGAGGACGGGCTCGCCGGTCGTCATGCACCGGAAGAACGGGGTGTGCTCGGGGACCTGCATGGCCTCGCCGACCGGTACGACGTCCTCCCACCGCCCCGGTTCGTCGACGTGCTCGACGGCGACCCGGTACCACCAGGTGGTGGCGTCCGGCGCGCCGTCCGGGAAGTCCTCCCCTGCGACGACCTGTTCCCGCAGATAGGTGCCGGCGAAGTCGCCGAAACGGGGTACGACCGCCTCGCTGACCTCCTGGATCGTACGGGCGAGGTCGAGGGAGGAGCCGATGCGGCCGCTGACCTCGTTGAGGAACTCCAGCCGCTCGCGCACGGCGGCGCGTTCAAGGTCCTGCTCCGCCTTCCGTTCCGGGTCCGGCCCCCGGCTCTCGCCCGGGCCCCGGTCCACGCCGCCCGGGGCCGACGCCGTCCCGGCTCCTCCGGTGGCACGCGCGCGTGCGGCGCGTTCCGCGCGCCGGGGTACGCCCCAGTCGGGGGTGACGGGCACGCGTGCGTGGTGGCTGAATTCGAGGATCGGATAACCCAGTTCGAGGACCTGGGACACGATCCGCGCTGACTGCCGGACGTTCATGTTCGGCAGGATCTCGGGGAGCCGACGGGCCAGCTCGTCGGAGCCGGGGAAGTCGGTGTGCAGGGCGAAGCCGGGCGCGATGCGCTCCACGTGCTCCTGACCGGCCGGGTCGCCACGGAGCCGGGCGGCGTCCGCCGCCAGGACGAGCAGCCGTTCGGGACCGGGGCCGACCAGCGGGTAGGCCCACCACAGGACGTCGGTGCGCTCCTGCCCCGGTTCGGAGAGCCGGGCGCGGCCGGCCGTCGGGTAGGAGGTGTGCCCGCCCAGGGAGGCGTCCAGCGCCGGGCCGGGGCTGTCGTCGGTCCCGTACACCCGGTCCAGGGCGCCGGAGACGGGGAGCAGTTCGGCGGCGGGCTGGCCCACGGCGGTCTCCTTGGCGTGGCCGAAGAGTCTGCGCGCGCCGGTCGACCAGTGGGACACCAGGCCGCCACCGTCCACGACGACCACGGCAAGCGGAACCCGGCCCGCTGTTCCTGCCGCGTTCGTCGCGGCCCTCGGCCGCGGAACGCCACTGTCCATCGTTGGAAGGCTCCTTCCCCGCGCGCGCTGCGGACCCGCGGCCGTGTTCCCACCGTACGGCCCGTGCGCCGTTGTGCGCCGGGCATCCAGGGAACTGGCCCGGCGCCGACCCGGCGTCAGTCCTCGTGCCCCAGGCGCAGATCACGCTCGGTGCGTGCGCCGCCCGTCACCTGGAGCACGGTGGCGACCGGCGGGTACCCGGCCGCGATCACGGTGTACTCGCCGGACGAGAGGTCCAGGAAGCGGAATGTTCCGTCGGGGCCCGTGGTGAGCGTGTCGACGACGTTGCCGGCGGCGTCGAGGAGCGTCACGCGCGCGTCCTCCACGGGCCGCCCGCCGGGCGCCCGTACCGTCCCGCGCAGCACCGCTCCGCCGGCCAGTTCGATGTCCTGGCGGGTCTCGCGGGCCGCCTGGACGCTCACCGGAAGGGCGGCGGGCCGGAAGGCGGGGGCGCTCGCCGCCAGGGTGTACTCCCCCGCGACGAGCGCGGTGAGGACGTACTCCCCGTCACGCCCCGTGCGGGTGTTGGCGACGACCTCTCCGCGTACGTCGGTGAGGGTGACCGTGGCGTCGCGTACGGGCGTGCCGTCGGCGGTGCGCACGGCCCCGGTGAGCCGGCCCGCGCCCCCGAGGACCACATCGATCTCGACGGGCCGTTCGCCGACGGTGACGGGAACGGCCTGGGGCTGGTGGCCGCCGGCCGCCGCGATCATCACGTACGAGCCGCCGCCCGGGACGCTGAGGGCGTACCGCCCGTCCTCGCCGGTGGCGCCGCGTCCGACCTGCTGTCCGTGCGCGTCGATGAGGGTGAGGGCCGCGCGCGGCACGCACGATCCGTCGTGGTGCTGGACGGTGCCGCAGACGGGGACTCCCGGGCGGGGGTCCGGGCGGCCTTCCGGGCGGGGGCCCGGCTCGGTGCGCGGCGGGGGCACGGCGGCGGTGGAGGCGTTCTGGGTCACCAGCGGTTTCTCCTTGAGGAAGAAGGCGACGAGCAGGCCGAGGCCGAGGACCGGCACCAAGTGGAGGAGGGTTCGCGGCATCGTCTCCGCGTAGGCCCCGAGATACGCGTCGCGCAGGGCGGGTGGCATGGCACGGACGGCGTGCGGGGTGACCGACCACGGGCTGGGCAGGTCGGCCCCGGCGGCCCCGGCGGAGAGCCGGCCGGCGAGGGCGTGGTCGAGGCGGTGGGCGAAGTGGGCGCCGAGTGCGGCGACGCCGGCGCAGCCGCCGATCCACCGGACGAGGGTGTGGGCGCCGGTGGCGGTGCCGAGGCCGCCGGGTGGTGCGGCGTTCTGGACGGCGAGGACGAGGGCGGGCAGGACGAGGCCGATGCCGACGCCGAGGACGGCCTGCCAGACACCGTGCGTGAGGCGTGGCGTGTCGGGCTCCAGCCGGGACAGCAGCCACATGCCGACGACCGCGACGGCACCGCCGAGGACGGGGTGGACCGTGTAGCGGCCGGTCCGGCTGATGAGGTGTCCGGAGAGGAGGGAGGCGGCGGCCATGCCGCCCGCCAGGGGCAGCACCAGCAGGCCGGCTTCGGCGGGGTCCGCGCCACCGGCCAGGGCGAAGCCTCCGGTCGCCGGGAGGCCGTCGGCCAGTTGGAAGAAGACCGGCAGGCAGGCGGCGACGACGAAGAGCGCGACGCCGACGGCGGTGCCGACGAGGCCGCTGACCACGAAGGTGGGGTCCCGCAACAGCCGTAGCGGGATGATCGGTTCGGGCGCGTAGTTCTCCACGACGAAGAACAGCAGGAGGGTGCCCGCCGCGCCGCAGGCGAGCCCCAGGACGACACGGGAGTCCCAGGCGTATTCCGTTCCGCCCCAACTGGCCAGCAGCACCAGGAAGGTCGAGGCGGCGGCGAGCAGGAGCGCGCCGAGGACGTCCAGGCGGCCCCGGGCGGCGGGCCTGAGCGGGGTGAGCGCTGCGCCGACGAGGAGCAGCGCGACCAGGCCCGGCGGAACGGCGGCCCAGAAGCACCAGCGCCAGGAGACGTGCTCGGTGACGATCCCGCCGAGCAGCGGGCCCGCCAACGTGGCGAGCCCGAGGGCGGCGCAGGTCACGCCCAGGAAGCGGCCGCGCCGGCGGGTGGGGACCAGGTCGGCGACGATCGCCTGGGCGCCGGCCAGCAGGCCGCCGGCGCCGACGCCCTGGAGTGCGCGGAAGGCGACGAGCTGGTCCATGGTGCGGGCCCAGCCCGCGAGTGCCGAGCCGGCGACGAAGACGACGAGGGCGAACTGGAAGACGCCTTTGCGCCCGTGGAGATCGCCGAGCTTGGCGTGGACGGGCAGGGTGACGACGGTGGCGAGGAAGTAGGCGGTGGCGACCCCGAGCGCCCGGCCCGGCGCGGTCCGCGCCCCCGGGAGGTCGTCGGCGATCGCCGGGAGGGCCGTGGCGGTGATGAGCTGCTCCAGCACGGCGAGCAGCAGGGCCAGGACGAGCCCGAGGAAGACGACGCGTACCCGACGCGGTCCGAGGGGCTCGCCCTCCGGGACGGGGTCCTCCTCGGGCCCGGCGGGGGCGGTGGCGTCCGGTTCGTCCGGCTCACCGGGCCGGGTGGCTGTTCGGACGCCCGGCGCGCGAGGGTCCGGCACGGCGGCGGCGTGGTCCTCCCCCGGCGAGGCGGTTCCCGTAGCGGCCTCCCAGGGGGCGGTTTCGGGGCCCCGCCATGGGTCGTCCCGCGGCACCGGTTCGGAAGTGGCGTGATCCCACGGCACCTGATCGGCCGACAGCGGATCGCCCGGCAGCGCGTCCCAGGGCTCCTTGGCACCGGGCACGTGATCCACCGGCACCCGGTCCCACGGCACCCCGTCACCCGGCACCCGGTCCGTCGGCACCTCGTCCCACGGCACTCCGTCGCCGGGAACCTGGTCCCACGGCCCCCGGTCGCCGCCCGCCAACCGATCGCCCGGCACATCGGCGCCCCGGCCCCGGTCCACCGGTCCCCGATCGGCCGGCACCCGATCCCCCGGCGTCCGGTCCACGGGTCCCCGATCCCCCGGCACCCGGTCGGCAGGAGCGCCCGGGCCCGAGGTGCCCAGGCGGCCCGAATCACCCGCACCGGAAGCACCCGCGCCCGAATCACCCACACCGGAGGCACCCGTACCGGAGGCACCCGCGTCCGAGGCGCCCATACCGGAAGCGCCCGCGCCCGAGGCGCCCCGGAAGCCCGGTCCCATGGCGGTGGCTTGTGGGCCGGGCCCTTGGGCGGGTGGCTGGGCGCCCGGTCCCTGGGACCCCGGCCCGGATCGGCGGCGGGCCGGCGGTGTGGTGTGGCCGTCGTTCGCCAGCGTGCTCCCACCCACGAACCTGCTCCCCTCGGTCGCGCCTACGCGGCGCGCCATTCTTCGCATTGGGCACCGAGGGGGAGCAAGCGGGGCATTACGGGGTCACGGGCACGGGCCGGCACCGGATACGGGGAGCGCCCCGGCGCTCATCAGGCCCTTTCCCGCGGCCCCCCGCGCGCCGGGCCACGCGGGCACGCCGGGGAGCCGACGGGAAGACCACCCGAACCGGTGACCGTCGCGCGTTACTTCTCGACCTCGGCGGCGAGCTTGGCGAGCACCTGGTCGTAGATGCGGCCGAGCCCCTTGGGGGCGAAGGTCCGCTCGAAGAACCCGCCGATGCCGCCCGCGCCGTTCCAGACGGTGGTGACAACGACCTTCGACCGGCCCTCACCGGCCGGGGTGACGGTCCAGGTGGTGACCATGGAGGAGTTGCGGTCCTTCTCGACGAGCCGGCCGTCGGACGGCTCGGTGACCTCCAGCAGGCAGTCCCGGATGCGCTTGCTGGTGGCCTGGAGCTTCCAGTGGACGAGGGTGCCCTCGCCGTCGCCGCCCTCACGCACCTCGTACTCGCTGAAGTGCTCGGGCAGCAGCTTCCCGCGGGTCTTCTTGTAGTCGGCCAGCGCGTCGAACACCGTCTCCGCGTCCGCCGCGATGACCCGTTCCGTCGTGGCCTCGACCTGCGCCATGCCATGTCCTCCAGCACTCGTTCCTAAGGGGAGGCACAAGCCAACCACCTGCGCGGTGGGCGCCCAAATCCGGGAAGCGCGAGGGAGGCGATCATGGGAACAAGTGTTCTATTGTGTGGCCCAGTGCTACCGAGGAGGCGTCCATGCGCTGGGACAACCTGAGCGACCACCCCACCGCGGCCACCGGGGACACCGTGCTGTTCGGTACGGACGCCGTGACCACGCGTACGTTCGACACCCCGGAGTTCCGGGGGATCACGTTCCACGAGGTGCGCGCCCGTTCGATCGTGAACCGGGTGCCCGGCGCCTCGCGCATGCCGTTCGAGTGGACCGTCAACCCGTACCGCGGGTGCACGCACGCGTGCGTGTACTGCTTCGCCCGCAAGACGCACAGCTATCTGGACCTCGACACCGGCCTCGGTTTCGACTCGCAGATCGTGGTGAAGATCAACGCGCCGGAGCTGCTGCGCAAGCAGCTCGCCTCGCCGCGCTGGCAGGGCGCGCACATCGCCATGGGCACGAACGTCGACTGCTACCAGCGCGCCGAGGGCCGCTACCAGCTCATGCCGGGCATCATCTCAGCCCTGCGCGACCACGCGAACCCGTTCTCGATCCTCACCAAGGGGACGCTGATCCTCCGCGACCTGGACCTTCTGCTCCAGGCCGCGGAGGTCACCGACGTCGGCATCTCCGTCTCCGTCGGCTTCACCGACCGCGAGCTGTGGCGGACCGTCGAGCCCGGCACCCCCGCCCCGGAGCGGCGTCTCGACGTCGTCCGCACACTGTCCGACCACGGCATCGGCTGCGGGGTGCTGATGGCCCCGGTGATCCCGTTCCTCGGCGACCACCCCGACCAACTGCGCGCCACCGTGCGCGCGATCGCGGCCTCCGGGGCGACGTCGGTGACCCCGCTCGTGCTGCACCTGCGGCCCGGGGCGCGCGAGTGGTTCATGGCATGGCTGAACCGGCACCACCCGCACCTGGTGCGGCGCTACGAGCGGCTGTACGCGGACGGCGCCTACGCCCCGAAGTGGTACCAGCGCCGGATCACCCGTCAGGTGCACGAGCTGGCGGACGAGTTCGGCATGGGTCCGGCGCGGCGGGGCGCGGCCCGGCGCATCACGGAGCCGCCCGCTCTCCCGGAGCGGCGGACCGAGCCGGAGACGGCGCCCACACAGCTCACCCTCCTGTGATCACCCTCCTCTGATCGGGTCAAGTCTGCTCGTGGCGTGCCCGTCCGGGCCGGAATACGGGGACGATCCGCCGAGGGCCTTATGCCCTCGCAGCCCCATCGTTCCGCTCGCTCGGGAGGCCGTATGCAGAAACGTGCAGGAGTGCTGATCGCCGCCGGGGCGCTGCTGGCGGGCGCGGTCACCGCCGTGCCGTCGGCGGCGGAGCCGTCCGCCGGGGAACCGCCCGGCCCACTCGCGTGGAAGGGGTGCGCCACCAAGCAGTACCCCCGGCTCCAGTGCGCGTCGGTACGCGTGCCGCTGGACCACGACGATCCGGACGGCGAGCGGATCACCCTCGCACTGTCCCGGATCCCGCACACCGCCAAGACCTTCCAGGGCCCCCTGCTCGTCAACCCGGGCGGTCCGGGTGCCAGCGGGCGCACGATGGCCGGGTTCGTCGCGGCGTCCCTGCCGGCGAAGGTGGCGGCGCAGTACGACGTCATCGGCTTCGACCCGCGGGGCGTGGGCGCGAGCCGGCCCGCGCTCGACTGCAAGCCGGGCTACTTCACACCCGTACGGCCGGACTCGGTGCCGCGCGACCAGCGGGACGAGCGGGTGAACCTGGCCAGGGCCGCGTCGTTCGCCAGGGCGTGCGGCGACAAGTACGGCGACCTGCTGCGGCACATGGGCACGGTGAACGCGGCCCGGGACCTCGACGTCGTCCGGCAGGCGCTCGGCGTGGAGAGGATCAACTACTTCGGGTACTCGTACGGGACGTACCTCGGCGCCGTCTACGCCAAGCTCTTCCCGCACCGGGTACGGCGGGTCGTGCTGGACTCGGTGGTCGATCCGCACGCGGTCTGGTACCGCCTCAACCTCGCCCAGGACGTGGCCTTCGACGCCCGCCACAAGGCGTTCATGGCATGGGTGGCCAAGCACCACAGCACGTACCGGCTGGGCACCGACCCGGCGAAGGTCGAGGCGCGCTGGTACGCGATGCGCGACGCGCTGCGCAAGAAGCCGGCGGGCCGGAAGATCGGTCCGGCCGAGCTGGAGGACACCTTCCTGCCGGGCGGGTACTTCAACGGCTTCTGGCCCACGCTCGCCGAGGCGTTCTCGGCGTACGCGAACGACAACGACCCCGACCCGCTCGTCGCGGCCCACAAGACCCTGTCCTCCCCGGACGCCGCGAACGACAACAGCTACTCGGTCTACGCGGCCGTGCAGTGCCGTGACGCCGACTGGCCGAAGGACTGGGGGGTGTGGCACCGCGACAACTGGCAGGTGTACGGCAAGGCACCCTTCTCCACCTGGAACAACGCCTGGTACAACGCGCCCTGCGCCTTCTGGCCGGTCGACTCCATGACGGCGCCGGACCTCACGAACGACGCGCTGCCACCGGTGCTGCTGTTCCAGGCGACGGAGGACGCGGCCACTCCGTACGAGGGCGGTGTCTCCGTCCACCGCCAACTGCGCCGCTCCAGCCTGGTGGTCGAGCAGGGCGGCGGGAACCACGCGGTCACGCTGGCCGGCAACGCGTGCCTGGACCGGTACCTCGCCCGCTACCTGGAGACGGGCGCGGTTCCACGGGGCGGCGGACGCGGGGCGGCGGACGCGGTGTGCGCGGCGACGCCCGACCCGCAGCCGGTGAAGACGGCCCGGGGTGGCGCGGAGCCCGCCGCCCGGACCGGCGGCACGGCGCTGCACGGGCTGCTCGGGCACGGGTGAGGCGCTGATTGTCAGTGGCGTGCGCGAGGATGAGGCACATGAGCAACCACCTCACCCACGTGCACGCCCCTGACGGGGTCGCCCCCGGTTCCGGTTACAGCCATGTCGTCTGGGGAAGCGGCCGGTTCATCGCGATATCCGGCCAGTGCGCCTTCGACGCGGACGGCCGGGTGGTCGGTGAGGGTGACGCGGGCGCCCAGGCCCGCCAGGTCTTCGAGAACCTGCGGCGGTGCCTGGCCGCGGCGGGCGCCGGTTTCGACGACGTGGTGAAGCTGACGTACTTCGTCACGGACGTGGCCCACCTGCCGGCGGTGCGGGCGGCCCGGGACGAGGTGATCGACACCGCGCGTCCGCCGGCGAGTTCGGCGGTCCAGGTGGCGGCGCTGTTCCGGCCCGAACTGCTCGTGGAGATCGAGGCGTTCGCGGTCCTGCCCGAGGGGCCCCGGCCATGACGGAGGCCGTCCGGGTACGGGACATGGTGGAGGCGGACTGCGAAGCCGTCGCCGAAGTCCGGGTGCGCGGCTGGCAGGCGGCGTACGACGGGCTGATACCGAGGTGGTACCTGGCGGCGATGACCGTCGAGGCGGACGCGGAGACCCGCCGGAGGCACTTCGCCCAGGACGGCACCCGTGCCGTCCACCTGGTCGCCGAGCGCGGGGGTTCGGTGGTCGGCTGGGCGTGCTACGGGCCGTACCGGGACGGGCAGGGCACGGCCGGGGAGGCGGAGCTGTACGCGCTGTACGCGCGGCCGGACCAGATCTCCACGGGCGTGGGACGCGCCCTCATGGCGGAGTCGGCGGCCCGTGCGGCCCGCGAGGGGTACGGGGTGATGCGGTTGTGGGTGCTGAAGGACAACATCCGCGCCCGCCGTTTCTACGAGAAGGCCGGCTTCGCCCCGGACGGAGCGGAGGAGCCCTGGCACGTGGCGGGCGTCACCGTCCCGGAGGTCCGCTACACCCGCCGCCTGACGCCCTGACCGGCCGCCCCCGTTCTCGGCGCCCGCCCGCCGGCGCCCCGCCGCCCCCCGGCCGGGCGCCCCGGGACGGACGTCCGCCCCGGGACGGACGTCCGCCCCGCAGCGGTACCCGGCCTCACCTCGCGGCCGGTAGGCGCCGGAGGGCCTGTGCCGCCGCGGCGGCGAGGCGGGGGTGGGCGCGGGCGGCTTCGAGGACCGGGCGGGCGCGGGGGTCGCCCAGGGTGCCGAGCCCTTCGGCGCAGGCGACGCCGACCCGCCAGTGCGGGTCGCCGACCGCGAGGCGGCGCTCCAGGACGGTGATGAGCGCCGGGACGGACTCCGGCGCGCGCAGCCACGTCAGCAGGCGGACCGGCAGCAGGGCGTAGGCGACGCGCAGTTCGTTGGTGGCGAGCGCGGCGGCCGCTCTCGGTGTGCGCGGGTCGCCCAGCCTGCTCAGGGCATGGGCGGCGGAGACGCATCGCTCGGGGTCCCGGTGGTTGAGGAGCAGGACCAGCGCCTCGAAGGCGCGCCGGTCACCGGCGAGGCCGAGCCGGAAGGCGGCGATCTCCCGGGCCCACAGCGGCTGCCCCGGCCCGGTCAGGACGGCGGCGAGCTCGTCGTGATCCTGGACGGTGAGCAGCCGTTCGTATGCGGGTGATCCGCCTGCCTCGTCGCGCAGCCGGTGCGCGAGCGACCTGAACTCCTCGTCCGTGCCGTCCGTGGCGTCCATGGCTGTCAGTATCCAGCCCCAGCGCGATCCAGATCACACGTTCCGCCCACTTCCCAGGACTGGCGCGCTCGTTACCCGCCAGTTAATCTCAAGTGAGCGGGTACCCCCCGCACCCTCACGGCGGCCTGGTGACGCAGCCGCCGCGAGTGCCTTGTCGGTTCGGCACCTTGTACGACGTGGCTCCGGGACAGAGTCCGTCGGTTCTCCTCACCGCGACAGCACGCCCTGCGCGCGATCCGCCCGCACCCGCGTACGCCGCCTCCCGGACGTACCCCCGTACCCGGGTCGTACCCCCGCGTACCTCCGCGCGCGCCCCTCATCAGTCGTCACTCATCCCTGGAGTCCCGTGATGGACATCCCTCTCTCCACCATCGCCGTCGTCGGTCTCGGCACGATGGGCACCGGTATCGCCGAGGTCCTGACCCGGGCCGGCCGCGAGGTCATCGGCATCGACATCAGCGAGGCCGCCGCCGCCCGCGCCATCACCACCCTGGAGGCCGCCACCGCCCGCTCCGTGGCGCGTGAGCGGATCACCGAGGAGGAGCGGCGCGACATCCTCGCCCGTTTCCGCACCTTCTCCGACCTCCAGGCGGCGGCCGACGCCGACCTGGTCATCGAGGTCGTGCCCGAGTCGTACGAGATCAAGCAGCAGGTCTTCCGGGCCCTGGACGCCATCGTCCGCCCCGACGCCATCCTCGCCACCGGCACGAACGCCCTGTCGGTGACCCGGCTGGCCGCCGACTCCGCACGCCCCGAGCGCGTGCTGGGCCTGCACTTCTTCAACCCCGCCCCGGCGATGAAGCTGGTCGAGGTGGTCTCCTCGGTGCTGACCGCCCCGCAGGCCGTCGCCGCCGTCACCGACCTGGCCCACCAGCTCGGCAAGGAGCCCGTCGCGGTCGGCGACCGGCCCGGTTTCGTCGCGGACGGGCTGCTCTTCGGCTACCTGAACCAGGCCGCCGCGATGTACGAGGCGAAGTACGCCTCCCGCGAGGACATCGACGCCGCGATGAAGCTGGGCTGCGGGCTGCCGATGGGCCCGCTGGCCCTGCTGGACCTGATCGGCATCGACACCGCCCGTACCGTCCTGGACGCGATGTACGCCGAGTCGCGCGACCGGCTGCACGCCCCCGCGCCGATCCTGAAGCAGCTCAGCGAGGCGGGGCTGACCGGCCGCAAGTCGGGGCGCGGCTTCTACACGTACGAGGCGCCGGGCAGCGGCGTCGTGGTCCGCGACGCGCTGACCCCGCTGGAGGCGGGCGGCCCGGACGCGGCGGCCCGTGAGGTCCGGTCCGTCGGCGTCGCCGGCTCCGGCACCATGGCGAGCGGCATCGCGGAGGTCTTCGCCAAGGCCGGGTACGACGTGGTGCTCGCCGCCCGCTCCCTGGAGAAGGCCGAGACCGCCACGGCACGGATCGCCAAGTCGCTGGCCCGCTCCGTCGACAAGGGCCGGATGACGGCCGAGGCGCGCGACGAGACCCTGGCCCGCATCACCCCGGCCGGCTCGCTGGACGCCTTCGCCGATGTGGACCTGGCGGTGGAGGCGGTCGCCGAGGACCTGGAGGTCAAGCAGCAGCTCTTCGCGACCCTGGACAAGGTCTGCAAGCCGGGCGCGGTGCTGGCCACCACGACCTCCTCCCTGCCCGTCGTCGCCTGTGCCCGCGCCACCTCGCGCCCGCAGGACGTGATCGGGATGCACTTCTTCAACCCGGCGCCCGCCATGAAGCTGGTGGAGATCGTGCGGACGGTCCTGACCGCCGACGACGTCCACGCCACCGTCCGCCAGGTCACCGCGCAGATCCGCAAGCACCCGGTGGACTGCGGCGACCGGGCCGGCTTCATCGTGAACGCGCTGCTCTTCCCGTACCTGAACAACGCGATCAAGATGGTCGAGCAGCACTACGCCTCGCTCGACGACATCGACGCCGCGATGAAGCTCGGCGGCGGCTACCCGATGGGGCCCTTCGAGCTCCTCGACGTGGTCGGGCTGGACGTCTCGCTGGCCATCGAGAAGGTCCTGCACCGCGAGTTCCGCGACCCGGGGCTGGCCCCGGCACCGCTCCTGGAGCACCTGGTGGCGGCGGGCTGTCTCGGCCGCAAGACGGGGCGCGGCTTCCGCGAATATGCCCGGCGCTGAGCCGTACGGGGAGTGGGGCGGGCTGCTCGACGGTGCGGGCGGCCCGGCCTCCCGGTCGGCCCCACAGGCGCGGCCTCCTGCACAAATGCAGTACGTTCAGGTCATGTCCCAGCCCGCTGACTCCGCCCGCCGGCCCTCCCGTGCCACCGCCACGCCCGACGCCCCCGAGAGTGCCGCGGGCAGCCGCGCCGCCGCCCAGCGGCTCAAAATGCGCCGCGAACTGGCCGCCGCCGCCATGGAACTGTTCGCGACCAAGGGGTACGAAGCGACGACGGTCGACGAGATCGCCGCCGCGGCGGGGGTGGCCCGGCGCACCTTCTTCCGCCACTTCCGTTCCAAGGAAGAGGCGATCTTCCCCGACCACGACGACACCCTGGTGCGGGCGGAGGCGGTGCTGAACGCCGCCCCCGCGCACGAGCACCCGCTCGACACGGTGTGCCGCGGCATCAAGGAAGTCATGAAGATGTACGCCGCGTCCCCCGCGGTGTCGGTGGAGCGCTACCGCCTCACCCGCGAGGTGCCCACCCTTCGAGAGCGCGAGATCGCCTCGGTGGCCCGTTACGAGCGGCTGTTCACGCGCTATCTGCTGGGCCATTTCGACGAGCGGGACCACCACGACGGCAACGACGACCCGCTGCTGGCCGAGGTGGCCGCGTCCGCGGTCGTGACGGCACACAACCACGTGCTGCGCCGCTGGCTGCGGGCCGGGGGCCAGGGGGACGTGGAGGCGCAGCTCGACCACGCCTTCGCGATCGTCCGGGACACGTTCGGCACGGGCATAGGCGCGGGGCGCGCCGCCGGCGCGACGGCCCCCGCCAAGCCCCCTGCCGCGACGGCGAGCACCACCGGCGACGTGCTGGTCACCGTGGCCCGTACGGACGCGCCGCTGGAGGAGATCATGCGGACCATCGAGCGGACCCTCAAGGCCCGCTGAACCGCCTGGCGGCCTCCACCCGGCAGCCTCCCGCCCGGCTCTCCGCCCGGCGGCATCCGCCGCCCGGGACCTCCGCCCGAAGCCCGCCCTGCCCGACGCTGTCCGTCGGGCAGGGCGGGCCTTTTTGCGCCTTCCTCCCCCCCCCGTTCGATCGATCATCGCTCATCTGTGAACGGCCGATGTCACCTGAGAGAAATTGTTGGCACTCAGTGTCTTGCGGCTTGGCACGCGGTGTCATACGTTGATGTTGTCCGGGCGGCCGGCGTGCAGAGATCTCTCGTACGCCGGCTGTCCCCGCAAGGCCATCGTGCCTCGCGCGCCCGGACGCCTGCGTCACAGGCAATCCCGCGCACCACCCAGCGCTGCCAGCACCACCCCGGCCGAACCGACGGCACACCTCCACAGCAGCACTTTCCCGAGTTCCCCTCGACGTCTCCCCTCAAGACGTTCTTCGCCGGAGGCAACACCGTGAAGGAAATCCTGGACGCGATTCAGTCGTCGGACACCACGTCCGCGGACTTCGCCGCTCTGCCCCTCCCCGAGTCCTACCGCGCGGTGACCGTGCACAAGGACGAGACCGAGATGTTCGCCGGTCTCACCACCCGCGAGAAGGACCCGCGCAAGTCTCTGCACGTCGACGACGTGCCGCTGCCCGAACTCGGGCCCGGTGAGGCGCTGGTGGCCGTGATGGCCTCCTCGGTCAACTACAACTCCGTGTGGACCTCGATCTTCGAGCCGGTGTCGACCTTCAGCTTCCTGGAGCGGTACGGGCGCCTGTCGGAGCTGAGCAAGCGCCATGACCTGCCGTACCACATCATCGGCTCGGACCTGGCGGGTGTCGTGCTGCGCACCGGCCCGGGCGTGAACTCCTGGAAGCCGGGCGACGAGGTCGTCGCGCACTGCCTGTCGGTCGAGCTGGAGTCCAGCGACGGCCACAACGACACGATGCTCGACCCCGAGCAGCGGATCTGGGGCTTCGAGACCAACTTCGGCGGCCTGGCGGAGATCGCTCTGGTCAAGTCCAACCAGCTCATGCCCAAGCCCGACCACCTGAGCTGGGAGGAGGCCGCCTCGCCCGGCCTGGTGAACTCCACCGCCTACCGCCAGTTGGTCTCGCGCAACGGCGCCGGGATGAAGCAGGGCGACAACGTCCTGATCTGGGGCGCCAGCGGCGGCCTGGGCTCCTACGCCACCCAGTTCGCCCTCGCCGGCGGCGCCAACCCCATCTGCGTCGTCTCCTCCCCCCAGAAGGCGGACATCTGCCGCTCGATGGGCGCCGAGGCGATCATCGACCGCAACGCCGAGGGCTACAAGTTCTGGAAGGACGAGCAGACCCAGGACCCCAAGGAGTGGAAGCGCTTCGGCAAGCGCATCCGCGAGCTCACCGGCGGCGAGGACATCGACATCGTCTTCGAGCACCCCGGCCGCGAGACCTTCGGCGCGAGCGTCTACGTCACCCGCAAGGGCGGCACCATCACCACCTGCGCCTCCACCTCGGGCTACATGCACGAGTACGACAACCGCTACCTGTGGATGTCGCTCAAGCGGATCATCGGCTCCCACTTCGCCAACTACCGCGAGGCGTGGGAGGCCAACCGCCTGATCGCCAAGGGCAAGATCCACCCCACCCTGTCGAAGGTGTACAGCCTGGAGGACACCGGCCAGGCCGCCTACGACGTCCACCGCAACCTCCACCAGGGCAAGGTCGGCGTGCTGTGCCTGGCCCCCGAGGAGGGCATGGGCGTGAAGAACCAGGAGATGCGGGACAAGCACATCGACGCCATCAACCGCTTCCGGAACATCTGATGACGGAACGGAAGAAGGACCGCCCCTGGCTCATGCGGACGTACGCCGGTCACTCGACCGCCGAGGCGTCCAACGAGCTGTACCGGCGCAACCTCGCCAAGGGCCAGACCGGCCTGTCGGTCGCCTTCGACCTGCCGACGCAGACCGGCTACGACCCCGACCACATCCTCGCCCGCGGCGAGGTGGGCCGGGTCGGGGTCCCGGTCTCGCACCTCGGCGACATGCGCCGGCTGTTCCAGGACATCCCCCTGGAGCAGATGAACACGTCCATGACCATCAACGCCACCGCCATGTGGCTGCTGGCGCTCTACCAGGTCGTGGCCGAGGAGCAGGGCGCGGACATCACCAAGCTCCAGGGGACGACGCAGAACGACATCGTCAAGGAGTACCTGTCGCGCGGGACGCACGTCTTCCCGCCCGGTCCGTCGCTGCGGCTGACCACCGACATGATCACCTACACGGTGAACCACATCCCCAAGTGGAACCCGATCAACATCTGCAGCTACCACCTCCAGGAAGCGGGCGCCACGCCCGTCCAGGAGATCTCGTACGCCATGTCGACGGCGATCGCCGTCCTGGACGCGGTGTTCGACTCCGGCCAGGTCCCGGCGGACCGCCGGGGGGATGTCGTCGCCCGCATCTCGTTCTTCGTGAACGCGGGTGTCCGCTTCATCGAGGAGATGTGCAAGATGCGCGCCTTCGGCCGCATCTGGGACAAGATCACGCGTGAGCGGTACGGGATCGAGGACCCCAAGCACCGCCGGTTCCGCTACGGCGTCCAGGTCAACTCCCTCGGCCTGACCGAGGCGCAGCCGGAGAACAACGTCCAGCGCATCGTCCTGGAGATGCTCGCCGTGACGCTGTCGAAGGACGCACGCGCGCGTGCCGTCCAGCTCCCGGCCTGGAACGAGGCCCTGGGTCTGCCCCGGCCCTGGGACCAGCAGTGGTCGCTGCGCATCCAGCAGGTCCTGGCGCACGAGAGCGACCTGCTGGAGTACGAGGACATCTTCGCCGGCTCACACGTCATCGAGGCCAAGGTGGACGCCCTGGTCGAGGAGTGCCTGGCGGAGATCGACCGGATCCAGGAGATGGGCGGCGCGATGGCCGCCGTCGAGTCCGGGTATCTCAAGTCCCAGCTCGTCTCGTCGCACGCCGAGCGGCGGGCCAGGATCGAGGCCGGCGAGGAGAAGATCGTCGGCGTCAACTGCTTCGAGTCGACGGAGCCCAACCCGCTCACCGCCGACCTGGACACGGCCATCATGACGGTGGACCCGGCCAACGAGGCGCGCGTGGTGGCGAAGCTCCACGAGTGGCGCGACAACCGCGACGAGGGCCGGGCCCAGGAGGCGCTGGCCCGGCTGAAGGCCACCGCCGCCGGGGACGCGAACCTGTTCGAGGCCACCCTGGAGTGCGCCCGCGCGGGCGTCACCACCGGCGAGTGGGCGTGGGCGCTGCGGGACGTGTTCGGCGAGTTCCGGGCGCCGACGGGCGTGTCGTCCGCGCCGGTGGCCATCGCCGCCGAGGAGGGCACCCCGCTGGCCGCCGTGCGCGAGAAGGTGGCGCAGACGGCCGAGGAGCTGGGCGCCGGGCGGCTGCGGCTGCTGGTGGGCAAGCCGGGCCTGGACGGCCACTCCAACGGCGCCGAGCAGATCGCGGTACGCGCGCGTGACGCCGGTTTCGAGGTGGTCTACCAGGGCATCCGGCTGACCCCGGAGCAGATCGTGAACGCCGCGCTCGCGGAGGACGTGCACTGCGTGGGCCTGTCGATCCTGTCCGGGTCGCACGCCGAGCTGGTGCCGGACGTGCTGGCCCGGCTGCGCGAGGCGGGCGCCTCCGACATTCCGGTCATCGTCGGCGGGATCATCCCGAGCGCCGACGCCGCCGAACTGAAGCGGGCGGGAGTGGCCGCCGTCTTCACACCGAAGGACTTCGGTATCACGGAGATCATCGGCCGTATCGTCGACGAGATCCGTAAAGCGAACAAGCTCGACCCCGTGGAGGTCCCCGCATGACGACCGTCAACCGTCTCCGTCCGCGCCGCTCCTGCCTGGCGGTCCCCGGTTCCAACCCGCGCTTCCTGGAGAAGGCCCAGGGACTGCCGGCCGACCAGGTCTTCCTCGACCTGGAGGACGCGTGCGCGCCGCTGGCCAAGCCGGAGGCGCGGCACACCATCGTCAAGTTCCTCAACGAGGGTGACTGGACGGGCAAGACCAGGGTCGTGCGGGTCAACGACTGGACCACGGAGTGGACGTACCGCGACGTCGTCACGGTCGTCGAGGGCGCCGGTCCGAACCTGGACTGCATCATGCTGCCGAAGGTGCAGAACGCCGAGCAGGTCGTGGCGCTGGACCTGCTGCTGACCCAGATCGAGAAGACGATGGGCTTCGAGGTCGGCCGGATCGGCATCGAGGCGCAGATCGAGAACGCCCAGGGCCTCAACAACGTCAACGCGATCGCCCAGGCCTCGCCGCGCATCGAGACGATCATCTTCGGCCCGGCCGACTTCATGGCCTCCATCAACATGAAGTCGCTGGTCGTCGGCGAGCAGCCGCCCGGCTACCCGGCCGACGCGTACCACTACATCCTGATGAAGATCCTGATGGCGGCGCGCGCCAACGACCTCCAGGCGATCGACGGCCCGTACCTCCAGATCAAGAACGTGGACGGCTTCCGCGAGGTGGCCGGCCGTGCCGCCGCGCTCGGCTTCGACGGCAAGTGGGTGCTGCACCCGGGTCAGGTCGACGCGGCCAACGAGGTGTTCTCGCCGTCGCAGGAGGACTTCGACCACGCCGAGCTGATCCTGGACGCGTACGAGTACTACACGTCCGAGGCAGGCGGCAAGAAGGGCTCGGCGATGCTCGGCGACGAGATGATCGACGAGGCCAGCCGCAAGATGGCGCTCGTCATCTCCGGCAAGGGCCGCGCGGCCGGCATGACCCGTACCTCGAAGTTCGAAGCCCCGGAGGCCTGAGCACCATGCAGTTCGGACGCACCTATGAGGAGTTCGAGGTCGGCGCGGTCTACAAGCACTGGCCCGGGAAGACGGTCACCGAGTACGACGACCACCTCTTCTGCCTGCTGACGATGAACCACCACCCCCTCCACATGGACACCAACTATGCGGAGAAGACGACGGACTTCGGGAAGAACGTCGTCGTGGGCAACTACATCTACTCGCTGCTGCTGGGCATGTCCGTGCCGGACGTCTCCGGCAAGGCGATCGCCAACCTGGAGATCGAGTCACTGCGGCACGTGGCGCCGACCTTCCACGGCGACACCATCTACGGCGAGACGACCGTCCTCGACAAGACCCCGTCGAAGTCGAAGAACGACCGCGGGATCGTGTACGTCGAGACCAAGGGTTACAAGCAGGACGGCACGCTGGTCTGCGTGTTCCGCCGCAAGGTGATGGTCCCGACCGAGACGTACATCAAGGAGCGCGGCGGCGAGCAGCCGGGCCGCCCGGAACTGAAGGCGCAGGAGAAGTAGTCATGGCCCGACTCGCGCAGACCCACGGTCTGACGGACGTCCAGCAGGAGATCCTGTCCACGGTCCGGGACTTCGTCGACAAGGAGATCATCCCGGTCGCGACGGAGCTGGAGCACCGCGACGAGTACCCCCAGGACATCGTCGACGGGCTCAAGGAGCTGGGTGTCTTCGGGCTGATGATCCCGGAGGAGTACGGGGGTCTGGGCGAGTCCCTCCTCACGTACGCGCTGTGCGTGGAGGAGATCGCGCGCGGCTGGATGTCCGTCTCGGGCATCATCAACACCCACTTCATCGTCGCGTACATGCTCAAGCAGCACGGCACGCAGGAGCAGAAGGACACCTTCCTGCCCCGGATGGCGGCCGGCGAGGTGCGGGGCGCGTTCTCGATGTCGGAGCCGGCACTCGGCTCGGATGTGTCCGCCATCACATCGAAGGCGGTCAAGGACGGCGACGAGTACGTCCTGAACGGTCAGAAGATGTGGCTGACGAACGGCGGAACGTCAACGCTCGTCGCCGTTCTCGTCCGAAGTGACGAAGGACACCCCGAGGGCACCGCGCCCCACAAGTCGATGACGACCTTCCTGGTCGAGAAGGAGCCCGGCTTCGGAGAGGTCCGGCCCGGCCTGACCATCCCCGGGAAGATCGACAAGATGGGTTACAAGGGGGTCGACACCACCGAACTCATCATGGACGGACTGCGCATTCCGGCCAATCGGGTCCTCGGCGGGGTCACCGGCCGAGGGTTTTACCAAATGATGGACGGCGTCGAGGTCGGCCGCGTGAATGTAGCGGCACGTGGTTGCGGCGTGGCGCAGCGTGCGTTCGAGCTGGGTGTCTCGTATGCCCAGCAGCGTCACACTTTCGGCAAGCCGATCGCTCAGCACCAGGCGATTCAGTTCAAGCTGGCCGAGATGGCTACCAAGGTCGAGGCCGCTCATGCCATGATGGTCAACGCAGCACGCAAAAAGGACTCCGGGGAGCGAAACGACCTCGAAGCAGGGATGGCGAAGTACCTCGCCTCCGAATACTGCAAGGAGGTCGTCGAGGACGCCTTCCGTATCCATGGCGGCTACGGGTTCTCGAAGGAGTACGAGATCGAGCGTCTCTACCGAGAGGCACCCATGCTGCTCATCGGCGAAGGTACCGCCGAGATCCAGAAAATGATCATTGGGCGTCGGTTGCTCGAGGAGTACCGATTCCAGGGGTGATTGTCGCTTTTGAGTCGGTTCGGCCGCGAAGAAGATCACACCCTGTCATCGTCTTCCGGCCGCCGACTCGGCTTCTGGCTTGCCCAGTTGCGGCCCGCAACCGATAGCATCGCCAAAAAGCCGCCGTCCCCCGCATCCGCGCGGCATCACCGCTACGAAGGTCATCCATGCCCCACAGCCAAACCTCTGCACCTCGCGGCCGTGTCCGCATCGCACGCGGAGCATCGCCGTGGCTTCTGCCGACCGTCGCCACCGCTGCACTCAGTCTTGCCCGCGCGCGCCGTTCCAAGCGCGCAGCGGCCATCGCTGTGCCCACCACCGCTCTGGCGGCGGGCATGCTGTGGTTCTTCCGCGACCCCGAGCGCGAGATCGCGCAGGGCAGGGTCATCTCGCCCGCCGACGGGGTGGTGCAGAGCATCATGCCGTGGAAGGACGGACGCACCCGGGTCGCCATCTTCATGAGCCCGCTGAACGTCCACGTCAACCGCGCCCCGCTCGCCGGCACGGTGACGTCCGTGGAGCACGTGCCCGGCGGGTTCGTGCCGGCGTTCAACAAGGAGAGCGAGAACAACGAGCGCGTTGTCTGGCACTTCGACACCGAGCTCGGTGACATCGAGATGGTGCAGATCGCGGGTGCGGTCGCCCGCCGCATCGTGCCGTACATCCCCCAGGGGACCAAGGTCGAGCAGGGCGAGCGCATCGGTCTGATCCGCTTCGGATCGCGCGTTGACATCTACCTTCCGGAAGGTGTCGACGTCGCTGTCGAGGTCGGTCAGACCACGACCGCGGGGGTGACTCGAATTGACCGTGATTGATCCTGACACACGGGCCGACTGGGTCGCCGACGCCGAGGCGGACATCGCCGAGGAGACCGAGGAGATGCCGCTGTCGCTGCGTCTCTCAATAGCGGACACCCTCACGCTGGGCAACGCCACGTGCGGCTTCATGGCGGTGTACTTCACCACCACCGGCATCCTGATCCCGCACCTCACGGGCAGTGACGAGACCGGCATGGCGCGGCACTCCGCCGCGACCGCCGTGATCCTGATGCTCTGCGCGGCCGTGTTCGACCTCTTCGACGGGCTCGTGGCGCGCAAGCTGCGCAGCTCGCCGATGGGTGCCGAGCTCGACAACCTGTCGGACCTGATCAGCTTCGGTCTGGCCCCGGCCTACTTCGTGCTCGTGTACGGGATGGTCGCGGACGACGCGCACCAGCGGGTGTCCGCGGTGGCCGCGATCGTGGTGCTGCTGGCCGTGGTGCTGCGACTGGCCAGATTCAGTTGCGTGACCATGAAGGACGGCATGTTCCAGGGCATGCCGTCCCCGTTCGGCGCGCTGACGGTCGTCTCGATCGTGCTGCTGGAGCTGCCGTTCATCCCGACGCTGCTGGCGATCATCGGAACGGCGTGGCTGATGGTGAGCCGGGTCGAGTACCCCAAGCCGCGGGGCATCCTCGCGGTGGCGATGCTGAGCTGGATCGTCGGGGCGATGGGCCTGCTGGCGGCCTGGGCGTTCGACGCCCCGGGAGGCCAACTGCTGCTCCAGACCGGCTGCGCGCTCCAGGTGGTGCTGGGCGCCGTGATCCCCCTCTTCGCGACGGCCCGGCGGGTGAACACCTTCCGCGACAACCGGCGCGAGAGCCGGGAGGCGCGGGCGGCACAGGTGCCGTAGGCCGCGCCAGGCGCGTGGATGACGACGAGGGCCCGGGTGCTTCAGAAAAGCGCCCGGGCCCTTCCGCATGCCGTCAGGCGCCGCCCAGGACCTTGAAGTAGTACGTCGTCGGGTGCGGGGTGCCGGACGGGTCGAGCGCGTAGTGCGGGATCGTCCCGGCCCGGGTCCAGCCCGCCTTGCGGTACAGGCCCTCGGCCGCGCTGCCGGTCTCGGTGTCCAGGACGAGCAGGGTGAGCCCCTCGGCGGCCGCCGCCTCCTCGGCCGCGGCCAGCAGCCGGGAGCCCAGGCCCCGGCCGCGGGCGCCCTGGTGGACCAGCAGCTTGGAGATGTCGGCGCGGTGCGGCTGGTTCGGCATGGTCGCGCGGACGAGGGTGATCACGCCCGAGACGCCGCCGTCGGGCCCGTACGCCGCCCAGACGCTCCGTACGCCGCCGGCGGCCTCCTCTGCGGCGCCACGCCACCAGGCGGCCGCCTCGGCGTGGCCGAGCGGGGCCAGGAAGCCGACGGAGGCGCCGCCGTGGACGGCGTCCTGGAGGAGGGCGGCGAGCCCGTCGGCCGCGAGGTCGTGGATCCGGCGCGGGGTGAGGGGCTCGATCCGGTACGCGGGGTGAAGATGATCAGTCATGGCCAGAGCTTCACACATCGGTGTGTGGCATTCTCCGGGCCATGGGAGGGCGAAGACCGCGTACGGGGAACGACTGGAAACTGCTGGCGCGGGCGTGTGCCGCGCTGCTGGAGCGGCTGCCGGAGCTGGTGGACGAGCACGTGCGGGAACTGCACGCGTACTCCCCCGCGTACGGGCGGATCATCGGCTACGACCAGCACTGGCAGGAGGCGCGGGAGGCGATGCGGATCGGCATCGAGATGATCTCGGCGCCGAGGGCGTCGCCGCGCCGGGACCTGGAGCACGCCGAGTGGCTGGGGCGGCGGCGCGCGGAGCAGGGGCTGCCGCTGGAACTGATGGTGCACGCCTACCGGCTCGCCGGGCAGCAGGTGTGGAACGCGCTGCTGGAGGGCGCCACGTCGGACGTGCGGCGCCTCGCGGTGCTGATGCAGGCGGCGACGATGGTGTGGGCGGCGGTGGACGCACAGGCGGACACGGCGTCGGAGGCGTACCGGGCGACGGAGCGGGAGCTGCGGCGCCGCACCGACGAGCAGCTCCAGGCCCTGCTCGACGCGCTGCTGGAGGGCGGCCGGTCCCCGGAGGTCGCGGCGCGCGCGGCGGCGGGGCTGGACCTGCCGGAGCGGGGGCGGTACGCGGTGGTGGTGCTGCGCGCCGGGCGGCGGGACCTCACCCACCGGCGGCTGGCGGCGGAGGGGCTGCGGCTGGTGTGGCGGATGCGGACGGACTGCGAGATCGGGGTCGTGTCGCTGGCGGAGGACACCGGGCTCGACGTGCTCGCAGAGCTGCTGGAGGCGCGGTGCCCGGGCCCGGGCGGGATCAGCCCCGTGGTGGAGGGCCTGACGGAGCTGGGGCGGGCGCGGCGCCTGGCGGAACTGGCGCTGCGTACGTGCCCGGCGGACGCGCCCGCGATCGTCCGCCTGGACCGGCGCCTGTCCGGCGCCCTGGTGGTGAGCCACCCGGACCTGGCGGCCCTGCTCGTCTCCGAGGTCCTCGGCGCCCTCCTGGACACCGACCCGGCGGACCGTGCGGTGCTCCTGGAGACGCTCGACGTCTGGCTCGACTGCGAGGGCTCGGCCGGCCGCGCGGCCAGCCGCCTCTACTGCCACCGGAACACGGTCTTCAACCGCCTCCGCCGCCTGGAACAGCTCACCTCCCGGTCCCTCTCCCGCCCCCGCGACCTCACGGAGATGACCCTCGCCCTGGACGCCTACCGCCTGACGGCGGGGTGAGGGACGGGGGTCCGGGGCCGGGGCGCCGGGCTGCCGCCGAGGGCAGGGCCATGCTGGGCCCTCGCACCCCGCTGCGGGGCCGCGCGCCCGGGGGCCCGGGCTGGGCCCCTGCAGGGCCCGGCTGGGGCGGTACGGGGCGCCAATGGCGCTGGGGGCCGCCCGGCTGGGCCATGGGGACGCGCTGGGGCTGGGCCCCGGTGCTGCCCGCGGGCACGGAGCGGGGCCGGGCGGGCACCGGACGGACACGGGCGCCCTGGCGGGTGCCGCGGCCGGGGGCCGCCCGTTCCAGGGCAGGCTTCGCGTCGGCCGGGTGCGGGGCTGCGCCGCGGCGCAGCGGCGGTGCCCGGTGGCGGGGGGCCCGAGGGAGCCGGGCCGCCCGGCCGGGGCGCGGGGGCGGCGCTGGGGCCCAAGGGGTGGCCGGAGCCCGGGATGGCGGGTGCCGGCCGCCGGAGGGCGGGGACCCCGGCGCCCCGGGGCCTGGCCGAGGGGGGCGTGCGCCCGTGGTGTGGTGCCACCGGTGTCGGGGCTGGGCGGCGAAGGTCCCACGGGTGGGCCGGAGCCCGTACGCGGGGGCGGGTGCTGCCCGCCGGAGGGCAGGCCCCGGCGCCCCGGGGCCTGACCGGTGGGCGGCGGAGGTGTGGGGGCGGGGAGCCCCCACGACCCCCGGCGTGGGTGCTAGGACAGGAAGTCGCGGGCGATGTTCGCTGCCTGGCGTTCCAGGAGGGGGCCCGCTTCGGCCATGCACTTGGCGGGGTCCGGCTCCAGTTCGGTGAGGGCGTAGGCGCGGCGGATGCCGGCCTTGCCGAGGGCCTCGGGCGGCAGGGCCAGGCGGCCGCAGACCGCGACGACCTCGATGCCCGCCGCGCGGGCGGCCGCCGCGACACCGGCCGGGGCCTTGCCGTGCAGGGTCTGCTCGTCGAGGGAGCCCTCGCCCGTGATGACCAGCGTCGCGCGGGACAGGGCCGGGCCGAAGCCCAGGACGTCCAGCATGACCTCGATGCCGGGGCGGAAGCTCGCGCCCAGGGCGACCAGCGCCCCGTACCCGATGCCGCCCGCCGCGCCCGCGCCCGGGGACTCGGCCAGCTCGGTGGCCCGGGGGCCGATCGAGTCCGCGAGGACGGACGCGAAGTGGGCCAGGGCGGCGTCCAGCTCCGCGACGTCCTCCGGGGAGGCGCCCTTCTGCGGCCCGTACACCGCCGGCGCGCCCTTCGGGCCGGTCAGCGGGTTGTCGACGTCGCTGGCTAGGACCAGGTCCACGTCGGCGAAGCGGGCGTCGAGGCCCGACAGGTCGGCGGTCGCGAGGTCCCGGAGCCCGCCGCCGCCCGGCCCGACGGGCTCGCCGTCCTTGTCCAGGAACCGGGCGCCCAGCGCGGCCAGCATGCCGGCGCCGCCGTCCGTGGTCGCGCTGCCGCCCACGCCGAAGACGATGGTGCGGGCGCCCGCGTCCAGCGCGGCGCGCAGCAGCTCGCCGGAGCCGTACGTGGTGGACGTCAGCGGCGCGAAGACGCCCTCGGGGAGGAGCTGGAGGCCCGACGCCTCCGCCATCTCCACCACAGCCGTCCCGTCGCGCAGCGCGTACGCGGCGGTCACCGGCGCGCCCAGCGGGCCGGTGACCCGTACCTCACGCCGTTCGAACCCGGCCGCCACCGCGGCGGCGACCGTGCCGTCGCCCCCGTCGGCCACGGGCAGGGTCTCCACCTCGAGCCCGGGGACGACGTGCCGGAGCCCGGCCGTCACCCGCTCCGCGACCTGTACGGCCGTGAGCGAACCTTTGAACTTGTCAGCCGCGACGAGCACGCGCGCGGCCTCAGTTACTGCTCCGTCCGTCACCCTTGCATCCCTTGCTTTCGAACAGGCAGTCGCGCCGAGGCTGACCCTATCCGTAGGTTCAGACGGTGTGCCACCCCCGTCCGCTGGTCAGCGGGCCCACGGCCAGTGGGCCGCCCGCCCGGACTCCAGCAGCGGCACCATCCGGAACGCCGCGTCCGTGAGGCCGCCGAACGTGTGCCGGGTGCCGTTCCCGGAGGGCGCGTGGCCGGGCCGGTACCCCGCGAGGTTCCAGGTGTAGACCGGCACCTGGGGCGGGACCTGCTGCGCCGGGTCGCCGTGGTGGCTGTACGCGGCCTGCTCGTCGGTGACGATCAGCACCCGGTCGTGGCCCCGGTAGTGCGCGCGTACCGCCTCGGTGGTGTTGGTGCCGCCCAGGCTGTGGAAGCGGTCCAGGACCTTCAGGACGGACTCGCCCGCGCGGTACGGCACGGGCGCGCTGCTCGTACCGAACTCGACCAGGTCGGCGTGGGCGGCGCGCAGGGCCACCGCCGTGCCGAAGACGGCCGCCGCGTCGGCGCGGTTCAGCTCGGAGCGGGCGGACAGCGGTGCCCACATGGAGCCGGAGCGGTCGACCAGGACCAGGGTCCGGCCGGGCAGCGCCGGGACGTTGGCCAGCGAGTGGCCGAGCGCCTGCTCCAGCGGGTACGACCAGCGCAGCGAGGGCGCGTGCCGGTAGGCGGCCAGGTAGCGGAACGGGAACTGGCGGGAGGCCGCGACCGTTTCCGGATCGGAGATCCTCTCCGCGATCCGGGCGGCGGTCTCGTCGCTCACGCCGGCCCGGTCGAAGTTCCGCAGGTTCCGCAGGAGGGCCATCGCGCCCATGGACGGGATGACGGCCTCCCAGGCGGCCGCGTCCAGCGGTCCCTGGAGCCAGCCGGCCAGGGCCTCCCAGGTCATGCCCGCCTCGGCCAGCCGCGCCGCCCCGCCCGGGCCGGTGACCACGGCACGCCGCTCGGCGACCGGCAGCTCCATCAGCGCCCGGTGGGCGGTGAGCATCCGGTTCGATGCGGGTGGCAGCGCGGTCTCGGGGTGGTGGCGGCGGTCGAGGGCGTACTGGAACAGCTCGCCCTGCCAGGGCTGCTTCGCCGGGTCGGGGGCGGCGTGCACCAGGTTCAGGACGTCGCCGAAGTGGTAGCCCTTGCCGGCCGTGTCGTACTTGAGCAGCGACCGGGCGGTGTAGAGGCGCCGGACGGCGTCCGCGATGCCGCGCTTGACGGGCTTGGGCACATTGCGCCCGTACCGGGAGGTCCAGTAGCCGAGCAGTTCACCCGGCTCGTCGGCCCGCTGGAGGACGGAGGCGACGACCTGGCGGCCCGTGGGCCCCTCGGTGGCGGAGGCCTCCAGGCGGGCCTTGACGTACTCGGCGGCGCCGACGATCGAGGCGGTGCGCATCTGGGCGTCGGTGCGCAGCCAGCGCAGCAGGCCGGCGGTCCACTCGGGGTCCTCGACGGCGAGCCGGCGCACGAGTGCGGCGAACCGGTCGTCGCGGTCGCCGTCGGACTCGTAGAAGGTCGTCTGCGTGACGAAGTTGGCGACCGCGAGCAGGAACAGCTCGGAGCGCGGGTCGCGCAGCACACCGGCGCCGCCCTGGTGGGTGGTGGTGCGGGCGGTGGACCGTACGGGCGAGACCGCGCGGCCGGGGGCCGCTCCGGCGGACCGGCGGGTGTTGAAACGTGCCATGTGAATTCCCCCCGAATTCGGTGGGGAAGCCCGGCGGAAGGGTGCCCGAGGTCGGATGCCGGCGACGGCCGTCACAACAGCCGCTCTTTCCGCTGAGCTACACCGGCGTACACCCGGTGACGGGATTCGAACCCGCGACCTGCTGTCCCCAAGAAGTACCCGTTGCCTTCGCACCGGGCCCCCGTCCGCCGCGCCTCCCGAGATCAAAGTGGCAGCGGCGTGATTTCGTTGGAGTGAAGTAGCCGCGGCCCGCGCACCGGGAGGTGCGTGACGTGCAAATGTCCAGAGTTCAAGGCCGGCGGAACCGACAAGGTGCTCTGCCATCTGAGCTACACCGGCCCGAAAGCCGGTGGCGGGACTCGAACCCGCGACCGCCCCATTAACAGTGGAAGTAGGTCCTGCCTTCGCACCTGGACGTCGACGACTCTAGGGAGGCAATTGCCCGGGCGCCACGGATTATTCGACCGACGCGGACCGCCCCCGCCGCCCGGGTCGCGCGCGTGGGCCATTCGTGTGACGCTGCCATCATGACGTGGGCATCGTGGACGACGACCAACGTGTACACGGGTCATGGCGGGGTTCGGACCGACGAGCTCGGGATCGTCACGGGCAATCTCACCGTGCACACCACCTGGGCGGGCGGCGAGGCACAGGTCGCCGTCCAGTACAGCGGGGCGACCGACTGGTTCACCATGACGGGCAGCCCCGTGCCGTGCCGTTCGGAGAAGGACAGCAGGGACCTGCACGACGCCGTGGTGGAGGCC
This sequence comes from Streptomyces sp. NPDC031064, assembly GCF_055570965.1. Taxonomy (NCBI): domain Bacteria; kingdom Bacillati; phylum Actinomycetota; class Actinomycetes; order Kitasatosporales; family Streptomycetaceae; genus Streptomyces; species Streptomyces sp. NPDC031064. The sequence continues at coordinate 851,930 of NZ_JBVIGF010000001.1, forward strand.
GTACGGGCGGGCGGCGGAGCCGTCGTACCGTCCCCGTCGCTGCCCTCCCCATGACCCTTCCGGAAGCGCCGGCCGCCCCGGCGGGCCCGGACCTGGCCGACCGGGTGCTGGGCGGCTGGTCGGGGCGCATCGCCGGGAACATGCTCGGCAAACCGGTCGAGCGCGGCGACTACTGGACGCGCGACCGGATCGACCGCTACCTGCGGGCCACCGGGGCCCTCCCGCTGACCGACTACCTGCCCGGGCCGCCGCCGGACGGGGAAGCGGCCGGTTTCGAGCTGCGGCCCGAGTGGCGGGAGTGCGTACGCGGCCGGATCCGGGGCAGTTGCCGGGACGACGACGTCGATTACGCGATCCTGGCGCTGCACCTCCTGGAGACGCACGGGTTCGCCTTCACCACCGAGCAGGTCGGCGAGGTGTGGCTGCTGCGTCTGCCCTACCTCCAGACGTTCACCGCCGAGCGGGCGGCCTACCGGAACCTCGCGAACGGCCTCAGGCCTCCGCTGACCGCCACCTACGACAACCCCTACCAGGAGTGGATCGGCGCGCTCATCCGTGCCGACGTGTTCGGCTGGACCTCCCCCGGCGACCCCGTCCGCGCCGCCTCCCTGGCCCGCCGGGACGCGGTGCTGTCCCACACCGGCAACGGCGTGTACGCCGCGATGTGGGCGGCCGCGCTGGTCGCGGCGGCCTTCACGGCACCCGGCCCGCGCGCCGCCGTCGAAGCGGCGCTGGAGCGCGTCCCCGCGAGCTGCCGACTGGCGCGCGCGGTCCGGCACGTGGTGGCGTTGCACGACGCGGGCGTGACGTGGTCCGACGCGCTGACCGAGGCGGAGCGCGGGACGGCCGGGCTGCACTGGATCCACGCCGTCCCGAACGCCGCCGTCATCACGGCGGGGCTGTTGTACGGGGACGGCGACTTCACCCGCACGATCGCCCTGACGGTCCGCGGCGGCCTGGACACCGACTCCAACGGCGCCACCGCCGGGTCGGTCGCGGGCGTGCTGTGCGGGGCGTCCGGCATCCCGCGCCACTGGACGGACCCGCTCCAGGACCGGGTGCGCAGCGCGGTGTTCGGCTTCGACGGCGTACGGATCGGTGAGCTGGCCGGGCGGACCCTCGCACTAGGCTGACGCTGTGACGACCACTGATTACGCCACGTACATCGCCGGGCTCCCCCGGGTCCTGGCCGGGGCCGCGGCGCTCTTCCGCGACGCCGAGGGCCGGGTGCTGCTGGTGGAGCCCAACTACCGGGAGGGCTGGGCGCTGCCCGGCGGCACCATCGAGTCGGACACCGGGGAGACCCCGAGGCAGGCGGCCCGCCGGGAGACGCTGGAGGAGATCGGCCTCGACGTGGAGCTGGGCGCGCTGCTGGCGGTGGACTGGGTGCACGGGACGGCGCGTCCGCCGATCGTGGCGTACGTGTACGACGGCGGCGTGCTGAGCGGGGCGCAGTTCCGGGCGATCCGGATCCAGGAGGACGAGCTGATCTCCTGGAAGCTGGTGGAGCCCGAGGACCTGGCGACGTATCTGCTCGGTTCGCTGGCCTTCCGTGTGGCGGCCTCGCTGGACGCCCTCGCGACCGGCCGGGGCGCGCTGGAACTGGAGAACGGCCGCCCGGTGGGGTGAGCCGCCCGATGCCGCTCGGTGCCGCTCGGTGCCGCTCGGTGCCGCCCGGTTTTAGCCGGTGCGGTGGGCGGTGTGCCGGTCGGTTCGGCCCGGTGCCGGGCAATTCGTTCGCGGGCGCCGGGAAACGCTGCGTAACCTCGGCCGCATGACTCTCGTCGCGTTTCTCAGCGGTGCCGGTATCTCCACCGACTCGGGCATTCCCGACTACCGGGGTCCGGCCGGGCTGTGGCGGCGCAATCCTGAGGCCGAGCGACTGGTCACGTACAAGTACTACATGGCCGACCCGGAGATCCGGCGCCGGGCCTGGCTGATGCGGCGCGACGCCCCGACCCTGCGCGCCGAGCCGAACGCCGCGCACCGGGCGATCGCCGAGCTGGAGCGTACGCCGGGCTTCGCTGTGCGCGTGATCACGCAGAACGTGGACGGGCTGCACCAGCTCGCCGGGATGCCGCCGCGCAAGGTCCTCGAACTGCACGGCACCGCCCGGGCGGTGGTGTGCACGGGGTGTCACGCGCGCTCGTCGATGGAGGAGGCGCTGGCCCGGGTCGAGGCGGGCGAGGAGGACCCGGCGTGCGAGGCGTGCGGCGGGATCCTGAAGTCGGCGACGGTGATGTTCGGGCAGCGGCTGGACCCGGTGGTGCTGGGCGAGGCGAAGAGCATCGCCAAGGCCGCCGAGGTGTTCATCGCGGTCGGCTCGACGCTCCAGGTACAGCCCGCCGCGTCGCTCGCCGGGATCGCGGCGGAGCACGGGGCGCGGCTGATCATCGTGAACGCCGAGCCGACTCCGTACGACGAGCTGGCCGACGAGATCGTGCGCGAGCCGATCGGCACGGCGCTGCCGGCGCTGTTGAAGCGGCTCTAGAAGAGCGCGTCCTCGGCCGGGACGCCGCTGCCGAGGGCGCCTTCGAAGGCGAGCAGCCGCTGCTTGCGGTCCAGGCCGCCGCCGTAGCCCGTGAGGCCGCCGCTCGCGCCGATGACGCGGTGGCACGGGACGATGATGCCGACCGGGTTCTTGCCGTTGGCGAGGCCGACGGCGCGGGAGGCGCCGGGCTTGCCGAGGGCCTCGGCGAGTTCGCCGTACGAGCGGGTCTCGCCGTACGGGATCGTCCGCAGCAGCTCCCAGACGCCGCGCTGGAACGGCGTACCGGCGAGGTCGAGGGGCAGGTCGAACTCGGTGAGTTCGCGGGCGTGGTAGGCGTCGAGCTGGCGGATCACCTCGGTGAAGGGGCGGGGGTCCGGGTCACCGAAGGTCTCCTCCGGCGGGCGGTGGCGCTGGCCGGTCATGTAGAGGCCGCTGAGGACGCCGTCGGTGGCGACGAGGGTGAGCGGGCCGTAGGGGCTGTCGGTGACGGTGTGCTGACGGATCATCAGTGGACCTTCTCGGAAGGAGCCTTCTTACGCGGGCAGGTGGTTGATGGGGTGGCTGTCGGTCGCCCACAGGTACTGGACGGCGTACGCGCGCCACGGCCGCCACGCGGCGGCGCGGGCCGTCAGGGCGGCCGGCGTGGCGGGCAGGCCGAGGCCGGCGGCGGCGCGCCGGACGCCGAGGTCGGTGGCGGGGAACGCGTCGGGGTCGCCGAGGGCGCGCATGGCGATCACCTCGACCGTCCAGGGGCCGAACCCGGGCAGCCCGGCGAGGTGTACGCGCGCTGCGTCCCAGTCGCTGTCCGGGCCGAGCCGGAGCGAGCCGTCGGCGAGGGCGCCGACCAGGGTGGTGAGCGTGGTGCGGCGGCTGCGCGGCAGGGCGAGCGCCTCCGGGTCGAGCGCGGCGAGCGCCTCGGGGGCGGGGAAGAGGTGGGTGAGCCCGCCGCCGGGGTCGTCGACGGGCGTGCCGTGCGCGGTGACCAGGCGGGCCGCGTGGGTGCGGGCGGCGGCGGTGGACACCTGCTGGCCGAGGACCGCGCGTACCGCGAACTCGGCGGCGTCCACGGTGCGCGGGACGCGCCGCCCGGGTGCCTTGTCGACCAGGGGCGCGAGGAGCGGGTCGGTACGGAGCTGGCCGTCGACCGCGACGGGGTCGGCGTCCAGGTCGAGCATCCAGCGGCAGCGGCTGATGGCGAGGGTGAGGTCGCGCGGGTCGGTGAGGGAGAGGAGGCAGGCGATGTGGTCGGGGTGCGGGGTGAGCGCCACGATGCCGTGGCCGTGCGGGAGGCTGAGCGTGCGCCGGTAGGCACCGTCGCGCCACTCCTCCACGCCGGGGACGGCGGTCGCGGCCAGGTGGCCGAAGAGGTTGTCGGGGTTGAGCGGTGCCCGGTAGGGCAGCCTGAGCGCGATGACGCCGGAGGCGGGCGCCACCCGCTTGTGGTCGCGGGCGGCGCGGCTGCGCAGTTCGCCCGGGGCGAGGGCGAAGACCTCGCGGACGGTGTCGTTGAAGGTGCGTACGGAGGCGAATCCGGCGGCGAAGGCGACGTCCGCCATGGGCAGGTCGGTCGTCTCGATGAGGAGGCGCGCGGTCTGGGCGCGCTGGGCGCGGGCCAGGGCGAGCGGTCCGGCGCCCAGTTCGGCGCGGAGCTGGCGCTCGATCTGGCGGGTCGAGTAGCCGAGGCGGGCGGCCAGCCCCGGAACGCCCTCGCGGTCGACGATGCCGTCGCCGATGAGGCGCATGGCGCGGGCGACGGTGTCGGCCCGGGCGTTCCACGCCGGCGACCCGGGGCTGGTGTCGGGCCGGCACCGCTTGCAGGCGCGGTAACCGGCCTGCTGGCAGGCGGCGGCGCTCGGGTAGAACACCATGTTCGCGGGCTTGGGCGGCACGACCGGGCAACTGGGCCGGCAGTAGATGCGGGTGGTCAGGACGGCGGTGAAGAACCATCCGTCGAAGCGGGCGTCCTTGGACTGGACGGCCCTCACGCAGCGCTCGGTGTCGGTGTGCATGGCTCAAGCATCGAGGACGGGGCCGGTGGCCGCTGGCGAGAAAACGACATCAACCTCGCCCTGCCAGCGCTGCGCCGATGCCCGGCGCCGGTCCCCTCACGCACCCTTGTCACGGCGTGAGATCATCCCGTCACGGCACGTCGCGATCGACGAGACCTCAGGGGATGCATGATGACCGAGCGGACGACCGGGCGGATCCTTCTCGACCCCCGCACGCCGGACCACCGGGCGCAGGCGGAGGAGTTGCGCCGGCGGGGTCCGGTGGCCGCGGCCGAGTGGCCGGGCGGGGTCCACTGCTGGGCGGTCACCGGCCACGCCGAGCTGGAGACCGTGCTGACCGATCCCCGGTTCGCCCGCTCCCCCGCGCGGTGGCGGGCCCTGCGGGAGGGCGAGGTGCCGCCGGACTGGCCGATGCTGGCGCACCTCACCCGGCGGTGGATGCTGACGGCCGACGGTACGGATCACCGGCGGCTGCGGCAGGCGGTGTCGGCGGCGTTCACGCCCCGCAGGGTCGAGGGGCTGACGCCCGCGATCACACGGACCGTCGGCGCGCTGCTGGACGCGCTGGCGGCGGCGGTGGCGGACGGTCCGGTCGACCTCCGGTCGGCCTACGCCCTGCCGCTTCCGCTGCGTACGCTGTGCGCCCTGTTCGGCATCCCGGCCGGGGAACAGCCGGACGTCGTGGCGCTGGTGGGCCGGGCGTTCGCGCGGTCGACGCTCACCGCGGCGGAGTCCGCCCGGCTGACCCGCGACATCAACGCGTACCTGGCCGGCCTGGTCAGGAGCCGGGCGGCGGCGCCCGGCGACGACCTCGTGACCGACCTGCTGCGCGGCGGCGCCGACCGCCTGTCGGAGACGGAACTCCTGGACATGCTGTGGCTGTTCCTGGGCGCGGGGTTCGAAACCACGGCCGGGGCCCTGGTCAACACGGTGCACGCGCTGCTCGCGAACCCCGGGGAGCTGCGCCGGGCGCTGAGCGGCGAGGCCGGCTGGGACGCGGTCGTGGAGGAGGGCATCCGCTACGACTCGAGCGTGTACGCCCTGCCCTTCGCGTTCCCCACCGAGGACCTGGAGCTGGGCGGCCGGCCGCTGCGCGAGGGGGACGCGCTGCTGCTGTGCTTCGCGGCGGCCAACCGGGACCCGCGCCGGGGCCCGGTCGGCCGGTTCGAGCCGCGGCGGGACGGTGAGCGCCCACGGCACCTGGGCTTCGGGCACGGGCCGCACTTCTGCGTGGGCGCCCCGCTCGCCCGGCTCCAACTGCGCATCGCCCTGCGCGCGTTGTTCGAGCGGTTCCCGGACCTCCGCCTCGCCGGCCCGCCCGGTCCCCCGGTGCCGTCGCTCATCGCCAGCACGCCCAGCGCGCTGTACGTCACCGGGTAGGTCACCAGCTCGAGCAGAGATCGTTCTCCGGGCAGAACATGACGTGCGTGGCGTTGTAGCCCGCGCGTACGGTCAGGGACGCCGGATCCGGACCGTGGTTGACGTAGGAGCCCGGGTCGGGCGTGGCGGTGAACGTGACCGTCGTGCCGACCGGGAAGCTCGCGTGGCAGGAGCCGGTCGGGTACTCCTGGTAGGTGGTGCTGTCCGAGGGCCACGCCTCCTGGTGGCAGTTGATCCCGGCGGGCCGGCTGGTGACGGTCCCGCCGCCCCAACCGTCGCTGACCCACGCGGACACCGTCGCCTGCTGGGGCTGGGCGTGCACGGGCGCGGCCGTGCCGAACGTCGCCGCGGTGCCGAGCGCTACGGCGACTGTCACCACTGCCCGCCTGATGCCGCGGACCTGTGTCTTCTCGGGTGTCACGGGGAGCACCCCCTTTTCCTTGTTCTCGGCCGTACGCCGGAACCGGCGCCGGGCCGGCGATCGCTGTTCATCACGGGCTCCCTTGTCGTGGGCGGACCGTTCACGATCACGACGCCGTCGGATACGCGTGCGGGTCCAGGACGGTGATCAGATGGATCACCTCCACGGGGAGCCCTGCCCGCCGGGCCGCTTTGCGGACCGCCTCGGGGCTGGCCGCTTCGCACAGGCAGTAGACCCGGTGGTCGTCCTCGGTCACGTAACTGTGCAGCCAGACCACCTCGGTACCGCTGTTGGCCTCGACGATGGCCTTCACCGGCCTTCCGGCCAGGAAGTCGGCGATTCCCTTGCGGAAATAGTGTTCGACCAGGTAGCGGGGCATCGGACCCATCCCATCGTCGGTCGCCGATCGCGTGGATGTCGCCTGTGGAATCACGCTAGAACCGGGCCCGGGGCGCGGGCATCGGGCGGCGCACCCCAGCTTTGGCCGACGCGACCCCAGATACGCGCCGTCACGTCCCGGTCGCGGCTCGGTCACGAGTCGAGCTTGCGGAGGGCCTCGGCCCGGCTGTGGACTCCGAGCTTGCGCAGGATCGCGGTGACGTGGTGGCCGGCGGTCTTGGGCGTGATGAACAGCCGGGCGGCGATGTCCGGCCCGGACAGCCCCTCCCTGAGCAGGTCGGCGATCTCCTGTTCACGGGCGGTCAAGCCGTACTGGTGGGCTCGGGTGGCCGCGCGGGGACCGCGGGTGCCCATCCGGACCCCCAGCTCCTTCAGCCGGGTACGGCCACGGGCGACGGCGGCCCGGGCGCCGAGGGCGTCGAAGCCGGCCACCGCCTCGGCCACCGCTTCCGGGTCGCCCGCCAGTCGGGCCAGCGCCGCGTCGTACGGGCAGCCGAGCCGCTGCCATGCGGTGGCCGCGGCGGCCCAGTCGCCGGCCAGTTCCCGCGCGAAGGGGCCCATGGCCGGCCCGGCCGGCGGCCGCCCTCCGGCCAGCCGGATCCAGCGGGCGCAGGCGCAGGCCGCCCAGGGATCGTGGTCCTGGCCGGGCGGGGGCAGCCCGCGGGTGGCCTCGGCGATCGCCGCCTCGTCGTCGCCCGCCAGCCAGGCCGCTTCGGCCCGGGCCTCCCACACCGGCCCCATCCGGACCAGGTCGCTCGGTTCGCCGAGGGTCGCGGCCTCGTCGAGCAGCGGGCGGACTTCGGGGTCTCCGCGCCGGGCACGGACGAGGGCGAGCGCGAGCAGGGGGAAGATCCGGCTCACGGGCGGCAGCGACCTGAGGGGCAGCACCGCCGCGGCCTCCTCCGCCGCCTCGTCCCACGCCCCCTGGTGGACCATGCCCATCGCCCGGGCGCCACGGAGGTAGTCGAGGAACATGTCGAGGTCGTAGTCCCGGCAGAAGGCGACCGCCCGCCGGTCGTAGTCCCGCGCCCGGCCGAAGTCGCGGTGGACCATGGCGACCGCCGAGATGACCGGGCCGAACATCCCGGCGTGCTCGACCAGGCGCCGTGCCGCGGCCTGCTGCCAGACGTCCTCCAGCTCCTCCCACCCCCGGTCGTGGCGCAGCACGGTGGCGATCGCGGCGTGGAACCGCGCCCGCAGCACCAGACCCGCGTCGCCGATGTGCCGGCCCGCCTCGATGGCCCGTTCCGCGTGGGCGGCCGTCGTCGCCACGTCGCAGTCGAAGCTCGCCTGCTCGGCCACGTTGAGGTGGGCCCGGCCGAGCTCCAGCGTGGGCCCGCCCCGCTCCAGCAGCCGGACCGCCGCGATCCCGCGATCCCGCGCCTCCTGGTTCCGGCCGAGCAGCCAGAGCATGTACGAGGACCAGCGGAGGTCGTCGCCCTCGTGCGGTACGTCGTTCATCGCGTGCCGCAGCCGCCCCGCCGCCTCCCACGACTCGATGGCGTCCGGGACCAGGCCGGTCAGGTAGGAGGCGAAGGCGTGTCCCTCCAGCAGCGCCGCCCGCCGGTCCTCCGGGGCGGCACCGGCGTGGCGCAGCGCCCGGGCGAACTGGGCCGCCGCCTCACGGTGGGCCGCCAGCCCCGAGGCGTGTGCCGCGGCGGCGGGTGCGTACTCCAGGACCGCCTCCGCGTCGCCCGCCTCGTCGGCGTGGTACGCCAGGCGGGACGGGTTCGGCGCCGGACCGGTGGTGGACGCCCGCAGTGCGGCGAGGACCAGCCCGTGGAGTCGGCGGCGGCGGATACCGGGGATGGCGTCCAGGACGGCGGCCCTGGCCAGTTCGTGGCGGAACGCCAGCAGGGTCCCGTCCGCCTCCAGCACACCGGCGGCGAGCACCTCGTCGACCGCGCTCTCCGCGTCCGCCACGATGGCGCCCAGCAGGTCGATGGGGGCGCTGGGCCCGACGACGGCCGCCGCCTCCACGACGTCGCGCGCGTGCGGGCGCAGCCTGCCCAGCCGGCCGATCACGGCTTCCCGGACCGTCGTGGGGATGCCGGGTTCCGGGGCGGCCAGCACCTCGGTGACGAAGAACGGGTTGCCCCCGGTGATCGCGTGCAGCGCGACCGGATCGTGCGGCGCCCCGGCGGCCAGCCGGGCGACGGCGGCGCGGCTCAACGGCTCCAGGTCGTACCGGGCCAGCGCCGGGCAGCCGGTCAGGTCGCCGAGGACGACGGCCAGCGGGTGGAGCGGGCCCACCTCGTCGTCGCGGTAGGTGACCAGCAGCATCGCCCGGGTCGTCTCGATCCGCCGGGCCACGAACCGGAGCAGGTCGAAGGTGGCGCCGTCGGCCCAGTGGACGTCCTCGCAGACCAGCAGCGTGGCCTCCGGCGTCTGCCGCAAGGTGTGCAGCAGCGATCGGAAGACGGCCGGGCCGCCGGCACCGGCGGCCAGCGCCTCTTCCACCTCCGGGCCCAGTTCGGCGGCCACGTCGGCCAGCGGGCCCAGCGGGCGGGGCGTGCTGAGCGGGTCGCAGTACCCGATGAGCACCCGCGCCCGCCCCCGCGCCCGCTCGGCGAGGGCCCGTACCACCGCCGTCTTGCCGATGCCCGCCTCACCACGGAGCAGAACCACCCGTCCCCGGCCGTCCACCGCCTCGCCGAGGTGCTCGTCCAGCGCCTCCAGGACACCGGCCCGCTCCAGCAGCTCCATAGGTGACGGCGTACCACGGCAGGCCGGGACGAATCGTCACGCCTCCGCCCGGCACGGCCACTCAGCGTGCGCGCGCTCGGCGCACACGCGGCTCGGCGTACGCGCGCGCAGCCTGCGTGCGGCTCGGCGTGCGCCCGCTCAGCCCGCGTGTTCGGCGAACGCCTCGTACGCCCGGTCGTCGAAGAGGACGAACCGGACCTCCTCCACGGCAGTCCTCGTCGCCCGTACGGTCTCCACCGCGATACGGGCGGCGTCCTCGACGGGCCAGCGGTAGACGCCCGTCGAGATGGCGGGGAACGCGACCGTGCGGGCGCCCAGTTCATCGGCGACGCGCAAGGCTTCGCGGTGGCAGGAGGCGAGGAGCTCGGAGCGGTCCTCGCCCTCGGAGTGGACGGGGCCGACGGTGTGGATCACCCAGCGGGCGTGCAGGCGGCCGGCGGTGGTGGCGACGGCCTGGCCGGTGGGCAGGCCGCGGCCGTAGGAGGAGGCGCGCAGTGCGCGGCACTCGGCGAGGATGTCCGGGCCGCCCTTGCGGTGGATGGCGCCGTCGACGCCGCCGCCGCCGAGGAGGGAGGAGTTCGCGGCGTTGACGATGGCGTCGGCGTGCTGCTCGGTGATGTCGCCGCGGACGAGGGTGATCTTCACCGTCGGGCCTTTCGGAGGTGGCGCCAGACCGCCTTCGCCGCGTTGTGGCCGGACATGCCGTGGACGCCGGGGCCCGGCGGGGTGGCGGAGGAGCAGAGGAAGACGGCCGGGTGCGGGGTGTTGTACGGGAAGAGGGAGAGCCGGGGACGCAGCAGCAGTTGGAGGCCACTGGCGGCGCCGCAGGCGATGTCGCCGCCGACGTAATTGGCGTTGCGCGCGGCCAGTTGGGGCGGGCCCGCGGTGGCACGGGCGAGCACGAGGTCGCGGAAGCCGGGGGCGAACCGCTCGATCTGCCGCTCGATCGCCTCGGTGAGGTCGCCCTCCCAGGCGTGCGGGACGTGGCCGTAGGCCCAGAAGACGTGCTTGCCCTCGGGGGCCCGGGCCGGGTCGACCAGGCTGGGCTGGGCGGTGATCAGGAACGGGGTGCGGGGGGCCGTGCCGCCGGACGCCTGGTTCAGGGCGGTGCCGATCTCGCGGCTGCTGGGGCCGACTTGGACGGTGCCGGCGCGGCGGGCCTCGGCGGCGGTCCAGGGGACGGGGCCGTCCAGGGCGTAGTCGATCTTGTAGACGGAGGCGCCGTAGCGGTAGCGGTCGTAGAACCGGCCGAAGCCGGCGATGCGGGCCAGCGCGGTCGGTGAGGTGTCGAAGACGTACGCGCGGGCGGGCGGCAGGTCGTCGAGCCGCTTGACCTCGTAGGAGGTGTGGACGGCGCCGCCGAGGTCCTTGACGTACCCGGCCAGGGCGTCGGAGATCGACTGGGAGCCGCCGCGCGGCAGCGGCCAGCCGCCGGCGTGGGCGGCGAGCGCGAAGACGAGCCCGATCGCGCCGGTGGCCAGGCCGCCGAGCGGGGCGATGACGTGGGCGACGAGCCCGGCGAACAGCGCCCGGGCGCGGTCGTCGCGGAACCGGCGCATCAGCCACGTGGAGGGCGGCAGGCCGTCGATGCCGAAGCGGGCGAGGGTGACCGGATCGCGCGGGAGGGCGGTCAGGGGCAGGGACATGAAGTCGCGGGCGAGGGTGTCCCACCTGCCGAGGTACGGCGCCACGAGGCGACGGTAGGTGCCGGCGTCCCGGGGGCCGAAGGAGGCCGCCGTCTCGGAGACGGAACGGGACAGCACGGCGGCCGTGCCGTCGTCGAACGGGTGCGCCATGGGCAGCTCGGCGTGCAGCCACTCAAGGCCGTACCGGTCGAGCGGCATGCCCTTGAAGGCGGGCGATCCGACGCCCAGCGGGTGTACGGCGGAACACGGATCGTGCCGGAAGCCGGGCAGCGTGAGCTCCTCGGTCCTGGCTCCGCCGCCGACCGTGTCGAGGGCCTCGAACACGGCGACGGAGAATCCGCGGCGCGCCAGTTCGGCGGCGGCGGTCAGTCCGTTGGGCCCCGCCCCCACGACGACGGCATCGAGCATCGACGGCACCTTGGGACTCCTTCGTCAGCCGATGGCCAAGGTATCTCAGGATATTGGGCCGGTGGGCGGCTCCGGCTACCGGGCGGTCAGCAGGGTGCGTATCCGGTCGGCCGTGGCCCGGTCGCGGGCGGCGGTGAACGGCAGCGCGTTGGCGCCCGTGACGCGGAACGGGGCGCCCGTCAGGGTGGTGTGGGCGCCGCCCGCCTCCTCGACCAGGAGCAGGCCCGCGGCGTGGTCCCAGGCGTACTCCCAGGAGAAGGCGACGGCGTCCAGCTCGCCCCGGGCCACCGCCAGGTACTCCAGGCCGGCCGAGCCGCACGGGCGGGTGTGGACGCCCTCGGTGTTCAGGCCCAGGAGCGCGGCCTTCTGGTCGGCGGTGGTGTAGTCGGGGTGGGACGTGGCGACTTCCAGCACCGCGCCGGGTGCGGGCGCCCCCGCCCGTATCAGCGTGCCGTTCAGCCACGCGCCGCGCCCGCGCACCGCCACGGCCATCTCGTCCAGCGCCGGGGCGTACGTCCAGGACGCCAGGAGCTCACCGCGCACCGCCAGCGCGACGAGCGTGCAGAACCCGGGGTCGCCGTGCGCGAAGTGCCAGGTGCCGTCGACCGGGTCGACGATCCACACCGGCGCGTCGCCCTGAAGCGCGTCGTACACCGCCGGGTCGGCGTGGACGGACTCCTCGCCGACCACCACGGAGCCGGGCAGCAACTCGGTGAGCGAGGCGGTGAGGTGGGCCTCGGCGGCGCGGTCGGCGACCGTCACGAGGTCGTGCGGGCCGCTCTTCTCGACGACCTCGTGCGTGGCGAGCCGACGCCAGCGCGGCACGATCTCGGCGGCGGCCGCCTTGCGCACCGCCTCCTCGACCGCGGCGGACGCCGCGTCGGACAGGGACCCGGAACCGTCGAGAAGCTCATCGATCATGCGTCCAGCTAAGCACGGTCCACTGACAACGTGGCCATCGCCGGTTCAGCGGCCCACCGCGTACCCCTGCATGCCGCGCGGGTTCGCCGCCGCCGACAGGATTCCGGTGCGCGGGTCGCGGGCCACCGCGCACAGCCGCCCCTCGGACCAGGGGCCGCCGATCGTGACGTCGTGGCCCCGGCGGCGCAGCTCGTCGACGACGGCCGGATCCGTGCGGGACTCGACGGTGAGCCCGCCGGGCCGCATGCCGCGCGGGTGGAAGGAGCCGGGGAAGCCGTCGTTGTGCCAGTTGGGCGCGTCGATCGCGGCCTGGAGGTCCAGTCCGCCGTGGGTGACGGCGAGGAAGAAGTGGAACTGCCACTGGTCCTGGTGGTCGCCGCCCGGCGTGCCGAACGCCATGACGGGCACCCCGTCGCGCAGCGCCAGGGACGGCGAGAGCGTGGTGCGGGGGCGGCGGCCGGGCGTCAGGGAGTTGGGCAGGCCGGGGTCCAGCCAGGCCATCTGGAGCCGGGTCCCGAGCGGGAAGCCGAGTTCGGGCACCACGGGGTTGGACTGGAGCCAGCCGCCGCTGGGGGTGGCGGCGACCATGTTGCCCCACCGGTCGACCACGTCGATGTGGCAGGTGTCGCCCCGGGTGGTGCCGTCGTGGCGGACGGTGGGCTCGCCCGCGCCCAGGGCCTCGCCGGCGACGGTGGGCTCGCCCGCGCCCAGGGCCTCGCCCGCCACCGGTGCCTCCGCGGCCGGGGTCGGCTCACGGGCCGGGGTCGGTTCTCCGGCCACGGTCGGCTCACCGGCGCCGGCGGCGGTCGGGACGGCCGGTGCGCCCGGGCCCGGCCACCCGGCGGCGACGGCGGCGGCGTGGCCGCTCAGGCGGGGCGGGCGGCCGCCGGGGCTGCCGGGGCGCAGCTCGTGAGAGGCCTTGTCGCCGACGAGCGCGCGCCGCTCGGCGTTGTACGGGGCGGACAGCAGGGTGTCGAGCGGGACGTCGGCGGCGTCCCCGTACCAGGCCTCGCGGTCGGCCATGGCGAGCTTGCAGCCCTCGACGAGCAGGTGCACGTAGTCGGCGGAGCCGTACGGGGGCAGGCGGTCCGGCAGGAGGGCCAGTTGCTGGAGGAACACCGGGCCCTGGCTCCAGCCGCCCGCCTTGCAGAGGGTCCAGCCGTTCCAGTCGTACGTGACGGGGTCCTCGTACGTCGCCGACCAGCCCGCCAGGTCGGCGGCGGTGAGGGTGCCGGTGTGGTGGGCGCCGCTGGTGTCCATGGTGGGGCGCCCGGACTGTCGTAGGAGCGCCTCGGCGATGAAGCCGGTGCGCCAGATCCGGCGGGCCTCCTCGATCTGGCCGGTCCGGTCGTCGCCGGCGGCGGTGACCGCCTCGTCGATGAGGCGGCGCCAGGTGCGGGCGAGGGCGGGGTTGCGGAAGAGGCGCCCGGGGGCGGGGGGCTCGCCGCCGGGGAGGTAGACGGCGGCGGAGGAGGTCCACTCGTTCTCGAACAGGGCGCGTACGGTCTCCACGGTGTCGCCGACCCGCTCCACGGGCGCGTGCCCGGCCTCCGCGTACTCGATGGCGTACCGCAGCACTTGGGCGAGGGACTGGGTGCCGTGGTCGCGCAGCAGCAGCATCCACGCGTCGAACGCGCCGGGCACGGCGGCGGCGAGCGGCCCGGTGCCGGGCACCAGGCCGAGCCCGAGCGAGCGGTAGTGCTCGATCGTCGCGCCGGCCGGTGCGGGGCCCTGCCCGCACAGCACCCGCACCTCGCCGCCGGCGGGCGCGAGGAGGACCGGCACCTCACCGGCGGGTCCGTTGAGGTGCGGCTCCACGACGTGCAGGACGAACCCGGCGGCGACTGCCGCGTCGAAGGCGTTGCCGCCGTCCTCCAGGACGGCCATGGCCGACTGGGAGGCGAGCCAGTGCGTGGAGGACACCATGCCGAAGGTGCCCCGGAGGGTCGGTCGGGTGGTGAACATACGGCCCGTCACCTCGCTGTGTGGACGCGGTGGTTCGCGTGCTCCGTGATCGGCGAGCAGGCTACCGGCCGCCGGGGTCAGCCGAGGCAGAGACCGACCAGGCACACCTCCGCCGGTGAGCCCGGCTCGTCCGCCGGGGCGCCCGGCAGGAGGTTCGCCAGAGAGCCGCCCTCGGACGCGGAGCCGTCGGGGGCGGCGGGCGCGGGGGCCCGGGTGGACGGCGCCGGTGCCGGGGCGGGCGCCTGGGGCGCGGAGGCGGACGGGGCGCCGGACTCCGAGCCGGTACCGGTGCTGGTGCCGCTACCGGTGCTGGTGCCGCTACCGGTGCCCGTGTCGGGCGCGCCGTCCGTCCGGGCGGCCGGTTCCCGCGCGGGCTGCGGGGCGGCGCTCCACGGCGCCTGTGCCGGGGCCGTGGTGGCCGCGTCCTGCTGCCGGCCGGTGGCGGCGGAGCCGGGCGTGGCGGCGCTCGGGGCCTGCTCCCGCGCGTCGGAGTCCCGCGAGGGCGGGGTGTCCGGCTGGGCGGGCGTCGAGTCGCCGGTCGCCGTACGGGCCGTGGGTGCGGGCGCGGTAACGGGCTCGGGCGGCGGCGCCGCGTGCGTGTGGCCGGCGGACGGCCTGGAGGTGGGCAGGGCGGCGACGGTGAGGCCGCCACCGACGATGGCGATGGCCGTCGCCGCGACGGCGCGGCGCCGGTGCTTCTTCCACCGCGCCAGTTGCCGGCGCCGTGCGGCGCGGCCCTGTCCCGTCTCCGCGGCGCCCTGGAGGCCGCCGGACGCGGCGGACGCCCCGGACGTGCCGGATTCGGGCGCGACCGCCGTCGTGTCGTCGGACGCCTCCAGCGTCGTGGCGGTGGACGCGACGGCGCTGTGGAGGCGGGGGGCGGTGGGGGCTATGTCGGGGGCGTAGGCGCCGCACCCCGGACACACGAATGCCCCATTGAGATTCCGGCGGCACGCGGAGCAATAGTCCATCGGCGGTCTTTCCGTCTTTCTGTGGGCACGTTCGCACGCAGGGTCGGAGCAGCCTGCAACGCTAACGGCGCCCGTCGAAGGTGGTGCGCAGCATTTGTGATGCCGATGCGAAGATCTGCCGGTGAGACCCGGAAGGCCCGGGCCTCACCGGCGTACGGGGAGAACTCGGCCTGAATTCGGTCAGATACGACGCACCCGTGCGGCGATGCCGTGCCCGAGCAGCAGGTAGATCGTGGCAGGCAGACCGTAATTGAGGAGAACGCGCAGACCTTCGGTCTCCATGGTGAAGATGTCCTGCGACCAGCCCGCCAGCCAGTCCGCCACATCGTGCACGAAGCCGACGAAGACGTTCACCTGGTTGGCGTCGAGCAGGTACAGCAGTATCCAGAGGACCAGAAATCCGGCGGCAATGTCCGCAATCGTATGGATGGCCAAGGCCGCCCGATTCGCCCCGGCGCCTTCGCTATTGCGTCGCGGCGCATGGACGTTCGCGTTCGGGTCATACGGGCTGTAGGGGTCGTTCACGGGCACGGATTCACGGGGATTGTTCATGCCCTGGCTGCTTGCCTCACCCTTGCGCGCGAAACGCCTTTCAAACCTGCTATTCGATATCGATTTCCGGCCCTCGCTGCCCTCGCGTTCCGGGCATAGGCTGACATGACTGCCGGTTCTGGGATGGGAGACGGGGACGTGCACGGCGAATACAAGGTTCCTGGTGGCAAGCTCGTGGTCGTCGACCTCGACGCGGAGGACGGGGTGCTGCGCCGGGTGCGGGTCGGCGGTGACTTCTTCCTGGAGCCCGACGAGGCGCTGCTCGCCATCGACCGGGCGCTGGAGGGCGCGCCCGCCGACACCGACGCGTCGGGGCTCGCCGCCCGGATCGACGCGGCGCTGCCGCCCGGGACGCAGATGTTCGGGCTGACCACGGAGGGGATCGGGGTCGCCGTACGACGGGCCCTGGCCCACGCCACCGACTGGACCGACTACGACTGGCAGCTCATCCACGACGGGGCCCAGCCGCCCGCCCTGCACATGGCGCTCGACGAGGTCCTCACCGCCGAGGTGGCCGCCGGGCGCCGCCCGCCGACGCTGCGCGTGTGGGAGTGGGGCGCGCCGGCCGTGGTGATCGGCAGCTTCCAGTCGCTGCGCAACGAGGTGGACGCGGAGGCGGCCGAGCGGCACGGCATCACCGTCGTCCGGCGGATCAGTGGCGGCGGGGCCATGTTCATCGAGCCCGGCAACACCATCACGTACTCGCTCTCCGTGCCGGACGCACTGGTGCAGGGCCTGTCCTTCACCGACAGCTACGCCTATCTCGACGACTGGGTGCTGGGCGCGCTCGGCGACATGGGCATCAAGGCCTGGTACCAGCCGCTCAACGACATCGCCACGGAGGCGGGCAAGATCGCCGGAGCGGCGCAGAAGCGGCTGGCCGGCGGGGACGGGGCCGTCCTGCACCACGTGACGATGGCGTACGACATCGACGCCGACAAGATGACGGACGTGCTGCGCATCGGCCGGGAGAAGCTCTCCGACAAGGGGACGAGGAGCGCGAAGAAGCGGGTGGACCCGTTGCGCCGTCAGACGGGCCTGCCGCGCGGGACGGTGATCGAGAAGATGATCGGCTCGTTCCGCGAGCGCTACGGCCTGTCCGAGGGCGCGGTCACGGACGAAGAGATGGCACGCGCGCGTGAGCTGGCGCAGTCGAAGTTCAGCTCCCCGGAGTGGACGGCACGGGTTCCGTAGGGCCGTGGGCGCTCGTGACGTGCACACGGTCTCCGCCGGCTATCCGGTGGTCACCGGCGGCGTCCGCTCGTGCCACTTCCGGTCGGCCTCCAGTTGGGCGGCCAGTGAGATCAGCCGTTCCTCGCTGCCCGCGGGGCCCAGGAGTTGGGCGCCGACCGGGAGGCCGTCGGGGGTGAAGCCGGCGGGGACGTTGACGCCCGGCCAGCCGAGGACGTTCCAGGGCCAGGCGTAGGGGCAGGCGGCGGCCATGGTGAGGTCGGTGCGCCAGGCGGGGAGGGCGTCGAAGGTGCCGATGCGAGGCGGGGGCGCCGCCGTCGTGGGGGCGAGGAGGACGTCGTAGGTGTCGAAGAGGGCGCCGATCCGGCGGTGCTGGTGGGCCTCGCGGGCGCGGGCGGCGCGCAGGACGCGGCCACCGAGGCGGCGGCCGGTGCGCGTGGCGCTGCGGGTGCGCGGGTCCAGGAGGGAGGGGTCGGGGTGGCGGTCGGCGTAGGCGGCGATGCCGGCGGTGGCACGGGGCAGGAAGCTCAGGCCGATCAGGCCGTAGCGCGGGCGGGCCTCCTCGACGGTGTGGCCGAGGCGGGCCAGCGCCTCGGCGAGGTCGGTGACGGCTCGGCGTATGCCGGGGTGGAGCGGGTTGTGCGTGGCGGTGAAGGCGGAGCGCCAGGCCAGGGCGATGCGGAGGCGGCCGGGTTCGCGGCGGGCGGCGGCCGAGGCGTCGATGGGGGCGGGGCCGTGCCCGTCGGACCGGTGCGGTCCGGAGGCCGCGTCGAGGAGGAGGGCCGCGTCGGCGACCGTACGGGCGAGGGGGCCGTTGACGGTGAGGCCCTCGAAGCAGTCGGTGTACGGGTGGACGGAGACCCGGCCGCGCTGCGGCTTGATGCCGACCAGGTGGGTCCAGGCGGCCGGGATGCGGATGGAGCCCGCGCCGTCGGAGCCGAGGGCGGCGGGGACGAGCCCGGCGGCGACGGCGGCGGCCGAGCCACCGGAGGAGCCGCCGGGCGTGTGCTCGGTGTTCCAGGGGTTGCGGGTGGCGCCGAAGGCAGGCCCCTCGGTGAACGGCCACTGGCCCAGCTCGCACGAGTTGGTCTTGCCGACGACGACCGCCCCGGCGGCCCGCAGTCGGCGCACCGCCTCCCCGTCGGCCGTGGCGGGCGGTATGTCGCCGGCGCAGCCGAAGCGGGTGGGCAGCCCTGCCACGTCGGTGTCGTCCTTGACGGCGACCGGCACGCCCAGCAGGGGCAGCCTCTCCCCGGCCGCGAGGCGGCGGTCGGCGTCCTCGGCCTCGGCGAGCGCGGCTTCGGCCCGTACGCAGCGGAAGGCGTTCAGCGTGCCCTGGGTGGCCTCGATGCGTTCGAGCGAGGCCAGCACCAGGGAGGCGGAGGTCACCTGACCGGCCGTCAGGGCAGCGCGCATGGACGTGATTCCGTCGAAGGACATGGACGGCAGGCTACTGGAGGGTAAGTACGCTGTCAGGGGGCCGCCGAGCGCACTTTCGGCCTCATCAGCGCCACGTACAGCACCAGCGACGCCGCGAGGCCGACCGCCCACCCGTAGTCGGCGAGCGGCTTGAGCAGCGGGATCAGCCCGTCCTCGGGGAACGGCCCCTTCCCCGGCGCCGAATGCGACCCGCCCACCGCGAGCACACCGCCGACGGCGAACGCCGCGACCGCCGCCGGGTTCCAGCCGCCCACGTACCAGTAGCGGCCGCCCGGCCGGTACAGGTCGGGGAGGTCGAGGACGGTGCGGCGGACGATCCAGTAGTCGGCGATGAGGATGCCCGCCACCGTCCCCAGCATGCCGCCCACCAGGCCCAGCCAGGTGAAGATGTACAGCTCGGGCGTCTCGGTCAGCTTCCACGGCATGATCAGCACCCCGACCACGCCCGTGATCAGCGCCCCCGTACGGAAGTTGATCAGCTTGGGGGCCAGGTTGGCGAGGTCGTACGCGGGCGAGACGACGTTCGCCGCGATGTTGACCGAGATCGTCGCGACGAGCACGGTCACCAGCGCGAACAGCAGCCCGAAGACGTTGTCCGTACGGGCCGCGAGCGCCACCGGGTCCCAGACGGCCGCCCCGTACACCACCTGGGAGCCGGACGTCACGAAGACGGACAGCAGCGCGAACAGCGTCATCGTGGTGGGCAGGCCGAGGGTCTGCCCCCAGATCTGGGCGCGCTGCCCGGCGCCGAAGCGGGTGAAGTCCGGGATGTTCAACGACAGCGTCGCCCAGAAGGCGATCATGCCCATGAGGGAGGGGAAGAAGACCGGCCAGAACTCGGCGCCCCACCCCAGCGCCGACGGCTCGTCCAGCAGCAGCCCGAACCCGCCCGCCTTGGCCGTGATCCACGCCAGCAGCACCAGCGCGCCGACGATGACGAAGGGCGCCGCCCAGTTCTCGAACCGGCGCAGCGCCTCCATGCCCCGGTAGATGATCGCCAGTTCGAGCGCCCAGAACAGCACGAAGCACAGCCACAGCGTCCACGGCTGGCCGCCGACCCGCGCAGCCTCCGCCCACCCGCCGCCGAAGAGCTTGGCGCCCAGGACGAAGATGCCCTGCCCGCCGATCCACGTCTGGATGCCGAACCACGCGCACGCCACCCCGGCCCGGATCAGCGCCGGCAGATTCGCCCCGCGCAGCCCGAACGACGCCCGCGCCAGCACCGGGAAGGGGATGCCGTACTTGGGGCCGGCGTGACCGGTCAGCAGCATCGGCACCAGGACGATGACGTTGGCCAGCGCGATGGTGAAGACGGCCTGCTTCCAGTCCATGCCGAGGGCCACCAGGCCGGAGGCGAGCATCCAGGACGGGATGTTGTGGGCCATGCCGACCCACAGGGCGGCGAAGTTGTACGTGGTCCAGCGGCGCCGCTCGACGGGTACGGGCAGCAGGTCCTCGTTCACGAAGGGGGAGCCGGCGGGGATGTCGCGGGACGAGAGGTCGACGCGTATGGGGACGGTTTCGGGCGTGGAGGTCATGCTGGCGTGCCCCTTCTGCTGAGGACGGAGCTCGGGGACGGAACGGGGGCGTGGGGGGTTCGCGTCCGATGCGCGCCTACGCGGTCAGCGCGGGGATGATCTCCGAACCGTACGCGTCGATCGTCGCTTCCTTCGCGTCATGCATGTCGTACACCGCGAACTGGTCGACGCCCAGGTCCCGGAGCGCCTTCAGTTTGGCGATGTGGGCGGCCGGCGGGCCCAGCACGCAGAAGCGGTCGACGATCTCGTCGGGGACGAAGTCGGTGGAGGGGTTTCCGGCGCGGCCGTGGTGGCTGTAGTCGTAGCCTTCACGGGCCTTGATGTAGTCGGTCAGGGCCTCGGGCACCAGCCCGGAGTGCTCGCCGTACCGGCTCACCAGGTCCGCCACGTGGTTGCCGACCATGCCGCCGAACCAGCGGCACTGGTCGCGGGCGTGCGCCAGGTCGTCGCCGACGTACGCGGGCGCGGCGACGCAGATGGTCACCGAGGCCGGGTCGCGGCCCGCCTCCTCGGCCGCCTTCCGCACCGCCTTGATCATCCACTCGGTCAGGAACGGGTCGGCGAGCTGGAGGATGAACCCGTCCGCCTTCTGCCCGGCGAGGGCGAGCGCCTTCGGCCCGTACGCCGCCATCCACACGGGCAGTTCGCCGTTCCGCACCCAGGGAATGCGCAGCGGCTGCCCGTCGACGACCGCCTCCCGCCCCTCCGCCAGGTCGCGGATGACCTCGATGGCCTCGCCGAGCCGGGCGAGGGTGTTGGGTTTGCGGCCGGCGACGCGCATCGCGGAGTCGCCGCGGCCGATGCCGCACACGGTGCGGTTGCCGTACATGTCGTTGAGGGTGGCGAAGGTGGAGGCGGTGACCTCCCAGGTCCTGGTCCCCGGGTTGGTGACCATCGGGCCGACGATCAGCTTGCGGGTGTGTTCCAGGATCCGGCTGTAGATGACGAACGGTTCCTGCCAGAGCACGGCGGAGTCGAAGGTCCAGCCGTAGCGGAAGCCGTTGCGTTCGGCGCGGCGCATCAGGCCGACGACGGCGGAGCCGGGTGGGTCGGTCTGGAGAACGAGTCCGAAGTCCACTCTCGTCGCCTCCTAGTCGAGGTACTGGCAGGTGGAGCGAGGGGTGTAGATGCCGTGCCCGGCGCGGCCGGTGTAGGTGCGCCGGTCGATGACGACGTGGCCGCGTGAGAGGACGGTCTCGACCTGTCCGGTGACGGTCTTCCCCTCGTACGCGGAGTAGTCGACGTTCATGTGGTGGGTGGCGGCGGAGATGGTCTGCGTGGCCGTGGGGTCGTACACCACGATGTCGGCGTCGGAGCCGGGCGCGATGGTGCCCTTCTTCGGGTAGAGGCCGAACATCCGGGCCGGGGCGGCGCAGGCGATCTCGATCCAGCGGCGGCGGCTGATGTGCCCGTCGATGACGGCCTGGTGGAGGAGGTCCATGCGGTTCTCCACGCCGGGCAGGCCGTTGGGGATCTTGGAGAAGTCGCCGCGGCCCAGCTCCTTCTGCCCGCTGAAGCAGAAGGGGCAGTGGTCGGTGGAGACGACCTGGAGGTCGTTGGTGCGCAGTCCCCGCCACAGCGCCGCCTGGTGCTCGCGCGGCCTCAGCGGCGTACTGCACACGTACTTGGCGCCCTCGAAGCCGGGCTCGGCGAGGTTGTCGGTGGACAGGAAGAGGTACTGGGGGCAGGTCTCGCCGAAGACGTCGAGGCCCTTGTCGCGGGCGGCGGCGATCTCGGCGACGGCCTCCTCGGCGGAGACGTGCACCACGTACAGCGGGGGGCCGCCGGCGACCCGGGCGAGCTGGATGGCGCGGTGGGTGGCCTCCGCCTCCAGGAGCACCTTGCGGACCTCGCCGTGGTGGCGGGGGTCGGTCTCGCCACGGGCGAGGGCCTGTTCGACGAGGACGTCGATCGCGATGCCGTTCTCGGCGTGCATCATGATCGTCCCGCCGTTGACGGACGCCCGCTGCATGGCGCGGAGGATCCGGCCGTCGTCGCTGTAGAAGACGCCGGGGTAGGCCATGAAGAGCTTGAAGGACGTGACGCCCTCCTCCACCAGCAGGTCCATCTCCTTGAGGGAGCCCTCGTTGACGTCGGAGAGGATCATGTGG
Source organism: Streptomyces sp. NPDC031064 (assembly GCF_055570965.1). NCBI lineage: Bacteria > Bacillati > Actinomycetota > Actinomycetes > Kitasatosporales > Streptomycetaceae > Streptomyces > Streptomyces sp. NPDC031064. The sequence continues at coordinate 874,079 of NZ_JBVIGF010000001.1, forward strand.
AAGGCGTAGTCGATCGCGCACTTGCCGTCCGCCTTGGCGTGCCAGGCGTCGAGGCCGTCGCGTAGCGCGTGGCCGATGGACTGGACGGCGAAATCGACGATGGTGGTGGTACCGCCCCAGGCGGCGGCGCGGGTGCCGGTCTCGAAGTCGTCGGAGGCGAACGTCCCGCCGAAGGGCAGTTCCATGTGGGTGTGGGCGTCGACGCCGCCCGGGATGACGTACTTGCCGGTGGCGTCGATGGTCCGTTCGGCGGTCCACGACCCGGAGACGGTGGAGCCGTGGGCGGCGAGCGCGACGACGCGGCCGTCCTCGATCAGTATGTCGGCGTGGGTCTCGTCGGTGGCGGTGATGACCAGGCCGTTACGGATGAGGGTGCGGGTGGTGCTCATGGGTGGTTCGCCCCCTTCGGCTAGATGGAGCGCAGGGCCCGTTCGAGGATCGCGGCGCCCTCCTCGGCCTCGGCGACGGTCAGGGTGAGGGGCGGGGCGATCCGGAGGGCGCTGGTGTTGTGGCCGCCGCCCTTGCCGATCAGCAGGCCGCCTTCGCGGGCCGCTTCGAGGACGGCGGCGGCCGCCCGCGGGTTGGCCTCGTCCGAGCCGGGTGTGACGAGTTCGAGGCCGAGCATCAGGCCGCGCCCGCGCACTTCGCGTACGAGGTCGCTGCTCGCCCCGATGGCGCGCAGCCGTTCGAGGAGCAGCCCGCCGACGCGCCGGGCGTTGCCCTGGAGGTCGTGTTCGAGGAGGTAGGAGAGGTTGGCGAGGCCGGCGGCCATGGTGATGGGCGAGCCGCCGAACGTCGAGATGGAGTTGGCGTTCAGGCAGTTCATGACGTCCGCACGGGCGACGACGCCGCCGATGGACATGCCGTTGCCGATGCCCTTGGCGAAGGTGAGGATGTCGGGCGGGCCGCTGCTCCCGTGCGCCTGCCAGCCCCAGAAGTGCTCCCCGGTGCGGCCCCAGCCGGTCTGCACCTCGTCGGCGATCCACAGGATGCCGCGCGGGCCGAGGACCTCGCGGAAGGCGGCGTACAGCCCGTCGGGCGGGGAGGTGAAGCCGCCGACGCCCTGGATGGGCTCGGCGATCAGCGCGGCCACGTCCCCGGTGTGCCCGAGCAGGTCTTCGAGGTCGGCGACGCACGCCTCGATGAACCGGGCGTCGGTCAGGTGCGCGTAGGGGCCGCGGGTCCGGACGCCGCCGTGCACGTACAGCGTCTGGAGCGGCGAGAGGGTGGTCGGCGACCAGGCGCGGTTGCCGGTGACGGAGACGGCGGAGAAGGACCGGCCGTGGTAGCTGTTGCGCATCGCCAGGATCTGGTTGGTGCGGCGGTAGGCGGTGGCCAGCAGCAGGGCGGTGTCGTTCGCCTCCGTGCCGGAGGTGGTGAAGAAGACCCGGGCGTCGGGGATGCCGGAGAGGTGGGCGATCCGCTCGGCCAGCTCCACCATGGGGCGGTTGAGGTAGAGGGTGGAGGAGTGGATGATCCGCCCGGCCTGCTCGGTGATCGCCTTGGTGACCTCGGGGAGGGCGTGGGCGGTCATGGTGGTGAGGATGCCGCCGAAGAAGTCGAGGTAGCGCTTGCCGCCGGCGTCCCAGACGTACCGTCCCTCGCCGTGGGTGATCTCGATCGGGTCCTGGTAGTAGAGCGAGACCCAGTCGGGGATGACGGCCTTGTGGCGTGCGTACAGGTCGGTCGCGTGGAGGTCGGACGTCATGGCTGCACCAGTCCCTCGTACGCGTCGGGGCGCCGGTCGCGGTAGAACGCCCACGTCTGCCGTACGTCGTCGATGAGCCGGAAGTCGAGGTCGCGGACGAGCAGTTCCTCCTCCTTGTCGGAGGCGAGGTCGCCGACGAACTGGCCGCGCGGGTCGACGAAGTAGCTGGTGCCGTAGAAGTCGTTGTCCCCGTACTCCTCGCGGCCGACGCGGTTGATGGCGGCGACGAAGTACTCGTTGGCGACGGCGGCCGCGGGCTGCTCCAACTGCCAGAGGTGGGAGGACAGGCCGCGGTGGGTGGCGGAGGGGTTGTAGACGAGCTGGGCGCCGTTCAGACCGAGTTGGCGCCAGCCCTCCGGGAAGTGGCGGTCGTAGCAGATGTAGACGCCGACGCGCCCGACGGCGGTGTCGAAGACCGGCCAGCCGAGGTTGCCGGGCCTGAAGTAGTACTTCTCCCAGAAGCCCCTCACCTGGGGGATGTGGTGCTTGCGGTACTTGCCGAGGTACGAGCCGTCGGCGTCGATCACGGCGGCGGTGTTGTAGTAGAAGCCCGGGCCGTCGATCTCGAAGACCGGGACGACGATCACCATGCCGGTCTCGCGGGCGAGGTCCCGCATGCGCCGGACGGTCGGGCCGTCGGGTACCGACTCGGCCCAGCGGTAGTGCTCCGGCTCCTGGACCTGACAGAAGTACGGAGCGTTGAAGACCTCTTGGAAACCGATGACCTTGGCGCCCTGCCGGGCCGCCTCGCGGGCGTGCTCCTCATGCTTGGCGATCATGGATTCGGTGTCGCCCGTCCAGGTCGCCTGGACGAGGGCGGCGCGCACGATGTGGGACATGAGCTGCTCCTTCGGCACGGCGTCAGAGAGCCTCTACGCACGTAGACGGGGTGCGTAGGTAGCGAACGTAAGCCTCGTCACATCCCTGGGCAAGACCGCCGCCGGTAACCGCCGGAGTCGATCATGTTTCGTACCCGAGTGGTCCACAGCGGGCGGCTTGCGCGGGTTGCCGATCAGGTCCCGACCAGGCCCGCGACACGCAGCGCGTGCACCAGGTCGCGCTCGTGCGACGGGGACGTTGCGGCGAGCTCACGGGCGGCCGCCAGCAGGTGCGGCACCAGGCGGTGCGGGGCGTACGCGGCGAGGCGGGCGGCGTCCTCGGCGCTGCGGGACCGCACGAACGCGTGGACCAGCACCCGGGCCTCCTCGGCGCGGCCGCTCTCGTCGAGCCCCAGCACGGCGGCCGCCGTCTCGGCCGTGGGCCGGGCCACGCCCTGGTGCAGCAACTGCCGGGCGTCCTGGTCCCGCCCGGCGGAGGTGAGCGCCCCGACGAGGTCCACGAGCCGCTCGGGCGTGAGGGAGGCGGCCGCCTCCCACAGCAGGGTGGCCCAGTCGGGGCCCAGGCCGGCGCGGTCGAGCTCGGCGGCGAGCAGGGGCAGCCGGGCGGCGGGCCAGGCGGCGGCCTCGCACAGCAGGGCGTGCGCCTCGCCGCTCCGGCCCTCGGCGCGGAGGCGCAGGAGGGCGGTGACGGTGTGGTGGGGCGCGGGGTGCGGGGCGGTCTGATCGGGGACGGTGTGGTCGGGGACGGGGTGGGGTGGATGCTGTTGCTGGTGCGCTTGTTGTTGGTGCGCTTGTTGTTGGTGTCCCTGTCCTTGGTCCTGCTCTTGGTCTCGTTCCCGTTCCTGGTCTCTCTCCCGTTCCTGTTCTTGTTCCTGGTCGGTGACGCCGCCGAAGCGGGCCCCGCGCGGGACGGCGACGGCGGTGGGCAGGTCGGGTACGGGTACGGGCTCCGGGGCGGGGGCCGGGGCGGTGTCGGGGTGGCCGTCGCCCTCCTCGAACCAGGCGTACCGGGCGCCTCTGGGGCGCTTGCGCGCGGGCGGAGCGGGAGCGGGCGGAGCGGGCGGAGCGGGAGCGGGGGCTTCGGGGAGGGCGGCCAGGCGGACGCCCAGCTCGGTGATCCGGGCGGTCGCCCTGGCGTGGTTGTCGCGCACCCAGGCGAGGTCGTGGGCCAGCCGTTCCGCGTCCGGCGAGCCCTCCGGGACCGTTCCCAGCAGGGCGACCAGCTCCTGGCCGCGCCGGGCCGCGCCCGCCTGCTCGGCCACCATCAGGGCCAGCCGTTCGCGCAGCGCCTCCCGCCCACCGGGGCGCCGGTCGTGGGCGGCGGCCGCGGCGGCGTGCAGGTCCCGTGCGCGTACCGTCTCCGCCCGTACCGTCCCGGAGTCCGGCGCCGTTTCGCCCCGCGCCGCCACGAGGTCCTGGAGCAGCGCCTCGACGACGTCCCAGGGCGGCACCTCCGTACCGTCGAGGCAGGCCCGCATCCCGTCGGGGTCGCGCTGCCGGAAGACGCCGTACCAGCCGCCGCCCTCGTCGAGCAGCGCGACCAGGCGTCCGAGGTAGCGCACGAACGCCTCGGCCTCCTCCGGGAGGTGATGCACCGTCATGTATGCCCCCCCACAGCCGGATGGCCGACTGGCTCGACTCGCTCGACTCGCTCGACTGGAATCCTCCGGTCCGGAGGCATTCGACCTCAGCCGTGTTACAGCCGGGCTACGGGAGCTTTTCGGGCGGGAACTTCACGGCGATGCCCACGTGCGGCCGCTTGCCCCGCCGCGCCAGCGCCGCCGGCAGGTCGACCAGCCAGAACTGGAGGCCGTACTTGCGGGCCAGCAGTCTCCTCACGCCCTTGAGGTCGTCCAGCAGCCGCGCCGTGCCCTCGACGCGTACGGCGCCGTCCGCGACCCGTCCGCGCACGTCGCACGCGGTGACGACGACCCGGCTGTCGCGGCGCAGCCGCTTGACCTTCCACGAGTCCGCGCGCGTCCAGACGTATAGTTCGTCGCCGTCCACGGCGTACCAGACCGGCGTGGCGACCCCCGTGCCGTCCTTGCGGAACGTGGTCAGGCTGATGTAGCGGCCGTGCCGCAACCCTTCAGGTATCACGGCCGCGACCCTACGCCCCTGACGGCCCCCCGTGTCCCGGCAGGGGTTTTCCGGGTCCACCGGTGTGGGTTCGTGACCGGTCCGGGGCGGGCACGTCCCAGTCATGACGCGCCCTTGCCGTATCCCGCCGGACCGGGACCTGAAGGTCACCAGGACCGTTTACGCCGTGGGGCGCCGCCTCGGCGTCTCGCAGAAGGTCATGCTGGCCGCCTTCGAGGCGGGCTGGGTCGAGTCGCACATGAACAACCTCGACTGCGGCGACAAGGATTCGCTCGGCGTGTTCCAGCAGCGCCCCAGCCAGGGCTGGGGGACGCCCGAGCAGATAAGGCGCGTCCCGTACGCGGCGCGGCGGTTCTTCGCCCGGGCCGTCGAGGTGGAGCGCCGGTCGCCCCACCTCACGGCGGGCGGGACGGCCCAGGAGGTGCAGCGCTCGGCCCACCCGGACCGGTACGACGAGGCCGAGCCGAAGGCGCGTGCCCTGCTGGCGGAGGCGAGGGCGGGTGTGTTGCCGTAACGGCAACGACAGTTGGCGCCCCGGGGCGCGCGTCGCAGCCTGGTTCCGAGTCAGGGCCGGCGAGAAGCCGGGCCCGTCGAGGAACCGGGAGGCCGCACGATGACCGCGCACGAGAGCACCGCGACCGCACGGGGCGCCGGTGAGGACGCGCCGCTGAACAACCGCGTCCACCATGTCCGGGCCGGCGAGTTGACCGGGCACGCCGCCATCAGCGGCGGCACGGTCGGCTCGAAGCGGCTCTGGATGGGCCTGGTGGAGAACCCGCCGCTGAGCGCGACGGACAACCACCATCACGGGGATTCGGAGGCGGGGATCTACGTGGTCAGCGGCCACCCCGTGTTCGTCTACCACGACGGCACCCGGGAGGTACGGCTCGCCGGCGGTCCCGGCGACTTCTTCCTGGTGCCCCCGTTCGTCCCGCACCGCGAGGAGAACCCCGACCCGGACGAGCCCGCGGTCGTCGTGATCGCCCGGACCACGCAGGAGCCGGTCAAGGTCTCGGTGCCCGAGCTGTACCGACTCGACGAGCGGTGACTCAGGAGGGCACCAGCGCGCAGCGGGAGACGAGGTCGTCCATCGACAGGCCCAGCACCCCCGCCAGGGCGGCGACGGTGAAGAAGGCGGGGGTCGGGGCGCGGCCCGTCTCGATCTTGCGGAGGGTCTCCGCCGAGAGACCGGCGGCCGCCGCGATCTCGACCATGCTGCGCGGGCCGCGCGCCTCGCGCAGCAACTGCCCGAGACGCTCGCCGCGTTCGCGCTCTTCGGGGGTGAGAGGGGTTCGGACCATGACCCCATACTAATACCGGTATAGTAATTGGCATGGTGGAGATCAAGACCGACGCCTCCCTGGACGCCATGCGCGCCTCCGGCCGGGTCGTCGCGGAGGCGCTGGAGGCGGTACGGGCGGCGGCGGCCCCCGGCGTCGCGCTGAGCACGCTGGACCGGACCGCGCGCCAGGTGCTGCGCGAGGCGGGCGCCGGGTCGCCCTTCCTCGGCTACCGCCCGGAGTGGGCGCCGGTGCCGTTCCCGGCGGTGATCTGCACGTCCGTCAACGACGCGATCGTGCACGGCATCCCGGACGGTTACCGGCTGCGGGACGGCGACCTCCTGAGCGTCGACTGCGGTGCCGTCCTGGACGGCTGGGCCGGCGACGCGGCGATCAGCCTCACCGTCGGGCAGGCGCGCCCGGCGGACACGCGGCTGATCGACACGGCGTACGAGGTGCTGGACGCGGGTATCGCGGCGGCGGTCGTCGGCAACCGCGTCGGTGACATCGCGCACGCGGTCGGCCGCGTGTGCCGCGCCGCCGGGTACGGCATCCCGGACGGGTTCGGCGGCCACGGGGTGGGGCGGCACATGCACGAGGACCCCGGCGTGCCCAACGAGGGGCGCCCGGGGCGCGGGATGCCGCTGCGCCACGGCATGGTGCTGGCCATCGAGCCGATGCTGATCGCCGGCGGTGGCGACGACCACGGCACGGCCGAGGACGGCTGGACGGTCCGCACCCTGGACGGCAGCCGCGCGGCGCACGTCGAGCACACGGTCGCGATCACGGACCGGGGGCCGCGCGTCCTGACGGCGCCGTAGCGCCACCGCCGGGACGGTCAGTACAGGATCGAGGGCAGGTACGCCCCGGCGGGCTCGCTGTAGAGGCCGATGGTCATCAGGCTCATGAGCTGCCGCACCTTGAGCCCGTTGGCGAGACACCACTGCAACAGGGCGCTGTCGCGCGCCGGTACGAGGATGCCGGGGCCGCCGAAGGAGGGCGCCGCGGCGATCAGCGCCCGGACGTCCTCGGTGGTCTCACCGACCGCGTGGGCGAAGAAGGACAAGTCCGTGGCGTATCCGGTGATCCGGCCGCCGTGCTCGGTCACCCTCGCCGTGCCCGCCTTGAGCGCGTCGGCCAGCTCTCCGCCACGGTCCACCCCGTGGACCCTCCGGCACAGGTCGTTGCAGGCCGCCAGGTCCGCGTCCGTGGCCGCCCGCACCTCGTAGCCGGGCACGGCCCCGCCGATCGGCGGACCCTGGAGGCAGGCCACCGTCTCGCGGAACTCGAACCCGAGTCCGGCGTACAGCGCGAACGACCGGCTGTGGTAGCCGCTCTGGAGCAGCCGGATGCCGGGCGCCTGCCGCTCGGCCGTCCGCCGCATGACGTCCAGCATGAGCCGGCGCCCGATTCCGCCGTTCTGTACGGCCGGGTCGACGGTGACCGGCCCGATGCCGGCGATGGGTGACCGCTCGTCGAGGCAGTTGCTGCCCACGATCCGGCCGTCGAGCTCGGCGACGACGGTGTAGAACCCGGGGTGGTCGAACACCATCCGGAACATCTCCGTGGCCGGTTCGGCGCCCGGCATGTCGGACGGGAACCCGTGCTCGCGGGCGATGCCGTCGAAGGCCTCGAAGCAGATCCTGCCGCAGTCCTGGGCGTCACCCGGCCTGCCGGGGCGCAGTACGAGAACCACGATCGCCTCTCCTTCCGGGACTCTCTTCTCATTGAACCCGTGCGCCATGCACGCGGCAATCGGCGTCGCACGTATCCCTTGACGCGCCCCCGGGGCACTCACATACTGGCGGCCAAATCGATTTGGCCCCAGCGATTCCGCTCCCGTCTCGGGCGGGTCGCGGCCAAACCCGGAGCGAGCCGAACGGAGCTCGAACGTGTCCAGTCCCCACTCCACGCCCCGCGTCCCGTCCCCGGCGGGGTCCACCGCGGATCCCGCATCCGCCCAGCCCGCCGTACACGCCGACGCGCACGCCGACGCCCGCGCCCACGCCGAAGCCCACACCGGCACCGTCACCGACGACCAGCCGGGGTCCGTGACCTCTCCCCCGCACGGGCCCGACGACGCCTCTCCCGCCTCTGCCGGGTCCTCTGGATCTCCCGGGTCTCCCGGGTCGAGGCACCCCGTGGACGAGTCCCGGCCGCTCGGCCGGATCCTGCTCTTCGGGATCCAGCACGTGCTGGTCATGGCGGCCACGCCGATCTCGGCGATCTTCCTGATGAGCGCCACGCTCCGGCTCGACCCCGGCCTCACGGTCGACCTGCTCTCAGCCGCGTTCATCCTGTCCGGCATCGGGTCCCTGATCCAGTCGCTCGGCCCGTGGAAGTTCGGGCCCAAGCTGCCGTTCGTCATGTTGCCCGGGGGCGCGCCGCTCATCCTGTTCCTGGCCATCGCCGAGCAGCACGGGCTACCGACCGCCACCGGCGCGGTGATCATCACCGCCGCGTTCTACTTCGTGGTGCTGCCGGTCTTCTCCCGGCTGCTGGCGTTCTTCCCCGCCCTGGTCATCGGCACGATGATCGTGATCGTGGGCGTCAACCTGGTGAAGGTGGGCGCCGTGCTCGTCACGGGCCGGCCCGGTACGCCCGGGTTCGCCGACCCCACCAACCTGCTCCTCGGCATGGCGACGATCGGCTTCACCGTCGCGTTCTACTGGCTGTTCACCGGTGTGCTGCGGCAACTGGCCGTCATGCTGGGGCTGATCGCCGGTACGGTGCTCGCCTTCCTCCTCGGCGGCGTCGACTTCGGCTCGGCAGCCGAGGGCGGTCTGCTGAACCTCCCCCAGGCGCTGCCGTTCGGTTCGCCCGAGTTCAACCTGCTCGCCGCGCTGCCGCTGATGCTCTACAGCCTCGCCTCCATGGCGGAGGCCACCGGCCAGACCGTGATCAACGCGGAGGCGGTCGGCAAGGACATCGACAAGCGCCAGGACGTGCCGAAGACCATCCGGGGCGACGCGCTCACCTCCCTGTTCGGCGGCTTCTTCGGCCTGCCGCTGATGGTGACCAGCGGCGAGAACATCGGCATCGTCCGCGTCACCGGCGTACGCAGCCGGTACGTGACCGCCGCCGCCGGGGTCGTCCTGATCGTCATCGGCTTCCTGGCCCCCGTCACCCGCGCGATCAGCGTCATCCCGTCGGCCGTCGTCGGCGGCACGGCCATGGTGGTGTTCGCCGTCATCACGGTGCTCGGCGTGCAGATGCTCGGGCGGGCCGCGGAGCTGGACCGGCACACCAACACCTTCATCTGCGCCGTCGCCCTGGCCCTGGGGCTGCTGCCCATCCTCATCCCGGGCGTGTACGGCGGCTTCCCGCCCAACGCCCGGATCCTCCTGGAGAGCGGCGTCGCCGTCGGGGCCGTGACGGCCGCCGTCCTGAACGTCCTGTTCCACCACGTCCGCCTCCCCCACCTCCGTACCGGTGACCGCCCCCTGACCCGTACCGAAAGTGACCGATGAGCCACCTGACCCCCGACCGCCTCCGTACCGCCGACGGCGACGGACTCCTCCTGGCCCCCGACGCGGTGCTCACGCCCGACGGGCTGAGGGACCACTACGCGGCCGTCGTCGCCGGCGACACATTCCGCGCGGTCGGACCGGCCGAACGGCTTGCGCGGGAACACCCGCACCTCACGCCCGTCCGGCTGCCCGGGCACGTCCTGATGCCCGGCTTCGTCGACGCCCACCACCACCTCACGCAGAGCTTCGGCGCCGCGCTCGCCTTCGGGGAGCCGTCGGAGATCTTCCGCCGCGTGTGGGTGCCGCTCGAAGGCGCCCTGGACGAGGAGGCGGTGTACGTGGCGGCGAAACTGGCCGCCCTCGAATCGCTGCGCGGCGGGTTCACCACGGTCGCCGAGGCGGGCACCCGCGCCTCGGTGGACGTGGAGGCCGTGGCCGCCGCCGCGCGGGACGCCGGCGTCCGCTGCGTACTCGGCCTGGTCTGCAACGACGTGGACGGCGACACCGACACGGTGCTCGCGCACGCCGAGAAGCACCTCACCCGGTACGGCGCCGAGGAGCTGATCCACCCGTCCCTCGCCGTGTCCGTCCCGGAGGCCGCCACCGCCCACACCCTGGGCCGCACCGCGCACATGGCAGCCGAGGCGGGCGCGGTCGTCCAGATCCACGTCAACGAGCATCTGGCCGGCGTGGAGCGCTCACTCGTCCGGCACGGGCTGCGGCCCTTGGAGTACCTGCACGAAGTGGGCGCCCTGGGGCCGCAGTTGCTGGCCGCGCACGCCACGCTGCTCACCCCCCGGGAGGTCACGCTGCTCGCCGACAGCGGGGCCGCCGTCAGCTACAACCCGGTCGCCAGCGCCTGGAAGGGCAATGCCGTGGCCCCTGCGACGACGATGGCGGAGCGCGGGGTCCGGTTCGGGCTGGGGACGGACGGCACGCGGGGCGACGGGTTCCGGCTGGCCGACGCCGCCGAGTTCGCGCAGCGCCTCGCGTACGGGCTGGCGACCGGCGACTCGTCGTGCGGCGCCGGCTGGACGTGGCTGGACCGGGCCGCCCGGGGCGGCGCGGACGCGGTCGGGCTCGGCGCGCGGACCGGCCGCGTCGCCGAGGGCGCCGCCGCGGACTTCCTGCTCGTCGACGTGTCGGCACCCGAGACGGCGCTCTCCTGGGACCTGCCCTGGGAGCTGGTACGGCGCGGCAACCGCGACCAGATCAGCGCCGTGTTCGTGGCCGGCCGGCTGCGGCTGTGGCGCGGCTGGCCGACCGACTGGGACGGCCGGGCGCTGGTGCGGCGGGCAGCCGAACTGGCCCGGGAGGTCATGCTCCGGGCGCCGGTGACCCGCGTCCACCCCACGTCCGGCCACGCCTGGGCGGCCTGCTCGTGAGTACGGAGACGATCGTCGTCCTCGCCGTCACGGTCGCCGTCGCGGCGTTCGTCCAGGGCGCGAGCGGTCTGGGCTTCGCCCTGATCGTCGCGCCCGTGGCGGGACTGCTGGACCCGGGCCTGGTACCGGTGTTCGTGCTGGCGTCGATGATCCCGCTCAATCTGTACGTCGCGTGGCGCGAGCGTGCCGCGCTGGACCTGCGCGGCGCCGGCTGGATCACGGCGGCGCGACTGGCGGCCACCCCGGGCGGGCTGATGCTGCTGTGGGTGATCCCCGACCGGCGGCTCGGCCTTTTCGTGGGCGTGGCGACGGTACTGGCGGCCGTGGTGAGCCTGGCCGCGCCCGCGTTCACCCCGGGACGCGGCGCGTATGTGGGCGCGGGGGTGGTCACCGGGCTGACGGAGACGGCGACGGGCGTGGGCGGCCCGCCACTGGCGCTGGTCTACCAGCACCGCCCGCCCGCGGAGCTGCGCGCCACGGTCGCGGTCTGCTTCCTCGTCGGTGAAGTGGCCTCGCTGGCCCTGTTGTTCGCCACGGGCGAGGGCAGCGCGGCGCAGTTGGGGTGGGCGGCGGCGCTGCTGCCGGCCCTGGCCGTCGGCGCGTGGCTGAGCCGGCTGGTGCACCAGCGCCTCGACGCGCGCCGGATGCGGCTGTTCGTGCTGGTCTTCGCGCTGGTCTCCGGGGCGGGGCTGATCCTGGGGCTCTGACCCACGGGCGGCCACGTCCCGCCCCCGGCGGTGACGCCCGGCGGGGCGGGGGCGTGGCCCCTCCGGGCTCACGCCGGGGCCGTGACCCGCAGCGAGGAGGCCCGGGGAACGACGTGCGGTTCGGGGGCTGCGGCCGCGGACGGGATGGCCTCGCCGCGCAGCCTGCCGAGCAGCAGCTCCACGGCGTCGGCGGCGGCCCGGTCCAGGTGCAGGTCGACGGCGGTGAGCGGCGGCTCGCAGGTGCGGGCGCGCAGCCCGTCGTACCGGGTGACGACCAGGACGTCGTCCGGGATGCGGCGGCCGCTGTCGTGGATCGCCCGGACGGCGCCGACGGCGAAGGCGTCCACCAGGGCGCAGACCGCGTCGGTGTCCGGGTGGTCGGCGAGCAGGGCGGCGCAGGCGTCGTACCCGGCCTGCTCGCCGCCCTGTTCGGGTGCCGTGGCGACGACCGGCGCCCAGCCATGCTCGGCGGCGGCGCGTTCGTACGCGGCGCGGGCGTCGACGGCCGAGTGCCGGGAGCCCGCACCGATGAGCAGCGCCGGGCGCCGGGCGCCCTGGTCGCGGAGGTGGGCGAGGAGCAGGTCGACGACCAGCCCGCCGCGCAGGTCGACATACGGGGAGTCGTCCCCCTCCGCCATGGGGCGCCCGAGCGCCACGTACGGCAGGCCGCGCTCGCGCAACTGCGCCACGGCCACGTCGTCCCGGTCGGGCTCGACGACGATGGCGCCGTCGATGTCCACCGAGTACAGCGCCGAACCGGACCGCACGGGCGGTACGAGCACGAGCGCGTACCCGTGCAGCAGCGCCCGCTCGGCGGCCGCGGCGGCGACCTCCATGTAGAACCCCAGCCGCGACGGCCCGCCGGCCACCGCGAACGGCATCGACGAGGCCAGCGCGATGGCCTTCGCCTCCCCGCGCCGCAGCCGCTGCGCCCGCAGGTTGGGCCGGTACCCGAGCTCGGCGGCGACCTTCTTGATCCGCTCCCGCGTCCGGGGGTCGACCTTGCCGATCCCGTTCAGGGCGTGCGACACCGTCGTCCGCGACACGGACGCGGCCCGGGCCACGTCGGCGATCGTGGGCGGCCGTGCTCCGGAACCGGAAGTGGCCATCTGCGTGGACGCTCCTCGCTGCTCGTACTGCCGACCATGGTGCTGACAGCCTCATCTTCGCCGACCGGCCAGGGCGGCCGGAACCCGGCCGTTCGGCGCGTGCGAGGATGCGACCCGCTGGGGAGGCGGTGCGGAGCGACAGGGGGACGTGGCCGATGCGACGGAGTGAGCGGCCGCCGGTGGGCCCGCACGGCCTGTGGAGTGTGCGGCCGATGCTCGTCTCGATGCTGGCCGTGCTGGTCCTGGCTGTTCCCGCCCTGGAGATCGCGGGGTTCGTGGAGATGGCACACGAGACCCGCAGGCGCAGTGACGGCCCGGGTATGGCGTTGCTGGCGATTCCCTTCCTGTTCTGCTTCGGGCCGCCCGCGGCGCTGGCGGTCACGCTCCTCGCGGTCCTGCCGACGCTGTCGGCCACGGCGTGGGCGGGGCGGCGCCAGGGCGCCGGCCGGGACGCCTGGTGGTGGGTACCGGTGGTGGCCGGTTGCGGGATGGCCGTGCCGGCCCTGTGGCCGGCGGCGAGCGGCGGGCCGGTCACCTGGTGGTGGGCGTGGCTGTGCGGAACGGCGGCGCTGTCGGCGGTGGCGCTGCTGACGCGCTGGGCCCTCACCCGTGGACGCCCGTACCGGGCCGTCGTCGGGGTCGGCATGCTGCCGGCGCCCGCCGTGATCGTCCTGGGCCTCCTGCTCTACGGGACCGGGCTGGTGGACGAGTACGCCCCGCCCCGGGTGCACGCCTCGGACCTCGCCGGTACGTGGCGCGACGGCCGGGGCGGCACCCTGCGGCTGGACGCCGACGGACGCGCGGTCGCCGTGGGCACCCGGGGCGACCGCACCGGAGACCTGGAGGGCCGGTGCGAGGGCTCCGGAACGTGGCGGTTCGAACCGGACGACAACCCCTGGCTCCAGCACGTCGCCATCGACGTCGGCGACTGCTGGCCGGGCGAGTGGACCCTGGGCGGCACGGCCGCCCGGCCGAAGCTCAACCACGAGTACGGCGACCCGGACTCGCCCGACTGGTACGTGCTGACCCGCTGAGCCGGCCGGGCGCGCCTGTCCGCGGTCCTACGGCCGCCCGGCCGGGTGGACCACCATCGCCGAACCGCCGCCGCGGCGGGTCTTCTCGGCGGCGGCGAGCCAGCGGCCGTCGGGGAGGCGCTGGATGCCGGTGGCGGCGCCGATCTCGGGGTTCTGGCGGAAGGCGTGGCCCAGGGCTTCGAGCTCGGCGCGCAACGGGCTGTTGTAGAGCGCCGGTTCGAGTTCCGTGGTGGGCTGGTTGCGCTGGCTGGCGCGGGGGGCGGCGATGGCCTCGACGAGGGGCAGGTCACGGTCGACGACGCCCGTCAGGGTCTGGAGCACGGTCGTGATGATGGTCGCGCCGCCCGGGGAGCCCAGGGCGAGGACCGGGCGGGCGTGGTGGTCCAGGACGATCGTGGGCGACATGGAGGAGCGGGGGCGCTTGCCGGGGCCGGGGAGGTTCGGGTCGTGGACGGCCGGGTTGGCCGGGGCGAAGGAGAAGTCGGTCAGCTCGTTGTTGAGCAGGAAGCCCCGCCCCGGCACGGTGATGCCGCTGCCGCCGGTCGACTCGATGGTCAGGGTGTAGGCGACGACGTTGCCCCACTTGTCGGACGCCGTCAGGTGGGTGGTGTTCTCGCCCTCGTACGTCGTCGGCGCCGCCGTCCCGCCCGTCGCGCACGGCCGCGGATCGCGCGGGTCGCCGGGGGCCAGCGGGCTCTTGAGGACGGCGTCGTCGCGGATCAGGCACTCCCGGGAGTCGGCGAACCGCTGCGAGAGCAGGCCCTTGACCGGGACGTCCTCGAAGGCCGGGTCGCCGACCCAGCGGCCCCGGTCGGCGAAGGAGACGCGGCTCGCCTCGATGAACCGGTGCAGGTACCCCGCCTTGGACAGGGACGACAGGTCGGTGCGCTCCAGGATGTTCAGCGCCTCGCCCACGGTGGTACCGCCCGACGACGACGGTGCCATGCCGTAGACGTCCAGGCCCCGGTACGACATCTTCGTGGGGCGCTGCCACTTCGTCTCGTACACCGCCAGGTCACGCGGTGTCAGGTCGCCGGAGCGGACGTTGCGGGTGGCGCCCGCGCGGACGGGCGGGTCCTGGACGGTGCGGACGATGTCGCGGGCGAGCTCGCCCCGGTACAGCGCCCCGGCCCCGTGGCGGCCCAGTTGGTCGTAGGTGCGTGCCAGGTCGGGGTTCTTGAGGACCGACCCGACGACGGGCAGTCGCCCGCCGGGCAGGAACAGCTCGGCGGAGGCCGGGAAGTCCCGGAACCGGGCCTCGTTGGCGGCGGTCTGCGCCCGGAACGTGGCGTCCACGGTGAAGCCGTCCCGCGCCAGCCGCTCGGCCGGCTTGAGCAGGTCCCGCAGCGACTTGCTGCCCCACGCGTCGAGCGCGGCGTCCCACGTGGCGGGCGTGCCCGGCGTACCGACGCTCAGCCCGCTGGTCATGGCCTCCTCGAAGGGGAGGGGCTTGCCGTCCTCGCCGAGGAACAGCGACTCGTCCGCCGACAACGGCGCCGTCTCGCGGCCGTCGATGGTGTGCACCTTGCGCGTCTTGGCGTTGTAGTACACGAAGTAACCGCCACCGCCGATGCCCGCCGAGTACGGCTCGGTGACGCCGAGCGCCGCGGCCGTCGCGACCGCCGCGTCCACGGCGTTGCCGCCCCGCCGCAGCACCTCGATGCCGGCGGCCGACGCGTCCGGGTCCACGCTCGCGACGGCGCCGCCGTACCCCACCGCCACCGGTTCCTTGACGGGCGTCGTCCGTTCCGTGGGTGGCGCCGCCGCACCGACCGAGAGGACCGTGGCGGCGACAGCGGCGAGTGAGACGTTACGTACGTGGGACCGACGCATCCGTACCTCCAGTCAACGACCGTCCGGGCAGCCTAACTTCGCGGGCAGCCCCTCGCCAGGACCGCCTCGGACAGCGTTCCGCTCCCCCGCTACCATGCGCGCCCATGTATGAAGACCTGCTCAACATCGTGCTCGGCGTCATCGCCACCGGGGTCAGCGCGTCGCTCGGCTGGATCGCCCGCACCACCCTGTGGCGCCGCAAGCTCCGCCGCAAGCAGGCCTTCTTCGGGCTGCCGGGGAACGCCGAGTGCCTGCTGGTGGTCAACCGCGACGCGGGAAGCGACGGGGCTGTCCGCCGCTACGACGTCTTCGCCCTGCTCGAACTGGCGGCCCTCATCAAGGACTGCGGCGCGCACGCGCGGATCGTGCCGCACGACGCCTCCCACCAGGGCTTCGGCGAGCGCACCGAGTTCTGCCTGGGCGGGCCGTACTCCAACCGGCGGATGGCCGCGCACCTGGCCACCCTGCTGCCGGGCGTCGACGTCAACGTGGACGTGGAGCCGGGTCCCGACCGCGGCGCGTTCACGATCGGCGCCGAGCGCTACCGGCAGGACACGGGTTCGTCCGAGTACGTCATCCTCGCCAGGCTCACCGCCGGTGAGGGCGCCCGGCCGGTGTTCCTCTTCTGCGGCCAGCGGGCCATAACCAACCAGGCGGCCACCCGTTACCTGGCCCGGCACCAGGAGAAGCTCGCCCGGAAGTACGGGACCGACGGTTCGTTCGTGCTGCTGCTGAAGGTGGTGAACTCCGAGGCGTACGGGCCCGATGTCGTCGAGCTGGTCGCGGATGTGACAGGGGCGGCGCGGACGCCCTCGGAGGCGGCGGCGTAGCCAATCCGGCACGGGCGGAAATTTCCGGCACCGCACAGGCAACCCGGCGCCTCCGATCGCCCTCTCACGGAGGGACGCAAGGAACGCATCGGAGGTTTTCCAGTTGAGCCGCACACGCCCGCGCAGCCCCTTCCGCACCGCCGCCCTCACCGGCACCGCGGTCCTCGCCGCGGCCGCCCTGACCGCGTGCTCGGGCGGTTCGGGCACCGCGAAGGCCGACGGCAAGGGCGCCAAGCCGGACACCCGGATCTCGGTGAACCTGTCCGGCAAGCAGGCCAAGGCGGGCGAGCCGGTGCGGGTGACCCTCGCCGAGGGCAAGCTCCAGCAGGTCACCGTGACCGACTCCAAGGGCGCCACGCTCGCCGGCACCGTCTCGGCCGACGGCCGGACCTGGACCTCGACCCGCAAGGCCGCACCCGGCACGAGCTACACCGTCGAGGCGCGCTCCGCGGACGGCGGCACCGCCAAGGCCGATTTCGCCACGGCGGCGCCCGACAAGGTGAACAAGCTCACGCTGGCGCCCGGCAAGAACAGCACGGTCGGCATCGCCCACCCGCTGTCGATCGTCTTCGACCACCCGGTGAAGAACAAGGCCGAGGTCGAGAAGCACCTGAAGGTGACGACGTCGAACAACACGACCGGCTCCTGGGGCTGGATGCGGGACTGGTCGGGCAAGGACCGGGTGGACTGGCGGCCCAAGGAGTACTGGAAGCCGGGCACCAAGGTCACCCTCCAGGCCGAGCTGAACGGGATCGACTCGGGCGAGTCCGGCGGCTGGTTCGTCCGGGACTACGCGACCACCATGACCATAGGCAAGAACCAGCTCGTCAAGGTCGATCTCGACAACCACAGGCTGAAGCTGCTGCGGGACGGCCAGGAGGTCAAGGACATCCCGATGTCGGGCGGCACGCCGGGCGGCGAGAAGGCGTCCTGGCGGGGGAAGACCGTGCTGATGTCCAAGGAGGGCACGATCAACATGCGCTCCGAGACGGTCGGCCTGGGTGACGCGTACGACAAGATGGTCGACTACTCGATGCGCCTGACCTGGTCCGGGATGTACGCGCACGCGGCGCCCTGGAACGCCGCGTACATGGGCAACGCCAACAAGAGCTCCGGCTGCATCGGCATGGACACCCCGGACGCCAGGTGGGTGTACGACCAGGTGCAGGTCGGCGACCCGTTCGAGGTGGACGGCGCCGACGCCAAGGGCACGCAGGCGCTGAACAACGGCTATGGCGAGTGGAACCTGTCCTGGGCGGACTGGCAGGCCAAGAGCGCCTTGCGCTGACGCGCAGATCGCGCTGACACGCTCACCGTGTTGACGCGACGTCCAATAATCGTTACCGGGGCGTAACTTACCGACGGGTTACCTCCGGTAAGCGACCCGTGCTTTCCTGCGGTTCACCTTTCAAGCGTTGACCAGCGATGGGGGAACGAACCGTGGGAAAGCCACGCACTGCCATGCGTACAACCGTGCGCACGACGACGACCGGAGCCGTTTCCGTCGCCCTGGTGGCGGGAACGGCCCTCGGTCTCGCCCCCACCGCGGCGGCCACGCCCACGGGGCCGCCCGGTATACGGTTCGTCGACATCACCGGCGACGGCGGCACCGTCCTCAAGGCCAACGTCGTCACCCCGGCGGACTCCGACAAAGGCCGCCGCTACCCGGTGATCGTGCTGCCGACGAGCTGGTCCATGCCGCAGGTCGAGTACCTCGCCCAGGCCCGTAAGCTCGCCGACTCCGGCTACGTGGTCGTCAGCTACAACTCCCGCGGCTTCTGGCAGTCCGGCGGCCACATCGAGGTCGCCGGCCCGCCGGACGTCGCCGACGCCTCCAAGGTCATCGACTGGGCGCTGGCCAACACCCCCGCCGACCCCGAGCGGATCGGCATGGCGGGCGTCAGCTACGGCGCGGGCATCAGCCTGCTCGCCGCCGGGCACGACAAGCGCATCAAGGCCGTCGTCGCGATGAGCGGCTGGGCCGACCTCATCGACTCCATCTACAGCGGCCGTACGCAGCACCTCCAGGCCGCCGCGATGCTCGGCGGCACCGGCTACCTCACCGGCCGCCCGAGCCCCGAACTCCAGCAGACCCTCAAGGACTTCCTCGCCTCCAACCTGGACAAGGAGGAGGAGATGATCGCGTGGGGCGCCAAGCGCTCCCCCGCCTTCGCGCTGGACCGCATCAACGCGGGCGGCGCCGCCATCATGCTCGGCAACGCCTGGGGCGACACCATCTTCCCGCCCAACCAGTACGCCTCCTTCTACGAGAAGCTCACCGGCCCCAAGCGCCTGGAGTTCCACCCCGGCGACCACGCCACCGCCGAGGCGACCGGCCTGCTCGGCCTGCCCAACGACACGTGGACCAACGCCCACCGCTGGTTCGACCACCACCTCAAGGGCGCCGACAACGGCATCGACCGCGAGCAGCCGGTCCAGCTCAAGTCCCGCTCCACCAGCGGCTACGAGGGCTACCCCGACTGGAAGTCGGTCGGCGCCACCCAGCGGAAGATCGCCCTCGCCGACACGCGGCAGGTGTACGCCAACGTCGACTCGGGTGCCAACGGCGGCACCATCATGCTCTCCAACGCCCTCGACCAGTTCCTCAGACTGCCGCCCATGGCTTCCATCCCGCTGCTCCCCCGGTCCTTCGCGGCCGTCTGGCAGTCCGAGCGGTACGACTCCGTCCAGCGCGTCCGGGGCACGGCGAAGCTGCACACCACGGTCACCAGCACGGAATCGAGCGGCACCCTCGTCGCGTACCTCTACGACGTGGGCCCGCTCGGCGTCGGCAAGCTGGTGAGCAACGCGCCGTACACCTTCCACGGCAAGACGCCGGGCCGGCCGTTCGCCGTGGACCTGGAGCTGTTCTCCACCGCCTACGACGTCCCGGCCGGCCACCGGCTCGCCCTGGTCGTCGACACCGTCGACCCGCTGTACATCGAGCACAACCCGTCCGGCGCGCGGCTGACCTTCTCCTCGCCCCCGTCCGACCCGTCCTACGTGTCGGTCCCGCTGCGCGAGAAGTGATCTCCGGCCGCTGCCGGGCGGGCCTGGCCCATCGGGTCTGCCGGCACCCCGACTCGCCGCCGCGTTCCCTCCGTGTCCTGTCTCGGCGCGGAGGGACCCCGGCAGCAGCGTCCCTGTTACGGCCGGTCCGACATCCACGGCCTCGGTCCGGGGACCGCCCGATCCGGAGGGGCCGATGACGACCACGACCTCGCCGCGGCCGACGGTGAGGTTGATGTGTTGAAGGACGTGCAACTTCCCGTAGTACTGGTTGACTCACGCAGCTCGATCAACGGATCGACGGCCATACGCTGCCCTGCCCCATTCTGGCTGTGTCGAGGTCAGCGCAAACTATCCAGCTCGAAAAGGGACTTCACGCCCCCGACACGCATAAAGGGGGCATAAGCCGTATTTACCACCTAACCCGGGCTACCCCTCGGCGGCCTCCGCGTACACCTGGGAGAGCTCCGGAGAACCGCTGATCGCCCACTCCAGACCGGCCTCGACGACATGGATCTCCCGGCCCGAGACCAGCCGGACGACCGGGTGACCGCCGGGCGTCAGGTGCCACTGCGCGCCCGGGACCGTTCGTACGATGACCGTACCGAGGTACAGGCCGGCGTCGTTGCCCAGCCAGGGCAGCTCCTCGGGGTCGTCCCGCCAGCGCGGGGGGAGCTGGTCGATCGCCTCCAAGGACCGGGGTGTGTCATCCAGTTGGACCCCGTACTCCTGGACCCGGGAGCGCAGCAGGTCGCACTCGGCGAGCATGTCCGCCACGCCCTCCGGGTCGCGCTCCACCGCCGAGGCGGCGTGCCCGCCGCCGTGCCGTCTACGCCAGGCGTCCAGGAAAGGGATGTTCATACCGCCCAGCGTCGCACCCAACCCGCCGGACGCACTACAGGGCGCGCGCCAGGGAGTGTCCGCAAAGTGGCGCCGTCCGCCCGAAGGGGCGGGCCCGGGCGGCGTGGGACGTGTGCGGGGGATGTGCCGGTCGCAGGCGGGCCGGCACTGCGGACGCGGCCTAGACGTCGAGGTCGACGACGACCGGGGCGTGGTCGGAGGCGCCCTTGCCCTTGCGCTCCTCGCGGTCGACGTAGGCGTCCTTGACCGCGTCGGCGAACGGCTTGTTGCCGTACACCAGGTCGATGCGCATGCCCCGGTTCTTGGGGAAGCAGAGCTGGCGGTAGTCCCAGTACGTGAACGGGTGGTCGTACTTCAGCGGGCGCGGCACCACGTCGGTGAGCCCGGTGTCGCGCAGCCCGGCGAGGGCGGCGCGCTCGGGCTCGGTGACGTGCGTGGAGCCCTCGAAGAAGGCGCGGTCGAAGACGTCGTCGTCGGTCGGCGCGATGTTGAAGTCGCCGAGCACCGCGAAGGGGCGGGTGCCCGCCGCGTCCTCGGCGACCGCGTCCTTGAGCGCCTCCAGCCAGCGCAGCTTGTAGGCGTAGTGGTCGTGGGCGACCTCACGGCCGTTCGGCACGTACACCGACCAGACGCGGGCCGGGCCGCAGGTCGCGGAGATGGCCCGCGGCTCGGCCACGCCGTCGTACTCCGGCCCGCCCGGCAGACCGTGCACCACGTCCTCCAGGCCGACCCGGGAGACCAGGGCCACGCCGTTCCACCGGCCGGTGGCGTGCACCGACGACGCGTACCCCAGCTCGCGCAGCTCGTCGGTGGGGAACTGGTCCGCGGTGCACTTGGTCTCCTGGATGCACAGCACGTCCGTGCCGCTGCTCTCCAGCCAGGCCAGCAGCCGGGGCAGACGGGCGGTGATCGAATTGACGTTCCAGGTGGCGATGCGCATGCCCCACAGCCTAACGGGGGCCTCTGACAGTCAGACCTGCGTCGCGTCGCCGGGCGTCAGCCGGCCGTGGTCGGTGCCGCCCAGAGCGCCGATCTGGCGGTCGTAGATCGGCCGGGCGAGGTCGGTCAGCAGCGCGTCGTGGATGTCGATGGCGCGCCGCGGCTTGACCTCGCGCACGTAGTCGATCACCTCGGAGATCTTGCTCCACGGCGCCATCACCGGGAGCATCAGCGTCTCGACGGGGTGGTCCGGGACGGTGAGCGCGTCACCGGGGTGGAACACGGACCCGTCGACCAGGAACCCGATGTTGGTGATCCGGGGGATGTCCGGGTGGATCACGGCGTGCAGTTCGCCGTGCACCTGGACGTCGAACCCGGCCGCGGTGAACGTGTCGCCGTGGCCCACCGTGTGGACCCGGCCGGGGAAGGCCGCCGAGATCTTCTCCGCGACGCTGCGCAGCGTCCAGATCTCGGCGCCCGGGTTCGCCTCCAGGGCGGCGCGCAGCCGTCCCTCGTCGAAGTGGTCGGGGTGCTCGTGGGTGACGAGGAGGGCGTCGGCGCCGAGCGCCGCGTCCTGTTCGCTGAACCCGCCGGGGTCGACGACGAGCGTGCGCCCGCCCTTCTCCAGCCGGACGCACGCGTGGGACTTCTTGATCAGCTTCATGGACGCATCCTCCCCGGTGGGTCAGACTTCCGGTGTGGTCTCCTCCAGGATCACCTTCTGGGCGACCTTGAACGCCGAGTTCGCGGCCGGGACGCCGCAGTAGATCGCCGTCTGGAGCAGTACTTCCCTGATCTCGGCGGGCGACAGGCCGTTGCGGAGGGCGGCGCGGGTGTGGAAGGCGAGCTCGTCGAGGTGCCCGCCGGCGACCAGCGCGGTCATGGTGACGGCGCTGCGCATGCGGCGGTCCAGGCCGTCGCGGGTCCACACCTCGCCCCAGGCGTAGCGGGTGATCAGCTCCTGGAAGTCGCCGGTGAAGTCGTCGGCGGCGGACATGGCGCGGTCGACGTGGGCGTCGCCCAGGACCTCGCGCCGTACCTTCATCCCCGCGTCGTACGGGTCGGGCCGCCCGGCCGGCACGGTCACGGGCGCGGCGGGGCCGGCAACGTGGACGGCGACGGAGGGGACGGTACCGGGCGGGACGGCGGCGGACGGCACGGCGGCCGAGGGCACGCCGGGCGGGACGGCGGCGGGCGGGACGGTGCCGGGCGGGACGGCGGCGGGTGCGGGCGCGACTCCCGGCGCGGCGGGGTCGGCGGGCGCCACGGGCGGGACCGGGGCGGGCGGGGCGGGATGCGCGGCGGCGGGGGCGGCGATGGCCGGGATCACGGGCGGCGCCGCGAGGGCGGTCATCCCCGTCGTCGAATCGGACACAGCCTGCCACGAGGTCGAGAAGTGCCGTACGAGGAGGTCGGTGACCGCCGCGGGCTGCTCCACGGGCGCCAGGTGCGACGCGCCCGGCACCACGGCGAGGCGGGCGTCGGGGATGCCGGCCACCAGGTGGCGGGCCTCGGCGGGCCCGGTGACGCGGTCCTCGGAGCCGACCAGGACGAGGGTGGGGACGCCCACGCGGCCGAGGTCGGCGCGTACGTCGAACGCGGCGAGGGCCTCGCAGGCGGCGACGTAACAGCCGGCGTCCGTCGTGCGGACCATCTGCACGGCCCACTCGACGATGGCGGGCTGGGCGGCGGCGAAGCCGGGCGTGAACCAGCGCTCGGGCGCGGTGCGGGCCATCGGGTCGAGGCCGTTGGTGCGGACGATCACGCCGCGCTGGCGGAACTCGTCGGCGGTGCCGAAGCGGGGTGAGGAGGCGATCAGGGCCAGCGACGCGAGCCGGTGCGGGGCGCGCAGCGCCAGATCGGTGCCGATGGCACCGCCGATCGAGCACCCGACGTACCCGAAGCGCTGGACGCCCAGCTCGTCGAGGGTGGCCAGGAGCCGGTCGGTGAGCTCTCCGACGGAGGTCGCGGGGTGGGCGGGGGCGCCGCCGTGGCCGGGCAGGTCGAAGCGGATGACCCGCCACTGACGGACGAGCTCGGGTATCTGCCGGTCCCACATGTGCCAGGTGGTACCGAGGGACGGCCCCAGGACCAGGACCGGTGCCTCTTCCGGCCCGTCGGAGCGGTATTGCAGGATGTTCGTCGTACTCTCACTCACCCGCCAACGCTCCCACATGTCGCGACATCCCACCGACGGGGGTGGTGGCCTCCGCCGGACCGCCCCTGTGCGCGAGGTGCGTCGAGCACGACGCGGGGGCATCGTACAAGCGGCGACCTCTTGACCTCCGTGGTCCCGGCCACTACTTTGCCGTGGACGCCGACCCATGACCACCGAAAGGAGGCGACCAGCGGATGTACACCAGCTCTGATCTCGGTCGCCTCGCCCAGTGCACGGTCTGGGTTCCGGGTCGGATCGCGCACGGCTGCTGAGCACGCCGTTGTGATGTGCCCGTCGTGGCACACACCGGGTTTCCCCCTCATCTTCCGGCACGCCGCTGTCGCGTGCCGTTCCGCGCCCGCCTGTCCGACGTGGCGCGTCTGAACACAGAAAGCTGCCTGGAATTGGCGAACATGATGCATCGACCCGTCACGCACCGGAACGAAGGTTTGTCATGGTAGGGGCACGGGTCACGGTCAATGGGAAAGAAGCACCGATTTCACCGGCCGCGCCGCACACCACGGTGCTGGACTTCCTGCGGGAGCGTGGCCTGACCGGTACCAAGGAGGGCTGCGCCGAGGGTGAATGCGGCGCCTGTTCGGTCCTGGTGGCCCGTCCTGGGGTGAACAAGCCCACCGACTGGGTCGCGGTCAACGCCTGTCTGGTCCCGGTCGCGGCGCTCGACGGCCAGGAGATCGTCACCTCCGAGGGTCTCGCCACCGCCGGTGCCCCCGGCACGCCGCCCACCCTGCACCCGGTGCAGGAGGAGATGGCGGTCCGCGGCGGTTCCCAATGCGGTTACTGCACACCGGGGTTCATTTGCAGCATGGCCGCCGAGTACTACCGGCCCGACCGCTGCGCGCACACGGGCCCGGACGCGGACTCGGCCGGCAGCGCCGACGCCGAGCACGGTCCGAACGGTTTCGACCTGCACGCGCTGAGCGGGAACCTGTGCCGCTGCACCGGTTACCGCCCGATCCGCGATGCCGCGTTCGCCGTCGGGGATCCCACCGACGACGACCCGCTGGCGCGGCGTCGGGAGCAGGCACCGCCCGCACCGGTCGCCACCGAATACGCCCACGGCGACAGCGCGTTCCTGCGGAGGAACACCCTGGCCGAAACGCTGCGGTTGCTGCGCGAGCGGCCCGACGCGGTGGTGGTCGCCGGCTCCACCGACTGGGGCGTGGAGGTGAACATCCGCTCCCGCCGGGCGGATTGCGTGGTGGCGATCGACCGGCTGCCCGAACTGCGGGAGCTGCGCGTCGAGGACGACCGCATCGAGATCGGGGCCGCGCTGACGCTCACCGAGATCGAACGCCGCCTCGACGGCCGAGTCCCGCTGCTGGCCGAGCTGTTCCCGCAGTTCGCCTCCCGGCTCATCCGCAACGGTGCGACCCTCGGCGGCAACCTGGGTACCGGCTCCCCCATCGGTGACAGCCCGCCGGTGCTGCTCGCACTGGAGGCGTCGGTGGTGCTCGCCGACGCCGACGGTGAGCGCGAGGTCCCGCTGGCGGACTACTTCACCGGCTACCGGCAGAGCGTGCGCCGCCCCGGCGAGCTGATCCGCGCGGTGCGTGTCCCGCTGCCGCTGTCGCCGGTCACTGCCTTCCACAAGATCGCCAAGCGTCGTTTCGACGACATCTCCAGCGTGGCCGTCGGTTTCGCGCTCGACATCGAGGACGGGACGGTGCGCAAGGCACGCATCGGCCTGGGCGGTGTGGCCGCCACCCCGATCCGCGCGCTCGCCACCGAGGCGGCCCTGGAGGGCAGGGCCTGGTCGGCGGAGACCGTCGAGGCGGCGGCGCGGGTGCTGCGGGGCGAGGGCACGCCGATGGACGACCATCGCGCCAGCTCCCTCTACCGCTCCGCGATGCTCGGCCAGAGCCTGTTGAAGCTGTACGCGCAGACCACCGAGGCGGTGTCGTCATGAGCCAGTTGTCCCAACGTCCCGAGAAGCCCGTCGTCGGCCTCCCGGTGCCGCACGAGAGCGCCGTCCAGCACGTCACCGGCGCCGCGCTCTACACCGATGACCTGGTCCAGCGGACCAAGGACGTGCTGCACGCCTACCCGGTGCAAGTCATGAAGGCCCATGGCCGGATCACCGCGCTGCGCACCGAGCCCGCGCTCGCCGTGCCGGGGGTGGTCCGGGTGCTGACCGGTGCCGACGTGCCCGGTGTCAACGACGCCGGCATGAAGCACGACGAACCGCTGTTCCCCGACGAGGTCATGTTCCACGGCCACGCGGTCGCCTGGGTGCTCGGCGAGACCCTGGAGGCGGCCCGGCTCGGTGCGGCGGCCGTCGAGGTGGAGCTCGACGAACTGCCCTCCATCGTCACGCTGCGGGACGCCATGGCGGCGGGCAGCTTCCACGGCGCCCGGCCCGTGATGCTGACCGGCGACGTCGACGCCGGCTTCACCGACTCCGCGCACGTGTTCACGGGCGAGTTGCAGTTCTCCGATCAGGAGCACTTCTACCTGGAGACGCACGCGGCGCTGGCCCAGGTCGACGAGGCCGGGCAGGTGTTCGTCCAGAGCAGCACGCAGCACCCGTCGGAGACCCAGGAGATCGTCGCGCACGTGCTCGGTCTGCACAGCCACGAGGTGACCGTGCAGTGCCTGCGGATGGGTGGCGGCTTCGGCGGCAAGGAGATGCAGCCGCACGGGTTCGCCGCCATCGCCGCGCTGGGCGCCAGGCTGACCGGCAGGCCGGTCCGGGTGCGGCTCAACCGGACGCAGGACCTGACGATGTCGGGCAAGCGGCACGGGTTCCACGCCCAGTGGAAGATCGGCTTCGATACCGAAGGCCGCATCCAGGCCCTGGACGCCACCCTGACCGCGGACGGTGGGTGGAGCCTGGACCTGTCCGAGCCCGTCGTGGCCCGCGCGCTGTGCCACATCGACAACACGTACTGGATTCCCCACGCACGCGTCGCCGGTCGCATCGCCAGGACCAACAAGGTCTCCAACACCGCCTTCCGCGGCTTCGGCGGTCCCCAGGGCATGCTGGTGATCGAGGACATCATGGGCCGGTGCGCGCCGCTGCTCGGCCTGGATCCGATGGAGCTGCGGGAGCGCAACTTCTACCGGAAGGGTCAGTGCACGCCGTACGGACAGCCGGTCCTCCGGCCCGAACGGATCTCCGCCGTCTGGCAGCAGGTTCAGGAAAACGCCGGCATCGCCGACCGCAAGCGCGAGATCGCCGCCTTCAACGCGGCGCACCCGCACACCAAGCGGGGACTCGCGGTCACCGGCCTCAAGTTCGGCATCTCGTTCAACCTCACCGCCTTCAACCAGGGCGGCGCGCTGGTGCTGATCTACAAGGACGGCTCCGTCCTGATCAACCACGGCGGCACCGAGATGGGCCAGGGGCTGCACACCAAGATGCTCCAGGTGGCCGCGACCACCCTGGGCATCCCGCTGCACAAGGTGCGCCTCGCCCCGACCCGGACCGACAAGGTGCCCAACACCTCCGCCACCGCCGCCAGTGCCGGGGCGGACCTCAACGGCGCGGCGGTGAAGAACGCCTGCGAGCAGTTGCGTGACCGGCTGCTCCAGGTGGCCGCCACCCAGTTGGGCACGCACGCCTCGGACGTGCGCATCGTCGAGGGCGTCGCGCGCGGGCTCGGCGGCGACAAGGAGCTGGCCTGGGACGACCTGGTGCGCACCGCGTACTTCCAGCGGGTCCAGTTGTCGGCGGCCGGTTTCTACCGGACCGAGGGTCTGCACTGGGACGCGAAGACGTTCAGGGGCTCGCCGTTCAAGTACTTCGCCCACGGCGCCGCCGCGGCCGAGGTGGAGGTGGACGGCTTCACCGGCGCGTACCGCATCCGGCGGGTGGACATCGTGCACGACGTCGGCGACAGCCTGTCCCCGATGATCGACATCGGGCAGGTCGAAGGTGGTTTCGTGCAGGGCGCGGGCTGGCTGACGCTTGAGGACATGCGCTGGGACACCGGTGACGGGCCCCACCGCGGCCGGCTGCTGACGCAGGCCGCGAGCACCTACAAGCTGCCGAGCTTCTCGGAAATGCCCGAGGAGTTCAACGTCACGCTGCTGGAGAACGCCACCGAGGAGGGCGCGGTGTACGGGTCCAAGGCGGTGGGTGAGCCTCCGCTGATGCTGGCGTTCTCGGTACGGGAGGCGTTGCGGCAGGCCGCCGCCGCGTTCGGGCCGGGCGGGGTCGGCGTCGAGCTGGCCTCACCCGCGACGCCGGAGGCGGTGTACTGGGCGATCGAAGCGGCCCGCGGTGGCGGCAAGGGCAGCGAGGTCCCCGCCGACGCGACCGCTTTGAGCAATGCCTGACATGACGTGGGTCGCCGCGGTCGCGCGGTTGCGGGCCCGCCGGGAACCCGGCGTACTCGTGACCGTCGCGACCGTACGCGGCCATGCCCCGCGCGACGCCGGTGCGAAGCTCGTCGTGGGCCGGACCGGGACGTGGGGCTCGATCGGTGGCGGCAACGTCGAGGCCGTCGCGATCGACCGGGCCCGGGAGATGATCGCCGCGTCCGCGCCGGAGCCGGAGCTGCTCGACTTCGCCCTGAACGACAAGGTGACCAACCGGCACGGCGTGCAGTGCTGCGGCGGCACGGTCTCGGTGCTGCTCGAACCGCTGCCGGTGGTACGGGCGGTGGCGATCTTCGGGGTCGGGCACGTCGGGCTGGAACTGGCGCGCATCCTGGCACGTCAGGACCTCGACCTCCATCTGGTCGACTCCCGGTCCGATCTCCTCACCCCGGAACGGCTCGACGTGCTGGCGGACGCGGTGGCGCAGGTGCACGTGCATCACACGCCGCTGCTGCCCGAGGAGGTGCTGGCGGAGCTGCCGCACGGCACCCACATCCTGGTCATGACCCATGATCACGCCGAGGACGCGGCGCTGTGCGACGCCGCCTTGCGCACGGCCCACCTCGGCTCCATCGGGCTGATCGGGTCGGCGGCCAAGTGGGTCCGCTTCCGCAAGCTCCTCGCCACCGAGGGCGGACACGACGAGGCCGCCATCGCCCGGATCAAGACCCCGATCGGGCTGCCCGACATCACCGGCAAGGAACCCGCGACCATTGCCGTGAGCGTCGCCGCCGACCTGCTGCGCGCCTTCGAGACCGAGGGGAGCTGACGCCCCGGTCCGCCACCCGGTCTCAGCCGCCGCCATCGCTCGTGCGGGGGATGAACGAGCGGACCGGAGCGGAGGTGTAGGCCTGGGCCAGCTCGATCAGGTGGGTCTTCTCCGCCGTGAGAGTGGTCGCGTGGTCCAGGCCCGGCCCTCCCTGAGTGAACGATTCTTCAGGGGACTGACGCCAGGGGCGGCCCGCGAGCTTGGCGTGGCGGGCCTCCTTCACCACGCAGGCCAGGACGGTCGCGTCGGCCCGGGCGGCGGTGAGGCCCAGCGCGCGGACGTGGTCCCGGGCGAGCGGCGCGATGCCGGGTGGGACGTAGTGTTCCAGTTCCAGCATGGCGTCCCGGATCTCGATGACCTTGCGGTAGGCGAGCAGTCTGTGCGGGACCGGCGGCCAGAGGAGTTCCACGAGCCTCGTGCGCCGCGTGGTCAACACGACGTGAGGGACCGCGCCGGCCAGTTCGCGCCACAGGGGCCAGAGGCGCCACACCGTGCGGGCGTCGGCCAGGGCGCCTCGGGCCGCGACGGCGAGCGGGACGAGGATGGCGGCCGCACGGAACAGCGCGTGCAGGTTGATCAGGAGCGGCAGGTACGGCATGGCCCAGGTCACGTCCAGCGCGAGCCGGAGCAGGCGGCCGATCCAGAAGAGCGCGGCGAGCGCGGTCCCCGTGGCGAACAGCCAGAGCGCCGCGGCGAGGGGGCGGTCGTCCGTGCGCATCCCGTACCAGCAGCAGACGATCACGCAGATGATGTTGGCCACCACGTGGGTCGCGATGAGGATCAGCCAGTAGCCGAAGGAGGGCAAGGGGCCCCCGGCGGCGGTGATGGTGTGTGACGGATGCGGTGGCGCGGAGAGGTCGCTGAGCAGCAGGGTGACCAGGATCGCGCCGATGGCGACACAGAGGCCGACGCGGAGCCGGCGGCTGCCGCTGGGGGCGGACACGAAGTACAGCACCGCGCCGGCCGACACCACCCCGATCAGGTTCTTCGTCAGGTCGACGAGGTGGTCGGTGCCGACGAGGCCCATGACGAAGTGGGTGACGGCGGGCAGGTCCAGCGTCATCGCCATGCCGGCCGTGGTCACGGCCAGCCACAGGCCGCGCTGGTCCGCGTCGCGCAGGGACGGCGCGGAGCGGAGCAGTACGGCGAGGCAGAGGCAGAGGCAGCTCGGGTACGTGAGCCATGCTCCGAACGCGGTCAGCACCTGGGGTACCCGACCCCGAGGGCCGCCCCGAGACTGGCGAGCGGGCCGTGTCCTTCGCGCCGCAGCGGTTGGTCCGCGTGGGTGCGTATGAGGCTGGCGAGCAGTTCGGCCTCACGTTCCTGGAGGGCGGAGTAGTTGGTGCGCCCGAGGAGGCGTCGTATCAGGCGCGGGTCGAGGTCGGGCAGGACCGCGCGCAGGTCGTCGTGGCCGCCGCCGGCTCGGTCCGTCACCGAATGATGGTCGAAGAGCATGTGGCCGAACTCGTGTAGCACGATGTGTTCCTGATGGAGCGTCGAGGTGTTCTGCTCGTAGAAGACGTGGTCGTCGATGGCCGTCGCGAGCCACAGGCCGCAGGTGCCGGCCGCCGCGGCTTCGAGCGGCAGGGCGTGGAGGTGGAGCGGTCTTCCGCGCTGGGCGGCGATGTGGTCGCGGAAGGCCGGGATGGAGAACGGGTGGGGAAAGCTGACCTGTTCGGCGAGCTCCCGACAGCGCCGGTGCAGGGTGAGGCGTCGCAGCATGTACCGTTCCTTGATGTCGGAGCCGAAGTGTCCTCCGTCACTCGGTCGCCGCTTGTCCGCCCTCTTCGGTCTGGCCGGCCTCGGGGAGGTTCTGCACCTTGCGGGCCTCGTTCACGATGGTCAGCAGGGAGTCGAGACTCGCGGGCGACAGACCCGAGGCCCGCATCGCCAGATTGCGCACCTTGGCGTCCCTCAGGGCGGTGGCGAGCGCCAGTTGGGCCTTCACCCGTTGCGAGACCTCCTCGTTGAGGAAGTACTCGGGAGGGACTCCGAAGAACTGGGCGAGCACGTCGAGTTGTTCGAGGGTGATGTTGCGTTTCTTGCCCGTCGCGAGTTCCCACAGGTAGGTCCCCGAGATGGAGCCACCCGTGGTGGCACTGATCTCCTTGGCCAGACGGGCGTATCCCGGGCGGTGCTGCTCGTCGGGGTAGGCGGCCTGAATCAGTTCTGTGAGCCGTTGGTCGAACTTCTGCAACAGCGGACGCACTTCCTCCTCACGTGGCTGTTCTCTGCTCATCCGATACCTCCCTCCCGAAGCGTTTTCCGAGGACACAGGCCATGTGTATCCCCGTTCACGGGAGCGGACAAGCATGATCCAAGACAAGGGGGAAAACATGCTTGTCCGTCTCAGCGGACGTGTTGACCCTTCATCATGCGCTGACATAATCACGTTACGGGTACGGCCAGCGCCCACCGCGGCGTCGCTCCATCCTCTCGAAAGGATCGCGATCGCATGAGGTACGCCTCTCCCCCGGTCCGCGCCCTTCGCCCCTCACCCGCGCCCCCCACGAGCCCGTCCGCCATGTGAGCCGGTATCCCTTCTCCCGTCCGCACGCATCGTGCGGTGATTCGCGCGCCGCTCGGCGTGTCCGCACGGCCGCGGCCGCTCCCGCCTTCCCCGCCCATCCCCCTGTCATCGATGACGAGCGCCCCTGGAGGCATTGATGTCCGCAGTATCGGATCAACGTCAGGCGTCGAGCTTTGACATCGACATACGTTCCCTGCTGCCGGCCGATTCGCCGCGCTTCACCCTCGACCACGCACACGTGCGGGCACTGGCGGAAAGCGAGGCCGATTTCCCACCGATCCTGGTGCACCGGGCGACCCTGCGCGTCGTCGACGGCATGCACCGGTTACGGGCCACCGAGCTGCGCAACCGGCGCACCATCAGCGCCCGCTGGTTCGAGGGGGATGAGCAGGCGGCCTTCCTGCTGGCGGTGGAGTCCAACGTGCGGCACGGACTCCCGCTCTCGCGCGACGAGCGCAAGCAGGCCGCGCTGCGGATCTTACGCGCGCACCCCGACTGGTCCGACCGGAGCATCGCCGAGATGACCGGCTGGAACGCCACCGGCGTCGGGGCGCTGCGCCGGGACATCACGGACGCGGGCGCACGGCCCGAGGCGCGCGTCGGCCGGGACGGCCGGGTCCGCCCCTCGAACACCGCCGAAGGACGCCGCGTGGCCGCCGAGGTGATCAGCCGGAACCCGGCGGCCTCGCTGCGGGAGATCGCACGGCAGGCCGGGATCTCGGTGGGGACCGCACGTGACGTACGTCGCCGGCTGGCCGACGGCCAGGAGGCCGTTCCCGCCGGCCGGCACCCGGACGGTCGCACGGGCACGGCACCGGCCGGCCCGGAGGGAGACCGTACGGAGCCTCGGCGCGTGCCCGACCTCGCGCGCCGCATCACCCTCTTCGACGCGTTGCGCAACGACCCCTCGCTACGGCTCAACGAGAACGGCCGGCTGGTCCTGCACCGCCTGCGCACGCAACTGCGGACCACCGAGGAATGGAAGCTCCTCGCCCCCACCATCCCCCTGCACGGGCGGAAGGCCGTGGCGGACATCCTGTCCGCCTGCGCGGACGACCTCAAGGGAATGGCCCGCGAACTGCGCTGTGCCGAGGACTCCCTGGTCGGTTAGGGCTGTCGGCTAGCGCCGCCCGTACGCGGTGCCGGGGCGGACGCGGTCGTGGGCCACGGCGGTCACCCCATGGGCGACGGCGGTGACGACGAGCCGGCGGCCGACCCGCCACCGCCCGTGGAACGCCTGGAGCGGCCGCCCCTCGTCGTCGTGTCCGGTCCGCAGGAGGCGGGCGTGGAAGGTCTGCCGGTACGGGTCGACGGCCACCTCCGCCTCGCGGAAGTCCAGCCAGGTCCGGGTGAGCGGGAACCAGGCCTTGTACACGGACTCCTTGGCGCTGAAGAACAGCCGGTCCCAGTGCACCGCGGGACGGGCGTGGCGCAGCGCCGCGAGGTGGCCCCGTTCGCGCGGTGACGCGATACGGCGGAGGAGGCCCGGCGGCAGCGGCATGTGGGGTTCGGCGTCGATGCCCAGGGCGGCGATGTCGATCCGCCGCGACACGGCTGCGGCCCGGTAGCCGTCGCAGTGGGTCATGGAGCCCACGACCCCCTCCGGCCACGTGGGCGCACCCCACTTGCCCGGGACCATCGGTCCGGCCGGCCGGCCCAGGTTGGTGAGGGCGACGCGCGCACAGTGACGTACGGTGGCGAACTCGCCGCGTCTCCCGTCGGCCGCGCCGCTGAGCGCGGCGGCTTCCTCGGGGAAGAGCCAGGCATCGGGGACATCGCCGAACTCCTCGGCGATCAGGGCGGCCGGCGGCAGGAGCCCGGTCAGAAGGGTGGTGATCACCGCTTCGCCTCCGACGGCCGCGCGCCCACGGGCCGGGCGAGCCCGGCGGGCTGCGGCGGCGCCGCGTTCCACTTCTCGGCCGCCTCCAGCAGGTCCGCGTCGACCAGCCGGCGTGGATAGGCCCAGCGCAGCAGTGGTGCGGTCATGGCGGTGGTGACGAGGGCCATGACGACCATGAGTGAGTACAGGTCCGTGTCGAGCAGCCCCAGTTGCAGGCCGACGCCGAGGATGATGAGCTCGGTGAGACCGCGGGTGTTCATGAGGACGCCCAGCGTCGTCGCCGATCGCCCGGACTGGCCGGCGACGCGGGCTCCGAGGTAGGCGCCGCCGAACTTGCCGCCGATCGCCACGAGGAGGATCAGCCCCAGCTCGCCGAGTCCGTCGCCGCCCACCGTGGTCAGGTCGACCTTCAGCCCCGCCACGGTGAAGTACGCCGGCAGCAGCATCCAGGTGATCGTCTCGAACCGGTCCGTGACCCCCGCGCGCAGCCTCTCCGTGCCTTGGCGCGGCACGATCGCGCCGGCGAGGAACGCGCCGAAGATGAAGTGGAGCCCGAACCACTCGCTCAGTGCGCCGGAGACGAGCAGCAGCACCGTCAGCACACCGAGCAGCCCCGCGCCGGGCCCCTGCTGCCCCGCTCCACGTCCGTCCCGCTCGCGCGCCGCCAGGAACCTGCCGAGCAGCGGCCGTACCACGCCCACCATGGCCAGGACGTACGGCACGACCAGCAGGACCTGCCAGGAGTTCTGGCTCCCGGTGAAGGTGAGCAGGGCCGCGAGCAGCAGCCAGGCGACCACGTCCCCGACGGCCGCGCTCGCCATGGCCAGCGCGCCGACCCTGGTGTGCTGGATGCCCCGGTCGGTGAGGATGCGCGCCAGCACCGGGAACGCCGTGATGGACATGGCCGCGCCGATGAACAGCAGGAAACCGAGCCGGTGGCCGACCGCGTGGTCGTTCCACAGGTACAGCGCCAGCAGGACGCCGAGTCCGAAGGCGCAGACGATGGAGCCGACCGACACCCCGACCGCCGCACGCCCGTTCCCGCGCAGCAGCCTGTGGTCGAGTTCGAGGCCGACGAGGAACATGAAGAGCGCGACTCCGAGGTTGCCGAGCGTGGTGAGCATCGGCCGGATGTCCAGGGGTAAGAGCGCTTCCGACAGGGCGCCGTGGAACAGGGTCGGACCCAGCAGGATGCCGGCGAGGATCTCGCCGATGACCGCCGGCTGGCCGCACCGCCGCGCGAGGCGCCCGAGCACGTGCGCGAGCGCGAGTATCAACGCCAAACCGACCATGACGGTGGCCGTTTGGTGGGGGGTCATGAACACTCCTTCAGACTCGACGGGCGGCGGTGATTATTCGTTAGACACGGTGATCCGGGCGTTGCTATGTTGAGGAACATGTCCAGTCCTGAGGCGGAAAGAAGCCTGCCACCGGTGATCCGGTGGCTGATCGCGTAACTCTTTGACGACCCTGCTTTCCTCGGCGCAGCCGCCGAGCAATGCGTCGCGCATCCGCCACGGATCAACCGCATCGCGAGATCGCGCCCGGAGGTCTCTCCCGGCCGTCTCCCGCAACGGCATGCCTTTCGGTTCATGCGTTGCGTCTTCCTGATCTGCGATGTAGTTGGAGCTTCTTCATGCCTTTCGCCATCTACGTTCTCGGGCTGGCCGTCTTCGCCCAGGGAACGTCGGAATTCATGCTGTCCGGTCTGGTGCACGACATCGCCGCCGATCTCGGCGTGTCCATTCCGGCCGTCGGATCGCTCACCTCGGCCTTCGCCGTCGGCATGATCGTCGGCGCGCCGCTGGTCGCGATGCTGAGCCTGCGCTGGCCGCGCCGCCGGGCGCTGCTCGCCTTCCTCATCACCTTCCTCCTCGCGCACGTCGTCGGCGCCCTCACCGACAGCTTCGAGATCCTGTTCGTCACGCGGGTGATCGCCGCGCTGGCCAACGCCGGCTTCCTCGCCGTCGGACTGGCGACCGCGGCGAGCATGGCCGGCCCGCAGGCCAAGGGCCGGGCGACCTCCGTGCTGCTGAGCGGCGTGACCCTCGCCTGCATCGCGGGGGTGCCGCTCGGTGCCGTGCTGAGTGAGTTCTGGGGCTGGCGCTCGGCGTTCTGGGGCGTCGCGCTGATCTCCACGCCCGCCGTCGT
Organism: Streptomyces sp. NPDC031064; assembly: GCF_055570965.1. Taxonomy (NCBI): domain Bacteria; kingdom Bacillati; phylum Actinomycetota; class Actinomycetes; order Kitasatosporales; family Streptomycetaceae; genus Streptomyces; species Streptomyces sp. NPDC031064. Next base: position 908,975 of record NZ_JBVIGF010000001.1, read on the forward strand.
CGCGATCCTGTGGTCCGTGCCGGCCACGCCCGTCGACCCCGGCGCGCCGAGCGTCCGCCATGAGCTGCGGGCGCTGCGCACGCCTCGGCTGGTCCTGACGCTGCTGCTCGGTGCGCTGGTCAACGGGGCGACGTTCTGCTCGTTCACGTACCTCACGCCCGTCATCACGAACGTCACGGGCCTGAGCACCGGGTGGGTGCCCGCCACGCTGGCGCTGTTCGGCATCGGGTCCTTCGTCGGGGTCAACCTGGGCGGTCGGCTGGCGGACAGCCGGCCCGGCCAGGTGCTGGCGGTCGGTGGTGTGGCACTGCTGGCGGGGTGGCTGCTGTTCGCCGCCACGGCCGGCAACCCGGTCGTGGCCCTGGTCCTGGTGTTCCTCCAGGGGGCGCTCTCGTTCGGAGTGGGCTCCACCCTGATCTCGCAGGCCCTCTACACGGCCTCGGACGCGCCCACGCTGGCCGGTGGCTTCGCCACCGCCGCGCTGAACGTCGGTGCGGCGGCCGGTCCGGCCCTGGGCGGTGTCGCCCTGGGCGCGGACTTCGGCTTCCGCTCCCCGTTGGTGGTGAGCGCCCTGCTGGTGGCCGCCGCGCTGGTGCTCGGCGGCGTGGCCCGGGTGGTCGGCGCCGGCAACGGTGCCCCGGCCCGTCCGGCGGAGCGTCCGCTGGAGGCCCGTTCCTGACCGTGGCTCATGGTTCCCGGTGGCCCGTCCCCCGAGCGGGGGGCGGGCCACCGGCGTGAGCGTGGGGGCCCTAGAGCAGCGAGAGGAAATGGGAGACCATCTCCGCGGACTGCCCGGGGTTCAGCCGCGGGTCGCAGGTGGACCGGTAGTCCGTGAACCGCGGCTCCCCGTCACGTTCCGATACGCACTCGGTGACCGGGTCCGGGGTCAGCTCCAGGTGGAGACCGGCGGGCCACAGGCCACGTCCCCGCAGCACCCGGGTGAACGAGGCGATCTCGGACCGCATCGGTTCGATCAGCCTGGTCTTGTGCCCCGACAGCCGCGTGCCGTTGCCGTGCATGGGGTCGCACAGCCAGACGACCGGTGCGCCGTGGCGGGCCACCGCGTCGACGACCGGTGGCAGGAGCCGGTCCACGTCCTTGGCGCCGAAGCGGGCGATGAAGGTCAGCCGCCCGGGAACGCCGTCGGGGTTGAGCGTCCGGCTCAGGGCGACGGCGTCCTCCGGCGACACGGCCGGCCCCAGCTTGACCCCGATGGGGTTGTGCACGGCCTGCGCGAGGGCGACGTGGGCGCCGTCGTGCCGGCGCGTCCGTTCGCCGATCCAGCCGAAGTGGGCGGACGCGCTGTGGGCACCGCGCGCGCCCTCGCGCACCAGGGGCCGCTCGTAGGGCATGAGCAGCAGCTCGTGCGAGGTGTACACCCGTTCCAGGATCGGCCGTCCCGACCAGGAGCGGCGTAACTCGTCGAGGACGAGCCGCGAGCATTCGTACGCGGTGAGGAGCCGGCGCGGTTCCGGGGTTCGCGCCACCGGGTCGAACTCGGGCTCGTTCACGGCGTCGCCGCAGTAACTGGGCATCCGCCGGCCCGAGTCCTCCGTCTCGAACGGCGAGGACCGCGGTTTGCCGTACTGGCCGGCGATCCGGCTGATGGCCACGGTGGGCGAGCGGCTGCCGGCCCGCATGATGGCGGCGAGCCCCTGGAGGTTGTCCACCTTCTGCCGGACCAGTTCCGGTACGGCCTCGTGGAAGCGCTCGGCGCAGTCGCCGCCCTGGATGAGGAGCGCCGAGCCGCGGGCGACCAGTTCCATCCCTCGCGTCAGGTCGACGACCTCGTCCTCGGTGACGAGCGCGGGCAGTCCGGCCAGTTCCCGTTCCACCTCGTCCAGGGCCGCCTCGTCCGGCCAGTACGGCTGCTGCGCCGCCGGCCGCCGGGTCAAGGACGCGTGCGTCATGGTCGCGTGCATCGTGGTCCCGTGCGTCGTGGTCGCGTGCATCGTGGTCGCGTGCATCGTGGTCTCCTCATCGTCGGTCGCTGGCTTCCCGGCTCATCACCAGGTCCTCGACCCGGCACATCTCGGCGATGATCGCGTCGTAGAGGTTCACCAGGAAGGTCTCGTCGAGGCCGTGGTCGGCCGCGTAGCGCGCGGCCCTCTCCTTGACCAGGTGGACCCGGCCGGGCTGCATCATCGGGACGCCGTGCCGGGACTTGTACCGGGCGATGCGCACGCCGCAGTCGATGCGGCGGCGCAGGGTGTCCAGGAGCGTGCCGTCGAGGAGGTCGAGTTCCGTGCGCAGCCGGTGCAGCTCGTCGTCCTGCTCGGTCATCGGTCCGTCTCGCCTCCGTCGTTGGTGCGGTGGATGGTGCGGAACAGCTCGTGGCACTGGCGCTGGTACGTGGTGAGTTCGGGTCCCACCAGTCGCCGGAGCCGCTCGAACGCGGCGTCGAGACTCCCGGCTCCCTCATGGCCGCCGTCACCGTCATCGGCGGTGACGAGCGAGGCGAAGGAACGCAGCGCGTCGGCGAGCGCGCGGCGCGCGGCGGCGGCGTGGGGATTGGACCGCTGGATCTCCCCGTACACCTCGGGGCTGCCGCCCAGCACCCGGGCCAGCAGGGCGAGCAGGGTGAGATGGGGTGGCGGTGCCGTCGCCGTCAGTGTGCGGATGTCCACGCCCAGACGGGCGAGGGCGAGGCCGAACGAGACGATCACCGCGTGTGTCAGGGCCTGGGTGGCGGCGGTCGTGCGGTCGTGTTCCTCCGGGGTGAGCCGTACGGGTCTTCCGCCCCACCCCTCGATGAGCCGCAGGAGGGCGGCCACGCCGGGTCCCTCCCTCGTGACCACGGTGGCGACGGGCCGGCCGGCCATGCCCGCGGCCGGGGCGAACATGGGGTTCAGGCCGACGTGCTCGACGCCGGGGGCGTGGGCCGCGAGTTCCTCGGCCATGCCGGCCTTGACGGAGAGTGTGTCGGCGAGCAGCGCGCCCGGTCGCATCAGCCGGGTCACCGGCCCCACGGCCTTGAGGGCCACCGCCTCGTGAACGGCGAGCAGGACCAGGTCCGCGCGGGCGAGGGCGGCCGACAGCTCGGGCCCGGGGGCGGTGACGTCGGCCACGAGGCAGGTGCCGCGCTCCTCGGGTGGCGGTGCGATGTCGACGACGAGCGTCCGGCTGCCCGCGTCCCGCAGCAGGCCGGCGAACATGCCGCCCACCGCTCCGCCCCCGCCGACGACGACGCTCCGGCCGAAGCCGCTCATCGCGCGCCCGCCACGGAGATGCCGTCGAGGGCGGACAGCATGGCGCGCGCCTTCACGACGGTCTCGGTGAACTCCTCCTGGTGGTCGGAGAGAGCCACGATCGCCCCGCCGACGCCGAACTCCGCCCGGCCCTCGGTCAGCACGATGGTGCGGATGACGATGCTGAGGTCGGCGGCGCCGCTCAGGGAGAACCAGCCGAGCGCTCCGGAGTAGACACCCCTGGGCCCTTCCTCCAGCCGGTCGATGATCTCCATGGTGCGCTTCTTGGGCGCACCGGTCATGGAGCCGCCGGGGAAGGCCGCGCGGACACAGGCGGCGGCGCTCGTACCGGGCCGCAGCCTGCCGCGTATCGTCGACACCATCTGGTGCACGGGCGCGTAGGTCTCGACGTCGAAGAGCAGGGGCACGTGCACCGAGCCGATGGCGCAGACGCTGTTGAGGTCGTTGCGCACCAGGTCGACGATCATCAGGTTCTCGGCCCGGTCCTTCTCCCGGGCGGCCAGGTCCGTCCGGAGCCGTTCGTCCTCCTCGGCCGTGCCTCCCCGGGGGCGGGTCCCCTTGATGGGTTTGGACTCGACGCCGCCGTCCGCGCCGATCGTGAGGAACCGCTCGGGCGACGCGCTGAGCACCGAGAGTTCCGGGAACTCCAGCAGGGCGCCGTACGGGACCGGGCTGATCGCGCGCAGTGCGGAGTAGAGCGGCAGGGCCGTCGCGTCCGTCGGCGCCGTGACCATGTTGGTCAGGCAGATCTCGTACGACTCGCCGTTGCGGATCTCCTTGAGGCACTCGTCGATGCGCTTGAGGTAGGCGTCCCTGTCGTGGCGTGGCCGTGCGACGGGGCCGAAGTCGGCCGGCGCCTCGGGGGTGCCGAACGGGACGGCGGGGGTCCGCTCCTCCGGGGCGGTGGCGGCCAGTTCGGTGAGGCGGTCGGCCGTCTCCCGCAGCCAGGCCCGTGCCCCGTTGTCCTCGCCGGGGCGGTCGAGGGCCAGCAGGTAGCAGCAGCGGTCCCGGTGGTCGAGCGCGATGAGCCGGTCGGTGAAGAGGAGTGCGGCGTCGGGGTGGGGGGACTGGTGGGCCGGTTCGCCGATCGTCTCGGCCTTCAGCTCGTAGCCGAGATAGCCGGCGTAACCGAGGTTGAACTCGAACGGCAGGCCGGGAGGGGTGGGGATGCGCCGGCGGTCGAGCTGTTCCTCCAGGTACGTGAAGAAGGGCTGCCGTGTCTCCGTGGTCCTCCCGTCGGAGTGGCGTACGGACACGACGCCGTCGGCCACCCGGTAGGTGACGTACTCGGCGAGCGGGCCGCGGTCGTCGCCGAGGAAGGAGAAGCGCGCGGCGCCTTCGAGGACGGCGCTGCTGTCCAGCCAGAACGCTGCGCCGGTGGGGGCCAGGCAGGTACGGCGCACCTCCTCGGCGTCCGGCAGCGCGTCGACGCGCCGCACGTGGACCTCGTACGGGGCGGCCGGTGTGCCGCGCCGTGCGCGGTGGTGGCTGAGGGCGAGGTCACGGAAGTTGGCCAGCAGCTCCCGGCCGAAGTCGCTGCTGACCGACTCCGGATGGAACTGCACGCCCCACAGGGGCCGCTCACGGTGCCGCAGCCCCATCACGACGCCGTCGTCGCTCCAGGCGATGGGCTCCAGCTCGTCGGGCAGGTCACCGGTGGCCAGGGAGTGGTAGCGGACGGCGGAGAACGGCGAGGGCAGTCCTCGGAAGACGTCCACGCCGGTGTGCCGCACCTCGGAGACCCGGCCGTGCATCGGCTCCGGGGCGAGGCCGACGGTCCCGCCGAAGAGCTGGGCGATGCCCTGGTGGCCGAGGCAGACACCGAGGACGGGCAGACCGCTGTCCGTGATCGCCTGTCGGCTGATCCCGAAGTCCCTGGCCCGTTCCGGGCTGCCGGGCCCCGGCGACACGACGATCGCGTCGAAGTCCTCGACGGGCAGTTGTGACCAGTCGGCGTCGTTGGGCACGACGACGGGCGGCTGACCGGTCGCCTCGCCGATGTACTGGAACAGGTTGTAGGTGAACGAGTCGTAGTTGTCGATCAGGAGCGTGCGCATGGTGGGGCACCTTGTCTCGAGGGGCACGTCGAAGGGTGCTTCGCGGGGCCGGGGCCAGGGCCGGGCGCCGGGGCCGGGGGCGCGCTCAGAGGCGCAGCGTCCGCCGCAGGTGCAGCCGCTCGGCGGTCCCGCCCTTGTCCCGGACGTGCCGCACCAGCAGGTCGCTGTCCACGATGGCGGGATGGCTCTCGTCGTAGTCGATGGCCATCACGACGCCCATCCACGGTTCGAGACCCATCGCGTAGACGTAGACCTCGTCGGGCTCCAGCGCGTCGACGATCTCCTTGGCCTGGGGGAAGTTGGAGCCGTTGAGCCGGCGGCTCTGGTCGCTGCGCCGGTCCAGCGGCTCGCCGTACAGCGGGCCGTAGATCCAGCTCGCCGCGGCCCCGGTGCTCTCCATGCCGATGAAGACGGTGTCGACCCGGCCGATCAGCTCGGCCACCTTCGCGTACATCGTCGGTGAGATGTTCGTGGAGTCGGCGGCGAACAGCACCGAGCGCTCGCCGAACCGGAGCAGCCAGCCGGTCTTGCTGCGGATCCGCAGGTCGCCGTGCTCCCCGAGGAAGGGCAGCGCGACGACCTCGGCGGAGCCGCAGCGCAGCGTGTCCAGGTCGTCGACCTCGACGACGTCGGTGAAGCCCAGCCGTCGCAGGATGCCGCCGAGGCCGGGGTCGACCAGGCTGGCGTTGGAGGACTTGGGGATCAGGACCCTGCCCACCCGGTGCCGGATCCGGAGCAGGGTCTCGAACAGCATGTGGTCCTGGTGGTTGTGGGTGATGAGCAGATGGTCGACGCGCTCCGGCAGGTCGGCGAAGGTGAACCGGTTCTCCGCCCCGCCGGGGTAGCCGCCGTAGCTCAGCACCGGGTCCACGAGGAAGGTCGTGCCCCGGTACCGGGCGAACACGCAGGCGTGGCCGACGTATTCGAGCACGTCCTCGTCGTCGCCCGGGGCCGGGCCCGCTTCCGGGGCGGGCGCCGGGGCGGGCTCGAAGTAGGAGGTGAACAGCGCGGCCCGCGCACCCGTGAGGCCCAGCCTCGCGGCGAGTGAGGCGAGTTCGGCCTCGGTGAGGCCGCCGCGGAAGACCGTGTCGAGCAGCGGGGAGTTCAGGGGGACGTCGACCAGCAGGTGCTGCGGGGTGTACTCCAGCATCGGTGTGGTGAGCGCGAACTCGCGGGCGTCCTGCTCGACCGGTCGGAACCGCACCTGCTGCCATGACTCGTCGTAGTACTCGGACGCGTACATCAGCGGTTCGATGAAGCGGTAGTCGGGCGTGCGGTTGTCCCTGCCGTAGAAGACCTCCACGCGCCCCGAGAGCGCGGGCGGCAGCTCCTGGTAGACGGGATCGAGGGACTCGCCGTGGTGGCGGGGCAGGATGTCCTCCTCCACCTGCCGTATCGCCTCGAAGAGTTCACCGAGCCGCTCCCGCCGCGGAGCCGTGTCCCGGTACCAGGCCTCGATCGCGTCGCGGTGCTCGTGGGCGTGGATCCAGGGGCCGCCGTGCATCCGGCGCTGCCGGACGGCCGCCGCGTGGACCTGTGGGTTCTCGAGGTAGCTCTCGACGATGGGGGTGAACCGGTTGTGGACGAAGCGGGCGAGGGTCTGCGGCGGCAGCAGGTACGACCAGCCGTACCAGCCGGCGATGACCGGCTCGACCGCGATGTTCTGGCGTAACGAGTAGCGCATGTCGGCAGCGGGCTCCGTTCTGCTAGCGCGGCGACGGCGCGTGGGCGGCGCCGGTCCCGGCCTCGGGGGCCGTCGGCGGTGTGCCGAGCAGACGGCCGATGATGTCGTGGTCGGTCTCGCGGTGGGGCGTGCGCCAGCCCTGGCCGCTGAGCGCCGCCTGCATGGCGGACAGGAGCGGCGGGTGGACCTCTCCGCCGTCCCGCACCCGCTCGAACCACTCGGCCGGGGCCAGGACGTCGGTCTCGGAGAGGCCGGCGTGGTGGAGCAGCTCGCCGAGCGTGTACGTACGGTGGACGACGACGGCCGAGCGGGAGTCCGTGCCCCCGTCCAGGCCCCCGAGGAGGGTGTCGGTCAGCATGCCGACGTCACAGACCGGCACGTAGCCGTCCAGGCGCGGCATCACGCGCAGTCGGCGGGCGGTCTCGATGAGGCCGGTGAACCAGTCGTCCTTGAGGTAGCCGTGGTCCTCGGGCCGGTGGCCGTAGACCAGGCCCGGGCGGTAGTGGGAGACGGCGCACCCCAGGTCGGCGAGGGTGTTCACGTACTCCTCGCTGATCAGCTTCGACCGCGAGTAGGGGTCGCCCACGGCCTCCAGCGCCGCCGCCGACAGGGGGACGAAGCGCTCCCCGGCCGAGGCGGCCGAGAGGAAGACGAAGGAGCGGGCGCCGAGGGCGGCCGCGGCGCGGACGACCAGTGCCGTGCTGCGTACGCTGCCGCTCATCTGGCTGTCGAGCGGCAGCAGGTGGTTGACCTGGTAGCCGCAGTGCACCACGCCGTCGAGGGCGGGGCCGCGCCTGTGGTCCACCCACTGTTCCAGTTCCTCGTAGCCGATGGCCCGTACGCGGGTGTAGGCGGCGGTGTCCCGCCCGAACCGCGCGCGGTGCTCGGTCAGCACCCGGTCGGGGTCGCCGGTGCTGACGACCAGGACGGGGCGCCCGGTGGGCAGCAGCCGGTCCAGGACGTGCCCTCCGATGAAGCCGGAGGCGCCGGTGAGCAGCACGGCCGGGTCGCCGTCCCCGGGCCACGGCTCCCTCTCGCGCCGGGTCTCGTGTCCGGCCTCGCGCCTGGTCTCGCGACGGAGGCCCGGCAACTCGGCGCGCAGCGCCGCCAGTTCGGCCTCCACCCGGCGCATGACCGCCTCGGCGGCGGACTCCTCCGGTGCGGCGGCCTCGCCGCGCAGGTGACGCAGGAAGGCGGCCGGCGAGAAGTCGTAGTCCATCGCGGCGAACGCGGCCTCGACGGCCTCCTCGCCGTACGTCTCGGAGAGTTTGACCTGTATCTGGATCATGGCGAGTGAGCTGCCGCCGGCGTCGAAGATCGACATGCCGGGGTCGATCTCGCGGCCCAGGACGGCGGCCACGACGCCGAGCACGTGCCGCAGTTCCGCCGGGTCCGTGACCGGGTCCGCGGCCGGGTCCGTGACCGAGGCCGTGGCTGCGAGCCGCTCCCGCAGGGCGTTCCTGTCCACCTTTCCGCCCGCGGTCAGCGGCAGCGTGTCGACGAGCACGATCCGGTCGGGCGCCTCCCAGACGGGCACCAGGCTCCTGACCCGGCCCATCAGGGACTCCGCCGTGTCGTCGCCGGCGGCGGTCGTGGCCAGCACGATCGTGTCGCCCTGCCGGACGAACGCCGCCTCGCGGTCCAGGTGGCGGGAGAGGGTGGACTCGACGTGGGCGAGGTTGACCCGGTGCCCGAGCCGCTTGACCTGCTCGTCGACCCGTCCGATGTACGACAGTTCGCCGTCGTCGGTGAGGGTGACGAGATCCCCGGTGGCGTAGGAGGGGGCGCCGTCGACCGTCCCGAACGCCTTGTTCTCGTCCGCGTGCCCGCCGGCGTAGCCGAGTGCCACCCCGTCGCCGACGATGACGAGCTCGCCGGTTCCGGCGGTGGCGTGGTCGCCGGTGGCGGGGTCGCGTACGAGGGCCCGGAAGCCGTCGATGGGGGTGCCGATGGTCGGGGTGAACTCGGTCAGCTCGGTGACGGAGAAGCAGACGGTGGCCTCCGTCGGGCCGTAGGCGTTGAACACCCGGCTGTAGCGGGCCGCCTTGTGGAACTCGCCCTCGCCCAGCGCCTCGCCGCAGAACTCGACCTTGCCGATGCGGCGGCGTGCCGCCTCGTCGAGCCGTGCGTAGACGGACGGCGAGAGCATGGCCAGGTCACAGCCGTGGGCGGCGAGGTGGCGGGAGACGGACCCCAGCCACGACGTCCCGTCCCGCACCGGTACGACGAGGGTCGCACCCGCGTACAGGGTGCCGAGGATCTCGCTGATGGAGGCGTCGAAGGAGAGCGAGGCGAAGTGCAGGACCTCGTCGTCGGGCGTGATGTCGAGCAGGCGCCGCAGCGAGCGGCACAGGTTGAGCAGACCGCCGTGGCCGACGTCGACGAGCTTGGGGGCGCCGGTCGAGCCGGAGGTGAAGATGGAGTACGCGACGCGGGAGCGGTGCCCGGCGGGCACGGCCGCCGCCGCGTCGTCCGTGGTCACCGGGTCGGCGGGCAGGCCCACGTCGCCGGCGTACAGGGCGCGGGCTCCCGCCTCCTCGGCCCGTACGGACGTCTCGCGGTCGAAGCAGACGACGAGCCCCGCGTCCGCCGCGCGGACGAACTCCCCGAAGCGGTGGGCGGGCAGCCCGGGGTTCAGGGGGGTGTGGACGGCGTGGCTGCGCATCGCCGCGAGGGCCCAGACGACGGCCTCCGCCGTGTGTTCCCCGGCGACCAGGACGCGGCGGCCGGCGGCGCACTCGCGGTCGATCCGGCGGGCGAGGGTGCTCGTGATCCGCCCGAGCTCCCCGTACGTCCAGGTACGCCCGGCGGTCCGCAGCGCGGTGCGCTCGTGATGGCGCCGGAAGAGGTCAGTCAGCAGGTCCGAGAGTTCCACCGCTTGCTCCTATTCGCTGCTTCAGCCGATCGAGGACGTCGGCCGCGGTCCGGGGGGAGAGGAATCCGCGCTTGTACTGCATGCGCAACAGCGGCGGGCCCGGCCAGGACCGGTCGGCGAGGAACTTGAGGTCCTCGAAGACACGCGCGCTGCGCACGGGGATCCAGCGCCACAGGGTCGGCTCCGGGCGCATGAACGTGGTGTCGGAGACGACGATGCGGGGCATCCGGCCCCTGGTGAACGCCGTCGCGAAGGCGGTGAGGTCGGACATCGTGAACCGGCCGAGCGACTCGTGGACCCGCCGGGTCTCCGCGAAGAAGTCGGGGGTGTACTCGGCGGCCGACTCGGCCCGCACGACGAGCGGCTTGATCTCGACGTAGTAGCCGCCCTTCGTCGCGAACTCCCAGCGCGAGAAGGGGTACTGGAGCACCATCCCGCCGCCGATGGTGGGGAGCAGGGCGGAGGTGACGGCGCTGAGCAGTTCGTCGAAGGTGACGCCCTCGCGGAGCGGGAGCCATTCCTCCGTCGACGCGGAGATGGTCGGGATGCCCTTGCGGCCCGGTACCGGCAGGTCGCCGAGGACCCGGGTGACGTGTGCCGGGTCGGCGGCCGGCAGGCCGGCGTACCGCTCGACGGTCTTCTCGTGGTGGCGGTAGCGGGTGCCGATCCGGATCTGGGTCTCGCCGCGCAGGTGGGCCCTGATGTGCCGGAGCAGGTCGACCACGTCGGACAGGTCGACGATCAGATGGCTGAACTTGACGAAGACGACGTACTCGCCGTTCGTGTGGGGCCAGTACGCGAGGTGCACCGCCTCGTCGAGCCGCAGGGGGTGGGAGTTGTGGTACGCGGTGACCAGCTCCGCCAGCTCGTCGAGGCCGCCGTCGACCGGTCCCGGCTGCGGGGCGAGGGTGACGACCACGTCCTCCTCCGCCACGTCGACCAGGTGCGCGAGCGCCCGGGTGAGCCCGAGCCGGCGGACGAAGTCCTGCCACGCGGCGGGATCCTCGACCCGTCCGGGGTGGACGGTGCCGATGAACGCCGTGCAGGGGTTGACGTCGCAGTCGAGGCCGAGGTCGGCGAGGAAGCTGTAGATGTCGCGTACGGCGACGGCGGCGGGCCGCAGCCCGATGGGGGGTGCCGTCGCACGGGTGCCGCCGGTCACCGGGCCACCGTCGTGCCCCAGTCGAACTCGACCTGATCGAGCACGTCCAGCTCCGCCAGCAGGCCGTGGATGCCCGAGTGGTCCTGCACCAAGTGGGTGCCGGTCTGGCTCTCGCGCACCTCGGCGGCTGCCTTCTCCCAGCCCTGGACGCCCTCGAACGCGACGATGGTCTCCCAGGTCGTGAAGTCGGGGGCGACGAACGCTTCGAGGCCCGCGACGACCTTCTCCAGGAGGAAGCGGCGCCGGTCCGCCGGGAGCGCCTCGTACACCTGCTTCATCATCTCGCCGGAGATCGAGGCGTGGCAGTACTCGTCGCGGTTGTGCAGTCTCACCGTGGTGGAGTTGACGACCTGGATGTCCTGGTCGTCGGCCAGGAGGTCGAGGTAGGCGTTGATCGAGATCTCGGCGACCGTCGCGAAGCCCAGCGTGGTGAGGCTCCGCTCCCACTGCTCCTCGCAGCGGTCCAGATGTGCCTGGTGGATCGTGGTGATGTGCGAGTCCGGCAGCACCCGGTCGGAGAATTCGCGCCGGCGCATCCGCCGTGTCACCGCGCTGCCGTTGATGTGCATCAGCGTGTGGTACTGCTCGTCGACCATGGCCTGCGCGACGGCGAGCTCCAACTGCTGGCCGCCGAGCCCGGGGTACGCGCCGCCGATGACCAGCTCGAAGCCCGGGTTGGCGATCCGCTGCTCGATCTGCACCGTGTTCCGGTTGTAGGCGACCCAGCCCCAGCTCAGCAGCCTGGAGCGGGTCTCGTCGGCGAGGCGCTCCCAGATCGGATGGGACCGGAAGGGGACCATGTCCTCACGGAAGTCGGGGCGGCCGGGGTCGAACAGGGCGTAGACGTCGGGTTCTTCGCGCTTGACGGCCGCGCGCCGGTGCCAGTTTCCGACGAGCCGGTTGATGACCGCGTTCTCCGCCGGGTCGCTCGGGTCGAATGCCGGTAATCCGGCGACCTGAATGTGCCCGTCGTTGTGCGTGTGTTCGCGCATGGCCCACCCCTTCCTTCACTTCCCTTTGCATGACCGCCCTTTGCGGGCCCGGCGGCTTCGAATTCTGTGGACATCGGCCGAAGCCCGCAAGGGTGTGCAGATCAGCGCCCTGTGCAACTGAAAGAACGGGACAGTTGCACACCCCCTGCCGGCGAGCCGCACGAACTGAACGGCCTTGCGGACCCCAAGGCCCTATGACATAAACGTCCTTGCCTGTTCTGTCCGCTCTGCTGAATGGAGGCCCGACTGTGACGGAGCGAATCCAGAGCATCGTCGTGGCGGCACTCGACGAGATAAACCAGACGCGCGAGGAGAAGATTCCCACCGACAATGTGCTCGACTTATGCCTCTACGGTGACTCCGGCGTCTTCGAGTCGATGTATCTGGTGGCCTTCCTCTCCCTGGTCGAGGAGAACCTGGAGGACGAATTCGGCGTGGAGGTGTCACTCACCTCCGAGAAGGCCGTGTCCCGCCGGGTGAGTCCGTTCAGCAGCGTCCGCAGGCTGATCGGCTTCATCGAGGAGGAGCTGGAACTCGTCGGCGCGCACGGTTAGCGCGGGTCGCCCCTCTGATGATTCTCATGATCACCGGCACCCGGACCGGGATCGGCAAGGCGCTCGCGGAGCACTTCCTCGAGGCCGGCCATGATGTCGTCGGGTGCAGCAGGAGGCCTGCGGCCATCGACCATCCGCGCTACCGGCACCATCAGGTGGATCTCGCGGACCTGGGTCAGTCCAGAAGGATGTTCCGGAGCGTCCGGCAGGAGTACGGGCGGCTCGACGCACTCGTCAACAATGCCGGCACCTCGTCGATGAACCACTTCATGACGACTCCGGACGAGGTTTCCCGGAAAATCTTCGACATCAATTTCTTCGCCGTGCTGAACTGCTGCCGAGAGGCGGTCAAACTGCTGCGGAAGACGAGCGAGCCCAGCTCGGCGATCCTGAATGTCTCCACGGTCGCGGTACCGTGGGCCCTCGAAGGACAGTTGGCCTATTCGGCCAGCAAGAGTGCCGTGGAACAACTCGTCCGCGTGATGAGCAAGGAGCTGGCCGCCTTCGGCATCAGGGTCAACGGAATCGGCCTTCCGCCGATCCACACCGTACTGACGAGAACCGTGCCCCGGCCGAAGATCGACGAACTGATAGAGCGTCAAGCGATATCCCGGCAGTGCACGATGGCCGACATCGTCGGCCCGGTCGAGTTCCTCATCGGCCGGAAATCCGGGTTCATCACGGGCGAGACGATTTTCCTTGGGGGTGTGCACTGAATGCGTGACGAACTTGTGCGGAGGTTCGAGGACTTCGGCACGCGGACGGCGCTCTTCGACCGGGGCACCGCGGTCTCGTACGCGGACCTCCTCGGCCGTATCCGCGACACGCGGGAACTGCTGGCGCGACACGGGGTGGCGCCGCGCGAAGCCGTGATCGTGCACGGCGACTACTCGGCCGCCTCGGTGGCGGCCCTGTTCGCGCTCTTCCTCGACAGGAACGTCGTCGTGCCGGTGGTGACCCTCACCGACAAGACCCTCGACACCCTCGTCGAGCACTGCCGGCCGGGCCACCTCATCCGGACCACCGACGACGGGATCGAGATCGACACCCTCGGGTCGCCGGCCGCCGGCACCGGGCCCGACGCGGCCGATGGCGCCGGCAGCGAAGCCGGCGGCGGAGCCGTCCACGGGCGGCTCGGCGACGCGGACGCCGCCGGGCTCGTCCTGCTCAGCAGCGGCAGCACCGGCGCCCCGAAGGTCATCCTCCACAGCCTCGACGCCCTCGTCGGTGAGAAGCTGGGCAAGCGGCCCCGGCGCCGGGCGAACGCCCTGAACATCCTGATGGTGCTGATGTTCGATCACATCGGCGGTATCAACTCGCTGCTTAGCACCCTCCTCGTCGGCGGCACCGCGGTGCTCCCCCACCACCGCACCCCCGACGAGATCTGTGCGCTGATCGAGCGGCACAAGATCCTCGTCCTGCCCACCAGCCCCACCTTCCTCAACCTGATCATGGTGGGCGACTACCACCGCACCTACGACCTCAGCAGCCTGCGCCTGATCACCTACGGCACCGAGCCGATGTCCGAGGAGCTGCTCCAGCGGGTGAACCGCACCTTCCCGGGCGTGCGGCTGCTCCAGACCTTCGGAACGAGCGAGACCGGCATCGCCACCACCACGAGCGAATCGTCGAGCAGTACCTACTTCAAGATCTCCGACGCCAATGTGGAGCACCGGATCGTCGACGGCGAACTCCAGCTCAGAAGCCGCACGCAGTTCCTCGGCTATCTGAACTACAAGGACGATGCCCTGACCGAGGACGGCTGGTTCAGGACCGGTGACCTGGTCGAGGAGGGCGCCGACGGCCACCTGCGGATCAAGGGCCGCGCCAAGGAGGTCATCAACGTCGGCGGCGAGAAGCTCCTCCCGCTCGAACTCGAATCGGTCCTGCTGACCAGTCCCCTCGTCGAGGACTGCGTCGTGTACGGGAAGCCGAACGCCATCACGGGCCAGTCCGTGTGCGTCGACATCAAGCCGAAGGGCGAGCTGACCCGCCGGGCCCTCCGGGAGCACGTGGCGGAGTTCCTCGCCGACAAGGTCGAACCGTTCAAGGTGCCCTCGAAGATCAACGTGGTCGGCACAATCGCGATGTCGGACCGCCTGAAGAAGGTCCGCACCCGGCCCGGCGCCGACGGGGAGTGAGGGTGGCCCCTCCCCGTCGCGAGCCCCGCCCACACCATTCCGTCCCCGTCCCCGTCCCTCGTCCCAAGGAGAATGTGATGGCACGATCGAAGGTCGCAATCATCGGCGGAGGGCCGGCCGGCAGTGTCGCGGGCCTCACCCTGCACAAACTCGGCCACGACGTCACGATCTACGAGCGGTCCCGCTTCCCCCGGTACCGCATCGGTGAGTCCCTGCTCCCCGGCACGATGTCGATCCTCAACCGCCTCGGTCTCCAGGAGAAGATCGACGCGCAGAACTATGTGAAGAAGCCCTCGGCGACCTTCCTCTGGGGGCAGGACCAGGCCCCCTGGACCTTCTCGTTCGCGGCCCCCAAGGTCAGGCCCTGGGTCTTCGACCACGCGGTCCAGGTGAAGCGCGAGGAGTTCGACAAGCTCCTCCTCGACGAAGCCAGGAGCCGCGGGATCACGGTGCTCGAGGAGTGCCCGGTCACCGACGTGGACCTGTCCCGCCCCGACCGTGTGGTGCTCACGGTGCGCCGGGGCGGGGAGAGCGTGACCGCCGAGAGCGACTTCGTCATCGACGCGGGCGGCTCCGGCGGTCCCCTCGCCCGCAAGCTCGGCGTACGCCGGTACGACGAGTTCTACCGGAACTTCGCGGTGTGGTCGTACTTCCGGCTGGAGGACCCGTTCCAGGGGGACCTGAAGGGCACGACGTACTCGATCACGTTCGAGGACGGCTGGGTCTGGATGATCCCGGTGAAGGACGACCTGTACAGCGTGGGGCTGGTCGTGGACCGCTCCAAGGCCGCCGAGGTGCGGGAGCGGGGTGCCGACGAGTTCTTCCGGACCACCCTCACGAAGTGCGTGAAGGCCATGGACATCCTCGGCGGCGCGGAGCAGGTCGACGAGGTCCGTATCGTGCACGACTGGTCCTACGACACCGAGGTGTTCTCGGCGGACCGCTTCTTCCTCTGCGGCGACGCCGCCTGCTTCACCGATCCGCTGTTCTCCCAGGGTGTGCACCTGGCCTCGCAGTCGGCCGTCTCCGCCGCCGCGGCCATCGACCGCATCACCCACCACGGGGACGAGAGGGACGAGGTGCACGCCTGGTACAACCGCACCTACCGCGAGGCCTACGAGCAGTACCACCAGTTCCTCGCCTCCTTCTACACCTTCGCCTCCTTCACCGAGCCCGACTCCGAGTTCTGGCGGAAGCGGCGGATCACCGAGTCCGACGACGAGCGCCTGACCCGCAAGAAGTGGTTCGAGAAACTGGTCGGCAACGGTCCGGAGGACTCCGGCGGAACCGTGGCGTCCTTCCGCGACCGGGCGTCCACGATGATCTCCATCGGCCGGCACCAGCGCCCCGGGCTGAGCGACGAGTTCAGCGAGGCCGAACTGAACGCGGCACGGGTGCGCTGGATCAGCGACCTCACCAAGCGGCTGAACAGCATCAGCCGGTTCCGGTGGACCGGCGGCAAGGCCGTCCTCAAGCCGTACTACGGGGTCGAACCGACGGGCTTCCGGCTGGAGCGGCGTGAGGTGCTGGCCAACGAGGAGGAGCTCGACATGACCCAGTACGCGATGGACGAGGAGACCCGGCAGGTCTTCCAGGACCTCGCCGAGGAGGAGTTCGGCTACCGGACCCTCGTCAAGCGCCTCGGTGCCGTCGGCAGGCAGGAGCTGAGCACCCAGATCGTCGTCCGCCTGATGGAGACGGGCCTCCTGACCGGCTACGACGACAACGGCGACAAGGTCGTCGTGCAGGGCCGGCTCCACTTCGGCGGCGTCGGCGTCGAGTACGAGGTGTGACCTCCGGCGCCCAGCAGGTCCGGCCGGCCGCGTGACGCGGTGACGGCCGCCGCCGGGTGGCACCGTCCCTCCCTGCCCGCCCCCTCCCGGGCGCGGAGGGGCGGTGCCCCCGGCGGCCCCCACCCCCCCTGACGCCCCCCAAGGAGGCCGCCCGATGGAACACACGAAACTGCGGGACCTGGAGGTCTCCCGGATCGGTCTGGGGACCATGGGCATGTCGTTCGGCTACACGGGTTCGGGTACGGACGACGCGGAGTCCGTCCGGGCCGTGCACCGGGCCCTGGAACTGGGTGCGACGTTCCTCGACACCGCCGAGATCTACGGGCCGTACACCAACGAGCGGCTCGTCGGCCGGGCGATCAAGGGCCGCCGCGACCGGGTGGTGCTCGCCACGAAGTTCGGTCTGATCTCCCACTCGGGTGGCGGGCCGGGGCAGTTGGACAGCAGCCCGCGGAACATCCGTACCGCCGTGGAGGGTTCGCTGCGCCGGCTCGGGACCGACTACATCGACCTCTGCTACCAGCACCGTGTCGATCCGCACACCCCCATCGAGGACACCGTCGGCGCCCTCGCCGCGCTCGTCGCCGAGGGCAAGATCCGCCACATCGGCCTCTCCGAGGCCGGGCCCGCCACGATCCGCCGCGCCCACGCCGTCCACCCCATCACCGCGCTCCAGTCGGAGTACTCCCTGTGGACCCGCGACCCCGAGGGGGCCGTGCTGCCGGTCCTGCGGGAACTGGGCATCGGGTTCGTGGCGTACTCGCCGCTCGGCCATGGCTTCCTCACCGGCACGGTCCGCTCGGCCGGGCACTTCGACGCCACCGACCTACGGGCGGACAACCCCCGGTTCACGAAGGAGAACCTCCCGCGGAACCTGCGCCTCGCCGACGAGATCGAGGCCGTCGCCGCCGAGGCCGGCGCCACCCCGGCGCAGGTCGCCCTCGCCTGGCTGCTCGCCCGGGGAGACGACGTCGTGCCCATCCCCGGCACCCGGCGGGTCTCCCGCGTCGAGGAGAACACGGCGGCCATCGACGTCCGGCTCACTCCCGAGCAGCTCGCCCGGCTCGACGCCCTCCCGCCCGCCGTGGGCGAGCACCACACCCAGGAGCAGATGCGGATGATGGACCGCTGAGCGGCTGGACCGGTCAACCGCCCTCGGCGCGCGGGATGACGCGGAAGTCGAACGGAACGGTGCCGGCGTCCAGCGCGGTGACGCCGCCGTCCACGGTGAGCGCGGCACCGTTGACGAAGGACGCGGCCGGGGACAGCAGCCAGGCGATGGCCTCGGCGATCTCGTGGGGCTCCCCGGGGCGCCGCGCGGGCAGCAGGCGGGTGGCCTCCTCGTACGCGGCCTCGGCGCCCTCGGCGCCCAGCCCGGCCTCCTCGGCGAAGCGGGCCATACGGCGGTCGGCCATCTCGGTGCGCACCCAACTGGGGCAGACGGTGTTCGCCCGCAGACCGCGAGGACCGTAGTCGACCGCCAGTGAGCGGCACAACTGGAGCAGCCCCGCCTTGGACGTGGCATAGGCCGCGTTGCCCACGCCGTTGCGCAGCGCCGAGACCGAGGCGACCGCGACAACGGAGCCCCTGGCCGCCAGGAGGTGCGGCAGCGCCGCCCGCATCACCAGGAAGGGCCCCGTGAGATTGGTCCGCAGGACGGTGTCCCAGTCCTCGTCGGACAGCTCTCCCACTCCCCCGCCGCGTCCCGTCCCCGCGTTGACGACCAGACCGTCGAGCCGGCCGTGGCGTTCCACCGCGGCTTCGACGAGGTGGCGGACGGCGTCCGGGTCGGTGGTGTCGGCCGGACAGGCGAAGGCTCCGGTCTCCTCGGCGACGCGGTGCAGCCGATCCGGCCGTCGCCCGGAGATGACGACCTCGTGCCCGGCCGACCGCAGCAGCCGCGCGGTGGCCGCGCCGATGCCCGTTCCTCCGCCGGTGATGAGCACAACTCGGCTGTCAGGCATGGAAGTCCGGCCTCCCGTCTCTTCCGCGATCCGTGTCGTGATCTTACGTCGGGCGGGGGAGGCCGCCGGTCAGGGGGTCGCGGTGGAGACGACGTACACGCGCGGGGCCGCGGGGTCGCTGAGGTCGACGGTGATGTCCTGGCTGGGGCGCGGGTCCTTCTGGCGGTGCGTGGTGGCCGACCAGTCGCGGCCGGCCGGGAACTTCCAGCCGACGGTGCGGGCGTCGCGTTCGCTGATGGTGACGTCCTCGGCGTCGAGCGCGGCGCGGCTCGTCCCGACGTCGTTCAGGAAGTCGTCCAGCCCCGTCCCGCTGGTGGTGAACTCGACGTACAGCCTGCTGGACTTCCAGTTGCTCGTCTCGAAGTAGGCGACCTCGGTGGAACCGGCCGGGATGGGCACCTCGAACACGCGGCGCTTCATCTTGGAGGGCCAGCTCTCGCGGAGGCCGGTGACGGAGGACTCGGCCTCCTTGTCGCGGCCGCTGGCGCGGCTCTGCTGGGCGGAGATCACCAGGTAGCCGGCCGGGATGCCGATGAGCAGCACGATGACGACGGCGGTCAGGATCCGGCGGCGGATCATGCGCCGCCGCTCCTCCGGGGACGCGGGCTGGTTCAGCACGGACATCACTGACATGACTACGGTTCCTGGGGGGTTCGGGTGCTGCCTCCGTTGCGGAGGGCCTGGGCGTACCGCTCGTAGCGCTCGTAGCGCTCCAGGCGGCGGCGGTTGGCGCGGCGGAAGCGGCGGGCGACCAGCCGGGCGAGGTCGGCGGCGCCGACCATGCCGGCCTCGGGGCCGAGCTGGGCCTTGGCGATGCGGGCCTCGGGGCGGTAGCCGCGGCCGGTGAGGTGGCGGCGGAAGGCGTCCCGGGCGGGGCCGATGAGCAGGTCGTCGGCGGCGCTGACGCCACCGCCGATGACGAAGCAGGACGGGTCGAGGGCGGCGGCCAGGTTGGCGATGCCGACGCCGAGCCACTGGCCGATGTCCTGGAACAGCTCGATGCACATCGCGTCGCCCTCGCGGGCGAGCTCGGTGATCAGCGGGCCGGTGATGTCGGGTACGGAGCCCTTGACGCGCTCGATGATGTTGTACGCGACCGGCGAGTCGGCCGCCGCCAGCTCGCGGGCCTCCCGGACGAGGGCGTTGCCGGAGCTGTACTGCTCCCAGCAGCCGCGGTTGCCGCACGGGCAGCGGTGGCCGCCGGGCACCACCTGCATGTGGCCGAACTCGCCGGCGACGCCGTACTTGCCGCGCTTGACCTGGCCGCCCTCCAGGATCGCGCCGCCGATGCCGGTGCCGAGCGTGATCATGACCAGGTGGTCCTCGCCACGGCCGGCGCCGAAGCGCCACTCGGCCCAGGCGGCGGTGTTGGCGTCGTTGTCCACCATGACGGGGACGGCGAGCCGGGCCTGGAGGGAGTCGCGCAGCGGCTCGTTGCGCCAGGCCAGGTGGGGGGCGAACAGGACGCGGCTGCGGTCGGCGTCGACCCAGCCGGCGGCGCCGATGCCCACGGCGTGCACGTCGTGCCGGTCGGAGAGGTCCAGGACCAGTTCGGTGATGGTGTCCTCGACGACCTTGGCGCTCTTGGACTTGTCGGGCGTCTCGGTCTTGATCTGCTCCAGGATCTGGCCGTCGGCGTCGACGACGCCCGCCATCACCTTCGTACCGCCGATGTCGATGCCGACGGTGGGGACGCGGGGCGCGGTCAGGTGCGAGCGGCGCTCGCGGGCCGAGACGTTGCGCAGGACGGTGGCGCGGGCGGAGCCGCGGTGTGCGATGTCGCGGTACGTGCTCACGTGTCCTGTCGTCCCTTGTGGGGGGTGGGGCCGGGCGGTGCGTGGGGGGGCCGACCGGCGGCGGACGGCGCCCGCCGCCCCCGATTCTGCCAGGTACGCGGTCGGGGGCGGCGGTGCGCCGGGGTCAGGGAGCCGGGTCGGGGGGCACCTCGTGGCCGCCGACGCGGGCGGGGGCGGGGGCCCGCTCCAGCTCGTGGCGGAGGTCTTCCAGCTCGCTGCCGCCCGCCATCTGGCGGGTGAGTTCGTCGAGCGTGACGGAGTCCTTGGTGTGGCTCGCCGACATCACGCCGCGCTTCAGCAGCACGAACCGGTCACCGACCAGATACGCGTGGTGCGGGTTGTGCGTGATCAACACCACGCCGAGCCCGGCGTCGCGGGCGGCCGCCACGTATTTGAGGACCACGCCGGACTGCTTGACGCCGAGCGCCGCCGTCGGCTCGTCGAGGACGAGCACCTTGGCGCCGAAGTACACCGCGCGGGCGATGGCCACGCACTGGCGCTCACCGCCCGACAGGGTGCCGATCGGCTGGTCGACGTCGCGCAGGTCGATGCCCATGCGCAGCAGCTCGGCGCGGGTCGTCTCGCGCATGAGGCCGACGTCGAGGCGCTTGAAGGGGCCGGCGCCCTTGGTGGGCTCGGAGCCGAGGAAGAAGTTCCGCCAGACCGGCATGAGCGGCACGACGGCCAGGTCCTGGTAGACGGTGGCGATGCCCCGGTCGAGGGCCTCGCGCGGGGAGGCGAGGGCGGTCTCCTCGCCCTCGATGCGGAAGGTGCCGCCGTCGTGGGCGTGCAGCCCGGCGATGATCTTGATGAGGGTGGACTTGCCGGCGCCGTTGTCGCCCAGGACGCAGGTGATCTCGCCCGCGTGGACCTCCAGGGAGACACCTTCGAGGGCGCGGATGTTGCCGTAGTACTTGCTGACGTCGTCCAGCTCCACCAGGGGGGTGCTCATGTCGTTGCCTCCGCGCGCTTGCGGACCCAGGCGTTGAGCAGGGTCGCGAGTAGGAGCATCGCCCCGAGGAAGAACTTGAACCAGTCCGGGTTCCACTCGGCGTACACGATGCCCTTGCTGGTCATGCCGAAGATGAACGCGCCGACCGCCGAGCCGATGGCGGAGCCGTATCCGCCGGTGATCAGGCAGCCGCCGATGACGGCCGCGATGATGTAGATCAGCTCGTTGCCGACGCCCTCGCCGGACTGGACGACGTCGAACGAGAACAGCAGGTGCTGGCCCGACACCCAGGCGCAGAACGCCACGCCCATGTAGAGGCCGATCTTCGTCGTACGGACCGGGACGCCCACCGCGCGGGCCGCGTCGGCGCCACCGCCCACCGCGAAGATCCAGTTGCCGAAGCGGGTGCGCAGCAGGATCCAGGTGGCGACGGCCACCAGGGCGAACCACCACAGGATGGTCACCTTGATGTCGATGCCGCCCAGGGAGAACTGGGAGGCGAACAGCGCCTGGGCGGAGGTGAAGCCCTCCATGTCGGCGATGGTCTTGGTCGACACGGTGCCGCTGATCAGCTTGGTCAGGCCCAGGTTGAGGCCGGTCAGCATCAGGAACGTACCGAGCGTGATGATGAAGCTCGGCAGCTTGGTCCGGGTGAGCATCACGCCGTTGAAGACGCCGACGGCGAGTGTGACCAGGAGGGACACGCCGACGCCGACCCAGACGTTGGCGGTCATCTGGAAGCTGAACATCGACGAGATCAGCGCCGAGCTGGTCACCAGCACACCGGCCGACAGGTCGAACTCGCCGCCGATCATCAGCAGCGCGACGGGGACGGCCATGATGCCGATCGTCGAGGCGGCGTAGAGGACCGTGCCGAAGCTGGAGGCCTTCAGGAAGCTGTCGGCGACGATGGCGAAGAAGAGGAAGACGGCGACGGCTCCGACGACGGAGCCGAGCTCGGGGCGGCCGAGGAGCCCCCGCAGCGGTGAGGTGCGCAGCAGGCGCTCGTCGGCGGGGGTGCCGTCCTTCACGGGTGGTGCGGTCGCGGTCATCGGGTTCCTCGCTCCGTGAATTCCGCCAGCGCGGCGGCGTCCTTCTCGGTGATGATCTGCGGCCCGGTGAGGACGGGCCTGCCACCGCCGAGCACGTCGGCGTTGTACCGGTAGAGCCACAGCAGGTCGACCGCCTCGTACCCCTGGAGGTAGGGCTGCTGGTCGACGGCGAAGCCGAGCTGCCCCGCCTTGAGGCCGGCGGCGACCTTGGCGTTCAGGTCGAAGGTGTCGATCTCGGCGTCGGACCCGGCGGTCTTCTTCGCCTGGACGGCGGCGTCGGCGAACGGCGCGCCGAGGGTGACGACGGCGTCGATGGAGGGGTCGGTCTGGAGCTTGGCCTCGATGGACGCCTGGACGTCGGGCATGTTGGTGCCGTCGACGTACAGGTTCTGGAGGTCGCCGCCGAAGGTCTTCCTCACCCCGGCGCAGCGCTGCTCGTGGCCGACGTTGCCCTGTTCGTGCAGGACGCACAGGGCCTTCTTGCGGCCGCGCTCGTCGAGCTCGTCGCCGACGGCCTCGCCGGCGATGGTCTCGTCCTGCCCGATGTGGGTGAGGGCGCCGAACGCCTTGGACGCTTGCGAGCCGGAGTTGACGGTGATGACGGGGATGCCGGCCTTGACGGCCCTGGCGACGGACGCCTTCATGGCGTCGGGCTTGGCGAGGGTGACGATCAGGCCGTCGACCTTCTTGTCGATGTAGGAGTCGACGAGCTGGGCCTGCTGCTGTCCCTCGTCGCTGTGGGCGTAGAGGAAGTTGATGTTGTCCTTGACGGCGGCCTGCTTGGCGCCGTTCTGGACGATGTCCCAGAAGGTGTCGCCGTCCCCGGAGTGGGTGACCATGGCGATGGTCCACTTCGGGGTGTTCACGGCGGCCCGGCCCTCGGCGGCGGCCGCCTTGCGGGCGTCCTCGGCGCGCTTTCCGCCGGTGGCGCTGCATCCGGCCGCGGCTCCCGCGAGGGACACTCCGAGGACCGTCGCCAGCACCGCGCGCAGCGCGCGTACTCCTGTCCGAACCCTTGCCACGACGCCGTGCCCCTCTTGCTGCTGTGCTTGCTGTGCTTGCTGTCGTACGACTGGCCAAGTATGGGTCATGGTGATGTGCCCGGATTTCATCGGGTACCGCGGGCGGTCAGTTCCTCCAGTACCGGTACGTCCTTCCCGGTGACGAGGGCCGGGCCGGTGAGGACCGGCTTGCCGCCGCCGATGACGTTGAGGTTGTCCTTGTGGAGCCAGAGCCCGTCGACGGCGAGGTAGCCCTGGAGGTAGGGCTGCTGGTCGACGGCGAAGCCGATCTGCTCGGCCTTGAGCTGGGCGACGACGGCCGCGTTGAGGTCGAAGGTGTCGATCTCGGCGCCGGAGCCCGCGCTCTGCTTGGCCTTGACCGAGGCGGCGGCGAAGGGGGCGCCGAGGGTGACGACGGCGTCGATGTCCTTGGCGCTCTGGAGCTTGGCCTCGATGGAGGAGGTCGCGGCGGGCATGTTGGTGCCCTCGACGTTGAGGTTCTCCACGGTGCCCTTGAAGGTCTTCTTCACCCCGGCGCAGCGCTCTTCGAGGGAAACGTTTCCCTGCTCGTGGATGACGCAGAGCGCCTTCTTCTTGCCGCGTGCGGTCAGCTCGGCGCCGACGGCCTCGCCGGCCACGGCCTCGTCCTGGCCGATGTGGCTGATCGCGCCGAAGGCCTTGGAGTGCTGCCCGCCGGAGTTGATGGTGACGACCGGGATGCCGGCGGCGACGGCCTTGGCGACGGACGCCTTGACCGCTTCGGGCTTGGCGAGGGTGACGATCAGGCCGTCGACCTTCTTCGCCACGTATGAGTCGATGAGCGCGGCCTGCTCCTTGCCCTCCTTGTTGGCGGCGTAGAGGAACTCGACGTTGTCCTTGGCGGCGGCGACCTTGGCGCCGCTCTGGACGATGTCCCAGAAGGTGTCGCCCTCGCCGGAGTGGGTGACCATCGCGATGGTCATGCGCGCGGTGGCGGCGGGCTTGCCGCCACCGGAGGTGTTCGTGGCCTTGTTCTCGGATTCCTTGCCGCCCGAGCTGCTGCATCCGACGGCGGTGACGGTGAGTGCGACTGCGGTCAGCAGGGCCGCTGCCGCCGTGCGGGTGGTTCGCATCGTGTGTCCGCCTTGTCTCCCCGGCGCCGCCCGATTGCGGCTGGGTGAGTTTCTACGGGGGCGCGGCGGGCCCGTCAATACTTTGTCCGAACATTCTTACGCGACGGCCTACGGTGACCTCACGGCCGGACGAGGAGCTGGAACTCGAAGGCGTACCGCGACGCCCGGTAGATGTGCGAGCCGAACTCCACCGCCCGGCCGGTGTCGTCGAAGGTGGTCCGCTCCATGGTCAGCAGCGGGGCGCCCTTCTCCTCGGTGAGCAGCTCCGCCTCCGCGACCGTCGCGGCCCGCGCCCCGACCGACTGGCGGGCGCTGTGCAGGGTGATGCCGGCGCCGCGCATCATCCGGTACAGACCGGTGTCCTCCAGCAGCGCGGTGTCCACGTCGAGCAGGCCGAGCGGCAGGTGGTTGCGCAGCCGGGCCATGGGCTCGTTGTGCGCGAACCGCAGCCGCTCCACGAACCGGACGTCGCTGCCCTCCGGTACGCCGAGGGCGGCGGCGATCTCGGCGGAGGCGGGCTCGACGCGGTTGGCCAGGACGGTGGTGGCCGGGCGCTGGCCGGCCGCCTCCAGATCGTCGTACAGGCTGCTGAGCTCCAGCGGGCGCTTGACCTGACTGTGCACGACCTGGGTGCCGACGCCCCGGCGGCGCACGAGCAGGCCCTTGTCGACCAGGGCCTGGATGGCCTGGCGGACGGTCGGCCGGGACAGGCCGAGCCGGCCCGCCAGCTCGATCTCGTTGCCGAGGAGGCTGCCCGGCGTGAGCGTCCCGCGCTCGATGGCCGCCTCCAACTGCTGGGAGAGCTGGAAGTAGAGCGGGACCGGACTGGTGCGGTCCACGCTCAGCGGCAGCCGCACGACGGGGCCGGACTCTTCTCTGGCTGCTCGGGTCTGCTTGGGCACGTGCCGAGCCTATCCAGAGGAAATGATGACGGGAAGTTGTGAAGTCATGTTGTCAGGACAAACGCTTGACATGGTGGTGGCGGCGGCACCACCTTGGGGGCCATGCGCATCGGACTCATCGGAACGGGACGTATCGGGGCCTTCCACGCGGGCGTGCTCAGCCGCCACCCGGAAGTGGGGGCGCTCGTGGTCGCCGACGCCGATCCCGGCCGGGCGGCCCAGGTCGCCGAACTCACCGGCGCCACGGCCGCGCCGACCGTCGACGAGGTCTTCGCCTGGGGGGTGGACGCGGTGGTCATCGCCTCGGCGACCTCCGCCCACGCCGAGCTCATCGCCCGCGCCGCCCGCGCGGGCCTGCCCACCTTCTGCGAGAAACCCATCGCCCTCGACCTGGCCGGCACGCTGGGCGCGCTGCGCGAGGTCGAGGCGGCCGGAACCCAGCTCCAGCTCGGCTTCATGCGCCGCTTCGACGCCGGCTACCGGGCCGCCCGCGACGCCGTCCACTCCGGGCGCATCGGCCGGCTGCACACCGTGCGGGCCATCACCTCCGACCCGGCCCCGCCGCCCGCCGCCTACCTCCCGCTCTCCGGCGGCCTCTACCGCGACTGCCTGGTCCACGACTTCGACATCCTGCGCTGGGTCACCGGCCGGGAGGTCACCGAGGTGTACGCGGCCGGCTCGGACGGCGGCCCCGCGATGTTCCGCGAGGCGGGCGACGTCGACACGGCGGCCGCCCTGCTCACCCTGGACGACGGCACCCTCGCCACGGCCACGGCCACCCGCTGCAACGGCGCCGGTTACGACGTACGGATGGAGCTGGCGGGCGAGCGCGACCAGATCGCGGTGGGCCTGGACGACCGCACGCCCCTCACCTCCACCGAACCGCTCGGCCCGCCCCCGGCCGACAAGCCGTGGCCGGGCTTCCTGGAGCGGTTCGCCCCGGCGTACGAGGCCGAGCTGGACGCCTTCGTCCACCTCGCGCGCGGCGAGCTGGCCAACCCCTGCGACGGCCGCGAGGCCCTCCAGGCGCTGCGCGTCGCCGAGGCGTGCGAGCTGTCCCGGCGCGAGCGCCGCCCGGTGCGGCTGGACGAGGTGCCGTCAGCCCTCTGAGGCCCCGGGCGCCGACAGGACCGTGCCCTGGGCCACCGCGCACAGGGTCTCGGTCCCGTCGTCGCCCGCCGTCAGCAGGTCGCAGCGCACCACCGCCTGCCGCCGGCCCGCGTGGACCACCAAGGCGCGGGCCAGCAGCGTGCGGCCGGTGGCGGGGCGGACGTACTGGATGGAGAACCCGGCCGTCAGCACGGCCGGACCCAGGGCGCTGCCGGCGGCGAAGGTGATCGCGTTGTCGGCGGCGTACGACAGGACCCCGCCGTGCAGGAAGCCGTTCTGCTGGCGCAGGTCGTCGCGGACGTCCACCTCCAGCACGGCGGCGCCGTCGCCGAAGGCGGTGATGCGGGCGCCGACGAGCCGGCTGAAGGGCTGGCTGTCGAGGACCTTCCGGGCGAGGGGCAGGTCGAAGCCGGTCATCGTGCGGTGGTCACCACCTGACGGGAAGGCGGCGGACGCCGCGTATGAGGAGGCCGGGCAGCCAGTCCAGGGGCCCGGCGCCGGGGTCGAGGGACAGCGTGGGGAACCGTTCCAGCAGGGAGCGCACCGCGATCCGGCCCTCCAGGCGGGCCAGCGGGGCGCCGAGGCAGTAGTGGATGCCGTGGCCGAAGGCCAGGTGCCCGGAGGTGTCGCGGCGGATGTCGAAGCGGTCCGGTTCCGGGAACCTGGCCGGATCGTGATCGCCCGCGGCGAGGCCGACGAGGACGGTGGCACCCGGCGGGATCACCGCGTCCGCGACCGGCAGCGGCTCACGGGCGAACCGTACCGTGGCCGTCTCGACCGGGCCGTCGTGGCGCAGCATCTCCTCCACCGCCCCGTCGAGCAGACCGAAGTCGGCGCGGAGGGCGGCCAGTTGGTCCGGGTGGGTCAGCAGGGCCCGGACGCCGTTGGAGATGAGGTTGACCGTCGTCTCGTGCCCGGCGATGAGCAACAGGTAGGCCATGGCGCGCAGTTCGGCGGCCGACAGCCGGTCGCCGTCCTCCGCGCGGGTGCGCAGCAGCGTGGAGATCAGGTCGTCGGCGGGGCGGGCGCACCGCTTGTCCTCGATGAGCTCGTCGAGGTACCGGGCGAGACCGTGCACGGCCTCGCGCTCCGCCTCCGCGCTCGTCGGTGCCACGACCTCGCCGGACCAGGCGCGGAAGGCGTCCCGGTCCGCGGTGGGCACACCGAGCAGTTCGCAGATCACCGTGATGGGCAGCGGGAAGGCCAGCGCGCCCACCAGGTCGGCGTGGCCGTGCGGTGCCATGGCGTCGATCAGCTCGTCGGTGATGCGCTGGACGCGCGGGCGCAGGGCCTCCACGCGCCGCCCGGTGAACTCGCCGGCGACGAGCTTGCGCAGCCGGGTGTGGTCGGGCGGGTCCAGGACCAGCAGGTTCGGGCCGATGACCTGCTCGTCGAGCATCTGGTACCCGGCCGTGGAGGGCGACTTGGACAGCCGGGGGTCGGCCAGCGCGGCGCGGGCCTCGGCGTGGCCGACGATCAGCCAGGCCTCGTCGCCCCCGGAGGTGCGCACGTGGTGCACGGGCCCGTCCTGGCGGAGTTTGGCGTAGTACGGGTAGGGGTCGGCGGTGAACTCCTCGCCGTACGCGCTCAGATCGACCGTGTCCATCGGTCCACCTTATGCGCCGTCCTCCCTGTCGAGCAGCCCGGAATCGTGGACCAGCAGCGCGATCTGGACACGGTTGTTGAGGCCGAGCCGGGCGAGGATCCGCGAGACGTGGGTCTTGACGGTCGGCACGCTCATGTAGAGGGAGGCCGCGATCTCGGCGTTGGTCCGGCCCCGGCCGACCGCGAGGGCGACCTCCCGCTCGCGCTCGGCGAGCGTGTCGAGGCGGGCGGTGGCCGTGGCCCGCCGGGTGGCGCCGGAGCGGTCGGGGTGCCCGGCCACATGGGTCATGAGCTGGCGGGTGACGGCCGGGGAGAGGACCGGGTCGCCGGCCGCCACCCGCCGTACGGCGTCGACGATCTCGGCGGGCGGGGTGTCCTTGAGGACGAACCCGGCGGCGCCGGCCCGCAGGGCGCGCAGCACCTGCTCGTCGGCGTGGAACGTGGTGAGGACGACGACGTCGGGGGCGCCGGGGCGGGCGCGGAGCCGTTCGGTGGCGGTGAGGCCGTCCACCCGCGGCATACGGATGTCCATGAGGACGACGTCGGGCGCGGCGCGCTCCACGAGCGCGGGGACGTCGGTGCCGTCGGCGGCCTCCCCGACGATCTCGATGTCGTCGGCGCCGCCGAGCATGAAGGTGAGTCCCGCGCGGACGAGGGGGTCGTCGTCGACGATGAGCAGCCGGATGGTCATGAGGGCCACGGTAGCCAGGCGTGCAGGGCGAACCCGCCGTCGGGCGCGGGTCCGTGGGTGAGGCGGCCGCCGGCGAGGGTGGCTCGTTCGGTCAGCCCGATGAGCCCCTGGCCCGATCCGGGTACGTGCGGGACGGGGCCGGTGGGGGCGGGGTTGTGGACGCCGACGGTGAGCCCGTCGCCGGGGCGGCCGCGCACGGTGACGGTGACCTCGGTGCCGGGTGCGTGCTTGCGGGCGTTGGTGAGGCCCTCCTGGGCGATGCGGTAGACGGTGCGCCCGGTGGCGGCGGGGACGCCGGACGGGTCGGCGATGCCGTTGTCGAGGGTGACCTCCATGCCCGCCCGGCGGGACTCGGCGATCAACGTGTCAAGGGTGGCGAGGGTGGGCTGCGGGCGGTCGCCGTCCTCGCGGTCGCCGGGGGCGCGCAGGACGCCGATGATCTCGCGCAGGTCCTGGAGGGCCTCGTGGGCGCTGTCGCGGATGACACCGGCGGCGCGGGCGACCTCGGGCGGGGGCGCGTCGGGCCGGAATTCGAGGGCGCCGGCGTGGACGCTGAGCAGGGTGAGGCGGTGGGCGAGGACGTCGTGCATCTCGCGGGCGATGGCCTCGCGGGCGGCGCGCTGGGCCTGTTCGGCGCGGAGTTCCGCCTCGGCCTCGGCGCGGCGGGCGCGTTCGCGCAGGGCGACGACGAGTTGGCGGCGGGAGCGGACGAGCATGCCCCAGCCGGTGACCAGGAGGATGAGGACGACGCCGATGGCGACCGACGCGAGGGGGTGCAGGGTCGGGTCGGGCCGCACGAACACCTGGGCGGTGCCGCACACCAGCGCCAGGCCGCCGACGTAGGCGAGGCGCCGGAACGGCACCCGTACGGCGACGCCGAAGAGTGCCACCAGGACGGCGCCGCCGGCGGCCGGTGCCACCGTGCTCAGTACGGACAGGGTGACGGTCAGCCCGACGGGCCACCGGCGGCGCAGCCAGAGCGCGCAGCAGGCGGCGGCGCCGAGGAGCTGGTCGCCGAGGACGGCAGCCTCGGAGTTGCCGAGCCGGCTGCTCGCGTCGACGGCGAGGAGGCCGACGAACGAGGCGAGGACGAAGGCGGTCGTGTCGACGATCCAGTCGCGTACGGTACGGCGGCGGCGCCGCGCCGGGTGGCCGTCGGGGACCTCGGAGCCGGCCGATTCGGCCAGGTCCGAGGGCAGCAGCCAGGGGTACTCCGCACGCGTCATGTCGACAAAGCTATGCGGGCTGGGGCCGTGGTGGGGCCCCGGGACCGCGGTCCGCTACCAAAGTCGCGCCGGTCCCATACTTCCGGACCCCGCTGCCATCCCGACGCCCGAGGCGCTGGCCCGCCGCCGGCGCCGACGATGGTGGGCATGAAGAAGATCCTCGAAGTCATCGGCACGCTGGTGCTGGTCGTCGGCGTGTGCGGGGTACTGCGTGAGTTGACGGGGTGGTTCCGTTTCATGGGGTTCAGCCGGTACCTGACGGAGAACGTGGGCTTCCTGCACGGGCGGGAGGTGTTCGCCAACATCGTGATCGCGGTGCTCGGCTTCGCGATCCTGATGATCTCCGACCGGATGCGCAAGGCGTAGGACCGCCGCGGTTTCCGGGAGCGCCCTACCACTGCCGGCCGAGCAGGGCCAGGAAGAGCAGCGGGACCACCTGGAAGAGGGCGGCTCCGCGTGCCCGGCACAGCCACAGCACCACACCGATGCCGGTGGTCAGGCCGGCGCACACCAGCAGCTCGGCCAGCGGCATCCGGGGAGCCACCCCGTTCTTGCCCGCCGCCCAGCCCTCCATGCCGACGGCGAGCCAGGCGTACATCCCGATCAGCACGTTGACGGGCAGCAGGGCCAGGATCAGGCCGGCGTCACGGAGAACGGGCCGGGAGGGTGCGTCGGTCATGGGCCCACTGTCGCTCCGGGGCGCCGGCGCGCGGATGAGTATCCGTACCCACCCGCGCCTGGGTACCGGCGCGGGTCTCACTCGTCGAGCGCGTACGTGCCGAACTCCGCGGGTCCGGTGGGCCGGTAGGTCTGGATGGTGACGCCGGTGGACGTGGTGCGGTGGCCGGTGAGCTCGAAGGCGGTCGGGGCGCCGCCGTCCGGGAACAGACGCCGGCCCTTGCCGAGGAAGACCGGGAACACCAGCACGTTCAGCTCGTCGAGCAGGCCGAGCGCGATGAGGCTCTGGGCGAGCCGGGCGCTGCCGTGGACCTGGATCTCGCGGCCGGGCCCCTGCTTGAGGCGGTTGACCTCCTCGGTCAGGTCGCCGCTGATGACGGTGGAGTTGTTCCACTCGGCCTTGTCGAGGGTCCGGGAGACCACGTATTTGGGCAGGCTGTTGAGGCGGCTCGCGATCGGGTCGTTCTCGTCGGTGACCTTGGGCCAGTACGAGGCGAAGATCTCGTAGGTCCGCCGGCCGAGCAGGAAGCAGTCCACCCGCTCGAACACCTCGTTCATGAACCGGCCGAAGTCCTCGTCCGCGAACGGGACGCTCCAGCCGCCGTACTCGAAGCCGTCGGTGCGGTCCTCCTCGGGGCCGCCCGGGGCCTGCATCACGCCGTCCAGCGTCATGAAGGTGGTGAGGGTCAGCTTGGCCATGGCCGGTGCCTTTCGTTCGGGTCTTTCCCATCGTGTGTCACAGGTGCTGACCGTGCCTCCGCACAGAACTCATCGGTGGACGGGCGCCGGATTCGGCGTCCGTTTCCCGCCGGTACCGGGACCGCCCCTCCGATGTGATTGATCACGCAACCACTTCTGACGAACGGCATGGAGGGCACCATGAACGGCAGGACGGCTCTGGTCACCGGCGGCAGCCGAGGCATCGGCGCCGCGACCGCGCTGCGGCTGGCGCGGCAGGGCGCGGACGTCGCGATCACGTACGTCCGGGACGAGGAGGCGGCCCGGGCGGTGGTCGGCGGGATCGAGGCGACCGGCCGCCGGGGGGTCGCGCTGCGGGCCGACGCGGCGGACGCGGTGGCGCAGGCGGACGCCGTGGAGCGCGCCGCCCAGGCGCTGGGCGGGCGGCTGGACGTGCTGGTGAACAACGCGGGCGTCGGGGTGCTCGGCCCGCTGGAGAGCCTGACGCTCGCCGACGTCGACCGGGTGCTGGCGGTGAACGTCCGGGGCGTGTTCCTGGCGTCCCGGGCGGCGGCGGCGCGCATGGGCAGGGGCGGGCGGATCGTCACGATCGGCACGTGCATGGCCCAGCGGGTGCCGACTCCCGGCGGGACGCTCTACGCGATGAGCAAGTCCGCGCTGACCGGCCTGACCAAGGCGCTCGCCCGGGAGCTGGGCGGCCGGGGCATCACGGCCAACATCGTCCACCCGGGGCCGGTCGACACCGACATGCTGCGCTTTCCGGGGGACACCCCCGGACCCCCGCGGCGGACGGCCTGTACGCGGAGTTCGCGGTGGACGGCGCGGCTACGCCGCGTGGCCCCGTGGTCCCCGCAGTCCCGTAGCCCCGTGGACATGCGCGAGGGCGCACCGGTGCTGTCCTTCCGGTGCGCCCTCGCATACGGGCGGGTGTCGTGCCGCCCGGGTCGTGGTGGCTAGCTCAGCTCGTCGTGGCGGGCGGAGAGGCGCTTGGCGCCCTCGTCCGTCAGCGAGCCGAACAGCCGCAGGCGGGAGATGCCGCCGTCGGGGTAGATGTCGATGCGGACGTGGGTGCCGACGACCGGCTCGGGCAGGACGAACCGGTGGTTGGTGTCCGGCTGGAGGCGGGTGCGGGACAGGAACTCGGTCCACTCGCCGCCCTCGCCGTCACGTACGGAGAGAGCCGCCCAGCCGGCGCTGTTGCCCTTGAGGTACGCGGTGTCGATCTCGACGGCGCGGATCGCGGACTGCTCGACGAGCTGGTAGCGGATCCAGTCGTTGCCCTTGTCACGGCGGCGGCGGGTCTCCCAGCCGTCGTCCATCTTGCGGGAGCGGCCCGGCTGGATGGTGTTGGTGGCCGGTGAGTAGAAGCGGTCGGAGGCGTCCTCGACGCGGCCGCCGTTCTCCAGGGCCACGACGTCGAAGGTGCCCAGCACGCCGAGCCACTCCGGGTCGGGGGCGACCTCGCCGTACACGCGCAGGCGGGCGATGCCGCCGTCGGGGTGCTGCTTGACGCGCAGGTGCGTGAAGCGCCGCTCCACGTCCACGGAGAAGCCGTTCGCCGCGTGGCCGCCGATGGCGGTGCGCGGGACGAGCGTCGTCCACTCGACGTCGTCG
The DNA here is from genome assembly GCF_055570965.1 of Streptomyces sp. NPDC031064. Taxonomy (NCBI): domain Bacteria; kingdom Bacillati; phylum Actinomycetota; class Actinomycetes; order Kitasatosporales; family Streptomycetaceae; genus Streptomyces; species Streptomyces sp. NPDC031064. The sequence continues at coordinate 941,844 of NZ_JBVIGF010000001.1, forward strand.
GCCAGCAGTTGCTCGGGCGACGGGGAGCCGGCCACCGAGGTCGCCTCGATGGAGACCGCCTGCGGGTAGTTGCCGCGGAAGTGGGCGGTGTCGACGACGATTCCGCGTACGACGCCGGGGGCGCCGAGGCGTACCAGCGCCCAGTCGTGGTCGTCGTCCGTGGGGTGGGGCTCGGTGGCGGAGACACCGCGGCGGCGGCGCGTCTCCCAGCCGTCCATGATCTTGCCCTTGTGCCCGAAGTGCTCGGGGTCGAACTCGGCGGGCTCGGGCTTGAGCATGTTCTCGCGCTCGGCGAAGAACTCGTCGTTGGCGGCGATGACACCCGCGCCGAGGCGGCGGTCGGCGAGGTCGACGAGACCGGTGAAGGGGAAGTCGGCGGTGCGGTAGTCGGCGTAGGGGTCACCGCCGCCGTAGGGGCTGGCGTCGCCGGTGAAGGAGGATATGACGGTCACGGGGTCACTTGTTCCTTTCGAGCAGCCGGCCGGTCGGCTCGGCCACGGTGCCGTTGTCGGCGATGCGTACGCCACGCAGCCAGGTGGACTTGACGACGCCGTGCAGGGTCTTGCCCGCGTACGCCGTGACCTGGTTGCGGTGGTGGAGCTCGGCCGGGTCGACGGTGAAGGTCTCGTCGGGGGCGAGGACGGCGAAGTCGGCGTCACGGCCGGGCTCGATGGCGCCCTTGCGGTCCAGGCCGGCGAGGCGGGCCGGGGCGGTGGACATCCAGCGGACGACCTCCTCCAGGGTGCGGCCGCGGCGGCGGGCCTCGGTCCAGATGGCGGGCAGGCCGAGCTGGAGGGAGGAGATGCCGCCCCAGGCGGTGGAGAAGTCGGGGGTCTTGAGGTCGGCGGTGGAGGGCGAGTGGTCGGAGACGATGCAGTCGATCGTCCCGTCGGCCAGGCCCTCCCACAGCGCGTCCTGGTTGGACGCCTCACGGATGGGCGGGCAGCACTTGAACTCGGTCGCGCCGTCGGGGACTTCCTCGGCGGTGAGGGTGAGGAAGTGCGGGCAGGTCTCGACGGTGACGCGGACGCCCTCGCGGCGGGCGGCGGCGATCATCGGCAGCGCGTCGCTGGAGGACAGGTGCAGCACGTGCACGCGCGCGTCGAGACGCCGCGCCTGGTTGATGAGGTTCTCGATGGCGGTGTTCTCGGCGTCGCGCGGCCGGGAGGCGAGGAAGTCGGCGTACTTCGGGGAGCTCTTCTGCGGGGCGGCCGCGAGGTGGTGCGGGTCCTCGGCGTGCACGATCATCAGGCCGCCGAAGCCGGCGATCTCGGCGAGCGAGGCGGCGAGCTGCTCCTGGTCGAGCTGCGGGAACTCGTCCACGCCGGAGGGCGACAGGAAGCACTTGAAGCCGTAGACCCCGGCGTCGTGCAGCGGACGGAGGTCCTTGACGTTGTCGGGCAGGGCGCCGCCCCAGAAGCCGACGTCGATGTGGGCCTTGGACCGGGCCACGTCCTGCTTGACGCGCAGGTTCTCGACCGTCGTCGTCGGGGGCAGGGAGTTGAGCGGCATGTCGACGAGGGTGGTGATGCCGCCCGCCGCGGCCGCGCGGGTGGCGGTCCAGAAGCCCTCCCACTCGGTGCGGCCGGGGTCGTTCACATGGACGTGGGTGTCGACCAGGCCGGGGAGGACGACGTGGTCGCCGACGTCCTCCAGCCGGGCGCCGGCGGGCACCTCGGCGTCGTGGGGCAGCACCGCCGCGATCGTGCCGCCGGCCACGGCGACCGAGGCCGGGCGGGTGCCCTCGGGGGTGATGACGCGCGTCGAGCGCAGTACCAGAGTCACGTTCGCGTCCACGTCCATGCCCTGCTCCACGTTGCCGTTCAGCTCCACGTTCCCGTCCACATCGCCTTCCACATCGCCGGCTGGATTCTCGTTTTTCAACGAACTGTTGAAAGAGTCTTCACTCCGGACCCGACGTCGTCAAGGGTCCCCCGGGTCGCGACCGGGTGGCGAGCGGACGGCTTGGATGTTTCCATGAAGTGGAAAGCTAATTTCATCAGGGAGAACGTAGCTACCCACATGAGGAGCGCGCGCAGACCTCCGCGGAACACCGAGGACACCCGGACAAACAGCGCCTGACCGGCGAAGACGCCCCACTGCGGGCGATGTGCCCGACGGCAGGGCCCGGTAGGCTGCTGACTTGCCCATCCGCCTCGAAAGGACCGTTGACGTGCCGACGTCCAGCGCCAGCACCACCGACGCCGCCAAGCCCGCCGCCGCGACCGGCGGTGTCCAGTCCCTGGAGCGTGCCTTCGACCTTCTGGAGCGGATGGCCGACGCCGGGGGCGAGGTCGGGCTGAGCGAGCTCTCCTCCAGCAGCGGACTGCCGCTGCCCACCATCCACCGCCTGATGCGCACGCTGGTCGCCTGCGGCTACGTACGCCAGCAGCCCAACCGCCGCTACGCGCTCGGCCCCCGCCTGATCCGCCTCGGCGAGTCCGCCGCCCGCCTCCTGGGCACCTGGGCGCGCCCCTACCTCGCCCGGCTGGTCGAGGAGACCGGCGAGACCGCGAACATGGCGCTGCTGGACGGCGACGAGATCGTGTACGTCGCGCAGGTGCCGTCCAAGCACTCGATGCGCATGTTCACCGAGGTCGGCCGGCGCGTGCTGCCGCACTCCACCGGCGTGGGCAAGGCGCTGCTGGCGCACACCCCGCCGGAGGAGGTGCGCGCGCTGCTCGCCCGCACGGGCATGCCCGCCGCGACCGAGAAGACCATCACCACGCCCGAGGGCTTCCTCGGCGCCCTGGAGCAGGTCCGCACGGCCGGGTACGCGGTCGACGACAGCGAGCAGGAGATCGGGGTCCGCTGCATCGCGGTCTCGGTGCCCGACTCCCCCACCGCCGCCGCCATCTCCATCTCGGGCCCGGCCGGCCGGGTCACGGAGGCGGCGACGGAGCGGATCGTGCCGATCCTCCAGGGCATCGCCAAGGAACTGTCCACGGCCCTGGCGAACCCCGCCAACAACGGCCAGGCCTGACACCTGGCACGGCCGGTCACCGCGAAGCGACCGGGCGGCAGCCCCGGCGCCCGGGCCCGCCCCGCGCCGCCCAGGCCCAGGCCCGCGGCCGTCACCGCTGAGCCGACCCGGGCCCCGGCCCGACCCGGGCCCGTCACCGCTGAGCCGGCCGGGCGGCACCGCCCAGGCTCGCCCGGGCCCGTCCCGGCCCCCGCGCCCAGCCTCGCCCCGACCCGGGCCCGTCGCCGCTCAGCCGGCCGGGCGGCACCGCCCCGGCCCGCCCGGGCCCGTCCCGGCCCCGCGCCCAGCCCCGCCCCGCCCCGGGCCCGTCACCGCTGAGCCGGCCGGGCGGCACCGCCCCGCCCCGGCCCGCCCCGCGGCCGTCACCGCTGAGCCGACCCGGGCCCCGGCCCGCCCCGGGCCGCCCCGCGCCGCCCAGGCCCGTCCCGGCCCCGCAACCGTCAGCCGCGCACCGGCAGCGGGTCCGTCGACAGCTTGCCGTCCAGGACGGTGACCGTCCGGTCGGCGCGGTCGAGATGGGTCCGGTCGTGCGTGACCACGACCGTGGCCGTTGCGCGCTCACGGGTCAGGGTGACCAGCAGGTCGAGGACCGCCGCCCCGCGTTCGTGGTCCAGCGCGCTGGTCGGTTCGTCGACCAGGAGCACGGCCGGGTCGTTCATCAGCGCCCGCGCGATGTTCACGCGCTGGCGCTGGCCGCCGGAGAGCTGGTGCGGGCGCCGCGCGGCCAGGTCGGCCAGGCCCACCGCGTCGAGGAGCTCCAGGGCCCGCCGCTCACGGTGCTCGCGGCCCGACAGGTGGGCCATCACCCGGAGCTGCTCGGCGGCGGTCAGCGACGGCAGCAGGTTCGGCTGCTGGAAGACGATCCCGACGTGCTCGCGCCGCAGCGCCGCCTTCCCGGCCCGGTCGAGCGTGCCGGTGTCCGTACCGGCCACCACCACCCGCCCACGGTCCGGGGTCACCAGCGTCGCCGCGACCGCGAGGAGGCTGGACTTGCCGGAGCCGGACGGCCCGACGACCGCCGTGACACTGCCCGGTGGCACGTCCAGGTGGACCGCGTCCAGGGCGGTCAGGCGTCCGTCGCCGTCGGGGTACGTCAGCGTCACGTCGTCGAGGTGCAGGCTCATCGGGCGCTCCCGAGCGCCGTGAGGGGGTCGACGGCGGCGATCCGCCGGATGGACAGGGCCGCGCCGAGCAGCCCGAGCGCGACCGTCACGGCCGCCGGGCCGAGCACGGTAGGCGGTTCGAGTACGAAGGGCACGTCGCCCCCGCCCACCACCGCGCCGATGCCCGCCGCGAGCCCGGTGCCGATCAGCGTCCCGGCGACCAGCACGACCACCGCCTGGCCCAGCGCGTCCTTCAGCAGGTACGGGGTGGACGCCCCGAGCGCCTTCAGCACCGCCACGTCGCCGCCGCGCTGGATCGTCCACACCGTGAAGAACGCCCCGATGACGAGCGCCGAGATCACGAAGAGGAAGCCGCGCATGAGCTGGAGCGAGCCGTTCTCGGCCCGGTAGGACCCGATGGCGGCGAGCGCCTCGTCGACGGTCGTGCTGCGCGTACCGGCGGCCTCGTCGCCCGCCGCCCGGCCGGCGCCCTCGCCCCTGAGGGCGACGACGGTGGCCCCGCCCGGGCCGCCGAGGCGCTGCCAGTCGGCGAGGGACGTCCACACCACCGGGGTGTGGCTGTACGAGGCGTCGCCCTCGACCGCCGCGACCGTGGCCTCCACCGGCCCGGTCCGCACCCGGTCGCCCACCCCGACGCCCAGCTCCTCGGCCGCCCGCACCGACAGCACCACCCGGCCGGGGCCGAGGGCGGCGCTGCGCGGCGCGACCCCCGCGCCCGGCCGCGTACCGAACGCGGAGACCGCCGCCGTACGGTCACCGGCCGCCGCGTCGAGCGTGCGGATGCCGACCGGCTCGGCGGCGGTGACGCCCGGCTGCCGCTGCCACGTCCGCCAGGCGCGCTCGGTCACGGCCGAGTCGGTGAACGACACCGGCCGGCCCGGGGGCGGGGCGGCGAAGGCCAGCCGGTCGGCGGGCAGCGCGGTGATCGCCGAGACGTTCTCCCGCGCGAGCCCGGCCGTCAGCCCGGACAGCAGGCCGACGAGCAGGGTGATCAGCACGATCACCGTGCCCATCAGCGTGAATCGCCCCTTGGCGAAACGTAGGTCTCTCCATGCCACGAACATGCGGGCCAGCCTGCCGACGGGCGGCCCGCACGGGCATCGCGCGCCGGACGGGTCCCTGATCAAACTTTCGGTTGAGGGCGGACTCCCCCGGCCCGCCTACGCTGGAGGCGTCATGGATCCCCGTACGCTCACCCCCGCCCTGCGCGTCCTGCGCGTCTGTCTGCACCTGCTCATGGCGGGGCTGCTGGCCCTGGCCGCGCTCCGTGACCCGGCCCCGGCCGCCGTCGCCGCGGCGGCCGCGACGGGGGCGGTGTACGCGGTGGGCTCGGCCCTCCGCGCCGTACGGGAGTCCCGGTCCGCCGCCGCCCTTTGGCTGGGCGCCCTGTCCGCGGCGTGGCTGGTGCTGCTGGCCGTGACGCCCGACGGGCTGTGGGTGGCCTTCCCGCTGTACTTCCTGCACCTGCACCTGCTGCCCGCGCGCTGGTCCCTGGCGGCCGTCGCCGCCACCGCGGGCGCGGCGATCATGTCGTACGTACGCCATGGCGCACCGCTCAACCCGGGCGCGTTCATCGGCCCGCTGCTGGGCGCGGCCGTCGCCGTGGCGACCGTACTCGGCTACCAGGCGCTGTACCGGGAGAGCGAGCGGCACCGGCGGCTGGTCGAGGAGCTGACGTCGACGCGGGCGGAGCTGGCCGCCGCCGAGCGGCACGCGGGCACGCTGGCCGAGCGGGAACGCCTGGCGCGGGAGATCCACGACACGCTGGCGCAGGGCCTGTCGTCGATCCAACTGCTGCTGCGGGCCGCCGAGCGCGCCCTGCCGGACGGCAACCCGGTGGCGGCCGGGCACATCGAGCGGGCGCGCCGGACGGCCCAGGACAACCTGGCCGAGGCGCGGCGCTTCGTACGGGCGCTGGCACCGGCCGACCTGGAGCGGGGTTCGCTGGCGGCGGCGCTGGAGCGGTTGTGCGACGACCCCGACGGGCCGGGGCCGCGCGTGCGGTTCTCGCTGAGCGGTACGCCGGTCCCGCTGCCGACGCCGTACGAGGTGGCGCTGCTGCGGATCGCCCAGTCCGCGCTGGCCAACACGGTGCGGCACGCGGGCGCCGGGCGCGCCGGGATCACGCTCACGTTCATGGACGCGTCCGTGACGCTGGACGTGGTGGACGACGGCAAGGGCTTCGATCCGCGTGCCTGGACGCCCTCCCCCGGCGACGGTCTCGGGCTCCAGGGTTTCGGGCTCCGGGCGATGCGCTCGCGGGCGGAGTCGCTGGGCGGCACGTTCACCGTCGAGTCGTCGCCCGGCCAGGGCACGGCCGTCGCGGTGGCCCTTCCGCTGCCCGCGGAGGGGGCCGTATGACCATCCGCCTGCTGCTCGCCGACGACCACCCCGTGGTCCGCGCGGGGCTGCGCGCCGTCCTGGACACGGAGCCGGACTTCACGGTGGTCGCGGAGGCCGCCACGGCGGAACGCGCGGTGGAGCTGGCCCACGCAGTGGACGTGGTCCTGATGGACCTCCAGTTCGGCGGCGGCATGCACGGCTCGGAGGCGACGGCCGCGATCACCGCCCGCGAGGCGGCGCCCCGGGTGCTGGTGCTGACGACGTACGACACGGACGCCGACATCCTGGCGGCCGTCGAGGCGGGGGCGAGCGGCTACCTGCTGAAGGACGCGCCGCCGGAGGAACTGGCGGCGGCGGTCCGCACGGCGGCGGCCGGCCGGTCCGCGCTCGCCCCGGCCGTCGCGCACCGCCTGATGGACCGGATGCGGGCACCGGCCCAGGCGCTGACCAAGCGGGAGCTGGAGGTGCTCCAGTTGGTCGGCGAGGGCCTGTCCAACCTCCAGATCAGCAAGCGGCTCTTCCTCAGCCAGGCCACGGTGAAGTCGCACCTGGTCCACGTCTTCGCCAAACTGGGCGTCGACTCGCGGACGGCGGCGGTGGCGGCGGCCACCGCCCGCCGCCTGATTCGCCGTTAGGCCCTGGTCAGATCCTCGGCTGCGGTTCGCCGAACAGCTCCACCGCGTGGCGTACGTCGGTGAGCGCGCCGCCGAGGGCGCTCACCGAACCGACGGCCCCCGCGATGAGCAGCAGCGACCGGCGCAGCCGGCGCACCTCGGGCACGCCGGTGAGGGTCATGGCGGCGAGCGCGGCCAGCTCGTCCTCGGCGATGCCCCGGTCGGCGAAGTCGGCCGGGTGACCGGCGAGTTCCCGGCGGAGGCGGGAGACGGCGGCGCGCAGCTCCGTCACCCTCGGGTCCTCGCCGCTCTCGGCCACGCGCCTCTGTCCCATGCTTCGCAACAAAAGCTCTCCCGCCCCTTGCACGCACTACGTTGTGCGCCCGTCCCTGTACTTAACGCCATGACGGGCGGGGAGCGCCACTCCTCTGACGAAATCTCAGGAGGTGGCTTCCGGGGCGATCGCGTTGCGCCACACGGTCACGTCGAGCGTGACGTAGTGACTGGGATCGGATTCGGGCGACTTCCCCTGGTACGTGACCAGGCCGACGTGTCCCCCGTTGGTCAGGACACACAACTGGGACCCCTTGGACAAGGTGTCGAGGTCGACCCGGTCGGCATAGCGGGTCTCGGTGCGGCAGGTCTCCAGGTCGCCCTTCTGTCCGGTGCGCAGCAGGATGAGCCGCCCGTCCTCGACGTAGATCTTCTCCAGGCTCCAGTCGTAGGCCACGTCCACGTTGGCGTTGTCGCCGAGCGGCTTGACCGGGTCGTCGCCGAGCGTCAGGTGGTAGCCGTCGGTGAGGTCGATGCCCTGGTAGACGGCGGGCGTCGGGTCGGCGACCGGCTCCGGGGGCTTCGGGGAGGAGGAGTCGGGCGCGGGGTCGGTCGCGTCCGCCGCGCCGTCCGCGGGGGTCTGCTCCTGGGGCTTGGGGTCGCTCTTGGCCTGGTCACCGCTCTGCGCCTGGCCACCGCCCTTGTTGTCGTCGCGCGACATCAGGTAGTACACCCCACCGCCGGCGAGTCCGGCGACGAGCAGCGCGGCGGTGAGGGCGAGCAGGACGTTCCGCTTGGTCTTCTTGCGGGGCGCGGCGGGGGCGGTGACCGAGGTCGCGGCGGTGACCGGCGCCGGTCCGGTGTACGGGGGCGGGGTGGGGTGCGCCTGCGGGTAGCCGTACGCGGGGGTGGGTGCGGGGGCGGGCTGTGGGGCCTGCGGGTGCTGGTGGGCGTTCGGGGGCAGGTTGCCGCCGGCGTGCGGCTGGGCGCTCGGCTGGGTGGGCGGCGGGCCGAAGCCGGGCGGCGGGGTCGCCGGGGCCGCCTGTGCGGTCGGGGGGTGCGGTGCCGGGGCGGCCGGTGCCTGCGGGTGGGCGGGCGGCGGCGTCGCGGGGGCGGCGGGCGCGGGGGCGGCGGGCGCGGGGGCCGGCGCCGGGGGCTGGGACGGGGGCGGGGGCGTGGTGGCCGCCGCGGGGGCGGGCGCGGCCGCGCGGGTGGTGATGTCCGCGGCGACGGCGCCGGGCAGCCACTCCTCGGGGCGGCGCAGCGCGGTCTGGTCGCTGGCGGCCTGGCACAGCGCGAGGATGTCGGCGACGGAGGGGCGCCCGGCCGCGTCCTTGGTCAGGCAGCGGGTCACCAACTCGCCAAGCTGCGGCGGGAGTCCGTCGAGCTGGGGCTCCTCGTGGACGATCCGGTACAGCACGCCGTGCGAGGTGCCCTCGCCGAAGGCCGGGCTGCCGATGGCCGCGTACGCCGCGACCTGGCCGAGCGCGAAGATGTCGGTGGCCGCGGTGACCGTCCGGCCCGCCGCCTGCTCGGGCGACATGAAGGACGGGGTGCCGATGGTGACCCCGCTGCCGGTCAGCGAGGTGGCGTCGGCGGCGCGCGCGATGCCGAAGTCGATCACCCGCGGCCCGTCGGCGGCGAGGAGGACGTTCGCGGGCTTGAGGTCGCGGTGCACGATGCCCGCGCCGTGGATGACCTGGAGCGCCTCGGCGATCCCGGCGACCAGCAGCAGGACCGTGTCGACGGGCAGCCTGCCGTGGGTCTGCACCGCGTCGGCGAGGGAGGGGCCGGGGACGTACGCCGTGGCCAGCCAGGGCTGCCGGGCGTCGGTGTCGGCGTCGATGACGGGCGCGGTGTACAGGCCCTGGACGCGCTGGGCGGACTTGACCTCCTGCGCGAACCGGCGCCGGAACTCGGCGTCTTCGGCGAAGTCGGGCCGGATCACCTTGATGGCGACCGGCCGGCCGCCCGGGGTGTACGACAGGTACACCTTGCCCATGCCGCCGGCGCCGAGCCGGGCGGCGAGCCGGTAACCGGCCACGGATCGCGGATCGTCGTCCTCCAACGGCTGGAAGACCGTTCCCTGGCGCGCCGGACCACCACTCATCAACCCATGTCCCCCGTAACGAACTTCGTTCTGATCTGCCTGCCGGACGCACCCTATCCAAGGCGGAGGCCCGTCTTCACCCGCGCACGGGCGCACGGGCATGCGGTATGCACTCCACATGGGACATACGACAACAGACGGACCGCGGATCGCGGGACTTCTCCTCGCGGCCGGCGGCGGACGGCGCCTCGGCGGGCGCCCGAAGGCCCTCCTGGAGCACCGTGGCCGCCCCCTGGTCGAGCACGCGGTGGGCGTGCTGCGCGCGGGCGGCTGCGACGTGGTGCACGTGGTGCTGGGCGCCGCCGCCGGCACCGTACGGGAACGGGCCTCGCTGCCCGGCTGCGTGCTGGTCGACAACCCGGACTGGGAGGGGGGCATGGGTTCGTCGCTGCGCGTGGGGCTGGCGTCGCTGGCGGGCTCGGGTGCCGACGCGGCCGTGGTGTCACTGGTGGACCAGCCGGGGATCGGGCCGGAGGCGGTGCGCCGGGTGGCGGCCGCGTACCGCTCCCGTGACGCGCTGGTGTCCGCCGCGTACGGCGGGAGGCGCGGCCATCCGGTGCTGCTCGGGGCGGACCGCTGGGCGGACGTGGGGGCGAGTGCGGAGGGGGACCGGGGGGCACGCGCGTACCTGAGGGAGCACGAGGCGGCGATCGTCCTCGTGGAGTGCGGGGACGTGGCGGAGCCGTACGACATCGACACGGTGGAGGACCTGGGGCACCTTGAGTGAACGAGATGGCACTCAGAGCCATGTTGTGTCGACCCTGAGAATCTCGACATCAACAAACCATTGAACTTCCACCATGAGGAAACTAGTATCCACTGTTCAGAAGCACCCGTTCGTAAGAAGGCGCCCGTGACCGTATCTCGGCTCCGACGGCACTCAGTGCCGCGCGCGGATGCCCGGCGGCCGCTGCACGGCGCCGTGCCACAGTCCCCGCTGAAGGAAGTGACAGCTCATGTCCGCACCAGCGCCGTCCCCGCTGGCCATCGTCGAAGCCGAGCCCCTGCCCCGGCAGGACGAGGTCCTCACCGATGCGGCCCTGGCCTTCGTGGCCGAGCTGCACCGGCGCTTCACGCCGCGGCGTGACGAGCTCCTCGCCCGCCGCGCCGAGCGCCGCGCCGAGATCGCCCGCACCAGCACCCTCGACTTCCTCCCGGAGACCGCACAGCTCCGGGCGGACGAGAGCTGGAAGGTCGCGCCGGCCCCGGCCGCGCTGAACGACCGCCGCGTCGAGATCACCGGCCCGACCGACCGCAAGATGACCATCAACGCCCTGAACTCGGGCGCCAAGGTCTGGCTCGCAGACTTCGAAGACGCGTCCGCCCCCACCTGGGAGAACGTCGTCCTCGGCCAGCTCAACCTGATCGACGCCTACGAGCGGAAGATCGACTTCACCGACCCGCGCACGGGCAAGTCGTACGCCCTCAAGCCCGCCTCCGAGCTGGCGACGGTCGTCATGCGCCCGCGCGGCTGGCACCTGGAGGAGCGCCACCTGCGCTTCGACGGCCGCCCGGTCCCCGGCGCCCTGGTCGACTTCGGCCTGTACTTCTTCCACAACGCCCAGCGCCTCATCGACCTGGGCAAGGGCCCGTACTTCTACCTCCCGAAGACGGAGTCGCACCTGGAGGCCCGCCTCTGGAACGACATCTTCGTCTTCGCCCAGGACTACGTGGGCATCCCGCAGGGCACCGTCCGCGCGACCGTCCTGATCGAGACGATCACGGCGGCGTACGAGATGGAGGAGATCCTCTACGAGCTGCGCGACCACGCCTCCGGCCTGAACGCCGGCCGCTGGGACTACCTGTTCTCGATCGTCAAGAACTTCCGTGACGGCGGCCAGAAGTTCGTTCTGCCCGACCGCAACGCGGTGACCATGACCGCGCCGTTCATGCGCGCGTACACCGAACTCCTCGTCCGCACCTGCCACAAGCGCGGCGCGCACGCGATCGGCGGCATGGCGGCGTTCATCCCGTCCCGCAAGGACCCCGAGGTCAACAAGGTCGCCTTCGAGAAGGTCAAGGCCGACAAGGACCGCGAGGCGAACGACGGCTTCGACGGCTCCTGGGTCGCCCACCCCGACCTGGTCCCGATCGCCATGGCCTCCTTCGACGCCGTGCTGGGCGACAAGCCCAACCAGAAGGACCGCCTCCGCGAGGACGTCTCGGTGGCCCCTGGGGACCTGATCGCCATCGACTCGCTCGACGCGAGGCCGACGTACGAGGGCCTCCGCAACGCCGTCCAGGTCGGCATCCGCTACATCGAGGCCTGGCTGCGCGGCCTGGGCGCCGTCGCCATCTTCAACCTGATGGAGGACGCGGCCACCGCCGAGATCTCGCGCTCGCAGATCTGGCAGTGGATCAACGCGGGCGTCGTCTTCGAGAACGGCGAGCAGGCCACCCCGGAGCTGGCCCGCAAGGTCGCGGCCGAGGAACTGGCCGCGATCCGCGCGGAGATCGGCGAGGATGCCTTCGCGGCCGGCACGTGGCAGCAGGCCCACGACCTGCTCCTGAAGGTCTCGCTCGACGAGAACTACGCGGACTTCCTCACCCTCCCCGCGTACGAGCAGCTCGTCGGCTGACACCCCTCCCGTGACACTCCGCCCCCTGGCGCCGCACAGAGCCGGGGGGCGGAGTCGTGTCTTGCGGCATGCCCTCATGCCAGACCTGACGGGCTCCCGGATCGGCCGGGTGCCCTACGCCGTCGACCGGAAGCCGACGAGCGTCCAAGGGGTGGCCAGGATCGCACGACACATCGGTCGGCTCGCGACCTGCCACGGCTGAGAGGCCTCGTCATACGCTCGGCCGGGCCGCTCAATCACTGACGTAGTCGGAGCGGAGGCGGTCCACGTACGCCCGCAAGGCGTCCGGCGAATGGAAGACCTGATAGCCGCACGCTTCCAGGGCCGCCTGTTCGGTCTGGCTCGGGTCAACGGCGAGGACGACCGGAACGCCTACTTCCGCTTGTAGGCCATGGGGCCAGACGGCCGCCGCCACGGTGATCGCTTCACCAGTACGCGGGTCACTGACCTCGGTCTCCAGCTCGGGCGAAGCGAGACCGACGTCGCCCAGCGCCGTGATCAGTTCGGCCAGACCCGGCACATCGTCGGAAACCTGGTCGCGTGTGGCCGGCGCCCAGGTGACCTCGGCGTCGGCGTCGACCGATGTGGTGTGGCCTGCGGCCAGGGCCACCGGCGAGGGGCCGTCGTGAAGCGCCTGGGCGAAGTCGTTGGCGGCAGCCGCCAGGAGTTCCCGGCGGGCCGCGAGGAAGTCGCGGTAGTTCTCGAGCCGCCAGAGGTCACGGTCCATGGGGATCCACTGCGACGCGAGGGCACCCGGCATCCGGGCCTCGATCTCCTCCAGGTAGACGGCCGGAGGCTTGGCTCCGATCTTCAGGTTGGCGCCCTGGGTGAGGAAGCACAGATTGGCGACCGCGTTCACTTCCTTGCGGTTGTACTCCTGCTCGTACAACCGGGCCTTCGGGAAGATGTGGTGGACCTGGAGGGAGCTCAGCCTGCCCAGCATGTTGTCGCGCAGCGGCACGCCGCTGACGAAGTCCTGAGCTCCGTGTACCCGGGTGAGGAGATAGAGCAGCGGGTAGAAGCGCGATCCCACGCCGGAGACGTTGAAGGATTCGGGCTGTACGTGGAGCGGGCCGACGTTCTGGCGCAGCACCTCAATGAGCCGGTCCACGCCGCCCTGGTCGACGGCCTCCAGGTCCTGGTTCATGGCCGTCTCGGTGGCCCCCGCCGAGTGGCGACCGCGCAGGAAGCTGTGGATGTACCAGTAGAAGAGGCGGTCCCTGGTCATGGCGTCCGGGAACTCGCCGCCATGGTGGTGCAGCAGGCGGACCATGACGGGGAAGGCGCCGCGACCGCTCAGGACCCGCCCATGGTCGAGGCCGAGGCGGCCTCCCAGGGCGTTCAGGAGGTAGGAGACCGAGTCGATCGAGGCCAGGAGGCCTTCCTTGAACGAAGCCACCTCGACGTCGGCCAGCTTCGCGAAGAGTGCCTCGCCTGTGAGGATCGCGTTCACATTGCGCAGCAGCCAGTCGAGTTTGAAGTCGAAACCTGCCTGCGACCAGGTGTCGAGCGCATTCTTCATGGTGGTGCGGGCGTCCGGCCAGGAAGCGCAGATGGCCGCGAGCGCCAGGTCGCCCTTCGAGAGCTTGGTGCCACCGGAGTTCACGCGGTTGAAGATTTCGACGACGACGTCGATGGTCTTGTCGGCACCGGTGACTTCATCGATGTGCACGGCACGGTCTCTGATCTGGGTGATGCGGTTCAAGCGGCCGATGTAGGCGACCTGTCGGGTGGCGTCGCCATCGGCGAGCTGCGTGGCCGCGACGAGCTGGCTCTCGAGTCCCTGCTGGAACAGGGCGGTGACATCGATCCAGACGGGATTGCCCTTCATCTTCGCGGGCGCGTAGAACTCGAAAGCCTCACTGTCGAGATTGAAGTGCAGCCCGGTGAACGTCGCCGGGTTGCCCTCGAAGAATCGCGGTGGCTTGCCCCGCGTGACGCCGTAGAGCGTGGTGACGCGCTGCTGGCCGTCGAGAAGCAGTTGGATCGTGCCGTCCTTGCCGGTGCCGCCACCCCGCGTGTCGGCGGTCTCGGCCTTGGTACTCCAGGTCAGAAACCCGCCGATGGGATAACCCTTGTAGAGGGATTGGAAGAAGCCCCGGACCTGGTCACGAGTCCACACGTAACCCCGCTGGAACTCGGGGAGCGCGATGTCTCCCGAATCGACCTTGTCCAGGATCTGCGAAATCTGCACGTCTTCTGCCTTCCGGATCCCCGGCGGCTTCCCCCCACCAGGATCTGCATACGAGTTGGAGAATCTACCAGCGCGCGTGGGCGCCGATCCCGTATCTCATGGCCACCCGGCCGGACGACGGTTGGCGGGAAGTCCGGTGGAACTCTCAGGGCATGGCTGAGGGCCGGCCCGACGCGGCGGGGGCCGGTCCGGAGCGGATGCCATGCCGAACTCGTGCGGAGACTGCGCAGAAGTGGCTCAGGCCGACCCACAACTCTTCCGTGCCACCAGGTGTCTAGCTCACCACGACCGTGCGCTGCGCGGAGAAGTCGCCCCAGGTTCCGTCCGGGAGCCTGGCGCGGAGCTTGACGCTGTAGCGGGTGCCCGGCTTGTCGGTGACGGTGAAGGTGTAGCCGACCTCGCCCGGGGGCGGCTGGGCGCCCCAGACGATGGTGGTGGCGAGGGTGCCGTTGAGGAAGAGCTGGTGCTCCTTGACCGGGGCGCCGATGTCGGGCGGGGTCCAGGCGAGGACCACGCTGCCCTTGCGGGCCGTCGCCCTGAGGCCGGTGGGGGCCGTGCTGGGCCCGGAGCCGGGGTCGGGGGTGGTCGTGAGGTCGACCGGGGGGCTGTCGGGCGACGAGTTGTCCGCGGCGTCGCGGGCGCGGACGGTGAACGTGTAGACGGTGCCCGGCCGGAGGTTGGCCACGCGGGCGCTGGTCTCGGTGCCGGGGACGCTGTGGACGCGCGAGTCGGCCTGGTAGATGTCGTACGCGGTGACGCCGACGGCGTCGGTGGCGCGCCGCCAGGTGAGCGTGACCGCCCGGCCGCCCTCGACGGTGCCGCGCAGGTCCGACGGCCGGGTGGGCGGCGTGCCGTCGTCCGGCGTGGCCGGGGGCGTGGTGACCGGTACGGCGGCGCTGGAGGCGGACAGGTTCCCGGCGGCGTCGCGGGCGCGGACGGTGAAGCTGTAGGCGGTCGAGGGCGCGAGCGGTTCGATGTCGACCATGGTCCGTCCGCCCTCCACGGTCCGGACCTTCCGGCCCTTCTGGAACACCTCGTACCCGGCCACCGCCCGGTCGTCGGTGGACCGCTCCCACATGACGTGCACGGACGTGGCACTGCCCGCCTGCGCGGTCACCCCGGTGGGTACGGAGGGCGGCTCGGTGTCCTCGTCGCCGCCGGCGCAGCCGGTGACCACGAGGACGAGCGAGACAGCGGACACGAACATGGTGGGGGAACGTCGCACGCCCGGACCTCCGCGCCTGACGGGGATTGGTCCAGACCTGTATGGCACATTCGCGGGGCTGCTTCAAGGGGCCGGCGGCGGAGAGGAGTTGGTGCGCCGTCTGCGGGCAGGGAGCACGGGGGTAATTCGCTTGAAGGGACACCGGGTCCGCGTGGCAGGCTTGCGCGGTGATTTTCGAGCCGTCTCCGAGCTCGCTGACCTGGGACGAGGTGGACCCCGCCCGTCATCCCTTCGACAGCGCGTCAGTTGCGCACGAGGTGCGCTCGCTCGGGCCCGCCCGGTGTGTGCCCCACCGCCCCGGCCTCCTCAAGTCCGACCCGGCGATGATCGCCTGGAGCTGGGGCGAGGGCCGGCTCTGGGCCGACGCCATGTCGCACGCCCTCGTCCAGCGCTATGGCCGCTGGGTCGTCGGCTGGCGCTGGGCGCACGACGAAGGGGACTTCGGCGGCGGACCGGTCGGGAGCTGGTGTTGCTCGCGGGACTCGATCACCACCCCGGAGGAGACCCTCGACCGTGTCGTCGCGTCGCTGTGCGAGTGGCGCGGGTGGCTGGAGAGCCTCGCCGGGTGGTTCGAGGCGTACCCGCTGGACCTGGCCGACGTCGCGGACCAGCGGATCCTGTGGGAGTGCGCCGCCCGTAACCTGATCCTGCACGTGACCGACCGCACCGGCTGCGGCAGCGGCTGGCACGGGCACTGCCGGCAGGTGCTCACCTGGTTCCTCAGCCGCTGGGGGGTCGACCCCGAAGTCGCACGGGAGCTGATCGACGAGGCGATCGGCGGGCGGTTCCGGAGCTGGACCGGCCCCGACACGGTGCTCGTGGACGACGTCGCGGAGCGACTCTCGCGGTCGCTGCGCCCGGACGACGCCGCACGGCCCGCCGGCCCCGTGCCGGACCACCTGCGGAGCTGGCTCGCGGTGCGCGAGGCCGTGCCGTGGCAGGAGGGGCCGGACGGCGACGCGGAGGGACCGGTGACCCCGTCCCGCGACGGCGCGGCGGAGGACATACGCGCCTTCGACGGCGCCCTGGACCCCGCCCGCGCGGAGGGCATGCTCGCCGCCCTGGAACTGGCGCGGGCCGACGCGGCGCGCGGCGCCCCGCTCAGCTTCGAACTGCTCAGCCGCTGGCAGCAGCACGTCCTGGACACCCCGCACCCGCCGCCGTTCCGCACCCTGCCCGCCTTCGCCAAGGGCGGCCGGGAACGCTACGGCATCGGCCCGGACACCCGCGACCGCCTCGACGCCTGCCTGGCCGAGAGCGCGAAGGGCGGCGCGCCGCCCCTCCCCCTCGCCGCCCGCGCCGCACGCGCCTGTCTCGACGTCTGCTTCTTCCACCCTTTCGACGACGGCAACGGCCGCTCCGCCTTCCTCGCCCTCGTCTTCGTCCTCGCCCGTGAGGGTGTCACGCTCGACGCGGTCGAACTGCTCCGACGCGTCACCTTCCGGGCCGACGCCCCCCGCGAAGCCCTGGTCCTCGCCCGCTGGATCGACAGCCACATCAAGGAAACCCGGCGCAGAGCCGCCGCCTGACCCGGCTCCGGGGGCGAGCCGTGGCACGGGGGCTGTGGCGTTGTCGTCGGTTCAGGCGGCTTGCCGGCAGTCCACGTCCGGTGACCCGGCGGGTATGAGCCGCACCTTGTCCGCGGGAATCTTCATCGGACCCGCCTTGCCGGTCCCGGAGTCGTTCCACAGAACCGCGTTCCCTCCGGCGACGGAAATGAGCAGGTACGGATGACGTTCTGCCGGGTCCAGGCTGCCGCCCTCGCTCGGCAGCTCGGCCACCGGAACGGCAGGTTCGACGCAGGTCCACTCGGGGCGCACTCCGAAGTAACCGGGCGGTGCGCCACGTTCGCGCGCCGCGGCCATGGTGGCATCGGCCGCCCGGTCGCCGGAATCGACCGCCAGGCCTCCCACACCGGTGAGGACGAGAATGAAGAGAAGGACGTAAAGGATGACGTTACTGCCGTCCCTCGGGCGGATGCGGTGAAAGTGCTTGAGGACGCCCCATGCGGCCGGGGCGAGCAGGACGAGCGTCAGGAAGCTCAACAGCTTGATCGCGGAGGCCGCCTGCCACAGGCCGGAAACGTCGAGGTCGTCGGGGGTCAAGGAGAGTGCGTCGGCGTAGAGGGCGTGCAGCACCGAACCCGATGCCACCACGCCGGAGATGACCAACGACGCGACCAGCGGAACCCCCCAGGTGAGCCATTCGCCCCACGTCCACTGCCGAACGAGGAGATAGCAGCCGGTCACGGTGAAACCGGTCGCCAGCATGACCAGGCCTTGGGCCGAGGTGACCCAGGGACCGGAGCGAGGGCCTGCCGCGACCGCGAAGAGGAACCCCGCGGCAACCAGACAGGCGATGCGCGTCTGTCCCTGACGGTGCACGGAGATCCGGCCGGACACACGCAGAGCGGCGGCCAGGAAGACAATAGCCAGAATCGACCAGAGGACGGTGGCACCGCCACGTGCGGCACGTGCCACGAACACGGCGAACAGCATCAGGCCGAGCCAGGAGAACGTGCGTAACAGACCGCGCTCGACCTGTTCCTCGCGATCGAAGAGTCCGTCCCCGCGCCAACGACCGTCCTTCGTCCGGACATCGACGTGGTGTCGGTCCGGCGAGCCCGGTTCCAGCCCCATCCTGGCGAGCCGACGGGTTTCGGACGGCGTTCCCGAAGCGAACTCACCGGTGTCGTACCGACCGCTGTTCTCCTGGACGCGCAGGCGCCTCCGCCGGCTGCGAAAGGCAGCCACATCCTCGCGTGACCGAGGGGCGGCAGGCAGAACGGGCCGGTGGCGGGTCGTGATCACCCGCCAGTGCGGCAACTGCTCACGATCAGGGTTCACCAACTCGGTCCGGCGCACGTACATTTCCAGCTTGGCGGCCCTCGCCAACGCCTCGACGCGCCAGGCGGCCGCCTGTCCGGTACGCGCGTTCCTCGCTCCGAAGAGCCGCACCTCCACGAGGAACACGCTGCTGTCGGCCCTCGCCCTCAGCACACCGGCGGTGGGGCCCTCGCCGCAGGGCCACCGCCCCAGTACCGGCCATGCCCGTTGCCCGAAGCACTCCGCGGCTTCGTCCTGATCCCTTGACGGGCCGCGCACTTCCACCAGAGCCAGCACCCGCTGGTCGTACCTCACACGCTGCACTGTCTCCCCCGCCGCTGCGCGGTGATCTCATACGCCGCGACGAGATTACTGGCAGCGGTCAGCCTGATGTACGCATCAGGCTGAGGCAGCGTCAGCGGCGGGGCTTCCTCCCGGTCGCCCGGGCGGTTGCCCTCGCGGTGCGGGAGGCCAGGGCCACCAGCTTGGGGTCAGGGTGGTGGGCGGCGAGTGACTCCAGGACCCTGTGGGCGGTGTGGCGGTCGGCCTCGATGAGGGCTTGTACGAGGGCGGGGGCGCCGCCGGGCCACTGGGAGGCGGCGGTGTCGAAGGCGTCGGGCAGCGCCCAGGGGAGGGTGGTGGGGGCCGGCTCCTCGGGGGCGGGCCGAGTCGTGGCGTCCACATAGGTGCGCAGGTCCTGGACGCAGTGGTCGTTGAGCGTTTCGAGGGTCAGTACCGCCCGGGCGCCGGGCGGGACGCGGTCGGCGTCGTCGGGGGTGGCCTCGCCCCGGCCGGTCAGGAGGCGGTGGGCGTGGGCGCCGGTGACCGGGTGGGTGAGCGCGGCGCGCAGGGCCTCGGCGGGGGCGGCGGCGAGGTCGAAGCGGGCGAAGAGGGCGGCCGTGTCGACGCCGTGGAAGTCGGCGCTCTTGGCCGCCTCCACGGCGTCGAGCAGCTCGCTCCAGGCGGTGACGCCCCGGCCCCCCGTCCACCGCGTCAGGGTGTCGACGGCCGTCTGCGCGGGCCAGTCCTGTACGGCGGTGACGACCTCGGCGGCCTCCCACTCGGAGATCTCCTCGTGGTCGGGTGCCGCCACGTGACCGGCGGTCAGGAGGTGGCGCAGCACGGCGCAGCCGAGCGGGGTGAGGCCGTACGCGTCGCCCGCGCGGAAGACGCAGCCCGTCTCGGCGAGCTGGTCCACGACGTCCGCCAGGGCCCGCGCGTGGGCGTCCAGTCCGGCCCGGTCCTCCTCACTCACGGACGGGATGCCCAGCAGGGCGGGGAGCCGGTCCCCCGGCGGCATCTCGTACGGCCGCCCCTGCTCGTGCTCGGGGACCGGTACGGGGGCGTCCTCCAGCGCCGGGTCGACCGGCAGGTCGCCCGTCTCGGCCGCCTTCCGTACGACGGAGTCGGCGGTGCCGCCCCGCTCGTACAGCGCGTACAGCAGGTGTGAGGCGTCGGGCGCGTACTCCGAGTCGGAGGTGGAGCCGATGGAGTCGACGACGGCCGCCAGGATGTCGGCGGCGAGCTCGGTCAGTTCCTCCGGGGTGCCGTCGGTCCAGACGGTGGCGGCGGAGCCGGTGAAGCAGCGTTCGGCGAGTTCGGGCGGGACGTCGTCGGAGCACGCCGCGAGGGCGGCGGGAAGCGGGGCCGCGTGCAGCAGCCCGCTGATCTCGTCGCGGGCGGGCAGCGCGGGCGGCGGCGGGACGGGGCGTGCGGTGTCGCCGTAGTAGTCGAGGTGTTCGCCGAGGAGCCGGTCGGCGAGGGCGAAGTGGGGGATGGCCTCGGGGCTGGGCGCGAGGGCGGCGTGCGGGCCGTCCGGTTCGGCGAGCGCGTCGCTGAGGCCCGCCGCCGTCCAGCGGTCGCTCAGCGTGGCCGCGATCCGCTCCAGCTCGGCGGGGAGCGCCTCGTCCGGGCGGTCGGCGTCCAGGGGCGGGCCGGGCAGCAGCGGGCCCGCCGGGGAGGCCTCCTCGACGTCGCGGGCGAAGGCGGCCAGCAGCATCTCGCCGAGCTGGGCGCGGACCGCGAAGGTGCGGGCGGCGACGTCGGAGCGGTGCAGGGGCGCGGGAAGGGCGGTGCGCTCGGCGCGCGGTGTGTTCTCGTGGGCGGTGAGCCAGGCCCGTACGGCATCGGGGTCGTCGGCGTCGACGCCGTCGGCGCGCAGCAGGGAGGCGTACCAGCGCGGCCAGGTCAGGTTCCACGGGTCGGCCATGGCCCGGCGGAACTCCGGCAGTGCCTCGTCGATCGCGGCGAGCAGCCGGGCGTGGCGCTTGGCGTTCAGCCGGCCGGAGGCCCGGACGTGGTCGGCGAGCGCGGTGAGGACGTCGGGCACGGCCTCGATCTCCGGCGGGGTGCCCCACAGCAGCACGGGCAGGTCCTCGTGGAGCACGGGGCTCAGCAGCCGGGCGGCCGGCTCGGGGACACCGGCCCGGCGGTCGGCCCCGCGCAGGGCGAGCATGGTCAGGACGGCGTCCGCGGTACGCACGGGGAGGGGGGCTTCCCCGCGGGCCTCGCGTTCCTTGTCCGCCCGGGCGAGGAAGTCGTCGAGTCCGGTGTTCAGAGCGGGTGTACGGATCACGGTCACTCGGGGAGCGTATGGGCCGCGCCCGGCTCGGCGCCGCTCGCGCACGGGTGGGTAGCCCAATCAGGGGACGCCGTTGTCAGTGGTGTGCGCTTCACTGGATTCATCACTCTCCGTGACGAGGGGTGGGGGATTCATGACGGAGCGTTTGACGTTTCTGACGCTGGGCGGGCTGCGGCGGCGCGGGTGGACGGACGCGATGGTGCGGGACCTGCTCGGTGAGCCTGACGTGCAGGGGCGGGACCCGAGGCGGTGGTCGGTCGCGCCGGTGCGGCTGTATCTGCTGGCGCGGGTGGAGGCGGTGGAGCGGACGCCGGAGTTCGCGGCGTGTTCGGCCGCGGCGGGGCGGAGTGCGGCGGCGGCGCGGGCGGCGGCGGAGCGCCGTCGGCAGGCGGTGCTCGCGGCCATCCGGGCGGAGCCGATCCGGGTGCCGTTGCTGCCGCAGCCGGAGCTGGAACGACGCGCGGTACGGCACCGGCGCCTCCTGGCCCACGAACCGAACGCGCCGGGAACGACGGGAGCGGGGGCAGCGGGGCAGGGGCCGGGGCGGAGGACAGGGCCGGCGGGAAACGGGCCTGGGCGCACGACAGGGCCGGCGGGGAACGGGCCGACGGGGAACGGGCCGGCGGGGCACGGGTCTGGGCGAGAACCGGCACCGGCACCGGGGGCGTTGGTGCGGTGGCAGGTGGACTATCTGCGCCATGTGCTGCGCCGGTACGACGCGCTGCTGGACGGGCTGTACGGGGCGACCGGCCGGGCGGAGGCCGAGCGGCTGCTGCGGGAGCGGGTGTACGGGGCGATCGCGCGGGCGTACCCGCGGCTGGCGGCCGAGTGCGCGCGGCGGACGCGGTGAGGGCGGACGATGAGTTTCCGGGCCGGCGGAGGTCTGCCATGGCATGGACGCACACACGGACGTACCCACGGAGACAGTCATGCTCGATCTCGGACCCGCGACCCGCCGGGTGGCGCAACTGGTGGACGGCGTCACCGACGACCGGCTCGACGGCCCGACGCCCTGCCCCGACTACGCCGTACGGGAGCTGCTCGCCCATCTTGCGGGGCTCGCGGTCGCCTTCCGGGACGCCGGGAGGAAGGCCTTCGGGCCCACCACGGACACCGACCCGCAGTCCGGCCTCCCGGTGCTGGACGACGACTGGCGCACCGCGCTCCCCCGCCGGCTTGACGAGCTCGCCGCCGCGTGGCGGGCACCGGAGGCGTGGGAGGGCACCACCCGGGCGGGCGGTGTCACCCTGCCGGGCGAGGTGGCGGGGCTGGTCGCGCTGAACGAGGTGCTGATCCACGGGTGGGACCTGGCGCGGGCGACCGGCCAGGAGTACGCACCGGACGAGGCGTCCCTGGAGGCGTCGTACGCCCTGCTGGCCCCCACCGCCGACGACCCGGACCAGCGGGGACCGTTCGGCCCGCCCGTGCCGGTGCCGGCCGACGCGCCCCTGCTCGACCGCGTGATCGGCCTCAGCGGCCGCCGCCCCGACTGGCGGCCGGGAGCCCGGTGATGTCCGGGTGACCAGCGCCCCGGGGGGTGTGCGGTGCTCCCCGGCCGCGGCTCCCCGGTCGTGGCCGCCCCGCAGAGACCGCCCGCTGAGGCCGACGGCCCCTCAGCGAGGGCTGGTGGCCGCGGTGTCCAGCCCCAGGCCCCGGCGGATCGCGATCTCCACGGGCGAGTACGCGCCGTCGGCCCGCTCCAGTTCGTACGGCGCGGCCGGCATCAGCGGCGGCTGGGCCATGAAGCGCGGGCGCGCGCCATGGTGCGGTTGCGCCGCGTGCACCAGGAACGGATGGCACAGGTAGACGTCACCCGGGGACCCGGTGGCGAGGGCGAGCGGGCGGTGGTCGGACGCCGCGACCAGATCGGGCGCGAGGGCCGGCCCGCTCGCCCCGTCCTCCCCGTACTTCTCCAGCACCTTCGGCACATCGAGGTGGGAGCCGACCCGGATCCGGGTCGGGGCGTCCTCCTCACCGACCTCGCTGAACAGGAACAGCATGAGCAACGCCCGGCCCCGGGAGCGCAGGTTGGTGAAGTACCAGTTCTCGCCCTCCGGCAGGTAGCTGCCCTCGATGTGCCAGCCCGCGTCCTCCGGCTCCTCCTCGTGCGGGAAGCGCAGCGGGAACGTGCCCAGCGAGTAGCGCGGCTCCCAGCGTCCCGCGCCGACGAGCAGGTCGTACGCGCGGTGCAGCGTCGGGGAGTTGGGTGCGGCGGCGAACGGTCCCTGCGCCATGCCGGGCACCCAGCGCACGGGCTGCGTCCAGGTCGCCGGATCGTCCGGGTCGCAGCCCGTCTCCCGCCACAGCAGCCGTGCGCAGTCGGCGGCCACGCGCGGCGCGACGGCGCCCTCCAGCTTCACGAAGCCGTCGCGGAGGAAGCGGGATACCAAAGTCGTGTCGTCCATGCCCCCATCGTGCGGCGGCACCGGTCCCGGTCACCCGACATTCTCCGCACCGCTTTTGTCGGGTCACGGGGGCGTGAGCGCGGGGGGGGGGGGGGGGGGGGGGGGGGGGGGGGGGGGGGGGGGGGGCGAGAGGGGGGGGGGGGGGGGGGCCGGGGGGGGGGGGGGGGGGGGGGGGGGTTGTTCCCCCCCCCCCTTTCTTTCTTCTGCGTAAGACCCCACACCCCCCCCCCCCCCCCCCCCCCCCCCCCCCCCCCCCCCCCCCCCCCGCCGGACCCGGTTCGTCAGTGCACCGGGGCCGTCTTCGTGGCGCGGGTTTCGGAGATCTCCTCGCCCGGTTCCATGGGGGCGGTGACCTCGTCGGCGTCGCGGCCGCCGTTGCCCAGGTGGTTGAAGACCAGGTTCAGCAGGACGGCGGCGACGCAGCCGGTGGAGATGCCGGAGTCCAGGATGATCTTCGCGGTCTCCGGGAAGGCGTGGTAGAACTCCGGCGCCGTGATCGGGATGATGCCCACGGCCAGCGAGACGGCCACGATCAGGACGTTGTTGTCCTTCTCCAGGCCGGCCTTGACCAGGGTCTGGATGCCGCTGGCGGCGACCGAGCCGAAGAGGACGACGCCCGCGCCGCCCAGCACCGGACGCGGTACGACCGAGATCAGGGAGGCGGCCACCGGAGAGAGGCCCATCAGGACGAGGAAGCCGCCGCCCGCCGCGACCACGAACCGGCTGCGGATCTTGGTCATGGCGACGAGCCCGATGTTCTGGGCGAAGGCGCTGCACATGAAGCCGTTGAAGAGGGGGCTGATCGCCGAGCCGAGGGTGTCGGCGCGGAGGCCCGCCGCGATGGTCTTCTCGTCGGCCGGCCGCTCGACGATCTCACCGAGCGCCAGCATGTCGGCGGTCGACTCGGTCATCGACACGAGCATCACCACGCACATGGAGATGATCGCGGCGAGGGCGAACTGCGGAGCGCCGAAGTGGAACGGCGTCGGGAAGCCGACGATGTCCGCCTCGGTGACCGGGCTGAAGTCGGTGACGCCGAAGGGTATGGCGATGAGCGTGCCCAGCACCAGGCCGATCAGTACGGCGATCTGCTTGACGAAGCCTCGGGTGAACCGCCGCAGTACCAGGACCAGGACGAGCGTGATCGCCGCGAGGGTCAGATATGTGGTCGATCCGTAGTCCTTGGCCGCCGGATTGGGGCCCTGGGCCCAGCCGAAGGCGACCGGCAGCAGGGAGACACCGATCAGGGTGATGACGGTGCCGGTGACGACCGGCGGGAAGAACCGGACCAGCTTGCTGAAGTACGGGGCGGCGATGAAGCCCAGCAGGCCGGCGACGATGATCGCGCCGAAGATGACCGGCAGGGCGTCGGACTTGTCGTCGGTGGTGTCGACGATGGCGAGCATCGGGGCGACGCCGGCGAAGGTGACGCCGTTGACGAACGGCAGCCTGGCGCCGATCTTCCAGATGCCGAGGGTCTGGAGGAAGGTGGCGAGGCCCGCGGTGAACAGGCTGGCCCCGGTGAGGAAGGTGAGCTCGGTGCCGGACAGCCCTACGGCGGCTCCCACGATCAGCGGCGGGGCCACCACGCCCGCGTACATGGCGGCCACGTGCTGGAGGCCGCTGGTGAACATCTTCAGGGGTGGGAGCGTCTCGTCGACCGGATGCTTTCGGTCGTCGGGCGCGGCTCCTGCGTCGGCGACGTCGGTGGCGTCGGTGGCGTCTTCGTCGTTGCGAAACCTGGGCTTGGCGGCCACGTGGGTTCCTCCGGTCGGTTACACGTGCTCGGGGACGTGGGTTTCAGGGAGGTGTTGCAGGTGTTGCGCCCAAACGCGTGTCGCTGTGGGGGGCCGGACACGCTTCACCGTTCCGGGGGGTGCGCACCTCATTGCGGTACGGCACCCCCCGGTCCGGCTGCCGTGGACCCCGCTCGGGTCCACGGCGACCGGTCGAGGGCCGTCCCCCTCGACCGGACTTCGTGGATCGCCCACCCGTGTCAGGCGCGGGCGGCGATGTGTGCCCTAGGGGGTCAGCCCTGGGCGGCGATACGGGCGAGGCGCTGGGCCTCGTCCCGGGTGGAGCGTGCGATGGCGTCCTCGTCGACGGTCAGCAGACGGTTGTTCTCGACGATCTGCTTGCCGTTGACGAACGACGCGGTGACCGGGGCCGCCGCGCCGAAGACGAGGGCGGTCACCGGGTCGGCGATGGAGGCGTGCGCGAGGGTGTCCAGCTTCCACAGCACCAGGTCGGCGAGCTTGCCCTCCTCCAGGGAGCCGATCTGCGAGGCGCGGCCGAGGACCTGGGCGCCACCGTACGTCCCCAGGCGCAGGGCCTGGCGGGCGTTGAGGGCGGCCTCGCGGTGCACCGGGTTGAGGCGGTTGATCAGCAGCGCGTTGCGCAGCTCGGTGTGGAGCTCGCCGGACTCGTTGGAGGCGGTGCCGTCGACGCCGAGGCCGACCGGGACGCCGGCCTTGAGCATGTCCGGTACGCGGGCGATGCCGGCGGCGAGGCGGGCGTTGGACGAGGGGCAGTGCGCGACACCGGTCTTGGTCCGGGCGAAGGCGGCGATGTCGGAGTCGTTCATGTGGACGCAGTGCGCCATCCACACGTCCTCGCCGAGCCAGCCGGTGGACTCGAAGTAGTCGGTGGGGCCCATGCCGAACAGTTCCTTGCAGAACTGCTCCTCCTCCACGGTCTCCGAGCCGTGGGTGTGCAGGCGCACGCCGAGGCGGCGGGCCAGCTCGGCACCCTGCTTGAGCAGCTCGGTGGAGACGGAGAACGGCGAGCAGGGCGCGACGGCGACCTGGGTCATGGCGTCGAAGGAGGCGTCGTGGTGCTTCTTGACGGTCTCCTCGGTGGCGGCGAGGGCGCCTTCGAGGGTCTCGACGGCGAAGTCCGGCGGCAGGCCGCCGTCCTTCTCGCTGCGGTCCATGGAGCCACGGGCCAGGGTGAAGCGGACGCCCATCTCGGAGGCGGCCTTGATGATGGCGCCGGACAGGTCGCCGGAGCCCTTCGGGTACACGTAGTGGTGGTCCATGGCGGTGGTGACGCCGCCGCGGGCCATCATGGCCAGCGAACCCTGGGCCGCCGAGTAGCCCATCTGATCGTCGATGCGGGCCCACGTCGGGTAGAGGGCGACGAGCCAGTTGAAGAGGTTGTGGTCGGTGGCCAGGCCACGGGTGATCCACTGGTAGAAGTGGTGGTGCGTGTTGATCAGGCCGGGGGTGACGAGGTGGCCGGTGGCGTCGATGCGCCGTACCACGTTCTCCAGGCCCTCGGGGGCCTTCCCTGCTCCGATCGACTCGATCCTGTTGTCCGCGATGACGAGGTGACCCGAGGCGTACTCGGTGTCGTTGGCGTCGACGGTCGCGATCGCGCAGTTCTCGATCACGATGCGCTGGGCTGCCGAAGGTGCCATGGTGCTTCCTTCTTGTTCTTGTGGCGGTGTGGGCACGGCAGGACCCTAGGAGGATTTGAGTGCCGGGACCGCGTGACGGCTCCGGGTGCCGAGATGGTGGAAGAACAGGTTGAGCAGGACCGCGACGAGCGCTCCGGCGCTGATCCCGGAGCCGAGGACGGTCTGTGCCCAGGCCGGGAACTGTGCGTAGAAGGTGGGCGCGGCGAGCGGGATGATGCCCGCTCCGAGCGCGACGGCCACCAGGATGATGTTGGAGCTGTCGTCGAGCCCCGCCTCGGAGAGCGTACGGATGCCGCTGACCGCGATCGAGCCGAACAGGACGATACCGGCGCCGCCGAGGACGGGCATCGGGACGAGCGAGACGACCGCGCCGAGCACCGGGAAGATCCCGAGGACGAGGAGCGCGCCGCCGGCGACCGCGACGACGTAGCGGCTGCGCACCCGGGTGAGGGAGACGACGCCGACGTTCTGGGCGAAGGCCGAGGTGGGGAACCCGCCGAAGACGGGGCCGATCAGGGTGGCGATGCCGTCCGTGCGCAGGCCGCGGGTGATGGTCCTGCCGTCGGTGCGGCGTTCGCAGATCTCGCCGAGGGCGAGCATTCCGGCGCTGGACTCGGTCATCAGGACCAGCATCACGATGCACAGGGAGAGGATCGCGGCGGGCTGGAACTCGGGGGCGCCGAAGGCGAACGGCGAGGGCAGGGCCGCGACCGGCGCCTCCTTGAGCGCGGCGAAGTCGGCCATCCCGAAGGGGATCGCGGCGAGCGTGCCGATGAACAGGCCGAGCAGCAGGGCGATCTGCTTGACGAAGCCCTTGCCGAAGCGCTGGAAGAGCAGGATCACGACGAGCGTGAAGGCGGCGAGCGCCAGGTACTTCATGGCACCGAAGTCGGCGGCGTGCTTGTCCCCGCCCTGCGCCCAGCTCACCGGTACGGGCATCAGGGTCACCCCGATGAGGGTGATGACGACGCCGGTGACGAGCGGCGGGAAGAAGCGGAGCAGCCTGCCGAAGAAGGGGCCGACGGCGAGGCAGAACACTCCGGCGACCATGACCGCGCCGTAGACGGCGGGCAGTTGGTGGCCGGGGGCGCTGGTCTCGGCGATGGCGAGCATCGGCGCGATACCGGCGGAGGAGGCGGCGTTGACGAACGGCAGCCGGTTCCCGGCGATGTTCGTGACACCGATGGTCTGGAGGATGGTGGCGAGGCCGGCGATGAGCAGGCTCGCCGCGATCAGCCGGGTCATTCCGGCGGCGTCCAGGCCGACGGCCTGGCCGATGATGAGCGGAGGGGTGACGACGCCCGCGTACATGGCGGCGATGTGCTGGAGCGCGGCGGGGACGAGCCGCGAGAAGGGGAGCTTTTCATCCACCGGGTGGCAGGAGGTCTTCGCCGGTCGGATGGACTCCGGTCGGGTGGACTCCGGTCGGGTGGACTCCGGTGGGGTGGAACACGGGCCTTCTGGTGCCGGCCCCGTTGCGGGCTGTGCCATTGCTGTTCCCTCCGGTCCGGTGCCGCCCCGCCCTACTGCGGGCGGGCGGGGCGGTCATCGGTCTGGCAATCAGAGGTTGGTCATGTCGACCGGGATCTGCGGCTCCACACCGTCCCGGAGGATGGTGGCCTCGATGAGGCCGTACGGGCGGTCGGCCGCGAAGTAGACCTCGTTGTCGTTCTTGAGCCCGAACGGCTCGAGGTCGACCAGGAAGTGGTGCTTGTTCGGCAGGGAGAAGCGCACCTCGTCGATCTCCGACCGGTTGTTGATGATGCGCGAGCCCATCTGGTACAGCGTCTGCTGGAGCGAGAGCGAGTACGTCTCGGCGAAGGCCTGGAGCATGTGCTTCTTGACCTGCTCGTAGGACTTCTCCCAGTTGGGCATCCGCTGCTCGTCGTCGGTCCAGTTGAACCGCCAGCGGCCGGAGACCTGGGTGGCCAGGATGCGGTCGTACGCCTCCTGGAGGGTCGTGTACTTGTCCTTCACGTACCCCCAGAACTCCGAGTTGGTGGAGTTCATGACGATGAGGTCCTTCAGGCCGGAGATGACCTGCCACTTCTCACCGTCGTAGGTGATCTCCGAGACGCGGGTCTCCTGGCCCTTGCGGACGAAGGAGTGCTTGACCTCGTCCGCGCCGATGAACTTGGAGTTGGCGTCGGAGGTCTCGATGCGCTCCCAGGCGTACTCCTCGATGCGGATGCGCGCCCGGTGGATCGGCTCCTGCGACGTCACGAAGTGACGGGCGAGGTGGATGCCGAACTGCTCGGCGGACTCGATGCCGTACTCCTTGGCGAACGCGTACACCGTGTTCTTGGTGGTGTCGGTCGGCAGGACGTTGGCGTTCGAGCCGGAGTAGTGCACCTCGTCCATGTCGCCGGAGAGGGCGACCGAGACGTTCAGGTCCTTGATGTGGTGGGTGTCGCCGTCCCGCGTGATCTTGACGACGCGGTTCTCTGCTTTGCCGTACTGGTTCTGGCCGAGAATCGTGGGCATGTGTCTGCTAGCTCCCTCGGTAAACGGAGTAGCCGAACGGGTTGAGCAGCAGCGGTACGTGGTAGTGCTCGCCCGGTACGACGGCGAACGTGATCGCCACCTCCGGGAAGAACGCGCCGCTGTCCCTTACGCGGGGGGCGTCCTGCTGCGCCTCGGCTTGCTTCTGGTCGAAGTACGCCTCGGTCTCGAAGTCGAGACGTACGTGGGTGGTGCCTTCCGGCAGGGCCGGCAGGTCCTTGCAACGCCCGTCCGCATCGGTCTTGGAGCCGCCGAGCGCCACCCACTCCGCGCCGGAGCCGCTACGGGCCGACAGGGAGATGGCGACGCCCTCGGCGGGGCGTCCGATGCTGGTGTCCAGGATGTGCGTGGACACCGATGCGGTGGTCTCGGTGCTCATGCGGCGCTCTCTTCCTCTACGAGACGGGTCAGCCGGATACGGTTGATCTTGCCCAGTTCGGTGCGGACGATTTCCCGCTCCTGCTCGGGCGAGTTCCCGATCCGCTCGCGGACCGCGTCGCGCATCTGCTCGCCGGTCCTGCCGGTGGCACAGATCAGAAAGACGTGTCCGAACTTCTCCTGGTAGGCCAGGTTCAGTTCGAGCATTTCGGCCTTGAGTTCCTCGGAGGCCCCGGCCATCCCGCTCTGTTCGCGGGAGGAGGTCGGGTCGCCGGGCTTCGGGCGGCCGATCGGCGGGTGCCCCGCCATCGCCTCGGCCAGGTCTTCCGCCGTCAGTTCGGCCATGGCGGCGTCACTGGCGAGAAGGAGGGCCTCGGTGGTGGCGTACGGGCGCTGGGCGAGCAGTTTGCTCCCCCACGCCGAGCTGGCACACACCTCGTGCAGGGCGGCGAGCGCGTCGCTGTCCGCGGAGGTGTTGAACCGGGCGAGGCCCGGTGTCGTACTCGAAGTCACGGGAGCCTCCGTGGCTGTATTCCTGTGCTTGGACGGGCTGCGGATAGCTAACGCCCTCGCCCAACGCTCCGTCAACACTTTGTTGAAACTTCGGTGACACAAAAGCCGCCGTCCCGACATCTGGACGGCGGCCGACCGCGGAGCGTGCTCAGCTACTCACTCTTCGCCGCATTCTCCCTGTTCAGGTAGTTGTACACGGTGAAGCGGCTGACCCCGAGGGCGCCCGCCACCGTCTCGACGCCATGACGGACGGAGAAGGCACCGCGTGCCTCCAGCGTACGTACGACGGCCTGCTTGGTCTTGCGGTCCAGCTCCGACAGCGGCTTGCCGTGGCGTCGCTCCATCGCCGCGAGGATGTGGTCCAGCGAGTCGGCGAGCTGCGGCAGCCGTACGGCGAGGACGTCCTCGCCCTCCCAGGCGAGGACGACGTCGTCGGCCGTGGCCTGCTCCGGCACCAGTATCTGGGCGCCCATCGCGTCCACCAGCGGCTTCACCGCGGCGACCAGCGGGTGATCTCCCGGCTCGGTCACTTCTCGTCCTCCCCGATCACATTGACCTGCAGCGAGACGCGGGTGGCGCCCGCGCCCAAGGCCTGGCGGAGGAGGGCGTCGACCGCGGTGAGCACCGCGTCCGCGCCGCCTTCGGCCGTGTTGCCGAACGGGCCCACGTCCACGGCGTCGAGATCGGCCGCCTGGATGACCTCACGGGCCACGACCGCGTGGGCCGGTGCCTCGTCCAGGTCGAAGGGCTCTGTCGTGAACTCCACTCTCAGTCGCTGCATGCCCCCACGTTAAGCAATCGCGGAGACCGCGTGCGACGGACGGGGGCTACTGGCGCGTAGAGGAGGTGACACAGGCCGACAGGGAGGGGCGATCACGTCATGCGTGCAGCGGACGGCGGCAAGGCGGACAGCGGCAAGGCGGACAGCGGCAGGGCGGACAGGACCGGGGCGGACAGGAGCAGGGCCGTCCGGGGAACGGTGGTCGCGGCGGCGGCGGTGACGGCGATGGCGGCGCTGAGCGCGTCGCAGGCACCGGGGGCGTCGGCCTCGGCGGCCCGGGAGTCGGCGCCGGCCGTGCCGGGATCGAGCGTCTCCGGCGACTCGCCGTACCGCAC
Organism: Streptomyces sp. NPDC031064; assembly: GCF_055570965.1. Taxonomy (NCBI): domain Bacteria; kingdom Bacillati; phylum Actinomycetota; class Actinomycetes; order Kitasatosporales; family Streptomycetaceae; genus Streptomyces; species Streptomyces sp. NPDC031064. The sequence goes on from NZ_JBVIGF010000001.1 coordinate 973,027, forward strand.
GGAGCTGCCACCGCTGCGGACGCCGGGCGCGGACGCGGCGGAGAAGGGGCGGCGCGCGGCGGCGGGCCGGGCGTCGGAGGCGGGAGCGGCGGCGACGGGCGGCGGCGCGCTGCCGGCCACGGTGTTCGCCGCGTACCGGGGGGCGGAGGAGCGGCTGGCGGACAGCACGCCCGGCTGCGGCCTGCGGTGGCAACTGCTGGCGGCGATCGGCCAGGTGGAGTCGGGGCAGGCCCGGGGCGGCCGGGTGGACGCGGACGGTACGACGCTGACGCCGATCCTGGGACCGCGCCTGGACGGCAACGGGTTCGCGCTGATCCGGGACACCGACGGCGGCGCGTACGACGGGGACGCGGTGTACGACCGGGCCGTCGGGCCCATGCAGTTCATCCCGTCGACGTGGGCGGTCTGGGGCGCCGACGCCAACGGGGACGGGGTGGCCGACCCCGGCAACATCCACGACGCGGCGCTCGCGGCGGGGCGTTACCTGTGCGCGGGCGGGCGGGACCTGTCCGACCCGTACGACCTGGACCGGGCGATCCTCGGCTACAACCACTCGACCGCCTACCTGCGGACGGTCAGGGCCTGGTTCGCGTACTTCCTGGAGGGCCACCGGGTGGTCCCGGACGTGGCCGGGGCGGCGGCTCGCCCCGGTGCGCCGTCGAAGGCGCCCGCCCGGCAGGCCGGCCCCGGTGCCGGTTCCGGTGGTGACGGGGATGGTGCCCGGCCCTCGGCCGAGCCGTCGCGCAAGCCCGCGCCCACGGCCGCCCCGTCGCAGTCCCCGTCGCCCTCGTCGTCGCCGAAGCCCTCGCCGTCGTCGTCGCCGACGCGGCCGGGCACCCCTACGGAACCCGTGCTTCCGGTTCCGGATGTCGAGGACGTACTGCCTGGTGGGCCCGTGGGCAACGGTAAGGACTCGATGGCCGCCGCCCCCTCCACAACTCCGGATACCGGGCGGTAATGTCGCGTTCCGCCGGGCGGCAGGGACCGGCGGGTGAGCGCGAAGGGGCCCTCATGGCTACGGACAGGCACGCACCGTCCGACGGTGACCGCTGGCAGCGGGCGTGGAGCCACCGCGAGCAGTTGCTCAAGGTGGCCCGCCGCAGGTCCATGAGCCTGGAGGACGCCGAGGACGCCGTACACGAGGCGATGCTGCGGGCCGCCGAGCAGCCGCACCTCGACGACGAGCGCCTCGGCGCGTGGCTCACCACGGTCACCATGCGGCTGTGCGTGGACCGCCACCGGCAGGTCCACCGCGAGGCCGACCCGGGCCGGGCGGCCGCGCTGGTGCCGCCGGGCCCCGCGCCGGTGGACGAGCTGGTCTGCGACCGGGCCGAGGCGAAGTGGCTCGCCGTGCGGAGCGGGGAGCTGCCCGCCCGGCAGGCGGAGGCGCTCTGGCTCAAGTCCGAGGACCTCGACGTCGGCCAGGTCGCCCGCAAGATGGGCCTGAGCTACCGGACGGTCGAATCCCTGCTCGCCCGGGCCCGCCGCACCCTGCGCAACTCCCTGGCCGCCACGCTGGCACTGGCCCTGTGGCTGTGCGGGCGCGGCCGGCCGCGCGGCACCCAGGTGGTGGCCGCCGCCTCGACGGCGGCCACCCTCGCCGTGGCCGGGTTCGTGGTGCCGTACGCCCACGACTGGGACCCGCCCGCCTCCGCCCCGGCCACGTCCGGGGCCGCCGACGTGCGTACCGCCGACGGCGCCCGTCCGCCATCGGCGTCCCCGGGCGCCTCGGCGACCTGGGAGCGGCGGTCCGCGTCGCCGGACACCCGGAGCGGCGCCCCGGCCTCGCCCCCGCTGCTCCCGGGCCCGGTGCTCCCACCCCTCCCACCCCTGCCGCCGCTCCCGGACGCGGCCGTCCCGCCGGTACCGGAGGTCCCGAAGGTGCCGCAGGTCCCCCAGGTGCCGCAGGTCCCCGAGGTGCCCGAGGTACCCGAGGTGACCCTGCCCTCCGTACCGGAGCTGCCGGAGCTGCCGTCGGAAGACGTCACCACGCTCGGCACCCCATCGGCGCCGGCCGCGCCCTCCATACCCCCCGCGCCCGCGCCCGCGCCGCCCATACCTCGGTCACCGTCACCCTCGGCGTCCCTCCCGGCCGCCGCACCCGACCCCGGGGACACCTCCACCGGCCTGCCCGCCGGAGGCCGGTGACCCAACCGCCGGTGACCCAACCGCCGATAACCCCCGCGGCCGATAACCCCCGCCACCGATAACCCGGCCGCCGGCAACCCCCCGCCGCCGATAACCCGGCCGCCGATAACCCCCGCCACCGGCAACCCCCGCCACCGGCAACCCCCGCCGCCGGTGACCCGACGGTCACCGGCAACCCGGCGGTCACCGGCCCGGCCCGTTTCCCACCGGCACCCGAGCCGGCGCCGTCGCGGCAGCCGCCGCGTCGCCGGACGGCCGCCCGCGCGCCACGCCGATGACGACTCCCATGACGCAGATCAGCGCCAGTGGAGCGGCATAGCTGCTCGCCCGCTCGATGACCTCGAACACGGCACCGCGCGCCCCACTCGTCACGTACAGCATCTCCGTCGCGATCTTCCAGCCGCACACGAAGAGGAGCAGCCCGGTCAGCGGCACGGGCACCAGGACGAGCGCGCCGAGCCCGATCTCGAACCAGCCCACCGCGTGGCTCATGACGCCGGGGGCGTCCACCAGGGACGTCAGGCCGATCGACTCGTAGTGGTCGATGAGCGCCGGCTTGTGGGTGAGGACTCCGTAGGCACCGTGACCGATCAGGAAGGCCGCGATGATCACCCGGAGGCCCCGGGCGAACGACCGGGCACGCTCCCGCGTCAGGTGCGGGACGGTGCGGACGCGCTCCAGCCACTCCCGGCGTGAGGTTCCGACACCGCAGAGCAGGAGCAGGACGAGAGGCACGCCGAAGTTGTAGGAGCGTTCGACGACCTCCCACCACGACTCCCCGCTCAGCGGGCGCAGCAGGGCGGTGAACAGGCCCCAGAACGCCATGTACGCGAGGGGCGCGCGGGTGGGACGCAGCAGCACCAGGAGCCCGAGCGTGATGTCGACCATCCCGGTGATGGGCATCAGCACCCAGGCCGCCGAGGGCGGGATGCCGAAGACCGCGTAGTAGCTGAGCCAGGCCTCCTTGCCGATGATGCCGAAGGCGCCGTGGCCGATGAACTCGCACGCGATCGCGATGCGCAGGATCCAGTGGATCTTCCACTCCGGCGAGTGGGCTCTGAACTCCTTCAGACCTATCGCGTTCATGATGGGCGCACTTCCTGGGACGAGGGGCTCCGGCGCGCGTTCACGCTGGTGCTCTCACGCTAGGAACGGCCGGGTGCGCGCACATCGGGCGGCGCACCCCAGCTTTCGCCGGCGGGACCCGGTTTTCACCGGCACGCCGCCCCAGAGACGCGCGGTCGCCGCCCGGTCACGCCTCGAAGCCGTGGTCGCCCTGGTTTCCGCCCGGTAAAAAACTTGCGACTCGTCGCGACGGACGGGCCTCCCCTCCCCGTAGAGCAGGTGTCGGAGCTGCTCCACGGCTGAAGGGTGAACCGGATGGGTGTCGAGATCTGTGTGGAAGGGCTGACCAAGTCCTTCGGCCACCAGGTCATCTGGCAGGACGTCTCGCTGACGCTGCCCGCCGGGCAGATCTCGGTCATGCTCGGGCCCTCGGGCACGGGCAAGTCGGTGTTCCTCAAGACGCTCGTGGGGCTGCTGAGGCCCGACCGGGGGTCGATCGTGATCGCGGGCCAGGACATCACCAAGCTGCGCGAGCACGACCTGTACGAGGTGCGCAAGCTCTTCGGCGTGCTGTTCCAGGACGGCGCGCTGTTCGGGTCGATGAACCTGTACGACAACATCGCCTTCCCGCTGCGCGAACACACCCGCAAGCCGGAGAGCGAGGTCCGGCGGATCGTCCTGGAGAAGATGGACATGGTAGGGCTGATCGGCGCCGAGGAGAAGCTGCCCGGCGAGATATCCGGCGGTATGCGCAAGCGGGCCGGGCTGGCACGGGCGCTGGTCCTCGATCCGGAGATCATCCTCTTCGACGAGCCGGACTCGGGCCTCGACCCGGTGCGGGTGGCCTACCTGAACCAACTGATCGTCGACCTCAACGCCCAGATCGACGCGACCTTCCTGATCGTCACGCACGACATCGCCTCCGCCCGCCAGGTGCCGGACAACATCGGGCTGCTGTTCCGGCGCGAGCTGGTGATGTTCGGGCCCCGGGAGGAGCTGCTGACCAGCGAGGAGCCGGTCGTGCGGCAGTTCCTGAACGGGCGCATGCAGGGGCCGATCGGCATGGCGGAGGAGAAGGACGCCGCCCAGGTCGAGCAGGAGCTGGCCCAGATCGACGAGGCGGCCGCACCGGCCGTCATGACGCCCCGGCTGCTGCCGAGCGCCGGGATCGACCGGCCCGACCGCTGGAAGGACATCGCCCGGCGCGAGCGGGAGGCGGTGGCGAAATGAGCCTCTCCCCCATCGGCGCCCTGCGGCAGTCGGGCAGCCTCTTCGCGATGGCCCTGGACGTGCTGCGCACCCTGCCGAGGCGGCCGTTCCAGGTGCGCGAGTTCATCCAGCAGGCCTGGTTCATCGCGAGCGTCACGATCCTCCCCACCGCGCTGGTCTCGATCCCCTTCGGCGCGGTCATCGCCCTCCAGATCGGCAGCCTGACGCGCCAGCTCGGCGCCCAGTCGTTCTCGGGCGCGGCCTCCGTGCTCGCCGTGCTGCGCGAGGCGTCGCCGATCGTGACGGCGCTGCTGATCGCGGGCGCGGGCGGCACGGCGATCTGCGCGGACCTCGGGGCGCGCAAGATCCGCGAGGAGATCGACGCGATGCAGGTGCTGGGCATCGACCCGATCCACCGGCTCGTCGTCCCCCGGGTGCTGGCGTCGATGGTGGTGGCGGTCCTCCTCAACGGCCTGGTCTCCGTCGTCGGCGTCGCGGGTGGCTACTTCTTCAACGTCGTCCTCCAGAACGGCACGCCCGGCGCGTACCTCGCCTCCTTCACCTCGCTCGCGCAGATCTCCGACCTGTGGGCGGCCGAGTTCAAGGCCCTGGTCTTCGGCGCGATCTCGGCGATCGTCGCCTCGTACAAGGGGCTGACGGCCAAGGGCGGGCCGAAGGGCGTCGGCGACGCCGTGAACCAGTCCGTGGTGATCACCTTCATGTTGCTGTTCGTGACGAACTTCGTGCTGACCGCCGTGTACTTCCAAGTCGTTCCGCAGAGGGGTTGACGCATGGCTCTGTTGCACCGCCTGGAGGAGCTGGGCGCCCAACTCGTCTTCTACGGCCGCTCGCTGGCCTGGACCGGCCGCACCCTGCGCCGCTACAAGAAGGAGGTCCTGCGGCTGCTGGCCGAGGTGAGCTTCGGGCGCGGCGCGCTCGCGGTGGTCGGCGGCACGGTGGGCGTCATCGCGTTCCTGTCGTTCTTCACCGGCACGGAGGTGGGGCTCCAGGGGTACGCGGCCCTCAACCAGCTCGGCACGTCGAACTTCGTGGCGTTCCTGTCCGCGTACTTCAACACCCGCGAGATCGCCCCGCTGGTGGCCGGGCTCGCGCTGTCGGCGACCGTCGGGGCCGGGTTCACCGCCCAGTTGGGCGCGATGCGGATCAGCGAGGAGACGGACGCGCTGGAGGTGATGGGCGTCCCCTCGCTGCCGTTCCTGGTCACCACCCGGATGATCGCCGGTTTCGTGGCGGTGATCCCGCTGTACGTGGTGGGGCTGCTGTCGTCGTACTTCGCCGCCCGGACCATCACGACCGGCTACTACGGCCAGTCGGCGGGCACGTACGACCACTACTTCCAGCAGTACCTGCCACCGGTGGACGTGCTGTGGTCCTTCGGCAAGGTGATCGTCTTCGCCGTCGTGATCATCCTGGTGCACTGCTACTACGGCTACTACGCGAGCGGCGGCCCGGCCGGGGTCGGTGTGGCGGTGGGCCGGGGCGTGCGCACCTCCATCGTCGCCATCAACGTCCTGGACTTCTTCCTCAGCCTGGCGATCTGGGGCGCCAGCACGACGGTACGGATTGCGGGGTAGGTGCCGATGCGTACGCCTGTGAAACTGCGCCTGTACGGGGTCGTCTTCATCGCCGTCCTCGCCCTGCTGCTGTCGCTTTCCGTCGCCGTCTACCAGCAGGTGTTCACCTCCGTCGTGCGGATCACGCTGGAGGCCGGCACGCTCGGCAACCAGTTGGAGCCGCGCGCCGACGTCAAGCTGCGCGGGCTGCTGGTCGGCGAGGTGCGCGAGGTACGGGCCGACGGCGAGAAGGCCACCCTGGACCTCGCGCTCAAGCCGGAGCACGTGTCACGCATCCCGGTCGATGTGCGGGCGCGGCTGCTGCCGAAGACGCTGTTCGGCGAGAAGTACGTCGACCTCGTCGCCCCTCCGGGCTCGCGGGCGCGCCCCATCCGCGCCGGTGACGTCATCAGCCAGGACCGCACCAAGGTCGGCATGGAGGTGCAGCAACTGATGAACGACCTGCTGCCGCTGCTGAGGACGGTGAAGCCCGCCGAGCTGAACGCCACGCTGTCCGCGTTCGCCACGGCGCTGGAGGGCCGGGGCGACCGGATCGGCGACAACCTCGTACGCGTCGAGGACTACCTGAGCCGACTGAACCCGCACATGCCGTCCATCAAGGAGAACATCTCGCGGTTCGCCGATGTGGCCGAGGTGTACGGGGACGCCGCACCCGACCTGATGAACATCCTGCGCAACACCATCACCACCAGCCGCACCCTCGTCGAGAAGCAGGACCAGCTCGCCGCCCTGTTCACCTCCACGGCCACCATGTCGGGCACCGCCGACGCGTACCTGGACGAGAACGGCGAACGGCTGATCACCCTGGGCCGTGTCTCCCGCCCCACGCTGGCGCTGTTCGCCCGGTACGCACCGGAGTACCCGTGCCTGCTCAAGGGCCTGGTGAGGCAGGAGGAGGCGGCGGAAGAGACCTTCAGAGGCGGAGAAATGCGCATCACCCTGGAAATCGTGCGTCCCCGCCCGGGCTACGAGCCCGGCGAGGAGCCGCGCTACCGCGAGCGGTCGGGCCCCGACTGCCGGGGGCTTCCCGGCCCCGGCGTCCCGGCCGGGCACACCAAGCTCGACGACGGTACGCGTGACGTACACCCCGGCGGCCGCCCCGGCGCGCACCAGTCGTCCGCCACGGCGGCCGAGCAGCGGGCCGTGGGCTCGCTGGTGGCTCCCGTCATGGGCGTACCGGCCGACGAGGTGCCGGCGGTGGCGACCCTGCTGTTCGGCCCGATGGCCCGGGGGACGGCGGTGAGCGTCGCATGAGCGGTACGAAGAGCGCGCGGAGCACGGCGGCCCCACTCGTCAAGTTCGGCCTGTTCGCGGTGGTGACGATCCTCGCGACCACGGTGCTGGCGGGCACCATCGTCAGCATCTCCTTCACTCCCGAGCACACCTACAAGGCCGTGTTCAGCGATGTGACGAGCCTGGAGGAGGGCGACGACATCCGGGTGGCGGGCGTGCGGGTCGGCGAGGTGGAGGAGATCGCCATCAAGGACCGGACGCTGGCGGAGGTCACGTTCACGGTCACCGAGGACCGTCCGCTGCTGGCTACCACCGGCGCCGTCATCCGCTACCGGAGTCTGGTCGGGCAGCGGTACATCGCGCTGACGGAGGGCGCGGGCGACGACACGCAACTGCCGCCCGGCGGGACGATCCCGCTGTCGCGCACCCAGCCGGCCCTGGACCTGAACGCGCTGCTGAACGGCTTCAAGCCGCTGTTCGCGGCGCTCAGCCCGAAGGACGTCAACCAGCTCGCCACCGAGATCATCAAGACGCTCCAGGGCGAGGGCGGCACGGTCAACAGCCTCCTCGCGCACACCGCCTCCCTGACCACCACGCTCGCCGACCGGGACCAACTGATCGGCTCGGTGATCGACAACCTCAACACCGTGCTGGCGACGCTCGACGAGCGCGGCGCCCGCTTCTCGGGGCTGATCGAGCAGCTCCAGCGGGTGATCTCGGGGCTGTCGGCGGACCGCAAGCCCATCGGGGAGTCGCTGGTGAACATCAACAACCTGACGGAGGCCACGTCCGGCCTGCTCCAGGACGCACGGCCGCCGCTGAAGGCCGACATCGCCGAGCTGACCGAGCTGACCGGAACGCTGAACGAGAACGAGAAGACCGTGGAGGGCGTGCTGAAGCGGCTGCCGAACAAGCTCAACAAGCTGACGAGGACCGCCTCGTACGGCTCGTGGTTCAACTTCTACCTCTGTGACTTCGACGGCCGGATCGTGCTGCCGAAGACCAAGGAGGTCATCACCCCCGAGCTCCACGTCGCCCGGGCGAGGTGCGCATGAGGGGCGTTCCCTTCCGGGACCGGAACCCGGTGACCATCGGGGCGGCCGGCCTGACCGCGCTCGCGCTGCTGACCGTCGCCGCGTTCAACGCCGACAGCCTGCCGCTGATCGGCGACGGCGAGACGTACAGCGCGGCGTTCTCGGAGGCGGGCGGCCTGAAGCCCGGCGACGAGGTGCGCATCGCCGGGGTGAAGGTCGGCAAGGTCGACGAGGTGGACCTGGACGGCGACCACGTCAAGGTGGTGTTCCGGGTCAAGGGCGATCCCGCGTTCGGTACGAGGACGGGCGCGGCGATCCGCATCAAGACGATCCTCGGCGCCAAGTACCTGGCGCTGGAGCCCAAGGGGCCGGGGCAGCTCAAGCCGGGCAGCGAGATCCCGCTGAACCGGACGACACCGGCGTACGACGTCGTGGCCGCCTTCAGCGACCTGACCACCACGACCGAGCAGGTCGACACCGAGCGGCTGGCGACGGCCCTGGACACCATCTCCACCACCTTCGAGGACTCCCCCGCCGAGGTGCGGGCGTCCATCCAGGGCCTGTCGCGGATCTCCCGCACGGTCGCCTCCCGCGACCAGGCGCTGCGCGAGCTGCTCGCCCACGCCAATGGAGTGAGCGGGGTGCTCGCCAAGCGGTCGGGCGAGTTCTCCAGGCTTGTGAAGGACGGCGACAAGCTGTTCACGGAGATCGCGAACCGGCGGGCGGCGATCCACGCGCTGCTCAAGAGCTCCGCCGCCCTCGGGATCCAACTGTCCGGGCTCGTCAAGGACAACAACAAGGAGATCGGGCCCGCGCTCAAGGGCCTGAACCAGGTGGTGGCGATGCTCGAACGCAACCAGGCGAGCCTGGACCGCTCCATCAAGCTGATGGCCCCCTACGTCCGGGTCTTCACCAACACCCTCGGCAACGGCCGCTGGTTCGACAGTTACATCCAGAACATGGTCGCCGCTCCGGTGGTCCCGCGCACGGGAGGTTCGTCGTGAAAGTGCCACGCGTGAAGGTGCCGCGTCCGAAGACGCGGAAAGCGCGCCGGGCGGTGGCGGTCGTCGTCGCCCTCGCGGTCGTCGCCACGGCCACCGTGGTGCTGTGGCCCACCGCCGAGCCCGTCCGGATCACGGCGTACTTCCCCCGGACGGTCGGCATCTATCCCGGCTCGGACGTGCGGGTGCTGGGCGTGCGGATCGGCGAGGTCAAGGAGATCACCCCGCAGGGCGAGCGGGTGAAGGTGACGCTGGAGTACGACGCCGGGCGCGAGGTCCCGGCGGACGCCAGGGCCGCCATCATCAACTCGTCGGTCGTCAGCGACCGTTACGTCCAGCTCCTGCCGGTGTACAAGGGCGGCGCGCGGATGCGGGACGGCGACGTCATCCCGGAGCACCGCACGGCCGTGCCGGTCGAGCTGGACCGGGTCTTCGACAGCCTGCACACGACGGCGGAGGCGCTCGGCCCGCGCGGCGCGAACAAGGACGGCTCGCTGTCCAGGCTGCTGGGCGTGAGCGCGGACAACCTGGAGGGGCAGGGCGCGAACCTGCACCAGACGGTGGAGGACCTGTCCCTCGCCGTGACGACGCTGTCGGACGGGCGCCAGGACCTGTTCGGGACGGTGCGCAACCTCCAGGTGTTCACGGCGGCGCTGGCGGCCGACGACCGAAGCGTCCGGTCGTTCAACGACAGCCTGGCGAAGGTGGCCGACCAGCTCGCGGCCGAGCGCAAGGACCTGGCAGCCGCGCTGCGGTACCTGGGCGTGGCGCTGGCCGACGTGTCGGAGTTCGTACGGAAGAACAAGAAGTCCCTGACGTCGAACGTGGAGGGGCTCTCCAAGGTCACCAAGGTGCTGGTGACGCAGCGCGCGGCGCTGGCGGAGGTGCTGGAGGTGGCCCCGACGGGGCTGTCGAACCTCCAGAACGCCTACAACCCGTCCTCGGGGACCCTCGACACCCGTAACAACCCCGACCAGCCGCAGGACCCGGCCTCCCTGCTGTGCTCGCTGCTGAGCACGACGGGCGAGGCGAAGGCGGCGGACTGCGCCGAGCTGAAGAAGCTGTTCGCCTCCCTTCCGGAGCTGGGGTCGGCGCCGCACAACGCGCCGGCCGCCGGGACCGGCCCGGTGGACCGGACGCTGGGCGGAATCCTGGAGGAGGACGTATGAGGCGCCTCCGGGTGACCGTCGCGGTGTGGTCGGCGGCCGGTTCGCTGCTGCTGACGGGCTGCGACTTCGACGGGCTGCACGACGTGCAGTTGCCGGGCGGCGCGGCCGCCGACGGCGACGCGTACCGGGTGACGGTCGAGTTCCGGGACGTCCTGGACCTGGTGCCGCAGTCGGCGGTGAAGGTCAACAACGTGACCGTCGGCGCGGTCGAGAAGGTGGAACTGGACGGCTGGCACGCGCGCGTGCGGCTGCGGATCGACGACTCGGTGAAGCTGCCGGGCAACGCGATCGCCGAGCTGCGCCAGACCAGCATGCTCGGTGAGAAGTACGTGGCCCTGTCCGCGCCCGTGGACGTGGCGCCCGCCGGGCGGCTGAAGGACGGGGCGCGCATCCCGCTGTCCCGCAGCGGCCGCAACCCGGAGATCGAGGAGGTGCTGTCCGCTCTGTCGGCGCTGCTCAACGGTGGCGGCGTGGCCCAGCTCAAGACGATCACCACGGAGCTCAACAAGGCCCTGGAGGGGCGGGAGAACCGGGTCAAGGCGCTGCTGGGCGAACTGGACACGTTCATCGGCGGGCTGGACGCGCAGCGCACGGAGATCGTCCGTGCCCTGAGCGGCATCGACCGGCTCTCCAAGCGCCTGGCGGCGGAGAAGAAGACGATCGCGGCCGCCGTCGACACCGTGCCGCCGGCGCTGAAGGTGCTGGCGGACCAGCGGACGAAGCTGACCGCGATGCTGACGTCCCTGTCGGCGCTGAGCACGACCGGGACGAAGGTGATCAACGCGTCGCGTGACGACGTGGTCGCCAACCTGCGGGCGCTGCGGCCGATCCTGGAGCAGCTCAACAAGGCGGGTGACGATCTGCCGAACGCGCTGGAGCTGCTGACGACGTATCCGTTCCCGCGCAACTCCGTGGACGCCATCAAGGGCGACTACGTCAACCTCAAGATCACCGCCGATCTGGACCTGGCGAGCATCTACGGCAATCTCCGCGACGAGCCGGCGAAGCCCGGGACCCCGGCTCTGCCCGGTGTCCCGGACGCTCCGGGCCTGCCGGAGGTGCCGGGCGTGCCGGAGGTGCCCGGGGTCCCCGTGCCGGAGGTGCCGGATGACCCGAAGGCCCCGGACGTCCCGGGCGTACCGCAGCCGGCTCCACCGCCACCGGGGCCCTCCCGCCCCTCGGACGGCGGCGATCCGCTCTGCCCGCCGGTGTGCACGGTGGCGCACACGTCCGCGTCCGCCGGTGAGCGGGACGGTTTCCCGGCCGGGACGAACGTCTCCCTCGCGGAGCTGATGCTGAAGGGGATGCTGCTGTGATCACCCGTACGGTCAAGGCCCAGCTCCTCGCCTTCGCCACCGTGACGGCCGTGGGCGTGTCGTACGTCGGCGCCGAGTACACGGGGCTGGTCGACGCCCTGCTGGACCGGGGCTACACCGTGAACGCCGACTTCGCCGACTCCGGGGGCGTGTTCAAGGGCGCCGAGGTCACCTACCGGGGGGTGCCGGTGGGCCGGGTCGGCGAGCTGCGGCTGACGGACGGCGACGGGGTGACGGTGGTCCTGGACATCGAGGACGGGGCGCGCATCCCGGCGGACACGCTGGCGGTGGTGGCCAACCGGTCGGCGGTCGGCGAGCAGTACGTCGACCTCCAGCCGCGCGGTTCGGGCGGCCCGTACCTGGGGGACGGCTCCACCATCGCCCGCCGCGACACGCGGGTGCCGCTGCCCGCCACGGACCTGATCGTCAGCCTGGACCGGTTGGTGAACTCCGTCGGCAAGGACGACCTGCGCATCACGGTCGACGAGCTGGGCAAGGCCTTCTCGGGCACCGGTCCGGAGCTGAGCAGGCTGGTGGACTCGGGGAACCTGCTCGTGGAGTCGGCGTCCGACTCGCTGCCCCAGACCGTCTCGCTGATCGAGGACTCCCGCACGGTCCTGAAGACGCAGGCCGACAAGGGCTCGGCGATCCGCTCCTTCTCCGAGGACCTTGCCGCGCTGACCGCCGAGCTGAAGTCGAGCGACGGCGACATCCGGCGGCTGATCGGCGCCGGGGCGCCCGCCGCCCAGGAGGTGAACTCGCTGCTGACGACCACCCGGCCGCACCTGCCGGTCCTGCTGGGCAACCTGATCAGCGGCGGCCAGATCACGGTGGCCCGGCTGCCCGGGGTGGAGCAGGCCCTGGTCACGTTCCCCGTGGTGGTGGCGGGCAGCTACACCGTGATCCCCGGCGACGGCACCACCCACTTCGGGCTCGTCGCCGGCCAGGACGACCCGCCGGCGTGCCGGCAGGGGTACGGGACCCAGCGCCGCGACCCGGCCGACACCGCCGAACGGCCCGCCAACACCGACGCGCGCTGCTCGGCCCCGCGCGGCGCCGCCACCTCCGTACGCGGCGCGCAGAACGCGCCCGGCCCCTCCGGGGGCTCCCGCGCCGGCCGGGGCGCCGACCCGGCCGCGCACGTCACCCCCTACGACCCGGCGACCGGCAGGGCGGCCGGGCCGGACGGAACGACCGTCGAGATCGGCTCGACGGGCGGTGAACAGAGTGTGTTCGGAAAGGACTCGTGGCAATGGCTGCTCGTCGGACCCATGGCATGACAGGCGCGCCGTTCGCCTACGCGATACGCCGCCTCGGGGAGGCCGCCCGCCGGGGCAGGGCGCTGCCCGGGACGCTGGCGGTGGTGACCCTGCTCGTGACGGCCCTGTCGGGGTGGCTGGCGCTCCAGGTGTACGAGCAGCGCACCGAGGAGCAGCGGCGCCAGGACATCCTGGCCGCGGCGCGCCAGTCGGCGATCAACTTCACCTCGCTGGACTACCGGCACTACGAGCGGGACAGCGCGAACGTGCTGAAGGGCGCCACGGGTGACTTCAAGGACCAGTTCGCGGCGCAGACCGCCGAGCTGACCAAGCTCGTGGCCGCCAACAAGTCGGTGTCGGAGGGCCAGGTCCTGGAGGCGGGCATCACCCGCGCCGACGACCGCAGCGCCCGCGTCCTGGTGGTCGCCGACAGCAAGGTCACCAACACCGCCGCCCCGCAGGGGCAGGCCCGTACATACCGGCTCCAGCTCGACCTCGTCCACGAGGGCGGGCGCTGGCTGACGTCCAACGTCGAGTTCGTCGGCTGATCCGGCCGAGTCGGCTGAAAGGACCCTTCTGATGGCGAACACGAGTCTCCGAGGCCGGGGCGGCGCCGGCTCCCCCGCCCGCCGCTCCCTGTCGGCCGCCGCCCGCGCGGCCGCCAAGCGCAGCGAGCGCACCGAACGTCCCGCGGGGGGTGTGCCGGGCGTGGTGGCCGGCCGCACCCTCCGCCCCGAGGACCCGCCTCCGGCCGGCCGGGCGCCGGAACCGGACTGGGAGGCGCCGGACTGGGAGGGCGCGGACGAGGAGGCCGCGGAGGCCCCTGAGGCCGCGGAGGCGCCGGCGAGGGCGCCCGGGCGGCGGCGGGGTGTGCTGTGCGCCCTCCTGGCGCTGGTGGCCGTGCTGGGGCTGGTCGCGGCCGTCCTGCTGGCCTTCGAGTACCAGGACGGGCGGGACGCCGAGCGGGCGCGGGCCGAGGCGGCGGCGGCCGCGCGGCGGGCGGCGCCCGTCGTCCTGTCGTACGACCACCGGCACCTGGACCGGGACTTCGCGGCGGCACGCGGTCACCTCACCGGCGCGTTCCGGGACGAGTACCGAAGGACCACCACGAGCGTGGTGGCGCCGACCGCGCGGAAGTACCGGGGCGTGGTCAAGGCGACGGTGGTGGAGCCGCCGGGCGGCGGTGACCCGGCGGTGTCGGTGGTCTCGGCGTCGCCGGACCGGGCGGTCGTGCTGCTCTTCGTGAACCAGGTGACCACGAGCACCCAGGTGTCGGGGCCCCGCGTCGACCTGAACCGGGTACGGATGACCCTCGCGCGTACGTCCGGCGGCTGGAAGGTGAGCGCCGTTGACGCGTTGTAGCAGGTTGTAGCGGTGTACAAGCCGCCAAGGCGCCTTTCGGGCCATCGCCCGGAAGGCGCCTTTTTTGTGTGCCGTTTTGCGGGCCACTCTTGACAGCCCTCCCCCACTCCAGGCAATCTTCCGTTAAGCAGAAACGAACTTCCGCAATACGGAAGGAGCGCCGAACCCCTCATGGGATACACGGACCAGCGCTTCAATGTGAACCTGTCGATCCTCTTCACCGAGCTCCCGCTCCTGGAGCGTCCCGCGGCCGCCGCCGCGGCGGGCTTCAACGCGGTCGAGCTGTGGTGGCCCTGGATCGAGACGCCGACGCCCGACCAGAGCGAGCTCGACGCCCTCAAGAAGGCTCTGGACGACGCCGGCACCCAGCTGGTCGGCCTGAACTTCTACGCCGGGCAGCTCCCCGGCCCGGACCGCGGCGCCCTCTCCGTCCCCGGTGAGGAGTCGGACCGCTTCCGCGCCAACATCGACGTGGCCGCGGACTTCGCCGCCTCCGTCGGCTGCAAGGCGCTCAACGCCCTGTACGGCAACCGCGTCGACGGCGTCGACCCGGCCGCCCAGGACGAGCTCGCCCTGGAGAACCTGGTCCTGGCCGCCCGCGCGGCCGACCGGATCGGCGCGACCCTGCTGATCGAGGCGCTCAACAAGCCCGAGTCGCCGCGCTACCCGCTGGTGAGCGCCCCGGCCGCGATCGAGGTCGTCGACAAGGTCAACGCCGCCACCGGACTCGGCAACGCCAAGTTCCTCCTCGACATCTACCACCTGTCGATGAACGGCGAGGACGTCAGCCAGGTCATCGAGGCGTACGCCGCGAAGACCGGTCACGTCCAGATCGCCGACAACCCGGGCCGTGGCGCGCCGGGCACCGGCTCGCTGCCGCTGGAAGAGCTGCTCGACCAGCTCACCAAGGCCGGTTACCAGGGCTGGGTCGGCCTGGAGTACAAGGCCGGCGACCGCCCGAGCGCCGAGTCCTTCGACTGGCTCCCGGCCGAGGCCCGCGCGGCCCGCTGACCCGGCCCGCCGACTTCCTTCCGCACCACCAGTTTTGAGAGGCACCCTCATGAGCAATCTCCCCAAGATCGCGTGGATCGGCCTCGGCATCATGGGCTCGCCCATGTCCGAGAACCTGATCAAGGCCGGCTACCAGGTCACCGGCTACACCCTGGAGCAGGACAAGCTGGACCGCCTGGCCAAGGCGGGCGGCACCGCCGCCGGCTCGATCGCCGAGGCCGTCAAGGACGCCGACGTGGTCATCACGATGGTCCCCGCCTCCCCGCAGGTCGAGGCCATCGCGTACGGCCCCGAGGGCATCCTGGAGAACGCCAAGCAGGGCGCCCTGCTGATCGACATGTCCTCGATCACCCCGCAGACCTCGGTCGACCTGGCGAAGAACGCCGCCGAGAAGGGCATCCGCGTCCTGGACGCCCCGGTGTCCGGCGGCGAGGCCGGTGCCATCGAGGCCGTCCTGTCGATCATGGTGGGTGGCGAGAAGGCCGACTTCGACACGGCCCTGCCGATCCTCGAGGCGCTGGGCAAGACCATCGTCCTGTGCGGTCCGCACGGCTCCGGCCAGACGGTGAAGGCCGCCAACCAGCTCATCGTCGCGGTCAACATCCAGGCGTGCGCCGAGGCCGTCGTCTTCCTGGAGAAGTCCGGCGTGGACCTCAAGGCCGCCCTGGACGTCCTCAACGGCGGTCTGGCCGGCTCCACCGTGCTGACCCGCAAGAAGGACAACTTCCTGAACCGCGACTTCAAGCCCGGTTTCCGGATCGACCTGCACCACAAGGACATGGGCATCGTCACCGACGCCGCCCGCAACGTCGGTGCCGCGCTGCCCGTCGGTGCCGTGGTCGCCCAGCTCGTCGCCTCCCTGCGCGCGCAGGGTGACGGCGGCCTGGACCACTCGGCGCTGCTGCGCGCCGTCGAGCGCCTCTCCGGCTCGCAGGTCTGAGCCTTCCGGCTCCCCAGATTTCCGGGCGGCGTCGCCGCTGACACCTGTCCTGTCGCGCCCAGGCGGCGGCGCCGTCCGGAACACCTCAGCTTCACTTTCAACAAACTGTTGACGTGAGCTCGGGGGCGTACTTACGCTCCTCGCACCGCCAGCAGCTCCCGTACGTATCGGAAGGTCACGATGTCGAAGCGCGTGCTTACGACCGAGTCCGGCGCCCCTGTCGCCGACAACCAGAACTCCGCCACCGCCGGCGTCGGTGGACCGCTCCTCCTCCAGGACCAGCACCTGCTGGAGAAGCTCGCCCGCTTCAACCGTGAGCGCATCCCGGAGCGCGTCGTGCACGCCCGTGGCTCCGGTGCGTACGGCTACTTCGAGGTCACCGACGACGTCACCGCCTACACCAAGGCGGACTTCCTGGGCGAGGTCGGCAAGCGCACCGAGCTCTTCATCCGCTTCTCGACCGTCGCCGACTCGCTGGGCGGCGCGGACGCGGTCCGCGACCCGCGCGGCTTCGCGGTGAAGTTCTACACCGAAGAGGGCAACTACGACCTCGTCGGCAACAACACCCCGGTGTTCTTCATCAAGGACCCGATCAAGTTCCCCGACTTCATCCACTCCCAGAAGCGTGACCCGTTCACGGGCAAGCAGGAGCCGGACAACGTCTGGGACTTCTGGGCGCACGCCCCCGAGGCGACGCACCAGATCACCTGGCTCATGGGCGACCGCGGCATCCCGGCCTCGTACCGCCACATGAACGGCTACGGCTCGCACACCTACCAGTGGACGAACGCCGAGGGCGAGGCCTTCTTCGTCAAGTACCACTTCAAGACGAACCAGGGCATCCGCTGCCTGTCCTCCGAGCAGGCCGCCGAGGTCGTCGGCAAGGACGCCAACAGCCACCAGACCGACCTGCTCCAGGCCATCGAGCGCGGTGTGAACCCCTCCTGGACCCTGTACGTGCAGATCATGCCGGCGGCCGAGGCGGCGAACTACCGCTTCAACCCGTTCGACCTGACCAAGGTGTGGCCGCACGCCGACTACCCGCTCCAGCGGGTCGGCCGGATGGTCCTCGACCGCAACCCGGACAACGTCTTCGCCGAGGTCGAGCAGGCCGCGTTCTCGCCGAACAACTTCGTTCCCGGCATCGGCCCGTCCCCGGACAAGATGCTCCAGGGCCGCCTCTTCGCCTACGCGGACGCCCACCGCTACCGCCTCGGTGTCAACCACACCCAGCTCCCGGTGAACGCCCCCAAGGCGACGGTCGCCGACAACTACGGCCGCGACGGCTTCATGGCCACCCGCAACGGCTCGCGCCACGACAAGAACTACGAGCCCAACTCCTACGCCGGTCCCGCACAGACCGACGCGGCGCTCTCCGCCCCGCTGGCCATCTCCGGCTACACGGGCACCCACGCGGCCCCGCTGCACGTCAAGGACGACGACTTCTTCCAGGCGGGCGAGCTGTACCGCCTGATGTCGGAGGAGGAGAAGTCCCGCCTCGTCGCCAACATCGCCGGCGGCCTGTCCCAGGTCTCCCGCGAGGACGTCATCGAGAAGAACCTCGCCCACTTCCACGCCGCCGACCCGGACTACGGCAAGCGCGTCGAGGAAGCGGTCCGCGCGCTGCGCGAGGACTGAGACCCACCGGCGACACCAGACCGCGTACGGCTCCCGACGGGAGGTCGGCAGCCGTACGCAGTCCGCACCGCGGGCCCGGATGAGGGGTGGCCAACGGTACGGACAGCGTGAGGACCGCGGCGGCGAGCGTGCCAGTGCGGTGGTAAGGGGTACCGGTCACCTTCTTGACCTGAAGGAAGGCCGGCCGGAACCCCGTCGCCGCCGCCGCGGTCCCAGCGCCCCTCACCTCCCCCAAGACCCCCGTCCGGCGGCGCGAACGTCCTGTCGCACCAGCCTCGCACCGTCGGACGGCTACAACTTCACACCAACAGAAAAGCCAGAGCGCGGAGTTGGGGTTTACGGTCCCCCAACTCCGCGCTCTTCCTTGTATCGCTGACCTCGGTTCCCGTTGTGTTCCCGCGTTTTTCCGAACACCGCAAGATTGGTCACAAAGCAGCTACGGCAGGGCACGGCACGGCGGAGGAATGCGGCCCACGTCCCGCATGTGGTACGAGACCGGGGATCACGCCGTCGACGCGCACGCTTTTAACCAGATCGGCATTCATATCAGGACCCCGGCGGAGCCGGGATGGGCGAGTCGGGAATGCCTTCCGGCTTCCCGTACCAGTACTGGCATTGCTCCAAACCCAGGTCGTGAATTTGCACCGCGAGATTATTCCCCGCTTCAATGAGTTTGATGCCCTGCTCCTTCTTAGGAGCCCCTACGGCAACGCCGTCCGCCGCACCGTAGTACCCGTCACTGGCGGCCGTACCTGCCTGAAGCAGCTTGTCAATGTCTTCCCCACGCCCATCTGGGCGTTCCAATGCCCGCCAACTGCCGACAAGGCGCCGCATTGCCACTCCGGCGTCCGCCAACTCCGTCGCCGTATAATCAAGTTGCTCCTGCGTCCAGGGGGGATCAGCGGCCTCCAGTTCGTCCATGGCGATGGACGCATTGTGAAAGTGAGCACCCGCACTGGGACCCTCTTTCTCGCACACTGCGTCAGCCTGCGCTTTCCATTCGTCAAAACTGGGTCCCTGACCCTCGCAGCGGGTCAGGATAAATGCCAGAATTCCGACGGCGGCCGACACCGCGCCGAGCCACCAGCCGATATTTGCCCGCAGCTTGCTTGCACGCGGCTCCTCTGGTGACTCTGGTGACTTCTCTGAGGGTTCGGGCGACTCCTCTGAAGGGTCAAAGGTCATGCAGCCCTCCACGAAATCGGGCCAGCTCGATGCCCTCTTCCCAACTGCCCACCCGATAGGGCATCGACGCATAAGCGGACACAGCCCCTAGCCTCCGCCAAAACTGGTCCCGCCGCATCTGGACCGCACGGCGACCAAACCGGCGGCATACCGCTCGCCGCCCTGCTGTACGGCCGGGCACGCTACATCGCCACCGAGTACCCGGCCGTACGACGGGACCGATACGGCACCGCGCGTATCGACCCGTGCGACGGCTCCTGGTCCCGCCGCGGCGGCAACGTCACCTGGTGCGCCTGGCTGACCGGCTACGTGCCTTACGCCATGAGCCGCCCCTGGGCTGCCGAACTACAAAACCAGCTTGAGGACGCCGTACGCCGCGCCCGGTTCCTGACCGGCGCCGCGGTCCGCCGTACGCCCAAAGACGCGCCTTGTCCGGCCTGCTCCGCGTTCACGCTCGTCGCGACCGACGGAGAATGGCACATCGCCTGCGAAGCGTGCGGTCACCTACTGACCCCGACGAGTACGACGCTCACCGTGCCGACGCCATTCCCGCCCTGGCCGCCATCGCGCTTCACCGAGTCCTACCACGCGTGAACGCCGCACAGGACAGCCTGACGGAGTTCGACGCAGCAGCCGCTCTTGGAGCTCGCTAGAAGTGCACGTTGCGTCGGCGCTGCGGTCATTCGGGGTCGACAGCGCGTGCTCGTCGCGGACGGCGGCGAGCACGTCAGGGTCGCCGGTGCCGACGTGGTTGGCGCGGCCGGCGCTGATCCAGTAGACGTCGCCGTTCTTGGCGATCACGCCGTGCACAGCGGGCCCGGGAGGGCTGCTGTGAAAAGACGCCCTGGCGGCTGCCGGGGCGTTAATGGGTGGGAAACTTTGCAGATCTTGTCCATTGGGCGTAGACAGAAGAGAAGGGCTCCGGCTCCCTGTGCCGGCACTCCCACCGTCTGGGGGCGAGGTGCGTGTCTGGCCCTCGACAGCAAGAGCCGCGACCAAGAGGCCTTCTGCTGCACATGGAAAACGTTCAGAAGGTCGGCGAATTCCTGACCTTCTGCATTGCCACAGGGGCCACGATTGTTGGATTCGTGAAGAATTCTGGCGGGCCGGTGCAATTTTTGGTCGAAGTGGGAACGTTTGGATTCGCTAGCTACGCTGCCGCCTGTGTGGTGGTTCCACTTCTGTTCGGAGTCATCGCACTATTGGAGCACGCAACTCATAGACAGACGACCGATGCGGCGCAAGTGGTAGTACTGGGCCTGGGGCTTCTAGGGGGTGGGGCCTTGATTCGTTTTGGCCTATTTGCCCCTGATGTCACCAAAGATCTCGACGCAATCGGCATCGCTTTTACGGCAAGCGTTGGCGTTGTCGTCCTCTGTATTCCGCTGGTGATGATTTGGTATTTTAAGGGGAGTACGCCGAACCGCCCTTAGATAAAGGTGAGAGCCATGACTGCCGGGGTCGAGGCCAACCTCACGCCGGACCACCACCCACACGTCCGGGCCGCCGTGTGCGCCACTCGATCATCGGCGACATGGTCACCTCGGTCTCGTCCAGTTCCAGCCCATTAGGACCCCGGCGTAGCCGGGATGGGTGTGTCGGGAATGTCTTCCGGCTTCCCGTACCAGTACTGACATTGCTCCAAACCCAGGTCGCGAATTTGCACTGCGAAATTCTTCGCCGTGTCAAAGCGTTTAGTGTTCTGCTCTTTCGTAGGAGCCCCTACGGAAACGCCCTCCGCCGACTCGTAGTACGCGTCACTGACGGCCGTACCTGCTTGAAGCAGCTTGTCAATGTCTTCCCCCCGCCCATCTGGGCGTTCCAATGCCCGCCAACTACCGACAAGGCGTCGCATTGCCACCCCGGCATCTGTAAGCTCCGTCGCCGTCGCATCAAGCTGCTCCTGCGTCCAGGTATCAGCGGCGTTCAGTTGGTCAACGGCGTTGGCCGCGTTTACAATATGGGCACCCACACTGGGACCCTCTTTCTCGCACACTGCGTCAGCCTGCGCTTTCCATTCGTCAAAACTGGGTCCCTGACCCTCGCAGCGGGTCAGGATAAATGCCAGAATTCCGACGGCGGCCGACACCGCGCCGAGCCACCAGCCGATATTTGCCCGCAGCTTGCTTCCACGCGGCTCCTCTGGTGACTCTGGTGACTTCTCTGAGGGTTCGGGCGACTCCTCTGAAGGGTCAAAGGTCATGCAGCCCTCCACGAAATCGGGCCAGCTCGATGCCCTCTTCCCAACTGCCCACCCGATAGGGCATCGACGCATAAGCGGACACAGCCCCTAGCCTCCGCCAAAACTGATCCCGCCGCATCTGGACCGCACGCCCACGGGAGGCTGCCTACCGTCAAGCCGAGGATCTGGCTGTCGGCCCGAACCCGTCGGCCACCCGTCGGCGACGGCGTGTAGACGATCACGGGTGGTCGTCCGGGCATGGCTCCAGCCTCCGTCCGGATGCATCTGAACGGAGGCCGGGCATGTCACAAGACGCCAAGCTCCCGATCCGGCCGGCACATGGTGCACGCCTCGACACCGGCGTCCGTGAGCAGCCGCAGCGCCTCTTCCCGGGTGATCGCCCGGCCCTTCGCAGCGGGTCCACCCTCGTGCGTCCGATTCGCGAGGCACTTGACCTTTTCGACTTGGAGCCGTCCCCAGTTACCTCAGCCGGATCGGTCACGGAACTTGCCGCTGCGGCTCACCGAGTGTGCCAGGAGGTCCGGGCCGCGCACCTCCGCAAGGCAGCCACGAGCCTCCCGCCGCTCATCGCTGCCCTGACCCTCGTCGTGCAGACGCGTCCCTCTACGGCTGCGTGGCAAGCCCTCGCCTCCACCTACCGCACGGCTCACGACGTGGCGCTGAAGGTGGGGTACCAGGACCTGGCGACGGTCGCGCTCGACCGCATGGGGTGGGCCGCGGAACGCACGTCAGACCCCTGCCTCGCCGCATTCCGCCAGTACAAGCGGGCCCTCGGGCATAAGACCGCAGAGCACGACCTAGGCCGCCGGCTCGTCCAGGCCGGGCATTCCCTACTCGATGGCGAGGACTCGCGCGAGGCGTTGGCAGTCGCCGGGCAACTGCACCTGGGGGCCTCAGCCGTCGCCGCCCGAGCCAACGACCCCGACGCTGTTGCTCAGCACATCGCCGAGGCCCGGGGCTGGCGCAGCGTGTCGGTGAGGAGGCCCGAGAGGTGCACTGGCTTTCCTTCGGCCAGATGAACGTCGCCCCGCACGAGATGGGTGCGTCGATCACGCTTCGGCAGTTCGACGCGGCGCTGAAGCAGGCACGGAAGATCAAGCTGCCGCCAGCGACGCTGACGTCCCGGCGCGCCCGGTTCCTCGTTGATCAGGCAGTGGTGGAAATGGAGACCGGCCACACGGACCGTGCGCTGCGGCATCTCGTCGAGGCGCGACGCCGGCGCCCGAGCAGACCAGGTATCACTCCGGGACGCGCGACGCCATCACGAGGCTCCCGCACACGGCTCGCCGCACCCCCGACACGCTCAGCCACATGGCCGCCTGGATCGGCCTGTAACACGCTCACAGCGCTCACGGAACTGTGAGCGCTGCGCCCTTGTGAGGGGGCCACTCTGGCCCCATGCCAGAGCAGCGAACCAGCAGCCCGTCAGCGCTTCGGTGCGCTTACTGTCCCGAGCCGCACGCCGACGTGTGCATCCGGTCCGTCGCCGCCAACTCCCGCCCGGACCGGGCCGTATACGCCCATCGCGCGTGGGCCAAGGCGCGGGGTGTGAAGCCGCTGTACGAGGTACTGGCGACACCGGAGTCAACCCCGTGAGCGCCCGTGCGGCCGGGCAGCCACGCACGGCAGCCCACGTGATGCGCCCACCGGGCCTGGACCTGTGTTGGTCACCACATCCCCGTACACCGAGCCGCTGTTGCACCCACGCCCCGGGCCACGAGGGCGACCACTTCCACGAGTACTCGGGCGCCCGATGGCCTCAGCGGGCGGAAGACGCCGCGCGTAGGCCACCCGATGCTTTCGTCTGACGCCCTGATGTACCGCTGATCTCCGCCCGCTGCCCATGACCTACGGCGGGGACGGCGCAGGGGGCGGACACCACCACCCCGCCACATCCGGCACCACCTACCCAGGAGGTACGGATGAGCGACACCATGGCCGACGGAGGAAAGCACGGCGGCGCGCCATCCGACAAGCCCTGGACTCCGCCGCCCTCCCCGCCGTCCCCCCGACGGCTCCGGGCCCAGCCGGGTCACCGACACCGACGGGCGCTGATGTGAGCACCGCCCACTTGGGCGGGCATGCCGCGCTCGTAGAGAACCTCTACGAACGCGGTCTGCTCGACGAACTATGGCGCGACGTCTGGCACGCCGTCCCCCGCGAGCCCTTCATTCCCCAGCAGGCATGGCGGCAGACCCCCACGGCGTGCGAGCCGCTGACCACCGAGGCCGAGCGCCTGGCCCTCACCCACTCGGACGAGCCGGTCGTTCTCCAGCTCGACGACGGCAAGCCGGACGGCCCCGGCATCGCCACGTCCTCCAACTCACAGCCGTCGATGGTCGCCCGCATGCTCCGTCTGTTGGAGATCGAAACCGGTCAGCGCGTGCTTGAGATCGGCACCGCGTCCGGGTACGTCGCGCGCTGCTCTCCCGCCGCCTCGGCGACTCGGCGGTGTACAGCGTCGAGATCGAGGAGGTCTCGCACATCACGCGGCCGCCGTCCTCCGCGCTGCCGGCTACTGGCCCAACCTGGCATGCGTGGACGGTGCATGGGGCTGGCCCGACCAGGCCTCGTTCGACCGCATCATCGCCACGTGTGCACTCCGGACGGTTCCGCACCAGCTCGTGCAGCAACTGCACCCAGGCGGGATCCTGGTCGCCCCGATGGCCCGCGACTTCTGGAGCGGCGCCGTCGTACAACTCACCACCGATGGCAGCGGCGTGGCAGCGGGCCGGTTCCAGAGCGGCGCCTCGTACATGCCGATGCGCTCGCACCGAGCACCCACGCCCGCTCCGGTCGACCAGGCAACATGCCGGTCCACGGACGCGAAGGTCGACCCGCGAAGAATGCTGACGCTCGGGTTCGCGCTGTACGCGGGCATCCGCCTGCCCGAGGTCCGCGTGTGGCACATCGACCGGAACGACGGCGCCCAGTTCTGGCTACAGGACAACGACGGCTGCGCGGCCACCGCAGCCACGAGCGAAGTCGCGATCGAGTACGGAGTGCGCAGCCTCTGGCAGGAAGTGGAGCGGGCGCACGAGGAGTACGTCGCACTCGGCTCCCCCCAGGCATGGGACTTCGGGCTGACCGTGTCCGCCCGGGGTCAGCAGGTCTGGCTCCATCATCCGGAACGGATCACCGAGGCGGCACCGGTGCGCGAACCCGCCCTGTGAGACCGCCCCGACCGCCGCTGATCCTCGTCACAGCCGGCCGGGGCTCGGCCCCTGCTCCGCCGTGGCCCAGGAAGTGTCCGGCGCTCTGCCGTCCGGACGGGCCAGTCGTCCCCTTGTGGCGTCCAGCGGAGCAGGGGCTCACCGTACGAGGTCAGCGAGGGGTACGCCGATCGCGTCGGCGATGAGGATGAGGGTGTCGAGAAGCGGCGAGCTATGGCCCTGCTCGATCCGGTTGTACGTCGCCCGGTCCATGCCAATCCGGTTCGCCACTGCCTCTTGGGGGAGGTTCGCGTGGAGGCGTACCGCGCGGATCTCGTCGCCGATGGCCCGCCGTCGGCGAGGGCGTGGTCCGGCGGTGGGGTGAAGCGTGGCACCGTCCCACGCTCGTGCCTGCATGGTCTGGTCGAGGGCCTGTTCCCGCGGGAACACCCAACGGCTTCCGGGGGTCTCCACTGGCATTGAGTGGCACCGAACGGCATTGAAATGTCCGGGTTTCCGGTATCCATGCTCAAGAAACGGTCACGGCCCCCCAACTCCGCGCTCTTCCCTGTGCCCGCGCGTCCCGTGGCCCGATGCCGAGGCCCGGCGTCGAGGCGCGTTGTCAGTGCCCCGCCGTACCGTGGAACACGTCCCAACAGCGCGCTGATGGCTGCGGCGTGCTGGTGCTACCGAACCCGCCCCGCCGGAACAGCGCCCGGTGGGGCGGGAGGGTGCCGGGGTCAGCCGGAGGAGGGGTCGATCAGTTTGTCCAGGGCCCTCCTCACCGCCTTGTACGCCGATGCCGACATCTCGTCCTGCGCCTCCTGCTCCTGTCGGCGTGCCCAGTCCCGGGTGACCCGGATGCGGCGGAGCAGTTCGTCCGCGTCCACAACGTCTGCCATGGGGGTCGGGTACCCGCGTTTCGGGGGATGGAGCACAGGGGTGTCGGTTACGCACGGTGGGTAGTACCCGGACTGGACGTACACCACCGTGTACCTGTCAGCAGCTCCGGAAAGGGGGGCCATGGCGTGGTATACCGCTGCGACGCGCATGGAGTTGCAGCCCGAGTCGGACGCCCAGCCGGCGATCCGGCCCACACAGTTCATCATGCACAGCATCGCCGCTCCGTGGACCGCGCGCCGGATGTACGAGTACTGGCGTGACTCGTCGAACCTGGAGAGCCACTTCGGGCTGGGGTACGAGGGCGACCTCGCGCAGTACATCGGCACCGAGACCCGCGCGGACGCCAATTACCAGGCCAACCGGCGCCCCGACGGCACCGGGGCGGTGTCCATCGAGACGGCGTCCAATCTGAAGCACACCGATCCCTGGACCGACAAGCAGGTCGAGCAGCTCATCCGGCTCGGGGTGTGGCTGCACAAGCGGCACGGCATACCGCTGCGGATCTGCCGTACCGCGTCCGATCCCGGCTACGGCTACCACCGGCTGCACTCCGCGTGGTCGAGCGGGGGTACGGCCTGCCCCGGTGACGCCCGGGTGCGCCAGTTCAAGAACGTCGTCTTCCCGGGGATCGTCGCCCGGGCGAGCGGCCAGCCACAGGAGGAGGACCCCATGCCGACCGTCATCAACGAGACCCAGGAGGGCGGCCCGGCCCTGGAGGCGGGGAAGTACAAGCAACTGGCCATGGCCAACGACGCCGCGCTGCTCCAGGGCCCGTGCGCCTATTCGGCGACCGCGTACGCCACGGTCAAGGGCCAGGCCGGTACGCGCGTCACCATGCGCTTCCAGGACTACCACCTCACCACCAAGCACCGCTCCCTCGACCTGCCCATGGACTGCGGCACGATCGGCGCGAACGGGGTGCTGAACGTCGCCGTCACGCGCAACGGCGTCCTGGACACCAACGAGGTGTTACGGGTGGAGATCCTGGCCGACCGCGCCGCCAGCGTCACCTGGCGGGTGCTGCGGGCCCTGCGCTGGTCCACCTGAGCCGCGGGGAAAGGGAAAGGCCCCCGTCCCGGGGACTCCGGGGCGGGGGCCTTTCAGGGTGCGACTGCCGCGCGTACTACACGAGCGGGCGGATCGCCGTCGGGGCGTGCCCCGGCTCGGTGGCGAGCTCCTCGAACTCGGTCACGTTGCTCATGTCGACCGTCTTGCTCATCGCGATGTTGGTGACGCGCTCCAGGATGGCCTCGACGACGACCGGGACCTGGAACTCCTGCGCCAGCTTCTTGGCCTCCTCGAAGGCCTCGCCCAGCTTATTCGGGTCCTCGACGCGGATGGCCTTGACGCCCAGGCCCTCGGCGACCTTGACGTGGTCCACGCCGTAGACGCCGAGCTCCGGGGTGTTGATGTTCTCGAACTCCAGGTTGACCTGGAAGTTGATGTCCATGCCCGCCTGCGCCTGACGGATCAGACCCAGGTAGGCGTTGTTCACCAGAACGTGGACGTAGGGGACCTTGTGCTGCGCGGCGACCGCCAGCTCCTCGATCATGAACTGGAAGTCGTAGTCGCCGGAGAGCGCGACGATCGGGGTCTCCCGGTCGGCGGTGGCGGCACCGATGGCGGCCGGGATGGTCCAGCCGAGCGGGCCCGCCTGGCCACAGTTGATCCAGTGGCGCGGCCGGTAGACGTGCAGGAACTGCGCTGCGGCGATCTGGGACAGGCCGATGGTGGTGACGTAGCGCGTCTCCGGGCCGAAGGCCTTGTTCATCTCCTCGTACACGCGCTGCGGCTTGATCGGGATGTTGTCGAAGTGCGTGCGGCGCAGCAGGGTGGACTTGCGCTCCTGCGCGGAGGCGGCCCAGGCGCTGAAGTCCGGCAGTTTGCCCTCGGCCTTGAGCTCCTTCGCCACCTCGATGAAGAGCTCCAGCGCGACCTTGGCGTCGGAGGCGATGCCGTAGTCGGGGGCGAAGATCTTGCCGAGCTGGGTGGGCTCGATGTCGACGTGGACGAACTTGCGGCCCTTGGTGTACGCCTCCAGGTTGTACCCGGTGTGGCGGTTGGCCCAGCGGTTGCCGATGCCGAGGACGAAGTCCGACTCCAGGAAGGTCGCGTTGCCGTAGCGGTGCGCGGTCTGGACGCCGACCATGCCGGCGGCCAGCTCGTGGTCGTCGGGGATGGTGCCCCAGCCCATCAGGGTGGAGATGACCGGGACGTTGATCAGCTCGGCGAACTCGACCAGCAGGTCGGAGGCGTCGGCGTTGATGATGCCGCCGCCGGCGACGATCAGCGGGCGCTCGGACTCCAGCAGGAACCGCAGGGCCTTCTCGGCCTGGGCGCGGGTGGCCTGCGGCTTGTAGACCGGGAGCGGCTCGTACGTCTCGGGGTCGAACTCGATCTCGGTGAGCTGGACGTCGATCGGCAGGTCGATGAGGACCGGGCCGGGACGGCCGGAGCGCATCAGGTGGAAGGCCTGCTGGAAGACGCCCGGGACCTGGGCGGCCTCAAGGACCGTGGTCGCGGCCTTGGTGACCGGCTTGGCGATCGAGGCGATGTCGACGGCCTGGAAGTCCTCCTTGTGGAGCTTCGAGACCGGGGCCTGGCCGGTGATGCAGAGGATCGGGATGGAGTCCGCGATCGCGGAGTACAGGCCGGTGATCATGTCGGTGCCGGCCGGGCCGGACGTGCCGATGCAGACACCGATGTTCCCCGCCTTGGCGCGGGTGTAGCCCTCGGCCATGTGCGAGGCGCCCTCGACGTGGCGGGCGAGCGTGTGGTCGATGCCGCCGCCCTCCTTGAGGGCCTTGTAGAAGGGGTTGATCGCCGCGCCCGGCACACCGAACGCGTTGGTGACGCCTTCGCGCTTGAGGATCTCAACTGCCGCTCGGGCGGCGGTCATACGAGGCATTGGGTGCTCCTGCTTCGGCCAGCGGATTCGTGCTCTGTCGCGCCACCTGAGAGCTTTGATTCCGTAATGCGGAAGTGTAGTTCTGCTATACGGAAGCAATCTAGGGTGTGGGAGACATGCAGTCAAGGGATGGCCGAACTCCGTCCCCAAGCGCACGCCCTTGGTGGACGATGGGTGGCGGAAAGAAGGGGGTCTTACGTGGGAGAGAACGTCCCGGTACGCTGCCCGGCCTGCCGTCGCACGCACGCCTACGCGCCGCCCGTCTACCCGTGCCCGTGCGGTGTGCCCGTCGTCCCGCCGCTCCTGAGGGGCGCCCCCGCCGAGCCGATCACCCACCGCACCTGGACCGACGACTGGGTCACCGTCCGCTGCACGGCGTGCGGGCGCCACGACCAGTGGCCCCAGCCCGAGCTGGGCTGCCCCTGCGGCACGGTGCTCCGCGTCCCGGTACGGCCGGTCACCGCCGTACCGCCACAGTGGGGCCCGGGAGCCGGAGCACCGGACTCCCCGGCGGCCGCGACCGGGCCGGGCGGCTCGTACCTCCCCGGGGCGGGAGCGGCCGGTGCGGATGCCTCCGGGACCGCCGCGGCCGGGTTCTCGGGGTCGGAGGCCGGGGCGTCCGGAGGAGCGTCCGGGGCGTCCGGGGCGTCCGGGGCACGGTTCTCGGCTACGGAAGCCGGGGCGGCCGGGGACGGGGCTTCGGGGACCGGGCCCTCGGCGTCAGGGACGTCCGGGGCCGGAGCGGCCGGGGACGGGGGCTGCGGGTCCGGGAGGGGGCCCTCCGGGATCGGGGCCTTGGGGGCTGGGTTCTCCGTTACGGGATCCGGGGCGTCCGGAGTCGAGTCCCCGGAGCCGGGGCCCAGCGGAGACGGGCCCTCCGGAACGGGGACCACGGCCGCGGGCTCCGGGGCCGGGACCGCCGGCGCGGAGTCCGGGGCGTCCGGGACCGGGGCCGCCGGGGCGCGGGCCTCCGAGGCGGGGTCCGCGAGCGCCGAGGCCGGGGCCTCCGGGACGGGGTCGGACACCGGGGCCGGGGCGGGCGCTTCCGCGGGTGGGATCTCGACGGCGCCCTCCCACATCCCGCTGCCGCGCACCGCCGCCGTGCCGCGTCCGTCCTTCCGGCCGGTGACCATCCGCACCGCGCGCGACGCGGTCACCGCCGCCGCGCTCTACCTCCGCTGGCTCGGCTTCCGTGACGTCGTCCAGCCCGAGGAGCCCTCCGGGGCCGGGCACGGGCCGGGCTCGGCGTTCGGCGTCGAGCTGCGCGGCCCGGGGTTGGTCGCGCAGGTCGACCCCACCACCCGGCCCACCTCCCTGCGCGCGGTGGAGTGCCTGTGGCTGACCGGCCTGGCGGCATCGGCGACGAGCGTGTCGTTCTCCCTCGCCGGGTACGAGGAGAAGGCGCGCGCCCGCGCCGACCGGCTGCGGCTGCCGCTGTTCGTCATGGACCTCACCGGCACCCCGCAGCCCCTCAACGCCGCCGCCGACGAACTCGTCGCCCGGGGCGCCTGAAGCCCCGGGCGCGTGAAGCCCCGGGCGCGTGAAGCCCGGGGCGCGTAAGGCCCCGGGCCGGGTGGGCCCGCCTAGCCGCCGTACCGCGTGCGCAGCTCCACTTTCCGTACCTTCCCGCTCACCGTCATCGGGAAGGCGTCGAGGATCTCAACCCGGCGCGGGATCTTGTAGTGCGCCAGCCGTTCGCGGCAGTACGCGGTGATGTCGGCCTGCGTCGGCGGGTCCGCCGGGTCGCGCGGGATCACGCAGGCGAGGATCTCCTCCCCGTACCGCTCGTCGGGCACCCCGACCACCTGTACGTCGGCGATCTTGGGGTGGGCGTACAGGAACTCCTCGATCTCGCGCGGGTAGACGTTCTCCCCGCCCCTGATGATCATGTCCTTGATACGGCCGACGATCCTGACGTACCCGTCCTCCCGCATCACCGCGAGGTCGCCCGTGTGCATCCAGCGGCCCGCGTCGATCGCCTCGGCGGTCTTCTCCGGCTCGTCCCAGTAGCCGAGCATCACGCTGTAGCCGCGCGTGCACAGCTCGCCCGCCTCGCCGCGCGGCAGGGTCACGCCGGTCACCGGATCGACGACCTTGACCTCGACGTGCGGCATGACCCGCCCGACCGTGCCGGTGCGGCGCTCCAGGTCGTCGTCGCGCCGGGTCTGGGTGGAGACCGGGGAGGTCTCCGTCATGCCGTAGCAGATGGATACCTCCGCCATGTTCATCTCGGCGACGACCCGTTTCATCACCTCCACCGGACAGGGCGAGCCGGCCATGATCCCGGTCCGGAGGGAGGAGAGGTCGTAGGAGGCGAAGTCCGGGAGGTTCAGCTCGGCGATGAACATCGTCGGCACGCCGTACAGCGAGGTGCACCGCTCCCGCTGGACGGCGCGCAGCGTGGCCGCCGGCTCGAAGGAGGGGGCCGGGATCACCATGGCGGCGCCGTGGGAGGTGGCGGCGAGGTTGCCCATCACCATGCCGAAGCAGTGGTAGAAGGGCACGGGCAGGCAGATCCGGTCCCGCTCGGTGTAGCCGAGCATCTCGCCCACGAAGTAACCGTTGTTGAGGATGTTGTGGTGGGTGAGCGTGGCGCCCTTGGGGAAGCCGGTGGTGCCGGAGGTGTACTGGATGTTGACGGGGTCGTCGCACGACAACTCCGCCTCCCGCGCGGCCAGTTCCGCGTCCGTGACCGTCCCGCCGACGAGCTCGTCCCACGACCGGTCCCCGATGTGGTGCACGGCCCGCAGACCGGGGCAGTCGGCGCGCACCTGGTCCACCAGGGCCCGGTAGTCGCTCGTCTTGTGGGCGAGGGACGCGATCAGCAGCGAGACGCCCGCCTGGCGCAGGACGTACGCCAGCTCGTGCGCCCGGTACGCCGGGTTGATGTTCACCATGATGGCGCCGATCCGGGCGGTGGCGTACTGCGTGAGCACCCACTCGGGGCAGTTCACCGCCCAGATCCCGACCCGGTCGCCCTTGGCGACCCCGGCCGCCAACAGCCCGCGCGCCAGCTCCTCCACGGCGGCGCCGAACTCGGCGTACGTCCAGCGGCGCCCGGACGGCACGTCGACGAGCGCCTCCCGGCCGGGGTGACGGGCCACCGCCCGCGCCAGGTTCGCGCCGATCGTGTCGCCGAGCAGTGCCGTGTCGCCCGTTCCATGCGCGTACGACAGGTTCGTCACAGCTCGCCCTCCACGTACTCGGCCGCCGACCCGGCCGCCGTGCGCTCCCGCAGCTCGATCCGGCGGATCTTCCCCGACACGGTCTTGGGCAGTTCGGCGAACTCGATGCGGCGGACGCGCTTGTACGGCGCGAGGACCGCGCGCGAGTGCGCGAACAGGGCCTTCGCCGTCTCCGGGCCGGGCTCCCAGCCGTCGGCGAGGACGACGTACGCCTTGGGCACCGCGAGGCGGACCGGGTCGGGTGCCGGGACGACCGCCGCCTCCGCGACCGCCTCGTGCTCCAGCAGGGCGCTCTCCAGCTCGAACGGTGAGATCTTGTAGTCGGACGCCTTGAAGACGTCGTCGATCCTGCCCACGTACGTCACGTATCCGTCGGCGTCGCGCGCGCCGATGTCGCCGGTGCGGTAGTAGCCGTCGGCCATCGCCTCGGCCGTACGCTCCGGGTCGCCGTGGTAGCCGGTCATCACGCCCACGGGCCCGGTCGACAGGTCGATGGCGATCTCGCCCTCCGCCGCGCCCGGCTTCCCCGTCACCGGGTCGAGCAGCTCGATGCGGAAGCCGGGGCTCGGCCGCCCCATGGAGCCCGCCTTCAGCAACTGGCCCGGGCTGTTGGAGACCTGGACGGCCGTCTCGGTCTGCCCGAAGCCGTCCCGGATGGTCACGCCCCACTCGCGCCGTACGGTCTCGATGACCTCGGGGTTCAGCGGCTCCCCCGCGGCGACGACCTCCCGGGGCGGGGTGCGCAGCGCGGACAGGTCGGCCTGGATGAGCATCCGCCACACGGTGGGCGGGGCGCAGAAGCTGGTGACGCCGTGCCGGTCCATCTCGGCCATCAGGCGGGCGGCGTCGAAGCGCGTGTAGTTGTGGATGAAGACGGTCGCCTCGGCGTTCCAGGGCGCGAAGAGGTTGGACCAGGCGTGCTTGGCCCACCCGGGCGAGGAGATGTTCAGGTGCACGTCGCCGGGTCGCAGACCGATCCAGTACATCGTCGCCAAGTGGCCGATGGGGTACGAGGTGTGGGTGTGCTCGACGAGCTTGGGGCGGGCGGTGGTGCCGGAGGTGAAGTACAGCATCAGGGGGTCGTCGGCGCGGGTGTCGCCGTCGGGCTGGAAGGGCACGCACGCCCCGTGGGCGTCCTCGTACGCGATCCAGTGCGGGACGCGCGCACCGACGGCGATCGGGGTGTAGTCGCCCGGCACGTCGTCGAACTTCGCCGTGTCCTCGGCGCGGACGATGACATGCCGTGCCCGGCCGCGCTCGATGCGGTCGGCGAGGTCGGCGGGGCCGAGCAGGGGGGTGGCGGGGATGACGACGGCACGGAGCTTCATCGCGGCGAGGGCGGTCTCCCACAGCTCCACCTGGTTGCCGAGCATGACGACGATCCGGTCCCCGGGCCGTACGCCCAGCCCGCGCAGCCAGTTCGCGACCCGGTCGGAGCGCGTCCGCATGTCGGCGAAGCTCACGCGCGTGTCGGTGCCGTCCTCCTCGACGATGTGCAGGGCGGTCGCGTCGTTGCCCTCGGCGATGACGTCGAACCAGTCCAGCGCCCAGTTGAAGCGGTCCGGCCGGGGCCAGGCGAACCCCTCGTACGCCGCCTCGTAGTCCTCCCGGTGCCGCAGCAGGAAGTCCCGGGCCTGCCGGAACTCCCGCGTCGCGCCGCTTGCCGCCATACGTCCTCCTCGACAACTTCCCGGACCCCGTCATTGCGGGACCCGTCACCGGCATCGTGTAATCGGTGACCCAGGTCTCACTACCCCCGAACGGGGGTGAAGGAGCGGTGACGTGTCCGAGCGGGTGGAAGCTGTGGAGATACGCGCGGCCCTGCTGCGCCTGCGCCGTGCCAGCGGGCTGCCCGTCGCCTTCGGTGGCCTGCTCCACGACGGCCGCCGGATGCGGATCGCCGAGCTGAACGGCGCGCTGTCCACCGCCCTGCGCGGGCTCACGGTCGGCACCGGCAACGGGCTCGGCGGCAAGGCCATCGCGCTGGCCCGGCCGTGCGCGGTGACCGACTACGCCTCGGCGCGCCACATCAGCCACGAGTACGACGGCCCGGTCGCGGCGGAGGGGCTGCGCTCGGTGCTCGCCGTCCCGGTGGTGGTGCGGCGGCGGGTGCGGGGTGTGCTGTACGGAGGGCTGCGCGAGCCGTTGCCGCTCGGGGACCGGGTCTTCGACGCGGCGGTCGCGGCGGCCCGGGACGTGGAGCAGGCCCTGGCGGTACGCGACGAGGCCCAGCGGCTGGCCTCGGCCGGGGCGTCCACCGGCCCGTCGGGGGAACCGGCGGCGTGGGAGACGGTCCGTGAGGCGCACGGCGAGCTGCGGGCGCTGGCGCCCCGGATCGCCGACCCGGCCCTGCGCGCCGAGCTGCTGGCGGTGTGCGGGCGGCTCGCGTCGGCCCGGGTGCCGGCGGGCGCGCCCGGCGTGACGCTGACGCCCCGGGAGGCGGACGTGCTGGCGGCGGTGGCGTCGGGCGCGACCAACACGGGCGCGGCGCAGCGGCTGGGCCTGCGGCCCGAGACGGTCAAGGGTTACCTGCGGTCGGCGATGCGGAAGTTGGGCGCGCACACGCGTGGCCAGGCGGTGGCGGCGGCCCGGCGGGCGGGGTTGTTGCCCTGACGTTCACACGTGTGCGCGCACTAGGGTGAGGCCATGGTGTCCACAGACCGTGTGCTGGCCTTCGCGGCCATGTCGATGCTCGTGATCGTGATCCCGGGCCCGAGCGTGCTGTTCGTGATCGGCCGCGCCCTCGCGCACGGCCGGCGGACGGCGATGGCGACGGTGCTCGGCAACGTGCTGGGCTCGTACGTCCTGGTGGTGGCCGTGGCGCTGGGGATCGGCGCGGCGGTGGAGCGTTCGGTGGCCGTGTTCATGGCGGTGAAGCTGGCGGGCGCGGCGTACCTGGTCTTCCTGGGGGTGCAGGCGTTCCGGCACCGCAAGGACATGAAGGCCGCCCTGCTGAACACGCCTCCGCCCGCCACGTCGCGGGGTGACCTCCGCACGCTGCTGGACGGCGTCGTCGTGGGCGTCACGAACCCGAAGGGCATCGTCTTCTTCGCGGCGGTGCTGCCCCAGTTCGTGGACCACGCGGCCGGCCAGGTCGCGGTCCAGATGCTGCTCCTGGGTCTGGTGCCCATCTGCATCGGCCTGGTCACCGACACGCTGTGGGGCCTGGGCGCGGCGGCGGCGCGCGGCTGGTTCGCCCGTTCGGACCGCCGCCTGTCGATGGTGGGCGGCGCGGGCGGCTTCGCGATGATCGGCCTGGGCGTGACGGTGGCGGCGACGGGCCGCGCGGACTAGCGGGGCGGACGCCGCGCGTTCGTACGTGTGCGCCGCCCGTCCGTGCGTGCACGCCGCCCGTCCGTGCGTGTGCGCCGCCCGTTCGTGCGCGTGCGCCGCAGGCCGCACGGCACCGTGAGGCTACAGCGCGCCGAACCGCACCTCGCACGCCTTCCCCGGGGCCATCACCGCCATCGTCCGTCCGGCCTCGTCCGCCACGGCGGCGCGCTGCTCGCGCGTGAGCGTCCCGAACGGCTGCACGGTCACCGTCGCCCCGTCCTTCGTCTCCTCCAGGCCCCAGATCCCGGCGAGGAAGCCGTCGACGAGGAAGGTGCGGTACGCCTGGTTGCCCTTCCAGGTGCGGTCCTTGTACTCCTTCGGTACGACGCGGGTGCGGTCGGCGTGCGAGAGCAGCAGGTTGTCGAACTCGGGCAGGAAGCGCGGCGGCGCCGGGGTGTCCGGGTCGGGGCGCGGCGCCTCGGGCAGGTCGAAGAGCTCGGCACCGTACTCGTCCTGGAAGGTCAGCAGGCGTGGCCGCAGCGCCTCGAAGGCGTCGCGCAGCCGGGTCAGGCCCGACCAGGTCTGCATGTCCTTGACGGAGGCAGGGCCGAAGGCGGCGAGGTAGCGCAGTACGGCCGCCTCCGGGGTCGCCGGCTCGGCGGACCTCCCGAGCCAGGTCTCGGCGGTGGTGAGGGCGACCTGGCCGCTGCGTCCCCACAGGCCGCGCGGGGTGACCTGGACGAGCGGCAGCAGGCAGCGGGCGGCGACGGACAGGGCGAGCGGGTCGGCCTCCGGCCACTCTTTCAGCAGCGCCTCGCGGATCTCCTTCGGCGTACGGGGCCGCTCCTCGACCAGGTCGCGGCTGATGGCGTTGAGCCGTTCCAGGTCGACCCCCACGAGCCCCTTGCGGAACACGGTGACCTCCCGGTCGCGGGCGCTCTGGACGAGCGGGCGCAGGGCGAGCACGTCGTCGGCGGTGTGCGTGTGGATGGTGGACCGCATGGTGACGATCCGTGCCACCTCCCGGGCCTCCATCAGCGCGGACAGCTCCTCGGGGCGGAAGCCGTCGAGGCGGGCGGCGAGGGCGTAGTAGGGCGGCTTGGTGTTCTGGGCCTGGAGCCCGACGAGGTGCGCGATGGCGTGCTCCGCCGACATGGGGGTACGACGCAGCAGGAGCTGCCGTGCCAGGGTGGCGCGGTTGAGGGCGCGGGCGGAGAGCACGGGCTTCTTCCGGGAGTCCATGTCCGGCACGCTACGCGCCCTCGCGGACAGGTGCTGTCCGCAATACGATGCCGGTCCTGCCATGCCAGTGCAAACCGGGACGTATATGGTTCGACCCGGGAGGTGAGACCCCTATGACCCTGCCCTCGAAGAAGCCCAACTGGCGACGGCGCTCCACGGCCCCCGCGCCCGTCGCCGAACACCCGCCCACCGCGTCCCCCTCCCCGTCCCCCGACCGGGGCAGCGTGGTCCAGGCGTCCCTCTACCGGGACGGCCACAAGGTCTCCTCCCCCGGGACGCTCGCCGAGACCTTCCGGCAACTGCGCGAGGAGCCGGACGGCATGGCCTGGATAGGGCTCCACCGTCCCTCGGAGGCGGAACTGCTCTCCCTGGCGGCCGAATTCGACCTCCACGAGCTGGCCGTCGAGGACGCCATGGAGGCCCACCAGCGCCCGAAGCTCGAACGCTACGGCGACACGCTCTTCGTCGTCCTGCGCGCCGCCCGCTACCTCGACGCGCAGGAGGAGGTCGACTTCGGTGAGCTGCACGTCTTCCTGGGCGCCGACTTCCTCATCACGGTCCGCCACGGCGCCGCCCCGGACCTCTCCGCCGTGCGCCGCCGCATGGAGGAGACCCCCGAACTCCTCGCCCTCGGCCCCGAGGCGGTGCTGTACGCCATCCTCGACGCCGTTGTCGACGGCTACGCCCCGGTCGTCGCGGGCGTCCAGAACGACATCGACGAGATCGAGACCGAAGTCTTCCGGGGCGATCCGGCGGTCTCCCGCCGCATCTACGAACTCTCCCGCGAAATGGTCGAGTTCCAGCGCGCCACCCGCCCCCTGGTCGGCATGCTCCACGGCCTGATGGCCGGCTTCGCCAAGTACGGCACGGACGAGGAACTCCAGCGCCACCTGCGGGACGTCGCCGACCACGTCACCCACACCAGCGAACGCGTGGACGGCTTCCGCCAGGCCCTCACCGAGATCCTCACGGTCAACGCGACTCTCGTCACGCAGCAGCAGAACGCGGAGATGCGGGCGCTGGCGGAGGCGGGCTTCGAGCAGAACGAGGAGATCAAGAAGATCTCGTCCTGGGCGGCGATCCTCTTCGCCCCGACGCTGGTCGGGACGATCTACGGCATGAACTTCGACCACATGCCGGAGCTGCACTGGGTGTACGGCTACCCGTTCGCGATCCTGCTGATGGCCGTGGTGTGTTCGAGCCTGTACGTGGTCTTCAAGAGGCGGGACTGGCTGTAGACAGCACATCGGGCGGCGTCATGGCGAGTGGGTGCCAGGCAGCGCGCCGCGGCGAACCACCCGGCCGGCACCTCGCCGCCGTCACCCTCGCCGGCGCATCCGTCGGGCTCGACCCGGACCGACGAGACGTCGCACCGGCATCACGGGACGTGGCGCGTCACCCGGTGCACCGCCCACGCGGCGAGCGCCCACCCGGCCGCGGCACCGCCGTAGCGTGCCAGCGGGCCGCGCCCTTCACCACCGGTACCGTGACCGGGCGACGGCCCCGTACGCGCCGCTCCCTCCTGACCGGCCAGACCGCGCAGAACGGCGCGCGCCTCGTCCAGGGCGCTGTCACCGACCGCCATCAGCTCCAGCCCCCGCCGTGCCACCTGTTCCTGTGACAGGTACTTCCGCGCGAGCTCACCCATGACATCCATCAGCGCCTCCCTGAACACTTCCGTGGCCGACAGGTCCGGGGCCATGGCGCGCACCGTGCCCTCGACGTTGGCCATGGACTTGCCCAACATGCCGATCATGGGGCTGGTACGGATTCCGCGCCGGGCAGCGCACCGCAGGATGGTGGCCAGGGCCGAGCCGAAGTTCATGCCGTCGAGCCGGCTCATGGCCAACTGCGGCACCACGCGCGTCAGATCGTCCCGGAAGCCGGGCAGGTCGGTGCGCGGGGTCGACCGGCCGAGCTCGAGCCAGGCGGCGGCCAGCCCGCGCGCGTCATTCTGGGCGATGCTGGTGAACGCGAGCGCCCCGAGTGTCCCGGTGTGCCGGTCGACGCGCCCGGCCATCCCCCAGTCGATGAGGGTCGCTCCTGTCTCGGGGTGCAGAAAGACGTTGCCCGGGTGCGGATCGGCGTGGAAGAAGTGCTCGACGAAGTATCCCCGGTACATGTACCTGAGCAGTTCGGCGCCCACCTGCTCGCGCTGCTCCTCGCACAGGTCGTCCACCGCCCCGGCGCTCAGCGCCCGTCCGGGTGCGACGCTCTGGATCAGCACCCGCCGCCCGGCCTGCCGCACCGCGGGCACCGTGAGGTGGCGGAAGCCCCCGGCCGCCCGGCGACCGGTCTCCATGTGAGCCGCCTCGGCGGTGAAGTCGAGCTCCGGACGCATGCAGTCGAAGATCCCTTGCAGGACAGCGTCGAGGTCCAGCACCTCCGCGAGCCGGGGAACCGCCCGCCCCGTCATCCGGGCAGCTCGGCCCAGCGCCGCCATGTCCGCCCGCATCCGGCCCTCGGCCCCGGGCCGCTGCACCTTGAGCACCGCCCGGCTGCCGTCGTGCAGCACCACGGGATACACCTGGGCCAGCGACGCGGAGCCGCAGGGCCGACCGGTTTCGACCTCGCGGAACAGCCGGCGCCAGTTACGACCCAGTTCCGCCTCGAGTACCGGCTCGAAAGCGGCGAACGGCACCGCCGTCACCGTGCCCTGCAACCGTTCCAGCTCCGTCACCAACGCGCCGGAGACCAGATCCGGCCGGGTGGCGAGTACCTGTCCGACCTTGATGTAGAAAGGCCCCAGCGCCTCCAACGCCTCCCGGATCCGCCGCGCCCGGTAGCGTTGCGCGGCCACTCTGTCCTCAGCCGTATCGGCACCCTCGTGGGCCGTGAGCACGTCACGCGCGAGCATCTTCGCCAGCCGGGCCACAGCAACGCCCCGTACCGCTTCCCTTGCTACGGTCACCGCTCTCAGGCCCGCCCCAGCAACTGGGTTCCGGAGACGTTGGATTCCCGGGCCATGAAGAACGCCGTGAATCCGTCCAGAAGTTCGGGCAGGCTGATCGTGCCGTCCTTGTCGGCGTCGAGTTCGTCGAAGCCGCGGTCGAGGTCACCTGGGTCGACACGGCCGCCCGTGAACACCGTACGGTACTCATGCCGGTCGATCGCCCCGCTGCCGTCCGCGTCCACCGCCTCGAACATGGCGCGCACCGCATGGTGCACGCCGTCGCGCACGTATCCGGGGTCCGCGTCGCAGTTGCGGAGCATGGCCGTGATCCACTCGTCCTTGCTGATGCTCCCGTCGCCGTCCGTGTCCATGGTCGAGCGCATGTGCTCCCACCACGAGGTGAAACCGGCGTACACCTTGTCCTCCCGCTCCGGGGACAGCTCCAGTTGCCAGCACAGGGCACGGGCCATCGCCTGGAGGTCGGGGGCGTCGATCCTGCCGTCGCCGGTCTGGTCGAGCACCTGGGAGAAGAAGCGTCCCAGCCGGTCCGCCCTGGAGTCGCGGTCCGGTCCGCGGACGGCCGCGGAAGCCACCGCTCTGACCAGCCCCAGAGGCCGAGCCAGCAAACCGGCGCCGGGAAGCCTGAAGCCGCCGAGGGGGCCGTCGTTCGCCTCGTCCAGGTCCCGGCCCGCCATCGCGGCGGCGGCGATCGGCATGTACCGGCCGCGCACGGACAACGGTTCCAGCGCGGCGCGTGCGGTGTGGTGCACGGTGCGCGACAGCGTGCGGTCGGCCTGTCCCACGTGCAGATGGAGCCGTTCCCGGTACGTGCGCGGCAGTTGCGCGGCCACCGCGCCGGGCATCAGCATCGCGGCGGAGGAGCGCATCAGCGCCCACAGCGGCGGGCACCACTCCAGCATCGACGGTGTCGCGGCACCTCGGTACATGTCCCGCATGAGGAAACGGACCTCGGTGTTGTCCTCCAGCACATCACGCTGCATCCGCTCGAA
Organism: Streptomyces sp. NPDC031064; assembly: GCF_055570965.1. Taxonomy (NCBI): domain Bacteria; kingdom Bacillati; phylum Actinomycetota; class Actinomycetes; order Kitasatosporales; family Streptomycetaceae; genus Streptomyces; species Streptomyces sp. NPDC031064. Next base: position 1,012,961 of record NZ_JBVIGF010000001.1, read on the forward strand.
GTAGTCCCAGAACCCGTCGAGGTCAGGCGGCAGCAGCTCGCGGTCCAGCCCGAAGGCGCCCAGAGTGGCACACCACTCGTCGTACAGCCGCGCCTCGTAGGCGGCCGTGAGGGGCCGGCCGGCGAGCCGTTCCATGCTGCTCATCGCCTCGAACACGGTGCCGAGCACCCAGGCCCGCACCTCCGGCTGCTCGGCGGTGTAGGCGCGGCCCCGCGCATCGGTTCCCTTGATACGCCGGTGGGCGCGCAGGATCCGCTGCACCTCCTTGTGCCGCTGCTCGGGTGGGGCGTAGATGAAGCGCTGCAGGCTGATCAGGGTGTGGTCGACGCGTCGCCAGGGATGGGTGCGGTAGGTGGAGTGCTTCGCCAGGCCGGCACCGACCACGGGGTGAGCCGCTTGCAGCACCAGCAGGCGGGGCATGACCAGTGCCATCCGCCACTGGCCCAGCAGGTCCCAGGTCACCGACCCGGGGCCGGGGAAACCCGTCCAGTCGATGGTGACCTCGGGCTCGGAGGCCGACAGGGGTGCGGTCATGACAGGGCGCCTTCCATGTGCTGCCGCCGGGCGGCGAAGAGGACCTTGAGCGAGGGCATCAGAGGGGTTCGGACGGTGTGTCGCGGCAGGCGGGTCCCGGCTCGTGCGACCGCCCGCAGTTGGATCCGTTGCACGTCGAGGAACGCCGTCATGACAGGAGCGAACTCCGGCGGCAGGAGCGGCAGAACGCGACGGGCCCGGTCGAGGGCCGCACCGGCGAGCTCGATCTGCCCGTGCAACTGCCGGCCGGTGTGCGGCAGGCAGGGAAGCCCGGCCCGCAGGTCATCGGCAAGGTCGCCGAGGCAGTCGATGCGCTGCCCGGCCTCGGCCGCATCGCGCAGCGCGCGCACCACCTCCTGGGTGCGGCACCCGGGGTGGACTCCGCAGAGCAGGAGCATCAGTGGATGCGAGACGCGGTCCACGTACGCCTGGAAGCCGGCCTCCGAGCCGAAGTCACGGTAGCCGAGGTCGCCGGCCATGCCGTCCAGGAAGTCGCCCACCCACGTCTCGGGCAGCCCGGTGCGTTCCAGGGTGTGCAGCAGCGCGGCCAGCCGAGGATCGTCCGCACGCCGGTCGGCGAGAGCCGCCCGTACGGTGGCCTCCCACGCACGGAAGCGAGCGGGCCGCCCGGCGACCGGCCCACTGTCGGAAGCGGTGTCCGTGGCATGGGCGAACGCGTACACGCACAGGATGTGCGGCTGTAGCCGGGACGGTGCGAGGAGCCGAGTGGCCGCGTAGTAGGGGGGCTCGAGTCGGCGAACCGTGCGGGCGATGTCCCGATAGGTGTTCCTCACCGGAGGCTCGTGCACTCCGGCACGGTCCAGCACGGCCCGGTACGAGGCGGGCGGCACAAGCTTCACTCAGGCCGCCCCTGCACTGCCGAAACGGCGTTCCCGCCCGGCATAGTCGGCCACCGCCTGCCAGAGGGCGAAGCGGTCGAAGTCCGGGAAGAGAACGTCGGTGAAGTACAGCTCCGCGTAAGCACACTGCCACAGCAGGAAGTTACTGATCCGGTACTCGCCCGAGGTGCGGATGAGCAGGTCCACATCGGGTACGCCGGGCTGGTACAGCCGGCTGGTCAGCGACGCGACGTCGATGCGGTCGGGGCTCAGCCGTCCGTCGGCGGCCTCCCGTGCCAACTCGGCCGCGGCCCTGAGCAGTTCGTCGCGGGCGCCGTAGTCGACGCAGAAGACAAGGTCCAGGGTCCGGTTGTCTCGGGTGAGCTGTTCGAAGTCTGCGAGGGTACGGCCCAGTGCGGGAGGCACACGGTCGCGTCTGCCGCACCACAGTGCACGAACCCCCTTGGCGTGCAGCGCGGCCTGGTTGTCGGTGACGAAGCCACCGATGATTTCGAGAGTCCTCGCGACCTCCCCCGGCTCGCGCCGCCAGTTCTCGGTGGAGAACAGATAGAACGACAGGTACCGGATCCCCGCCTCCACAGCCCCGTCGATGGTGTCGAGCAGGCGCGGCACGGCGGCCGCGTGCCCGGCGTTGCGGGCCAGCCCGCGACGAGCTGCCCACCGGCCGTTGCCGTCGACGATCAGGGCGACGTGTGCGGGTACCCGCTCCGGCGCCCACAGGGGCGACCAGCCCCCGGACGGATGAGGTTTCGAGGACAACGGGGTACCGGCCATGTGATTCCACCCTCCCTTTCGCGCTGCTCCCGGCCCCGTTCGTACCCAGCCCCCAACAGCCGCAATCGCTGCGGTTTTCCAGCCGCACCGATGTGCGACCAGGAAGACAATTCCCGCCCGCTCACGCAGATTTACGGAGTACTTTGCGGCATTTCACCAGAGCCTTTCTCGAACAGGCTTTGTTCGAAGAGGCGGGAGCGTAAAAGGGGGACTTCATTCCCCCACGGGAGAAGGCGGGCTGCGTCGGCCCAGCACCAATCGACCGGGTGGCACGGCCTGCGCCGTGCCACCCGGTCGCGGGCCCTTCAGTACCGGCTGTTCATGGCGGCACGCACCTCGGCGAGGGTGGCATCGGCCACGGCCCTGGCGTGCTCGTTGCCTTCGTGGAGGGTCCGGCGGAGGTAGGTGCGGTCCCGCGCGTACTCGGTGCGGCGTGCCCTGATGGGGGCCAGGTACTCGTTGACCGACTCGGTCACGGTCTTCTTCAACGCGGCGGCTCCCGCGGAGCCGATGTCCTCGGCCACCTGCTGGGGGGTCCGGTTCTGGCAGAGGGCTGCCAGCAGGAGGAGGGAGGACACCTCGGGGCGAGTGGCCGGGTCGTAGGTGATGTGCCGCTCGGAGTCGGTCTTGGCGCCCTTGAGCAGTCGGGCGGTCTCGTCGGCGTCGGCGGCCAGGGCGATGGCGTTGCCCCGGCTCTTGCTCATCTTGGTGCCGTCCGTGCCGAGCAGGAGCGGCGCGCTGGACAGCAGGGCGTCGGGCTGCGGGAAGACGGTGGTCCCGTTGCCGTAGCGGTCGTTGAACCGGCGGGCGATGGTGCGGGTGACTTCGAGGTGAGGGAGCTGGTCCTGGCCGACCGGGACCAGGTTGGCCTTGCAGAAGAGGATGTCGGCGGCTTGGTGGACGGGGTAGGTGAACATCAGGCCGCTGACGGAGGACTGACGCGAGTGGGTGATCTCGTCCTTGACCGTGGGGTTGCGGTTCAGCTCGGCGACGGAGACGAGGCTGAGGAAGGGCAGCATGAGCTGGTTGAGCGCGGGGACGGCGCTGTGCGTGAAGATCGTGCTGCGTGCCGGGTCCACGCCGATGGCGAGGTAGTCCAGCACCAGCTCCTCCACACACTCGGTCAGGTTGTCCGCGACATCGCGGTCGGTCAGGACCTGGTAGTCCGCGACCAGCACCAGCAACTCCACACCGAGGTCCTGAAGACGCACTCGGTTGTGCAGCGTTCCGAAGTAGTGCCCCAGGTGCAGGCGGCCGGTGGGGCGGTCGCCCGTCAGCACACGGAACTGCCCGGGGTTCTTGAGGATCAGCTCTTCCAGCACCGCACTGCGGGCCTGCGCCGCAGACGTCCCGAGCGCGTCGGCGGGGGAATCGGAGGCAGTGGCATCGGTGGCCACCGTCCGGAGGGTGGTGTTCATACGATCTCCTGGTACGTCGGTCTCGCCGCCAGATGGCACGAGCCCTGGTCCAGGGGACGCGAACGGGCCGTCCATCCGAACGGCCCGGTCAAGCATGAGAGGTGGCCGCTCCTACGAGGAGCGCCACCAGCTCAGACATGACGAATGCTGCATGCACCCATCATAAGCCTCCGCTGCCACAGCCGTGAGGATTTACCCGCGCGGGATGTGACACGGGAGCAAGAATGAGACTCACGTGCGAACTATCCGTTCGCGTCGTCCGATTTCTTTCCGGCCGAGGCCAGGGTTCCCCCCAGGAGGACGGTTCCGATGGGCCAGGAACGCATGTGCACGGGGAGAGTCACGCAATGGTCCCCGACGCGCAGGAGCAGCCCCTTGCCCACCAGGTCACGCGCGGCGGCGGCGTATTGCGGGGTCCGGGTCGCGTCGGCCCACGCGCATCCGTCCAGTGCCTGAGCGAATACCTCCATCGTGGCGGGATCGTCCACGATGAGGCGCCTGCTGTGTTCGGGGCGCTGATCGACCACGGACAGGAATGTCGGACCCTTGCGGAAATACAGGAGGCCGAAACTGCTGGAGGATCGCCACTCCCCGACGGACGTGTCCGGGGCGGGAAGGTGATCGAGCTGCCGGATCAGGTGGTGCTGTTCCGCGCCCAGGACCAGGGACCAGATGACCCGGGCGCCGATCGAGGAACATTCGCGGAGCAACGCGATGATCCGCACGATCGTGTGGTCGGGGAGCGCCGAGAAGTCGGCGGGCTCCGGCAGCCGCACCCCGGCGACCGGCACCCGGAGCAGGAGCGCCGCCAGCTCGGTGGCGACCGGAAGGTCGGCCCAGTCGGATCCGAGGGTCAGCGTCGCGGGCCGGCCGACGGCCGGCCGTCCCTCGTCCGACTCCCGGGCCCTGAGCTCATCGATGTCCATCAGCGCCGTCATAGCGAAGCCGCCACCTCCTTGCCGCCGGCCAGCTTCCGGCGGTACGGGTCGGTCTCAAGGGCGACGCTGACGTAGCGCCCCTCGTCCTCGAACGCCAGGCCACGATCGACGAAGTAGCGGAGCATCTCCTCGATCTCCCCTTCCCCGACGACGTGACCGCCGTCGGCGAGCCGCCGGCGTATGCCCTCGCGGGCGGCGCACTGGAACATGCCGAGGTACACATTGCTCTGGACGTCGTCCAGTTCGATCACTTCCTGGGGCCAACTGGCGCGGCGATCCTCGATGGTGACCCGGCCCCGGTCATCGGTCCAGTAGGTGAGGGTGCTCTGCGGGTATGCCTTGGCCCACGCCTCGCACGCCTGCTTCACCTCGTCCTCGATGGGGCCCGCGATTCCCTGGACGCTGGTGTCGAAGAAGAACACCATGTCGTACAGCTCGTCGCGGGGGACCTGGTAGATGAAGTCATATATTTCCGACGGGCGGCGGAACATGAACCCCTGGGCGGGGTCCTCGAAGTAGGGGCTGAATCGCTCCAGGGCTATGCGCCAGGCCCCGCTGGGCGGCTCCAGGTGTTCGAGTGCGGCCACCTTCTTGAGCAGCCCGCGGTAATCGTCCTCGGTCTCACCGGGGAAGCCGTAGAGGATGCTCCATGTCACGTTGAGCCCGAGATCCTGCCCGTCCCTCAGCATCCGCACGTTGTGCGCGGCGCTGACGCCCTTGTCCATGAGACGCAGCACGTGGCTGCTCAGGCTTTCGATGCCGGGCTGCACGAAGAGGACGTTCGCCTTCTTGAGCGTGCTCAACTGCTCCCGGTTCATATTGGACTTGATCTCGTAGTGGATTCTCAGATCGCAGTCGAGGGAGGCTATCTCGGGCATGGCGGTATTGAGATACTTCATGTCGAGTATGTTGTCCACCATCACCAGGTCGAGGACCTGGTACCGCTCGGCCAGCTCCCGGACCTCCTGGGCGATGCGCTCGGGGGCCTTGCTCCGGAAGTCGATGTTCGAGCCGTTCAGGCCGCAGAACGTGCACTGGTGCGCTTCGCCCCACCAGCAGCCGCGGGAGGTCTCCAGCACCAGCATCGGACGGACGTGGTGCCGGACGGGTGACTCTTCGAGTGCCCGGAAGTAGCTGTCGTACGTGGGTGGGGGCACCATGGCGAAGGGCAGGGCCGCCTTGGCCGGTGGATTGACCACCGTCCCACCGTCGTCCCCCCGCCAGCTCAGCCCCGGAACGTCGGCCAGGCTCTCGCCCTTGGTGATGCGGTTGAGCAACGCGGGCAGTGCGCGTTCGCCCTCACCGCTGATCACGAAGTCGAGCTGCTCGAAATTCCGGTGCAGGGCGGGCCCTTGTGCTCCGTCGCAGTTGCTGCCGCCCATGACGGTGAGGATGCCCGGTGCGAGTTTCTTCAGCTCCCTGGCCAAGGCGAGCGAGGGCACGTTCTGCATGAAGGTGCTCGTGAACCCGACCACGTCGGGCGGGTCGGCGGCGATCTCGGCCGCGAGATCCCGGATGAACCCCCGGGCGTACTTCTGCATCTCAACGGGGAGCGTCGGGTCCATGTCCCGCTGCTCCAGGAACTTCGCGTACTCCTCGACCTGATAGCTGTCGACGTCGTACAGCGCCGGGGTGAACACCCAGTCGCCCACGCCGTGGAAGACCTGGTCCGCGACGTTCCCGTAATCCTCGCAGGTGATGGAGCCGTCGCTCTCACGCATCAGGCATTCGGCCCACCGGAGGTTGGCGTACAGCTCGTCGACGGTCCAGCCGGCGGCGTTCTTACGGACGCACGGCCCCAGGATTCCCAGTGCGCTGGACGGTGTGTCGAGCCCTTGCCACGGCATGGCGATCATCAGGATTTTCACAGAATACCTACCCTTGAATTTCTCCGGCCGAGCGCTGTCAGCAGCATCCGGTGCGCCTCCGCCTCGCCCACGGAGATCCGTACGCCGTGGCCCGGACAGCACCGGACCTTGACCCCCGCGGCAGCCGCCGCACGGGCGAAGGACTCGGCGGCCGAGGCGAGCGGCAGCCAGACGAAGTTGGCTCGGGATGGCAGGACGGGAAATCCCAGTTCCCTCAGCCCCGCGGTCAGTTCCTCGCGCGCCGCGGCCACTGCCGTCAGACGTTCGCGCAATTCGCCCTCCCCGCGCAGGGAGAGCATGGCGGCTCGCTCCGCGAAACGCGTCACTCCGAAAGGAATCGCCGTTTTACGGACGGTGGCGATGACCTGCCGTGGCCCGGCCGCGTAACCGACCCGCAGGCCGGCCAGCCCGTACGCCTTGGAGAAGGTGCGCAGCACCACGGTGTTGCCGTGTTCGCGCAGCACCCCGGGCATGCCCGGAGGATTGCCGCCCCGGTCGAACTCCACGTACGCCTCGTCGAGAACCGTGACCACATGGTCCGGCAGGGAACGCAGGAAACCGTGCAACTCACCGTGATCGATGACGGTTCCGGTCGGATTGTGCGGGGAGCACAGGAGCACCACCCTGGTCCGCGCACTCACCCTGGTGCGCATCTCATCGAGGTCGTGGTCTCCCAACACGGTCAGCGGCACACGGACGCCGGTGGCACCTGAGATGGCGACCAGCAGCGGATACGCGTCGAATCCCGGCCAGGCGTAGACGACTTCGTCACCCTTGCCGCACAGTGCGAGCAGGATCTGCTGGAGCACGCCCGCGCTCCCGGGGCCGACGGCGACCTCGTCGTCGGAGAGGCACACGTGCCTGGCGATCTCGCCGGTCAGGTCCCGTGCTGTGGGGTCAGGGTACCGAGCGAGCAGCGGCAGGCCTTCCGCGATACCGGCGAGCACGGTGGGCAGCGGGGGGAGAACCAGCTCGTTGCTGGACAGGTCGAAGGTGATGCGCGAGCCGGATTCGGCGCGCGACGGCTCCTCCTCCCGGTAGGCCCTCACCTCCTTCAGGGTGCTGCGGGCTTCACTCATTCGTCGCCGTCCGCGATACGCGCGTGGCGAGCAACTCGTAGAGCATTTCGTGAACCGGGGCGGTCCGGCCCGCGCGGCCGGCGAGGCGGACCGCGGCTCCGGTCCATGCTTCGAGTTCCGACGGCCTTCCCGCCAGGATGTCCCGTTGCAGCGAGGAGGTCACGTCGGGCTGCTGGTGGTCCATGATCCCGATCGCTGTGTCCACGGCGTCACCCGGCAGTTCGATCCCGAGCGCGATGCCGGTCTCGTGGATCTCCCGCATCCCGGCGATCAGCATCCGCCGGGTGCCGCCGCGCGACCGCAGTTCACCGATGGTCGCCCCACCGGTGGCGGCCCCGAGGCTGCCGATCGGCACCACCAGCAGGAACTTCGCCCAGAGGTCGGCCCAGATGTCGCGCGGCTCCATCGCTGTCAGGGAGGCGTCACGGAGCACCTCCCGCAGCCGCGCCACCCGGTCGGACACGCTGCCGTCCCACTCGGCGAAGCCCAGTGCGGCGGGACCGCCCACGTGCCGCACCTCGCCGGGGCCGACCAGCGTGGCGACGACCCTGACCAGGCCGGGGAGCACCCGGTCGCGGCCGACCACGGCCGCGACCTGCTCGGGGGCCTCCACCCCGTTCTGCACGGTGAGCACGGCGGTGCTCCGGCCGACCATCGGCCCCAGTGCGTCGGCGGCCGCCGGCAACTGTGACGTCTTGACGCAGAGCAGTACGTAGTCGACCTCGCCGATCTCGTGCGGGTCGTCGGACGCCCACAGGTCCGGCACCGACCAATCGCTTGAACCGTGGGTGACGCGCAGTCCCTTCCGGCCGAGCGCGGCGAGGTTGTCTCCGCGCGCCAGGAACCGCACGTCATGTCCGGCCGCGGCGAGCCGGCCGCCGATGCAGCCGCCGACCCCGCCGGCTCCCACCACGGCGATGCTCGGGCCGTTCGTCTTCCCGGTCATCGCGGCAACCGTCCCCACAGTCGTAGCGGAAGGGCCTCCAGGCCCCGGCTGAGCGAGCTGTCGGCGATCCAGGCGACTTCCTCCGGAGCCACTGCGAGCTCGAAGCGCGGCAGTCGGCGCAGCAGCGTGGTGAACGCGATCTCGCCCTGGAGCCTCGCCAGTGGAGCGCCGATGCAGAAGTGCGCGCCGTGGCCGAAGGACAGGTGGCGGTTCGGCGACCGGGTGATGTCGAAGCGTTCGGGGTCGTCGTGGACGTCGGGATCGTGCCCCGCGCCGGACAGCGACAGGTGGACGAAGCTCCCCTTGGGTATGTCCACCCCACCGAGCCGCATGTCCTCCGCCGCCACGCGCAGCGAGGCCCAGGCGGCCGAGCCCTCGTAGCGGAGGATCTCCTCGATCGCCGAGGGAATCAGCTCGGGGCTGCTGCGCAGCATGGCGAGCTGCTCGGGATGGCGGAGCAGCAGCGCCGACCCGTTCCCAATCATGTTGGCGACCGTCTTGTGACCGGCGATGATCAGCAGGAGGATCGTCGACATGAGCTCGTCCTCGCTGAGGACGTCCGCGTCCCTGGCTCTGATGAGCTCGCTCAGCAGGTCGTTGCGCAGGTCGGTGCGGCGCTTGGCCACCAGTTCGGTGAAGTAGTCCCGGAACTCTCCGCTCGCCCTCTTCAGGTCCGCCTCGGGGTGCTGCAACGGATCTTGGCTGAGGACGTAACTCCACTCCTGGAACAGGGGCCTGTCCTCGACCGGTATCCCGAGGTATTCGCAGATGGTGATGAGCGGCAGCGGCAGGGCGAACGCGCTCAGCAGGTCGATCTCGCCGGATTCCGGGAAGGCGTCGATGAGGTCGTCGACGATGTCCTGGATGCGTGGGCGGAGCCGGGCGACGGTCGCCGGCCGGAAGGCCGGGCTGATGGGCTGCTTCAGCCGGGTGTGCTTGGGCGGGTCGGCGAACCCCAGGTTGCCGACCACGAGAAGGCTGTTGTCGGCGGCCTTGTCCCGGTAGGGGGCGGGCAGGTTCTCGACCTGCTTGGTCAGGCGCGAGTCGCCGAACGCCTGCTCGACGACCTCGTGTCCGAGGACCGCGTACGCCTGGGCGCCCGGGGGGACGTCGATCCGGTGGACCGGGCACTTGGCCCTGAGTTCCGCGGTCGCCGCGTGCGGGGACGGCCCGGGATGGGTGAAGAACTCCGAGGGGAGAATGTCCGACATCCCGGCTCCTAGGCTCGTACCGTTCCGCTGCCACCCGCCACCGCTGGCACTATCCACACGACATCCTCGTTCTCCAATTTCGTTTCGAGTCCATCGAGATCCCTGATGTCGCTGTCGTTCCGGTAGACATTGACGTAGCGCTTCACCGACCCCTCCGGGTCCATGAGCCGCTCGAGTACACCGGGACAGGCGCGGTCAAGACCGACGAGCACCTCCCGGACGGTGCCGCCCTCGATGGGAACCTGCCGCTGCCCGCCGGTCAGCACATGGAAGGCTGCGGGGAGTTTGATGGTGACATCGCTCATATCTCATGTCCCTTGGGTAGGCCCTTGGCTTGCTTTCCTGCCGCACCTATCGCTGGATCGTCTGTCGCCGGACCGGCGATTCCACATCGAATTCGTCGTGGATCGCCTGCGGAATCCTTATGTCAAGGCTTTCGCACCGGCCCGCACCGGGCCTCCAGCCCGCTACCCGGTGCGCCATGCCGCCATCGCCGACGCCACCGCGGATGTACCAGATCACGTTCACCGGCCAGCAGGACTGGCGGAAGAGGTACTCGTCCATCCTGGTCGGGTTCTCGCTGAGTTCCTGGTAGCGCTCGTGCGGCGGGCCGATTTCATGCCAGTTCGGATGCGAATGGATGGAGCCCATGAGCTCCAGACCCTTGGCGGACTGCTTCTTGACGGCCCGCAGTACGCTCTTCTCGTCGCACCAGAACCCCCGTCCCGGGTTCCTGTACACCTCACCGAACCGGGGGGCGATCGTCTTCTCGAATTCGGCCATGACACTCCGGTCGCTGTCGCGGACGTTCGTCACGAATTCGATGTCACTGATCGTCGTCTCGGCGCCGTCCGTCTGCCCGAACAAGAGGGCCGAGGCGCGCGGCAGGTGGGTGGGAACCCCGTCTCCGTTACGGCTGTCCAGGCATTTCTGGTACTGCCGCACGGCATCGCGGATGAAACGCCTGGCGGGTTCGGATTCGAGGCGGACGATCGCCGGAAGAGCGGGGGTCTCGTGCTGAGCGTTCTCCATGACCTGCCTGTGCACTCGCTCCTCCGATGTCCTCGTGGAAACCACGGCGAAAGACTGCAACCGCCACCCCGGGCCGCACGAGGTACGTCGGCCACCCTTTTCGGCCTGCGCGGTGGTGGCACGCCACGTGCGGCCGGCCGGCGGCGGTCGGCCATGGCGTGGCCGGACGCCGGTCACGGGTGACGAGGGGTGGGCGCGGGTGTGCTCCGGGCACCGCCGCGGAGCCGGGAGGCGGTCACCGGGTCACCTGTGGGCGGGGCCGCCCGTTGCGGCAGGCTCTCCCAGAGCCCTGCTCGGCAGCGGGGAGGCGGCGGTTGAGGAGGGGCGATGGCGGACATCCGGGATTACGAACGGTCACTGGCGCGCAGCCGCCGGTCGATGACGCGGCACGACCGCCCCCGGACCTTCCCGCTCCATGGACGTGAGTGGGACCTGCTGGACGAGGTGTTCGCCCCGCCGTTCTCGCCGTCCACCGAGGCGGCGATGGAGTTGCTGGGCTTCCCCGCGGACTTCCACGGGAGCGGCTCCTTCCTGGAGATCGGCTGCGGAACCGGCGTGATCGCCGTGTCCGCCGCCCTCGCGGGATGCGAGCGGGTGGTCGCGGCGGACATCAATCCGCACGCCGTGCGCAACACCGCGATCAACGCCGGGCGGCACGGAGTGGCGGACCGGGTGCGCACCGTGCACAGCGACCTCTTCGCGGGCCTGCCGGCGGAGGAGAGGTTCGACGTCGTGTACTGGCACTCGAACTTCGTGCTCGCCCCCGCCGACCACCGGTACGCGACCCTGCACGACCGTGCCTATGTGGATCCCGGCTACCGGGCGCACCACGGATACCTGTCGGCGGCCACGGAACGGCTCACTCCGGCAGGCAGGGCCCTCCTTCACTTCAGCGATCGGGGCGATCTCGAGACCCTGACCAGGATCGCCGGCGAGTGCGGCCGGAAGCTGAGGGTGGCCGCCAGCCGCAAGGTCGAAGAGGGGCCGGAGACCGTGGAACACATCCTCTTCGAGATCATCGCCGCCTGACACCTTGTCAGCGCTCATCCCGATCGTCGCGCTGGTCAAAGGCGTTTGACCAGGCAGGACGAAGATCCTATGGTCACCACTGGCTGGTGCGTGGACCACCTGGGAGCGGCGGGGGTTGGTGTGGAGTCGGACGACACAGGTGCGGACGACCTCACCCTCGACGTCGTCCGACTGCTCGCGGAGGAGGCGCCGCTCCACCGTTTCGACGAGCTGCTGCACCAGTCCCACCAGCACGGGCTGAGCGCTCGCGACCACGACCGGCTCGCACAGGCTGTGGCCATGGCCCGTGGCATACGGGAGTCCGCCGTACACGCACGGCGCCGCGAGGCCGGCGTCGTGGCGCTGATCGACTCGGCGACGGAATTCATGGCGGCCACCGACCTGGATCAGCTCTCCCGGTCCATCGCGGTCCAGGCGCGCCGCCTGCTCGGCCTGGACCTCGCCTACATCACCGCGCCCACCGGCGACGCGGGCTGGTGCGTGCACACGTCCGTGGGCGAGACCACCGCCATGAACGTGGGATTGGCGGTGCCCGTCGGCCACGGCCTCGGGGCGCTCGTACATGACCGTACGGCGCCGTTCTGGACCCCTGACTACCTCGGGGACCAGCGCATTCAGCACTCCGAGCACGTCGACGAGGTGGTCCGGGCCGAGGGACTACAGGCGATCATCGCCGTCCCGCTCGGTCCCGGGGACGACCGGTTCGGAGCCCTTTACGGGGCCGAGCGGAAGATCCGTCACTTCCATCCCGACGAGGTGGGCCTGTTCCGCTCCCTCGCGGAGCTCGCGGGCGTGGCGATCGAAGGCGTCAGGCGCCTGGAACGGACCCGGAACGAAACCCGGGAACTCCTCCGCGAGCAGGCCTCCCTGCGCTCCCGCCTCTCCCGGTCGGCTGCCTGGGAGGAGGTCATGACCCGGCTCACCGGCGCCGCGTTGAAGGGAGAGGACCCCCAGGCGCTCGCGGAGGCCGCGGGAACGATCCTGGGAGGAACCGTCTCGGTGCGGGACGACGTCGGCCGATGGCTCGTCGCTCCGGATGGGGCATCGGACGGGGACGAGGCCTCGCTCGCCCAGGCGTCGATCGACGCGCACGCCACGGGGGAGCCCGTCGCGCTCGGCGACGGTCACTGGGCCGCCGCGATCAGCGCCGGCGGAGAGAACCTTGGCCTGCTGGTGCTGTCCGATCCGGATCGCCGGTCGGCGGTGGACCGGGGCCTGCTGACGGCCGCCGCGCAAGCCGTCGGCATCTCGCTGGTCCTCCAGCGCGACACCACCGCGGCGGAGGGCGCCGTCCGGAGCGAACTGCTGGACGCCCTGCTCACCACCCCGGCGAACGCGGCCCGCCCATTGCAGGCACGGGCCGGACGGCTCGGCCTCGAACCGGCCGGCGAGTACGTGGTGGTCGTGGCCCGGCCGGAAGGGGACCTCGGCCGCGCCGCCGTCTGGGCGTCCTCCTACGCCTACCGGATGGCGGGTCTGAACACCGTTCACGACGGCTGCATCGTGCTGCTGCTGCCGGGCGCGGACGCCTCCGCGATGGCACGCTCCGTGTCCGGCGAGCTGTCGCCCCTGGTTCCCCGGCCGGTGTCGGTGGGGGCGGCGGGGCCCGCGGCCGGCATCTCGGCCGCCGCCGAACTGTACGACGAGGCGCTGCGCTGCCTGGAGGCCATCACGGCCCTCCGGGGCCCAGGAGGTGCGGCGGCGACCGAGGACCTGGGGTTCCTGGGGCTTCTTCTCGCCGACAGCACCAACGTCGAGGGCTTCGTGTCCTCGACGATCGGCCCCGTCCTGGCGTACGACTCCGAACGGGGCACCGAGCTCACCGCGACGCTGGCGGCGTACTTCGAGGCGGGCGGCAGCCCGAGCCGGGCGGCCAGTGCGCTGCACCTGCACGCCAACAGCGTGTTCCGCCGCCTCGGCCGCGTGACGGAACTCCTGGGCCCGGACTGGCAGCAGCCCCGCCGGGCACTGGAGATACAGCTCGCCCTCCAGTTGCAGCAGACCAAGCAGATGCTGATCCGGCGCCAGGGCACCGGACGCCAGGACTGACGAGCCCCGAGCCGCCCGGTCGCGGCCGACCGGCCCGGACGGAGACGGGCCGCGCCCCGTACGCGTACCGCTGGACGCTGCACTGCCGGTGACGCCGGGTCAGGAGGACGCGGGCAGTTCGGCACTGCACGTCGCGCGGCCGAACTCGCCCGAGGCGGTGGCGCGCTGGACCTGCTTGCCGCGGATGGCGAGGGTGCAGCTCGCCCGGCCGCCCTTCTCGCCGAGGGTGATGCTGATGATCGGCGACTTGCCGATGGGCACGCTCACCGTCTTCGTCCAGGGCAGCCGGGCGTTCCTGGCCACGTCCGCCTTGCTGCTTCCGCTCGTCCCGAAGTACGTGATGTCGGCGGTGCCCTCGCCCAGCACCTCGTACCGCACCTCGGCGCTCGGCACCGCGCGCGGGGCGGGCTTCTTCTCCTCCGTGTCGAGTACGCCATAGCCGACCAGCCCGCCACAGGCGGCGAGCAGCACGGCGCCTATCGCGACGCCCTTCCTGTCAAGTCCCTTGGAATCGGCCATGGGGGTCCTCCCGTGAATGCGCGGAACTGCGGAACCGGGCGGTTATACACCCTGGTTGCGCGGCCTGGCGAGTGAGCGGATCAATGGGGTCCAAATACCCCCTGTTGACACGTGCCGACGGTCCGAAATGTCGTCGTGTTTGACGGGGCGTCATCTCTGTGCTTGATAATCCGCCCGCTGCCGGCAGGGGCCGTCTGACCTGCGGGTGGTGAGAGACGCACGGCCGGTCGGGAATTCCCCGTCCGGCCAGATCTGTGTGCCCTTGTTCCTTGCGCGGGAATGGGGGCCGAGGAAAGGGATTGGCTTGAAAGTGAGATACGGGAGATTCGTCTCCTGCCTCGCGGTGGCCGCGTTGGCGAGCACGATGCTGCCACATATGGCCCACGCCGCCCCCGTTTCAGAGGGGGACGACGAGGGAATCGTCGACGCCTTCGCGGGCTGGTTCTCGGACGACGGAGAGGAGTCCGGGCCCGGCGAGTCGAGCACGGGCGGGACGCCGACACTGCCGAGCCGCGAGAAACTGCCGACGGGCAAGGCGGCCGCGAAGGCGAAGCGCGTCAAGGAGCTGACCGGGCAGCGCACCGCGAACGCCCGGTACTGGCAGCTCTCCGACGGCCGTGTGCAGGCCGAGGTTTCGGCGGTGCCGACCGCCTACCGGGCCGGGAAGTCCTGGAAGGACCTCGATCCGGCGATCGCGCCCACCGACCGCGCCGGCTTCGCTTTCGCCAACACCACCAACGTCGCGCGGAGCTGGTTCGGTACCGACGCGCGGCAACTGCTGCGGTTCGAGAGCGCGGACGGTCACGCGGTCACCCTGGGCCTGGAGGGCGCCGGGAAGCTCACGCCGACGGCCAAGGGCAACACCGTCACGTACAAGGACGCCGTACCCGGCGCGGACCTCTCCTACGAGGTGGGTCCCGGGCGGGTGAAGGAGAACATCGTCCTGGCCCAGCGACCCGCCGGCCCGGTGACCTTCACCTTCACCCTCGACACCGGCGGCCTCACGCCGAAGGCCGGCGAGGACGGCTCGGTCCGCTTCTACGGCGAGGGCAAGGACCCGGCGCTGGTGATCCCGGCCGCGTTCATGGCCGATGCGAAGAAGGACGCGGAATCACCGTACGGGACCGCCTACAGCACCGCCGTCGAGCAGAAGCTCGTCCGCCACGGCAAGGGCTGGAAACTGCGCGTCACCCCGGACGCGAAGTGGCTGGCCGCCAAGGAGCGGCAGTACCCCGTCACCATCGACCCGACGATCGCGATCGCACCGACGCCGACCACGGCGCAGGACGTCATGATCTCCTCCGACGGCCCGGCGTCGAACTACGACCAGAACTGGCGGCTGTCGGTCGGCAACACCAGCACCGGCGCCTCGCGGGCGCTGCTGAAGTTCCCGCTGAGCGGCGTCCCGGCCGGCACCAAACTGGACTCCGCCGACCTGAAGCTCTACTTCGACCAGACGCACACCACGGGAGACTCCGAGGTGCGGCTGGAGGCGCACCGCGCCACCGGCGAGTGGTCGGAGTCGTCGGCGACGTGGAACAGTGCCGGCGCCCTCACCGGTGAGCTGTCCGGTACCTCCGTCCTCGTCGACGACGGCGACACGGGCACCACGGCCGCCAAGGGCGCCTGGCCCGCCTCCGGGAACACGACGTACACGCAGTACGCGGTCAACAAGGACTACCTGTACAACAAGGACTCGGTCGCGGGTGACACGTACACCTGGCAGCCCAGCCTCCCCGAGGACGGCGACTACCAGGTCGAGGCGCACTACGTCCCCGCCTCGGACCGTGCCACCAGCGCCCCCTACACCGTCACCTACAACGGCGGCAGCAAGACCTACACCGTCAACCAGCAGGCCGGCTCGGCGGGCGTGTGGAAGACACTGGGCACCCACCCCTTCAAGGCGGGCACCCTCGGCAAGGTCGTCCTCGGTGACGGCCCCGCCTCCACAACCACATCGGTGATCGCCGACGCGGTCCGGCTCACCAAGGGCGGTGTGGTCACCAAGAAGCCCGGCGAGCTGAACACCTGGCACACCTTCCCGGTGACCAAGACCGTGCAGTCGTGGGTGGACGGTACGAACACCAACCACGGCTTCGTGGTCAAGGCCGGCGACGAGTCGGCCAACGGCCCCAAGGGCGGCCCGCGCTACGAGGGCAGCGAGTTCGGGTACGGCGGTGAGACCGTCAACTACCCCCGGCTGGTGCTGACCTACGGGCGCCCCGGTGTCGACCTCGCGGCCCCGACGACGATCCACGACACGGGCGCGGAGCTGAGCTGGTCGGCGTACGCCGATCCTTCGGCCGCCACGTCCGACGACATCGTCGAGTACCAGGTGCACCGCTCCATCAACCAGACGTTCACGCCCTCCTCGGCCACGCTGGTCTCCCCCGTCGCGCCCGGGACGACGGCGTTCACGGACACCACGGCGGTGCCGACGAAGGCGGACGACCCGGATCCGTTCGGCCGGGCGTACTACTACATGATCGCGGTGAAGACCAAGGACGGGCAGGTCACCGCGGCTCCGACGCAGTTGGTCCGGCTGCCGAAGGCCGGGCGGACCACGCGGGTGATCGAAGCCGCGCAGGACACCACCCTCTCCTCGGCCGAGTCCACCACCCCCCACGACACGATCCAGGACGGCGTACCGCAGAACTGGATCACCGTCGGCAACAATTCGCCGACGTACGGGAAGACCCGCACCCTGCTGAAGTTCCCGGCGCTCGGCATCCCGACGACGGCCCGGGTGCTGGACGCGAAGGTACGGCTGTGGGGCACCCAGACGACCCAGGACGCGGCCGGCGCGAGCTATGAGCTGCGCGGCCTCACCCGGGACTTCGACGAGGCGACCGCCACGTGGGTGAAGGCCGACGCCGCCACCAACTGGACGACGGCCGGTGGTGACTTCAGCGCGTCCGTCGCCGCGACGACGGGCCAGAAGACGAACGACCCGGCCCGGCACGACTGGAACGTGACCTCCCTGGCCCAGGGCTGGGTGACCACGCCCGCCTCCCAGCAGGGTGTGATCATCAAGATGGCCGACGAGGCCACCGCGCAGGAGCGGACCGTCTTCCTCTCCTCCGAGGGCGCGGAGCAGCGGCTCCGCCCGAAGATGGTGGTCACGTACATCGACTCGACGACCGAGTCGACGTACTACGCGCCGCAGACCCCGGCGCGGATGACCCCCAACACCACCTACACGGTGGACTTCACCCTCACCAACACCACGACCGCGACGTGGAAGGCTACCGACCAGGTCCTCACCTACAAGTGGGCCCTGCCGGACGGCACCGGCGTCACCGGCGGCGGCAACCCGATCCACACCGCCCTGCCGAGCGACGTGGCGCCCGGTGACTCCGTCACCCTCCAGGCACAGGTCCAGACCCCGATCAACTCCGACTCGGGCAACAAGCGCACCGACTACGTCCTGACCTGGGACGTCTTCAACAAGACGGCCTCGACCTGGGCTTCGGGCACGGACGGCATACCCGGCCTGAAGCAGAACGTGGCGGTGGAGGACCCGACCTCCAACCAGCTCGGCCTGGAGAAGTTCTACTCCTACACGGGCAAGAACACCGGCGCCGGGTCGACCGTCATGAACAACCTGGCGGCGGGCAACGGCGTCTGGTCGTACAACGCGTTCTCCAACCCGGGCCGCGGGCTCAGCACCTTCGCCCGCTTCTCGTACAACACGCTGGACACCTCCGACACGGTGCTGGGGCACGGCTGGTCGGGCCAGCTCGCCGGGCCGGTCCGGCTCGGCGCGCGGCTGGAGTTCCACCCCAAGCCGCACCCGACCGAGATCAAGCTCCCGGACGGCGACGGCACCACCCACGTCTTCCGCAAGCAGGACGACGGATCGTGGAAGGCCCCGGCGGGCGTCCACTACAAGGTCGACGCCAAGCCGGGTCTGGACTGCACCCCCGACAAGGACGCGGTCCCGGACGCGTGGACGCTGACCCGCCCCGACGGGACGCGGTTCCTGTTCGGCTGCGACGGCTACATGACGTCGGTGGTCGACAAGAACGGCAACACCCAGACGTACACGTACGAGGAGCGGAGGTCCGGCGGCAAGCCGGCCCGGTTCCTCAAGTACATCACCGATCCGGCGGGCCGGCAGTCGCTGACGCTGGAGTACTACGCCAAGGGTGAGGCTGCCACGAAGGTCGTCGACCACGTCAAGTCGGTGACCGACATCTCGGGGCGCAAGCTCACCTTCGAGTACTCGGACCAGGGGCTGCTGACGAAGCTCACCGACGGCGCGGGCTCGTCCCAGCCGAAGGTGTTCGCCTTCGAGTACGACGCCGTCCAGGGCAACAAGAACGTCAAGCTGGTCAAGGTCACCGACCCGCGCCAGAACTCGACGGGCCTCGCGTACTACTTCCCGAAGGAGGGCGACGACCCGAAGTACCACTGGTGGACGCAGACCATCACCGACCGTCTCCAGGGCACCACGAAGTTCTCGTACGCGGTGAACGCCACGAACCCGAAGTTCACCGACGCCAAGGTCACCGACGCCGAGAACCATGTGACCAACTACGTGGCGGACGACTACGGCCGTCCGGTGCGGATCACCAACGCCAAGGCCCAGACCAGCACGATGAGCTGGGACGCGGACAACAACGTCACCTACCTGGAAGAGGCCAACGGCGCGAAGACCGCGTACTGCTACGACCAGAGGACGGGCTTCCCGCTCTGGTCCCGCGACGCCGAGAGCAACAAGTCGGGTGTCCCGGCCCCGAGTGAGTGCGCACCGGGCACCTACCCCGCCAACGCGACGAAGTTCGAGTACACACAGCGCCTCGACGGCTTCTCGGCGGACCTGTCGAAGAAGACCTCGCCCGAGGGCCGTGGCTGGCAGTTCGGCTACGACACCTACGGCAACCTGACCACGGTCACCGACCCCAAGGGCGTCGCGACCCCGACTGCCGGGGACTACACGACGTCGTACCAGTACGACGCCCACGGCCAGCTCACCAAGGCGACCGACCCGAACGGCAACGCGACCACCAACGGCGACTTCGGCCCGACCGGATACCCCAACACGATCACCGACGCGCTGCAGAAGTCGACCTTCTTCGTCTACGACGAGCGCGGCCAGGTCACCGAGGTCACGAACACCCAGGGCAAGAAGACCACGCAGACGTACGACACGTACGGCCGTCCGCTGGTCAACACCGTGCCGAAGGACCAGGCGAAGGGTGAGCTGATCACCTCGCCGGCCCCGGTGTACGACGCCAACAACAACATCACCACGTCGACCTCGCCGAACGGCGCGGTCTCCACGGCGGTGTACGACGCGGCGGACCAGATCGTCTCGGCCACCGCGCCCAAGGACACCGACACCCAGCGTCCCCGGACGTCGACGTACACCTACGACAAGGTCGGAAACCTCAAGACGACCACCGAGCCGAAGGGAACCGACACCACGGCGGACCCCAACGACTACATCACCACCAACAGCTACGACGCGATCTACCAGTTGACGTCGGTCGTCAACGCCGCCGGTGACAAGGTGTCGTACGAGTACGACAACGTCGGCAACATGGTCACGCTCATCGACCCGAAGAAGAACGCGACCGCCGACACCACCGACTTCACCTCCAAGACCGCCTACGACCTGAACCACCGGGTCACCGCGGTCACGGACGCGGCGGGCAAGACCAGCTCGACCAGGTACGACAAGGACTCCCTCGCCGTCGCGGCCAAGGACGCCGACGGCAACGAGACCCTGATCACCTACGACGAGCGCGGCCTGAGGACCGAGGTCAAGGTCCCGCACTCCGGTACCTCACCGGTCACGTACCGGACGACGAAGTTCGAGTACGACCAGGCGGGCAACAACACCCGGGTCATCACACCGCGTGGGGTGGCGACGGCCAACGCCGACGACTTCGCCATCCGGACCGAGTACGACAAGCTCAACCGCCCGGTGAAGCGGTTCCAGCCGTACGACCCGAACGACGGCCGCCACAACAAGAGCGACGTCTACACCGAGACGGTCTACGACGACCTCGGCCGCGTGGCCAAGACGTCGCTGCCGCCGTCCGAGGGCCAGACGGTACGCAACGACACCACCTACACGTACTACGACAACGGCTGGACCAAGTCGTCCACCGACCCGTGGGACATCGTCACCACGTACGACTACAACGCGCTGGGCCAGCAGACGTCCCGGACGCTGACCTCCGCCGGCGGCTCCTCGTCCCGCACGATGGGCTGGTCGTACTACCCCGACGGAAAGCTGAAGTCCCGTACGGACGACGGTGTGCCGGTGGGCAGCGCGGTGGTGCTGGTCGACAACTCCGACACCCAGCACACCTCGACGGCCGGGACTTGGACGAAGGGCAGCGTTTCCGGCCAGCAGGGCTACGACCACCAGGTCCACGCCGCCGGCGCGGGAACGGACTCCTTCACCTGGACCCTGAACATCCCGAAGGACGGCAGCTACACCGCCTATGTGAAGTACCCGCGGGTGACCGGGGCGGCCACGACCGCCAAGTACACGGTCACCAAGTCCGACGGCACCACGTCGGACGTCGTCAAGGACCAGAGCACCGGGGCCGGCACCTGGGTCCCGCTGGGCACCTACACCCTCACCCAGGGCAACAAGGCCAAGCTCCAGCTCTTCCAGAACAGCGGTGGCGCGGTCGTCGCCGACGCGGTCAAGCTCGTCCGCGACAACGCGGCCGACAGCGACTCCGAGAAGCGGACCTTCACCTACGGGTACGACCTGAACGCCAACCTGGTGTCGATCGACGACACCTCGTCGGGCACGAAGATCGACGCGTACACGATCGCGTACACCGGTCTCAACCAGCCGCAGAAGGTCACCGAGGCGCTCGCCGGTCAGGAGAAGAAGTCCACCTCCTACACCTATGACGCCAACGGGCAGCCGGAGACGGTCACCCACCCCAGCCAGTTCTCCAGGTACACGTACGACCTGCGCGAGCTGGTGAAGACGGTCTCGGTCGGCAAGTCGGCGACCGACACCAGCCCGAAGGTGTCCTCGTACACCTACACCGACCGGGCCCAGCGACTGAAGGAGACCAAGGCCAACGGCAACACCGTCGACTACACGTACTACCTCGACGGCGCCCTGAAGACCCAGAGCGAGAAGAAGCCCAACGGCACCCTGGTGTCGTCGCACACCTACGCCTACGACGCCAACGGCAACAAGGCGCAGGACGTGGCGAAGAAGATGAACGCCGACAACCACGCGGCGTACCTCGACTCCACCACGGACTACAGCTACGACCCGGCGAACCGGCTCACCAAGTCGGTGAAGACGGGCAACGGCGCGACGACCGAGACGTACGTCCACGACGACAACGCCAACGTCGTCAGCCAGACGGTCAAGGACATCACGTCGACGTACGACTACGACCGCAACCGGCTGCTGTCCACCACGACCTCCGGGGTCACGGCACAGCACAACTACGACCCCTTCGGCCGCCAGGAGTCCGTCACCAGCGGCGGCAAGGTCATCGAGCGGAGCGTGTACGACGGCTTCGACCACGTGGTGGAATCCCAGAAGACGGATGACGCCGGTGTGCTGAAGACGACGAAGTACACCTTCGACCCGCTGGACCGCACGTCCTCCAAGACGGCGGACGGCAAGACCACCGACTTCACCTACCTGGGTCTCTCCAGCGAGATCCTGGACGAAGAGGTGGCGGGCAAGCTGACCAAGTCGTACCAGTACAGCCCCTGGGGCGAGCGGCTGTCCCAGATCAAGCACAACACCGACGGGACGACCGAGGACGGCTTCTACGGCTACAACAGCCACACCGACGTCGAGACGCTGACCACCAAGGACGGCGACACCAAGGCGACGTACGGCTACACCGCGTACGGCGGCGACGACAAGAGCGAGTTCACCGGCATCGACAAGCCCGACGCCGCCGACCCGACGAAGGAGGCGTACAACCCGTACCGCTTCAACGCCAAGCGGTGGGACGCCCAGTCCGGTACGTACGACATGGGCTTCCGCGACTACAACCCGGGCCTCAACCGCTTCACCACCCGGGACATGTACAACGGCGCCCTCGCCGACATGGGCCTCGGCATCGATCCCTTCACCGGCAACCGCTACGCCTTCACCGGCGGCAACCCGATCAGCTTCATCGAGCTGGACGGCCACCGGCCGGTCGAGTGCAACGAGTCGGGCTACACCTGCACCATGAACAGCGGTGGTGGCTGGGACGTCTCGGTGAGGGAGGCCTCGCCGACCCGGGAGGCGGACTCCACCATGGTCACCGGTGAGGCCTCCTGCGTGGGAGGCATCGGCCACCTCTCGGACGCCTGCTACCTCCAGGACCGGTCGATGACCGCCGAGCACCAGTGGCTCCAGGGTCTGTCCGGCACCTACGGATCGGGGAAGGACCTCGACGTCTGGAGCAACTGGGACAGTGTCGCCCACGTCTGGGACCTCATCACCGGTAACAAGGAGGCGGACCAGAACAAGCACAAGGCCGATTTCGTCGCGGCCTACTCCGACACGATCAAGGCGGCAGCGGCCCACTACGACATCCCGGCCACGCTGCTGGCGGGTGTGGCGTACAACGAGGTATCGGGAGACCCGCCGCTCTGGGACGTCGGTGGTGAGACTCTCAGCGGCGACGCGGCGTCCTACGGCAACGTGAGTATGCAGATCCAGCTCGCGGCCGAGATGCTCGGCTACGACCCGGGCAGCATCACGTCGTACCAGCGGACCGAGATCAAGAACTCGCTCCAGGACAACGTCCAGAACATCTTCCTGTCGGCCAGGTATCTGTCCGTGGGTAGAGACAAGATCGCTCCCGGAAAGGGGGCCGGCAGTTTCACCTCGGGCGACCTGAGGAATGTAGGCGCCTGGTACAAGGGAGGGGCCGGCTTCTACGCCACCGACCCCGATTCCCAGGCCTATGGCGGACGGATCGTGAGCAACCAGTCCATGCTGTCCGGACTGCTCGGCTGACGGTCTAACCTCGCGGGGGGGGGGGGGGGGGCCCCCCCCCCCCCCCCCTCCCCCCCCCCCGGTCGGCCAAGACACAGCAGCGAGAAACAGAGAAAAAAAAAGGGGCCCGGTGGTCGTCTGCGTCATTGTCGACGGGT